>JANYKN010000022.1 GCA_025361565.1 Bacteroidota bacterium | reverse complement strand
CTTTCGCTTCATCTAGTAAATATGCTTCCCATATAGCTTTGGCATCATGTTCTTCATGTAGCCAAAGTAAATCATGGGAAAAATCTCTCTCAAAATGATCTTTCTGAATCCATTTACCGTCATTTAATCTGTAATATTCAGTAAATGAATTTACTGACAACTGACTCATTGTTTTATTATTCGGGTCATTAATTCCATCGCCTATCCATCTATCAATATGGCCTTCTGTGCATGGGAATCTGGTAAATCTCACCCACTTTTCATTCATTTGAACTGGTATCAACTTTTCCATATCCTTAGCTTTTAGTTTGTTTCACTTCCCTAGTCCAGAAGTCGTAAACTTCGGCGAGGTTTTTAAATATTCCTTCAAAATGAAACCATGACCAGTCACCATCAGAATCTTTCGCACGATAGCCAAGATACTCATCGCACCACTCGCAGAACTCGGCAAAGTCGCTAGGCATGGATAGGGATAGAGCCCATTTAGCACCTGCCTTAAAATCATTAATTGCCCACCTTGAAACAGGGCCCTCATGAGTTCTATCTTCGTAATCCTTCGCAGCCTTCTCAATCTCATCCTCTGTAATCACGTTTGTTTTAGGCATGGATAGGGATTCAATCGCCTTTAAAAATTGGAAATAACCCATATGCATAATAGTAAGATTTGGAATCACTGAACCATCGTTATATGAATTAATGGCATATTCATACCATAATTCCTCAATCGCCTCCTCGCTGATCTGAGGCTTAGATTCTGGCCTTTTTAATGCCATTGCTGATTTGAACCCAATTTCAAATATCTTAATATCATAATTTTTCTCTGAATTCCATGCTTCAGAATCCATTCCTTTAAATTTTTCACTTATAAATGCTTCAGAAAGGATTCTCATACTCTCATCATTGTCGGCTTGAACATCATCATTCTGGTTGGGAAATTGACTGGAAAATGTTTCAAGGCAATGAATTAATGAATCAATATTTAAAGTTTGAACACCACTTTCAGGAAGGTTGTAATAATCCTTTACAAACCTGCAAACATTCTCTTTACTTACTTCGGCCTTCTGGTTATCTTCAATCATAGAAATGAGTGAATTAACGCACTGTTCAAATGTTTGTGCATTAATATTTACTCCCAGTTTTTCCATTTTGGGATATTGTAATTCTTGCTCTTGTTTTCTATATGTGATATGGTGACTTGGATTAAAATATCCATTATCGGCCTTCTGGCTGGCGTAGGATTTCTCTTTCTTCAATGCCTCTTCAATGAATAAGTAGACTTCTACATAAATATCATTCAATACACGAACCTGGTCATGTGAATAGTTACTCATATTCAATTCTTCGGCACGATTTAAAATATCTAATGCTACTTGTAATACTTCTGCTTTTTTCATATCTTAGTTTATTTAATGTAATACATAATCCTATTCAATTGAATATAAACTGTTTGTACCATTCCATGTGAAATAATACTTCCAGCTAAAATCTACACTACCGGGGAAATGAAAATCCTCCCGTTTAAGAAAACACCATGCATTCACAGGTATTAATAATTTCCCGCATATATGAAAGGACATGCTGTCTGTTTCTACCAAATTATATGGAACTCCATGACGAATTTCCACGCATTCAATCTTTTTAACATATCCAAGGTATTTCCGGGTTTTATATAACATGTCTTCCCGAACTATCCAATCATCATTTTGAGCCTCATACATCGGGGCACACCCCAGTAGTAATAGACAAAATCCTATAATTGCTTTCATTCCCCAGTTTTTATATATTTTTTTCTTAATCGTTCTACTTATTAGCGCAGTTGGTTCATCAACGCTTAGATTAATTGAGTAGCTTTTCATGTTTTTTAGTTTTAGAAGAAATAATTATACTCTTTTTTTTCTCCGTCGATTACAAACTTTACTTTGAATTCATTCGTTAGTCCGCATGGATTGGTCGAAGTCCGCATTCGTTTTGTCTTTGGAGCCCTCCCGGCTTTGCTTTTTAATTCAATGCCTTCGGGAGTCATTTTTTGCTTAATAACAACTTTCTTCAAAACGGGCCGTTTTTTAACCTCTTTTTGCCTGAGTGGTGTAATTGTACGTTTAAGGTACTGATCGCTTAATTTTGGCCTAAATGACAAATCAGGGCGGCCTAATTTGATTTGATGGTGAAGTTTGTTTAAAAGCTCTTTCGTTTTCGGGTTAGATTCTGAAAGACTTTTAATGTGCCTTGTGGAGTAATTAACCGTGGAATGATCTATGTTTAACATTTCACCCATCTGGCATTCAGTCGCTAACCTATTAACTTTGATGAAGTAACAGGTAAATTGCCTCGCTTCAACGACCTTGTCTTTTCGTATTTCAAGTTTGGCGAACTTCAACGGAACACCTAATGTTTTGAAAATGATTATCATTGACCTGTAAGCAGAAATATTGTGATTCATTTTATAGCGCCCTCCCATTTCGTTAAATGATAGGTTTCAAAGTCTATTTTTTTTACCCATACCGGGAAGTTGTAGCCAATATTCGTAGATACAAATGATGCGAATGAGTGGCCGTTTTTTATGAATTCACAAACATCATCGTAACTGAATAGCTTTATTTTCTTATCCCAGCTTATCAGTTGAGAGATTGTAGGAGTTGGGTAATTGCAATTGTCAATCAAATGATTCACAGAATCTTTAAGTCTTTCATCTGTGAAATTATTACCCTTCACCCTGTCAGAAAGTATCTCATAAAATCCCTCGGGAAGGCTGGGAAACGCTAGTTTTATCTTTGCGAATTGTTCAATTATTCCCTCAATTGTTAAATTCCCAGAATAAACTGACAGGCTTTCACTATTCGGCTTTTGCAAAGTTCTTATGGACGATGCTGGCAAGTTGCTCTGTAGTTGCTCCGCCGTTGGTTTTTGTTCGTTGATTTCCATTTTTTAAATATTTGGTGATTTGATTAAATTGGTTAACGATAATTGGCAGGCTCATTTTTTCTGAAAGCCAGGGTTCATTGATATTTACACATTGATTAAAAAATACTGAAAGTCCTAATATTGTTTCGTTTGTCGTTGATTCTGGGTATTTTTCTTTGTATATTTTTAAAATTGTTGCGGCGGAGGAACGCTCTTTCCCTTTGTTTAAAATTTCATAATCAATTCCAGATTTTTCCCTATAGGCTTTTTGAAATTCAAAAATGAGAGAATCAATAAAATCTTTTTTATCCCCTGAAATTAAAATTTCAGGAACTGAATTTGTATTATTCTTATCATTCTCTTTATTCTTATCATTCTTGTTTGTGTGTTGTCTGCGTGTACTACGGAGTGTTGTCAGCGTTTCTTGAGCGTTTACCTCACTCTGGTATGTATCATAGTTACAAACTGTTATCCGTGTACTAAACCGTATACTTTCTGAGACTAACATTGAATCACTTTGTAACAAGAAAAAAAAGTCTTTCACGGTCTTCCTGGTAACCCCCCATCGTTTAGCCCAAGTTTCAAGACTCATGAGGGATTGACCTCTATTACAATCATATAGTTTACCGTTGATTAGAACTTTAGAATCTGCATGGTTAACCGTTATTAAAATGTCTATCCACCATTTTAGACGGCGATCAGATACCCAAATCCAATGCTTGTTTATATCCCTATGTATTTTTATCCAACCAGACATCCCTATAAATTAAAAACCCGCAGGTATAAGAAATCCCCAAAGCAATCGGTCAAGGCCGCTCCGAGGTTTCTTACCCTTACGGGATATGTTAAATTATGAAAAAAGCTTATCATACCTTGACCGAATGAGATACAAATATACAATTAAATTCTTAGAATGCTTAGAAAGCTAATAACTTTTTTAGTCAATAAGCGTGACATTTTTAAAAAGCATTTAAACTTTCTGCTTTATTTCAGGGATTTTTATAAATATTACCAATTACCTTCATTCCATTCTGGTAAATTATAGCCCCAGATAAAACTTTCATTTTAGTTCTTTTTGTTCGTTTAAGCTTGAAACATCCATCATGGAAGACTATCTTATATTTACGACCAACTGGCAGATTCTTGTCGGGATTAAGCGCACCAGTATTTTTATGTTCCCCGGTTACGATCAATATATCTCCCTCATAAATCTCAGCACCATCTATGTCTTTTATACCGGTGAATTGTGTTATTCCAACATCATTAAGCATATTAAGTGTTAATTTTTCAGGATGTAATTCCCCCATTTGATTCATTATCAAATCAAAACAAGTTGTTTCACCCAAGATTGTAAAACCATCAGGCCAAGGATTTAAGAATTTTCCGTCTAGTTTATCCCAAGCTCTAAATTTTATTGATCTACTCATGGCCTATAAATTAAAAACCAGCATAAACAACAAAGCCGAGAGGCCATAGGGTCCAAAGTCCCACTCTCGGCAATGCGCTTATACTGGTAGTTTTAAAAATCTCATTCATTTTGGATAATTTTGGCATGACAAATATATAATATTATTTCATTCGGTCAACATATCTATTGTAATATTTTTCATCCAGGGATTTCATTCGCTTCAAAACCTCATTAATTCGGGGCAAATATTTGGCATTTTTAGGCTGATCATCGAATATCTGATGGCAGGCTCGATGAGACAACCCATTATTTAAATCATTCATTTGAAGTTTAATAGAGTAACTTTGTCGGATAATATGAGTTAAGTCACCATTCGATCCAACAAAATTATCACAAAGGATACAAAAAGGCTCATTTTCAATTAACCACTTCCTTCGATTGGTAATGTAACTTGTTTTGTTCATTAATCCTTTAAAATATTTTCGGTTTCTTCATCCAACCTTCTTTGAACTTCAGCGTAATAATCAGAGTTTTTTGGAATTAACACTTGTCCGGCCTCATCATATATATTTGTGTCAACTAATAAAGTATTTAACTTGTGTTTTTTGTCTTCGGGATCAATAGCGAATACCCGCGTTGTACCATTATTTGAAAGAACGCCGGTTATTTTAAGCCTGGCCTGCTTGTCAATTTTGTTTCGAGGTATTGTAAAATCTGCAAATTTGCCAACTAAGTCAATTTTTTCAGTCATTTTAGAATAATTATAAATTAAGTTCAAACATTTCTCCGGGATCAGGGATGTACTCGCTTAAATATTCTGCGGTATAATTCCTGATTTTCTCAATATAAGTCATCATATCAATTGTTTTAAAGTCGCGTTTAAGAGCTGGAATAGTCACAACTTGTCCAGTATTCCGGTTTATTATGTCCTTTCCCGCGAATTGTTGCTTGCAAAAGAGATCTACTTCCTCAATGCACTCAAATTCATAGCCTGCATCAATAGCATATTTCATAAACAAAGGATAGATAACTGCAAATAGATAGCCTAGCTGAGAATTCGACTTATTCTTTCTTCGTTTTGAGGTTATTATATCATATCGGCCTGGAGGTAGTTTATTCCACTCAGATTTAAGGATTTCTGAATGAATGATCCGAAAATCCTTGCCCTCTTCCTTTATGCCGATGTAGGATAGTTTTTGCAAAGTATTAATTTTAATCACCGGAGTGAGGTTTACCAGAACCGATAATGTTTAATTTATTCTGGCTCCTCAGTATTCCGGCGAATGGGTTAATTACTAAAATGGGAGATCGTCTACTTCTTCAGTAACTTTTGAGCTACTTACCGGCTCAGAATTTTGCTGATCTGTCCAAACTTTAAGGTTTCCGATGATAGGCTGCGCATTCTTAATCTCTTCGGGCATAAGCTCCCTGATTTCCCTTGAGAATGATTGCT
The DNA here is from genome assembly GCA_025361565.1 of Bacteroidota bacterium. GTDB lineage: Bacteria > Bacteroidota > Bacteroidia > Bacteroidales > NBLH01 > NBLH01. Next base: position 180 of record JANYKN010000022.1, on the reverse strand, counting down.
TAATTATGTGAGTGTCTTGCTGATCTGCCTTTTTCTCCTTTATTTCAAAGGCGATAAGATCAAGATAAATGCCCTTCTCACCCTTAAAAAGGTTATTCTTTTCAATTGGAATTACAAGGCATTCAATCTCTCCTGATTGACTCTTCATTTTTTTAACAACTCCGTGAAGTTGAAGCAAGT
>JANYKN010000187.1 GCA_025361565.1 Bacteroidota bacterium | reverse complement strand
CCTCCGTGTATAAGGCTTTCAAAACCATAATCAACATATTTTTCGTACTTAGATCTAAGCCTTCGTGGGTGGTCAGGTAGTTTATGCGGATAAACCAGTGTATCAAGCTCATTCACTGCTTCCGATATATGTTCCCATATTTCGCCAAGGCTTTTGCCAAGATGCTTATAGGACATGCTTTTTCCGTTGTGCAATATCTCCGTAAAGGCATTGAATATCCACGCATGTATAAGGTATTCCTTTTGTTTGTCCTCTTTGATGTGGTCGCCATCATCAAAAGTGTAATCAAAAAAGAAGTCGGCAGCTTTGCTGTCGCTGGTTATGATCCGTTCAATAAGGTTTCGCTTGGCAATTACATAAGGGCTTCCGCCAATGGCAGCATTTATGAGCACTTTTATGTTTACATCCAATCTTTCATACCATACCATGGCAGGTTTACCCGGTCCCGGGTGACCAACGGTATGGATTTTTTTAAGATTAATGCGATAATCATACATCCTCTTTGTATATATAGCTGGCATCGCAACATCTTTCCCGTTCACCTCCGTGGTATACTCGGTATAAAGCCAATATGCAGGGATGCATAGCTGATTATTGAGGTATATTATTTGGCTTCGGTTCATCTATATTAAATTAGCATTTTGTTGTGCCCCTGCGTGTGCCGATGTGTACGCTTGCAAGTTTTTTAATTATCTTAGGGGCTTTGTTAACCTGAATTTTTAATTATGCTACTTAACTACACTTGTCATTTAAAGTCAGGATTATTTGAAATTGAAAGCGGCACGGACGAATCGAAACATTTTGAAGATTTAAAACTAACTGTTCGTATTTTCTGTAAAATGTTTGGATTTACCCTGGATAATCATTATTCCTTTGTAAATGAATTAAACTCTGAGCCCAACATGAAGTTTGGATATTCGCTTATCGGGTATACTCATATATTGAGCAAACAAGTCAGCATCGCCGATACTATTCCTCTTCGCAATGCGGTATCTGCGCTCGAGTTCTATCATTCGCTTAAAGTTTCTGAAGAGTATTTTGAATTGGTAGGCTAAAGCTTTAACCACAAAGCAAGCAAACATTGGTTCGTCCTTGATTAAATCAACTCCTGTCCAGTTAACAATCGGAAGGTGTTGATTTTTTATCAAATCAATAAAATATTGGTCATTCAATTTATTTTTCATAATCTATATACAAGCTCCAATTAATATTATAATTATTAACACAAACCCGGCTGCGGCAACCTGCTTCATCCACCGGTTAAAACTTTTTTCAGCACATTTGCTACACAATACCTTACCGTTCCAAAACCTTTTTATTGCTGGATAAGCCGCACAATTCCTACAGGTTTTTAAACAATCGTTTTTTGGCCTTATTATTGGCAACTCCGGCTTTCGGTTAACTGTCTTGCTCATATTCGGGTATGTATTTCTCTATTAAACTAATTTTGTCGCCCATTGCTTTGTGGCTGCTTCTCATTTCCACAAGGGCTATAACCATTACCTCTTCAAGGGCAAAGCGAAGTACATTTGCAGTTGCTTCAAGATTCTTTTCGGGTATTCCCAGTTTTGGGTGGGTAGCATACAGGTACATCCTTTTAATGGTTTTGTCCTGTAGCGGCCTTGCACCAAAAAGCGCATTTACCTTGTTGTAAATCATCAAACGGTGCTCCCTGTCGCAGATGGCGGCAAAAACTTTTCCATCGGTAATAATTGCCGGCAGTGTTTTAAGCCTCTGTTCCTTTACAATTTCAATCAAGTGTTCTTTTTCTTCTTTAATTTCCATATATTTACGTTTTATTGAGTGTTTACCGTGTCTTACATTTAAACACATGGCAAAGTTACAAATCTTTTCGCCAATTCCAAATTAAAATGCAAAATAATTCGCCAATAAAACAAAATATATTGTATTTCGTTGATACACTTAATATTAGTAAGCGTAATTTTTATGCTACTACAGGCATATCGAGAGGAACGCTTGAAAGCACAACAGGAATCACTGAAGAAACATTGGCGAAATTAATCGCCAGCTTCCCTCAGATAAATATTGAATGGTTATTTACAGGAAAAGGAACAATGTTAAAAAGTGAAATGCCTGTTGATAGTGATAAATGTAATAATTGCTCCATACTGAAGGCTGAATTGTCTAAATCAAAGATGGAACTCGAAAAATTAAAGGATAAACTGATTAATGTACACGAAAAGCTAAGCGAGGTGGCAAATAGTTCAAAAGATGAAATGTCAAAGTATACAGAAGAAATATCGAAGCTGAACAAAACAATATTAAACCTTAAAGACGAAATTCAGAGCCTCCGAACAGGTGTATTAAGTCAAGATATGATCAGAAAGCAAATTGGATAATTATAAAGCATAAAAAGCACCAAATCAATCAATAGACAGCACGTTTTAATACAAAAATTAACCAATATATTGAATATCAATATATTAATCTGTATTTATTCGCTTTAAAAAGGGTGGTTTCCCTATGTCAATCAATCAAAAAACCTTAATTTTTGCAGTTTTTTAAGCAGTTTATACACTTTAATTAGTCTTTTTTTTTGCGTTTTTCGTAGTCTGTTTCGTAGTCTGTTTCGTAGTCTGTTATGTTTTTAAGGGTATAAATCGGCATTTGGCGGGCTGGCAATTGGGCACAAAAAAAGCCCCTTTTAAGGGCTGTTTAAACAGTATTTCAATAGTATGTTTGTAGCTTATTTTGCAGGTTTATGGCCTTCTTCAGCTTGTTTTGGTGCAAGTATTAACCTTATCGTTTAAACTTATTGCAACTTTATGCCTATCATTAACCCTAAATTAACTCA
>JANYKN010000153.1 GCA_025361565.1 Bacteroidota bacterium | reverse complement strand
AACTCTTGCTGTTGCTTAAAGTTCTTTTTAATGAATATTACTCTAAAGGCTATACCTGGCTCTTTCCAATCTAATCCTATCTCTGGATATTTTTGAAGTTCTGCAGATATTATTTTTAGTCCATTCCCCCATTGTTCAATTATTCCAAGACGTTTGAATACAGGAGCCAATATTTTATTTCTAATGTCAGACTGGCCAGCTTCCATATCGCTAAAATCGACAGAAGGTAATAGTTTACCAGGACTCGTTATCTCAATCTTATCATCGAAAATTGCTATTTTAATGTCTTTCCCGGTAAGTGAATAATCTCTATGGATAACTGCATTTCGGATTACCTCACGTAAAGCTATAACAGGATATTCCCATCTGTCGTTGCGATAAACACCAGTATAATCTGAGGAACCCTCCGAAATATGCCGTAACACAAATTGGTATGCTTGCTCTGGCTGCAAAGCGATACTAACATCAATAGTTTTCTGATCGATAAAATTGCCCGGATCCGTACCCTTAAATCGTGCACATTCAATTTTAGCATAAGGAAAAAACTGTTTTCGTAATTCATCATCCGATAAGAGTATAAGAGCTTGTGTTGGCACTTTTTTACCCTGTTCGGTCTGAAATAATTCCAATTTTTGTAAAATCAGCGTTGTAAATTCTTCACCTGTCTTTTCAAGAAAAAAGTTTTTGAAAGAATTGATATTAATACCATCAATAGTTTTCTGGTATGTTAATTCACCGTCAAATGAAACATTTCGTTTTTGACGTTCCAATTCTGCAATAATCTCAGATGAGGCCAGTCGATTTGAAGAGCCCACTCTAATGTAAGTGCCTTCTGTAATACTCTTGTTTTTTAGGTGGTATGGGGGATTGCTCCCCTTATAAATTTGTGTACGAATAATATGTTTGCCTTCATGATTTAAAAACGAAATTTCCGGCGAGATAATGGGAATGCAGTTATCGTGAATAAGATTGCAGATTTTTTCTTCCAATAAAATGAGTTCATCTCCATTTAGTCCAATTATTTCACGTGGTTTGTCTTTTATTCCGACATAAAATTCACCCCCGGCATCATTGGCAAAACTAATAATGGTTTTTGCTAAATCTGCTTTCGAAGGGAGTGTTTCTTTAAATTCCAGTTTTCGACCTTCAGGTTGATTTAGTATGTCTATTAATCTATTCATTGGATTTCAGATAAATACAAGTCCGTCCTTAAAAAAGGGGACATTAAATATATATATGTTAATCTGCCAAAATAATTCGAGACATCGCATAAAGGAAGGCATCCGGTGGCTTCCGTTTCATAAGCCAACCCTTTACTAATCTAAAAGTAAGTCAACTAGTCCTGTACCTTTGCATTTAGAACAAGTATTGTTTCCAATTTTTCCTGTCCCATTGCAGTTAGGGCATTTCACCTTTTTTGGTGCCTTTGTCTTTTTTACTAAATCATTATCCATGTCAAATATAAATTAAATTTCTGTTGCGCTTTTGGTGGTCGCCTTAACCATATTGGCAGTTAATCTTATCGTGACATTAATTTTGAAAATTAGCACGGTTATTCGCTTTCATGTATTGCAATTCTTATTTAATGCTGTTTTGTTTAAAACCTCTTATCCCCAAAACCTAGTAAGATTTAAAATAGAATCATTTGTTGAAACAGATCCTCATTGTTACATTTATCCATGGCAATCGGGATATGGCATATTTAATTTTAAAATGACCTTACTGCTCTTACATAATTTGTCCCCACTGAAAAAGCCCAATCAGATATTCCTATAGCAAAACTAACAATTGATGCCATTCCAGCGTTATTTTCATATCTGGTTGATGCCCAATAATAATTATTACTAAATCCTCCAATTACACCTTTATTATCATAAAGTTTATTTAATTCTTGAGTGCTGGGCAAATACCAATCAGAATATCCGCCTAATATTAAGTCAGAACAGATCTTTGCCGCATAATTTCCAGTACCAATTAAACTTACAATTAATTCTGTGTTTGAGTTTCCAGTTCCAATTGCCCAACCTGTCGTGCCTGTAACCAAAACACTATTGCCCCAAGAAATACCAGAACTTATATCTGAGGGAGAAGCAATTAAACCATG
>JANYKN010000152.1 GCA_025361565.1 Bacteroidota bacterium | reverse complement strand
ATGAACCACAACACATTACTCCTGCAACGATTTATTGACGTGTTCGGGATTACCCCATACTCTATCAAAAATCAAAAACATTTCAAAGAACTTATATATTATGGCACTATGGCCGCTTAAAAACTTAACGAACCATTGTTATATTGTACGCATCAAAATATTGTAGATAGAGTTAGTATCAATTATGATGAGGTTCACTTACAATACTTATTTTGCCAACTAGCTATGACCTTTTTCCTATCATCATCATCACAAAGTTTATACGCCTTTTCAAAGTCAGAACAGGCAGTTTTATCATCGTCCCAAGTTTTTGCAATTCCTCTTTTAAATAAATAGCCATAGCTGATATTTCTATTCGATTCTATATATTTATTATAATCTGCTATAGCTAGTTTCCAGGATTTGTTATTAAAATGTAAATTACCTCTATATACATAGTATTCTGGTTGATTTTCATCAAGTTGAATTGCTGAAGAGATATTCTTAAGTGCTTCATCGAAATTCTCAGATTTATAATTTAAATAGTACAGATTAAAGTAGTATTCGCTATTTAATGGATTTATCTCTATTGCTTTTTTTATATGTGAAAATGCGTCTAAGTTATTTCCTAAAATGTAAGATATTATTCCAGCAAGGTATTGAGCATAGTCATTGTTTTTGTTAGATAAAGCATATTCATTTAGTATACTGTAAGCTTTTCCAAATTCCTTTGAAGCCAAAAATGATAGACCTGTCTGAAAATAAAAATCATTAAAAAAACTATCGCTTTTAAATGACAATGAATCGTATTCTGAGAGATTAATATTTCTGAATGTCCAACCCGTTCCCTTAGTCCCTTCTACGATATCTATTATTTTTGAATCTCCAATTGGAGGGAAATACAATTTGAATCTTTTTGTCTCTCCCAATTTTAGTTTAGTGGGTGCCTTTGGAGAGCTACCAATCGAAGCATCGTAAATGTTAAATTTAGCGCCTGTTTCATTATTTTCAATATAATAAGAATTATCTTTTTCTCCGATTGATGCAAAAATGAAAGCTTCATCTCCCCATACCAAGGAAGAATTTGTAAATGACAAATTCACAATTGTGTTTTTTTCTTTTACCTCAATTGAATTAAGAATTAGATTTGGTTGAGTTTTTAGAGTTTTGTTAATCACATATAGATTACCAGTTTTATTATTTGAAATAATATATTCTTTATTTAGGATAAGCTTGTCTATACACCCAATCCAGTAGCCAAAATTTAAATTTTGGCCTTCAGTGTATCCAAAAGAAGCTATCCCAATTACATTTCCATTCATATCCATAATTGGACTTCCACTACTTCCATGTGAGATTGAGGCTGTAATTTGAATGGTTTTAATATTATCTTGTTCTCTTATTGATGAGATAATACCTTTGCTAACAGTGCTTTCTAATCCTTCAGGATTACCAATAACAAATATTTCAGACGCTTTAGGTGGTACATCATAAGTTAGATTCAATTTTTCAAATGAATTATTATTTAATACAACATGAAACTCTGCTATGTCACATTCTGAGCAGATTCTATCAATTTTATCGATCTGATAATATACTCCTTTGTAATCACGGATATACGCAAATTTGGCATCTTTTAAAACATGTAAATTTGTCAGTGCTTTTCCATCTGAACTTATAAAGAAACCAGTTCCCAAAGATGAAGGCGATCCATATTCGTCATATGAAAAGATTTGAAATATCGCTTTCTCATTTTTTGCTACAAGGACAGCCAATTGTGCATTCATTGAATGTATGGTTCCAATAAATACAAGTAATAATAGTAATCGTTTCATAATAGAAGGTAAAATTCGATAAGGTTACTGGAAAATGAATTATCAGTTTGTGTATTGCCCTACAATGATACATATTAGTTTTCATGTTTGTTATTCAATAATTCATGGTATTCAGATAAACTAAGCTCCAAATAAGATGTATCACAGAAACCGATTGTCCAAAATCTTATATTTTATGATTATCCCATTATCACCATCCTAAGTCCATCAATTCACCTTCATTCATGTGTACTGTTTCCACCCTTGGCAAAACATACGGCAATAGTTTTAAAATAATCTCTAATCTTTTTTCAGGCTCAAACTTTTCAATCGTTGCCGGTAATGTTTCTAGCTCCTTTGCTATTATCCCCTTAAGAATAGCCCTAATTTCTCTTGTTAGAATATTAGGTGTCCCCTGTTTCCGGCCTCCCGTCTTAATCCCTTTCGCCATTTTTCATATTTTTTAAGCATTATCTCATCTGAATATGGTATAAATTCCTTCCATTTGTAAATTTCAATTCAATTATATACCACCATTTCAGTTAAATAATATATCACTCGGTAAAGATAAAAGGAATATTGTTGTTTGTTGTTAGCTCCTTTGAAGAAATGAAGGTACCTTCATTTCTTCAAAGGAGCTAAGGCG
>JANYKN010000141.1 GCA_025361565.1 Bacteroidota bacterium | reverse complement strand
TGAAAACACTGCCTGCTACCATAATAACTGAAAAGCGAACGATGATAACGAGCCTGAGCCAATAACCTGAAATATGCACCAGTTTTATCCATAATGAAAGATTTAAAGTGAAACATAAAAACAATTAATATGCTTCATCATTAGGTGTTAGGGAGCAATAAGTGCAAAAGGAAACGGAATAAATGGCAGGAAGAAATGATGATTGATAATTGTCTATTGATTATTGATTGGTTGAATTTTTGGGAAGCTGAGAACGTTTATGCCGTAGTCTTTTGCCTCGTTTGCGACCGGGCCTATCTTTGCTAATTGATTGGTTTATTATATTCTACAGAAGAATTTGGGATTTTACAGTTTTAGTTTTCAGTTTCTATTTTGAACACTTTTATACTGAGAAGTAAAACAGTTCTGTAATGCTTTCGATATGACCGTTTCATAAGGCTCAAATTTCAATTTCGACCAAGGTGCCAATATTGTTTTTGTTGTTAAAAACAATTAAACCATTAAGAACATTTACCCTGTTTATAATATTCTGAATTCCAATCCCTTTATTGGCATCCAATACTTTATTCAGATCAAAACCAATCCCGTTGTCGCTGTACCTAATTAAAATTCTTTTGGCCGTTGCCTTAATGGTTAATTCAATTGATGTTGCCTGAGCATGTTTGAGTGTATTGTTTAAAAGTTCAGAAATAATCCTGAATATTATTAATTCTGTGTCTTTGTCCAATACAATTTTTAAATCGTTAAAATCGAGATTAGCATCAAATTTTCCGGGAATAATAACCTTTTGGAATAGATTTATCAAACTCGAATTAAGGCCAAGATATGCAATCTCGTATGGCCTGATATTATGTGCAAGTGTTCGGGCTTCGGCTGCAAGGTGCTTGACCAGTTGGTGGACTTTTTTTAATAATTCTTTTTTAAGCCCATCATCAATGTCATCGGAGTCGATAGTGTTCAAATACATATTTATGCCTGACAGTGTTGCACCAAGCCCGTCGTGTAGTTCAGATGCAAACCATTTGCGTTCCTTTTCTTCGGTTTCTAAAACAGTCTTTAAAAGCTTCCTTTCTATTAATTTCTTGTTTGATATGTCTCTTGTTAGTCCTCTCCAGCCCAAGTATTTATCATCAACATCGAAATATGGTTTTCCGCTGGTTTCTATTAAAACGGGGTAACCAGTTTTGGTTTGGGTTTTAATTTCAAAATTTATAAAACCTTTTTTATTGAAATTTACCGAGTCAATCATTTTTTTTAAAGCACCTGATTCTTCTTTAGAAAAAAAATTGGTATAGTGTTTTCCAACAATTTCAATGGGAAGATAACCCAAAATTAGCTCTACCGATTTGCTACTATAGGTAAAAATACCATTTTTATCAATTTGCCAAATCCAGTCATGCAGTTGCTCAACCAAATCGTGGTATTTAATTTGGTTCTCAACCAGCTCATTTGTGCGTTCTGCTACCAATGACTCCAGGTTTTCTTTCTGAGCCATTAGTAGGTTTGCTTTTATTTTTTCTCGTTTTACATTTGCTATTTTTTCAGTTAAACCCGCAGTTAATAAAATAGAAAATATCGACATACCAATTAGGTATATGTGTTTAATAAACAAACCTGGTTCTATGACAGCTTTTAAAAAAAGAGGGTATAATATTGCACTTAATACAAAAACAATGTATGAAACGATAAAATAAATAGCGGTTCTGTGCCCTTTTTTTAATACCACAATCCCAACAAAAAGCTGTGCTAATGCAAATCCAGGAAATGCAATAACAGGTATCTGGTTCAAAAAGTAAAGGTTGGCCCATGGCAGGCAGTAATAAATTAAATAAACAATCATAAACACAATCCCAAAATACATTATATAACTGCCTGTTTTGTAATATTTACGTGTTTCGAGATATTCAATAGTAAAAAGTAAAAAGAAAACGTTCGATAACTGATAGCCTATGTATCTTATCCGTGTATACCAATAAACTGGCAATCCTGCATCAAATAGGTTTAGATAACCAAAATTGCTCAGAAAATTCACGAGGATCATTGCAATTCCCAATGAAAAAAATAAATACATTCTTTCTTTTGAAATAATAAACAAAATAAAATTAAAAAGAAAAACGCCAAGCATTATCCCCATCATCATGTTAATTGGAAAATACCGATTGTCGGCCTCTTTCATTAGTTTGGTAGTGCTAAAAAGCTTTATTGGGACTATTTGGAAAGAATAGGTTTCAATTCTAATATAGTATGTTGCTGTTTCATTTGCCGATAAATCCATACTAAAGACAGAATTTCTGGCTATAATTTCAGATTTTGAAATATAATCCATCCCACCAAATTTGTGTTGATGGATGTTGCCATTTCTAACTTCAAAAAATTCAACCTTATTTAAGGTATAATAGTCAATTTCGAGCAACCAATGATTCACGGGACTATCTAAATTTTTTAAATCAAATCTTATCCACAAAACATAATCATTAATCCCGAAGTTAGTTTTGCCTGTGTTATTATTTGAAAATTTAAATTCATTGCCATTTCTCAGAAAATCGTTTATTGTGAGTATTTTAGTACTATCAATAAATATTTGTGCATGTTTATTGATATCGTATTTTTCCTTTTTCTGTTGTAAATAAATTGTATCGCTATAAATATAAGAATTGGAGATTATTAAACAGGCAGCAAGCCAAGCTATTCTTTGCATCTTAACTTAAAATATTTTGGTAATCGACGAGTCCGTTTTTAAAAGCATATAAAACCAGCTTGACCACGTTGTGGGTTTGCGTTTTTTGCTGCAGGTTTTCCCTGTGTTTGTCAACTGTACGTTCAGAAATGTAAAGTTTACCTGCAATTTCGAAACGCGAGGCGCCCCTGCACAGCAAATTCAACACATCTTGTTCACGTTCAGTTATTTCAGGCACAGTAGTTTTATGTTGGTTCACAATTACCCTTTGCGAAAGTTTTGCCAACACTCTGTTTGAGAAATAATAATCACCGACCATCACCTTGTTTAGGGATTGTATAATTTCTTCTTTGCCAGAATCTTTTAAAATATAACCCATTGCCCCCAGGTTAAGCATTTTGTCTATATAATCAATATTTTGAAATGCTGAAACCCCAATAATTTTTATGTCGGGTTGAATATGGATAGCCTCCTTAGTTGTTTCAAAACCATCTTTTTCCGGCATATTAATATCCATAAATGCAAGGTCAATTTTATTTGTTTTTAGCAAATCAATAAATATCTTCCCATTCGCTGCTTCATAAATATCGCCAATGTTTTCCTGATTATTTAAAAACGATCTGAAACCATCCCTAAAAATTGGATGATCGTCTGCTATTATCACATTATATTTAATGCCCATCAATTTAATATTCAAGTTTTTTTAGGACTGACTTTATTCAAATTTACGAATAAAACATAAATATACAAACTCATTGTTATTAAAAGGTTGATTAAATATTTTAGGTCAAATAATCGATCAAGGCTTTAAAATGTGCTTCCATCATAATTTTATTGATGTTCCCTTAAATGTTTGTCTGCTTATAATTAAGCAATATGTATTAAATAGTGCCTGCAAGAAAACGCCATCTTCTGCGTTACTTTGAGTTTTTAAAATGCTCATTTACAGTAGTAAACTCCGCTTTTAAAAACTCAAAAAGCCTTGAATCTGTCAGTTTTCTTGCAAACACTAAATAAGCTCCTACTTTGTTACTGTAAAAATTTTAAATCCTCACATACATTAGTATGCTGCGGTTTAAAATTTTTCCGCGCCTCGTAGCAACTTATTTCCTACACATTGCTAAGGTAAATGCAAGTAGGTATTTTACCTACTGTAAATCCCAATATTACCTATTAATTTATAGCATTTTAACTAATAATAGTTGCAAATTTCAATTGTAATTTTGAATAAATATCGAATGAATGAGAAATATCGCCATAGTAGATGATAATCAACATTTTCTTGACGCATTTGAGCTTCTGGTAGGAATGATCCCTGATGCGAAATTGCTGATAAAAGCAAGCAGTGGCAGGGAATTCCTTGACAATAAGAATTATAATGAATTAGATATTGCATTTATAGACTTGAACATGCCTGTAATGGACGGGATAGAATTAACCAGATTAATTATTAAAAACTACCTTAAATTGAAGGTAATAGCCATTTCGTCCACTACAAATGATTTTTTAAAAGAATTACTTAAGTCGATTGGGGCCTTTGATTTAGTAGATAAAGATGAACTGGATTTAAAACGTATAAGAGAATTGATATTTAAATGAAATGGAAGCTGCCGAAAATCCGAAAAAGAGTAGGTAATATCAAAATAAATAAATTATGAAAACAAAATTACGATTACTTATCTTAATGCCTGCTTTTGTGCTCATTTTCATAACAAATGGCAAGGCACAATCAGATAGAATGCTTAATTTTAACAGCACAAAAAGCGATTATGTAGACTGTGGGGCTTTTACCCAATTGGATAATATAAGCCAGTTTACAATTGAAAGCTGGGTGTATTTTACAGCTGCACCAAGTAGTTGGGGCACTATTTGTTCAAGATCAATTGGTAATGCAGGCAATCAGTCCGGGGGCGGGACCAATGATAAAAGAATTGAGATACAAGTTGACCCCTCAATGACATTATATGCAATTGTATCTAATGGCAACTGGGCTTATGGACTTACCAATACCACTTTAACATTAAATACCTGGTACCATATCGCGGTTGTTTTTAATGGAACTTTAATAGGAGATGCAAACTGGCTGAAAATATATTTAAATGGTGCACCAGCCTCTATGTCATTTAACGGTACAAACTTGATTCCTGCAACTGCACCAACTGCTACGGGCGCTACTGGAGGTTTTGGGAATTTTTATCTGGGCACCGAAAATGTATTAGGGGTATTGAGCGTATGGTTCGATGGTAATATTGACGATTTTCATGTGTGGAACACTGCCCTAAGCCAATCGCAATTAATTGCAAATATGGGCACAGACGTTTCAGGCTCGGCGGGTATACTAGCTTCTTACAATTTTAATCAAGGCATAGGTGGACATAATGGAACGCTGCACAGCTTTACCTTAAATGGGAATAATTCGAATTGGCTTAATGCACCTTCGGTAGTGGCACCAATCGCCCCAGTGGCAATAGCAGCAACAAACATAACTTTAAACAGCTTTTCTGCCAATTGGAACCCACTTGCAACAGCGATAGGTTATTATTTAGATGTAGCCACTGATGCAGCTTTTACCAGCATGGTAGTTGGTTATAATAATTTATCTGTTTCAAATGTAACTACTTACAGTGTTACTGGATTAAGCGCCAGCACTCCGTATTATTATAGAATTAGAGCTGTCAATGCAGGTGGCACAAGTCCAAATTCAAATGTAATTAATCCAACTACACTTACCCCAACACCTATTCTTACAAAATCAGGAACGTTAAACCCATTCAGTACAACGCAAGGCACAGCTTCTACCGCACAAACCTTTACTGTATCCGGATCTAATTTAACAGCAAATGCAATAGTTAACCCACCTTCTGGCTATGAAGTTTCTACCGATGGGACAACATACTCTGCAAGTCTTAACTTAACACGATCAGGTGGAACTTTAACAGGGCAACCTGTAACTATCTATGTCCGCATTGCCGCTTCAACGCCGGTTGGTTTCCCTGCTGGTAACATAAGCATTGCCAGTACCGGGGCTACAACACAAAATGTAGCCATTACCGGCTCAGTAATTGCTCCCCCACCAGCATTAACGGTAACAGGAACGTTAAACCCATTCAGTACAACGCAAGGCACAGCTTCTACAGCACAGACCTTTACTGTATCCGGATCTAGTTTAACAGCAAATGCAATAGTTAACCCACCTTCTGGCTATGAAGTTTCTACCGATGGGACAACATACTCTACTAATCTTAACTTAACACGATCAGGTGGAACTTTATCAGGGCAACCTGTAACTATCTATGTCCGCATTGACGCTTCAACGCCGGTTGGTTCACCTGCTGGTAACATAAGCATTGGCAGTATCGGGGTTACAACACAAAATGTAGCAATTACAGGCACAGTAACTGCTCCCACATCAGTATTAACGGAAACAGGAACGTTAAACCCATTCAGTACAACGCAAGGCACAGCTTCTACAGCACAGACGTTTACTGTATCCGGATC
>JANYKN010000094.1 GCA_025361565.1 Bacteroidota bacterium | reverse complement strand
ATATTTGAGCGAATATTCATTTCGTATAAATAGGTCGATTTTCAAAGAAACAATATTTCATAAACTCATTGAAAGAATGGTATCCAATGCGCACATTGGATATAAACAAATAATAATTAGTACATAAGTAAACACCTCAATTTATTTATTTGTCAAAGTATGCAAAGGATATGTGGTAAATGAAAGCCTTGTAAAAAATGAGCCAACATCCTATTATCAGATATCGCTGAATGTTCAGGCTTCTTATTTTGAAAAATTTGTTCAATTGTTGGATTCATCAAAGCTTAATATTGTTTCAAAAAGTTTCTCTGTTGAGGATGTAAGTATGCAGTATGTTGACGATTCTACCAGACTAGCCAATAAAAAAATACTCGAAAAAAGATATTTGGATTTACTGGCAAAAACTACTGATATTAAGGATATACTTGAAGTTGAAGAAAAGCTTGAGAGCATACGAACAGAAATTGAAGTCAAAGAATCTCAGATGAAATTACTTAATAAACAAATAGCCTATAGTGAAATTAACTTGGTGATTGAAAAAAACACAAGCAATTTAACTTACGATGAAACGAATAAATATTCCTATAAATTAGGACAAGGTTTGATCAATGGCTGGGAAGGCTTTAAAACAATTTTTGTTTTTCTGATTACGATTTGGCCTTTTTATTTGATAATTGCATGCCTTTACTTCCTTATAAAATCAATTGTGATAAAGAGGAAAAAGAAACGGACTAAAAAAATAGAAACCTCAAATTGAAAAAGGTGATAATTAGTGATGTAAAACAATATTGTACAAATGTTTAAAACTAAAAAGGGGCTTACAAAAAAGCCCCTTTTAATGAATTGTGGAAATAAAATCTCAAGATTAAACAACTCTAAAACTTAAATCCCAATTTAGCAAAATAAAATGCGCCGCTAAAACCCATTTGAACACAATCCCATAAACCACCTGATTCTGTGGCACCTGCATCATGTTGATCTGGATAAGCGTTTAAAATATTTGCTCCACCGATGGTAAAACTTAGGTTTTTGAACTTATATCCGGCAGAAACATCCATTGTCATTTTTGGATTGTAAGTGTCCAGTTCATTGGCATCTGCTACATTGTCACCATTATCGTTCCAATTGATAAGTTCAACTTTTCCAAACTCGGTAAGTTTTACATTGGCATAGAAATTTCCAACAGTATAATCAACCCCAAAATTCAGTTTGAATTTAGGTGCAGAAGCCTTCAAAAAGTATTGTTCACGAATTCCAAAATAAATACTTTCTTTTCCGGCTAATTTGTCGTTGGTATAAATTTTATCAATGGCCATGTTGTTAAAATTGGCAGCAGCCGAAAATTTAAGGCTTTGCTTGCTTCCAATCATCAATGAATAGGATAAAATAGCATCAATACCTTTGGTAGAAGTGTTAACTGCATTGGTGAAAAACTGTGCTGCACTAACGTTTTGTTTTGCAATTTCGGCTCCAATATCCGGATCGTCGCTATAAAAAGTACCGGTAAGTACAATCCTGTCATCTATTTTAACATAATAGGCATCAACTGTTAGTGTTAATGATTTGATCATGGCAGTAAAACCAAAACCGGCATTAAAAGAAATTTCTTGTTTCAGCTTAGGAATACCTAGGGTTCGAGTTAATGGGCTGTTGTTTTTTGCAATAATTTTATCTACAGCTACACCACCAATAATGTCGGTAAAAGTAGTGTTATAGTACATTTGAGCCAATGAAGGTGCCCTAAAACCAGTACTTATAGATCCACGTAGCGAAAAGCCTTTTGCAATTTTATATCGTGTTGCAAATTTTCCATTCAAAGTGTTTCCAAAATCGCTGTAACGTTCAAAACGTCCGGCAGCACTTACGTTGAATTTATCCGTTACATTCAAATCAAGGTCTACATAAGTACCAAAATTGGTGCGTGCAACATTCAGTTCATTACTTGGTTGAAAACCAGGAAAACCTTGCGATGCACCCGGACGAAAAGTTGTATCAGCACCATTGATTGCGAAAATTACAGGTCCATAAGTTTTGTATGATCCTTCTTCTCCGGCAAAAATCTTATAGTTTTCAATCCGGTTTTCAAGGCCAACGGCAAAATTTAGCCCTTTGGCTACTGTTGGAAAGAACCTCGACAAATCTAAATTTGTGGTATTTTGTAACAATGAAAAACCACCGGCATCAAAAAAAGTTGGAGAATTGATCCCTAAAGATGAATTCAATGTATTGTCAACAAAATAATGAAGGTTATTTGCTCCAATCGTATTGCTCAAATCAAGGGTAAAACCATGGATAATTGATTTAAATCCTGCAGTTAGTGATTTATCTGCAATATTGGTTTTGATTTGAGGATCAAATCCATTTGGATATATTTCAACAACATTCCTTTCCTCATCAGCTGCCCGTGAAAAGGCAAAAGCATCTGTTGTGCGGTAATTATAACCACCAAACAAATAAATTTCGCTTTTTTCGCCGGTACTGAAAGATGAATTCAAATAAGTTGAGAAATTATCTGAAGCGGCATCGCCGAACTTGTTGCGATAAACACTATATTTTGCTGGATCGGTAGCGCGGAAGGTATGGTCGAGTGTCATATAATCTACGGTCATGTTAACAAACCCTTTCGAGCCTACTTTTGTTCCATAATTTCCATTAAATTCTGAAGTAGCACCATCAAAACTTTTATCGCTTTTCAAAACATCGAAATTGGATGGAGGATTTGCATTTCTCACACCAGTCAGCACTTCACCTGTAAATTCATCGGTATTTGATTTTAGAACAATATTGATAACACCAGCAATTGCATCTGAACCATATTGGGCGGCAGCTCCATCACGTAGAATTTCGATATGATCGATAGCCGACATTGGAATTGAATTTAAATCTGTTCCTGTGTTGCCTCTACCTCTTGAACCAAAAATATTGACAAGTGCAGTTTGATGCCTGCGTTTTCCGTTGATAAGCACCAAAGTTTGGTCAGGGCCCAATCCACGCAAAGTAGCCGGATCAATGTGATCTGCTCCATCAGCGCCCGATTGCTTGTTTGAGTTGAACGATGGTGCAGCATATTGCAACATTTGGTTTACATCTGTTTGACCAGTAGTTAAAAGAAACTTCGAAACCTCAATCATATCAACAGGAACAGAGCTTTCAATCACAGTGCGGTTTGGCATACGTGAACCCACCACATTAACCGAGTTTAAAACATTGTTCGGAACCAATTGTACATTCAATTCTGATTGAGTGCCTGCTATAATTTCCTGGGTTTCCACTCCTACAAAGCTGAAAACGATAATCGAGTTTTCATCATGGTAAGGTAAGGAATAAGCACCGTCAAACCCTGAAATAACATTATTTGTTGTACCTTTTTCATAAATATTAACACCTGCTAACGGTGCATTTTGATCATCAGTTACAATACCTTTTAGCACATTTTGCGCCATTAGGTTGCCGGCAAGAAATACCGCAAAAATAAACAGCAAGATTTTCTTCATTTTAATTGATTTTAAGTTAGTTGGTTAAGGTAATTTGAAAAATTAAATTAATTGCATGATAAATTGTTAGTTAATTTGCAATCTATAAAAAAATATTCAAATATTTCAATAGTTAGATATGTATTAGATGTTGAATTTTAATATTTAAGCCTGATATTTTTAAATATCATAAAGCGATTTTATATTGTAATTGTCAATATTTAAACACTTTAAGTGTAATAAATTTAGAAATTGGAATATTAAGGTTTTGCCTTAGGGCTATTTATAATTTT
The DNA here is from genome assembly GCA_025361565.1 of Bacteroidota bacterium. Taxonomy (GTDB): domain Bacteria; phylum Bacteroidota; class Bacteroidia; order Bacteroidales; family NBLH01; genus NBLH01. Next base: position 8,088 of record JANYKN010000094.1, on the reverse strand, counting down.
AGGACAAAATAATAATTGATCAATACAAAAAAATCAAATTTGTATTGATGGATTTTAGTATTTAAGTGCAGATGATTAACCAATTATATGTACAATTTGAGATACTTTTCAACGATAATCATTTGAAGGATTTGAATTATAATGATTTCAATTTTTGGATAATGAAAAGCGGTCAATAGGATTTTTATATAATGACCGCTTTAAGAATATATTTTCTAATAGCCCTTTGAAAGTAAGTGTCTGCATACTTTTTTACTATGTACCTAAATGTTAATTTTTAAAACTTTTCGATACAGTTGCAACATCTTAAAATTCAATTATTTAAAACTCAGTAAAGTAGAATTAGAATATCATCATTTTTTATTCGCTTTTTTCTTGTAATATTTATCAAATGAGGATATTAACCAAGTTATTGCCTCATTTAAAGTTGCAAATGTATTTTTTTTGCCGGTAGGATAGAATTCTGCAAAATAAGGCGGATTTTTTTTATGTACCTCCACATATCCGTTACTACAGTCCTCAGGTACAATAGATGCAATAACTACATTGTTTTTATAAAAGTGGTGTTGGTTAAAGCCTTCAGCATAAAAGCAGGCAACCGTATCCATGCGTATGCCTTCAGGAAGTTTTTGACTCGATACAATAGTTGCAATGGTAAGGATAATCATCGTTGTAAGAGTTTTCATATGATATGGTTTTAGATGTTATACATTATTGAATCCAAGATTTACTGTTTCAAATCAAAAATATACTTTTAGATTTTGGAAATTTTTCACTTATTTGAAAAAAGCTTGCTTTTTTTTGCAAATTTGATTTACTTTTCATCTTTAGATCATGAACAGACTATTTTTCAAATATTATTATGACATAACGAGAATTAATATTCTTGTTTCAATAATAATTGGACTGCAGGTATTTGCAATTTGTTTTGGTTCTTTTGGAATGTTAATTTCGTTTATGATTTATCGCTATTATCAAAACGAACAGTATTATTTTTATTTAAATCATGGCTTTACAAGGACAGAATTAATGTTTAAAGTCTTTATGATAAATTTTACAATATCTGTTATTTTATTATTTATCACCAGATGATGAACAGCCTTAAATTAGATTCTGTTGACCATAGTTTTGGTAAAAAACAAATATTGTCAAATGTAAATTTCACATGTAATACTGGTGAAATTCTTGCAATTTTTGGAAGAAATGGTTCAGGTAAATCAACATTGTTAAAAATATTATTTGGGAATCTAAAACCTAATAAAATTGCTCTTTACATAAATAATAACAAGATTGAAAAAATAAGCACTAAAAATAAATTGATAGCTTATCTTCCACAAATACCATTTCTTCCAAAAGACTTAACTGTAAGGCGGATTATTCCGATGTATTTTTCTGATGGAGCCACGCAGGACAAAATATTTTATTCTCCACTAATTAATAAAATAGAGACCCAAAAAATCGGAACTTTATCACTTGGCGAACAAAAGTATTTAGAGTTTTTATTGATAATAAATTTAAATCATCCATTTATATTACTAGATGAACCATTTACAATGTTAGAACCTTTGTATATCGAATCAGTTAAAGACATTTTAACAAGTCGCAAAAATGACAAAGGAATAATTATTACAGACCATTATTACCGCGATGTTTTTGAAATTGCAAATAAGAAAATGATAATAAAAGACGGAATCTCACATGAAATTTTGAATTTGGGTGAATTATCTAGTTATGGATATACTCCTTTAAAAAATAAAAGTAATACTGAAAATTAAAAGCAACTTTACAATTAAATAATTTTTGAATACCCAAATATAAAAAAGCAAGGAAATTCCCTGCTTTAATAAAATTTGGAGGTATTTATAATAAAACCAATTATTGAAAAATTAATTTTACCAAACATAAGTTCCCACTGCACCCGGCCCAAGCCTGATCGAAACAGTTTGCCCCTTATATTGTACCCTGAAATAATCTGTTGTGAATGTGTTGTTGGCCACAATCAATACAATTTTGCCATCGGGAGTTTTGAAAGCTACATTTGACAAAACCTGTGCATTTTCAACTACAGTTGCACGAAACACTCCATGCTGTTCTTCATCTTCGGTAATGCTGACGGTTTTGTCGCCAGTATTGGTCGACATAATGCGCACAGAACCCGGCCTTACAAATTTTGAAGCATGAGCAATAGTGTAATATGCAATGTTCCGGGTTACTTTATCGCCTCCAATGGTAATAGCACCCTGACACATCGGGCAACCACCATTATCGGTGTGGGGATCATTTAACGAATCGGCTGCAAGATTCCACAGAATTACATTTTTGCTCCAATTCCGAGGTGCTCCAATGATTAGCCGTTTTACCTGCGAAGCTATTTCAATGGGCTTGCTTCCAGGATCTTCAACAACCATTTGTTCAGTAAAGTATAGATTTTTATCTGGGCGGGCAAGATGAACTGTATTCATCGCAGAAAGATCGCCTCCATAATGGTGAAAACCGGAACCATCCACATATTTCGAAACTTCAGGATCGCTCAAAAGTGCAAGAGGATAATCCGGACGATCCAGGTTGTGATCGAACAGTATAATTTTTGCTGTAATTCCTGCCTTTTTAAAAGCAGGACCCAGATTTTCTTTTATAAATGCGTCTTGCTCAGTAACTAACCATCGCATGCTGGGTGTATTATTTGAATTCAAAGGCTCATTCTGTATGGTTATTGCATCAATGGTAATTCCTTCGTTTTTCATGGCAAGGATATACTTTACAAAATATTGGGCATAAACAGCATAACACTCTTTTTTAAGCGAACCGGCTCTAACGTCATTGTTGGTTTTCATCCAAGCCGGAGCCGACCAGGGTGAACCCAAAATTTTTATTTTTGGATTGATGGCCAAAATCTCCTTCATCACTGGAATAACATCTTTTAAATCTTGTGAGAGACTAAACTTTTTAAGATCATTGTCTGTTTCGCCTGGTTTAAGATCATCGTACGAAAAAACAAAACTGTTCATGTCTGATGCACCAATGCTTAAGCGTATATAGCTGACTCCAACATTTTTGTTGTCGGTGGCAAACAATTCCTGTAAAAGTTTTGCACGCGCAGCAGCAGTCATTTTAATAATTAAACCAGCACTTCCGCCAGTTAGGGCAAAGCCAAAACCATCCATGGATTGAAATTGCTGGGAATCGTCAACAACAATCGGTGTTCCCCATCCATGTTTATTGTCTGTAAAAAAAAGACTATCCGATTGTTTTTCAAATAATACAGAGCGGTCAGGATTTGTAATCCATGATTCAATCTGGATTTTGCCACCAGTTTGAGAAAAGGTATTTCCGGTATAAATTATCGCAAAAGCGATTATGAAAATTGAAAGCAGGCATTTTTTCATTGCAGATGGTTTTTAGTTAATTGAAGAGAAGTTCTTTGTTTTACAAAGTTAATAAACTTATTAAAAACTGCGCCTTTACATATCATATTCTTGTTGCATTAAGCCAAGGAATTATGAATTGAAAACAAAATTAAATTGATCAAAATTATTGAATTTATGGCTAATTTTTTATTTTCGCAGTTTGCCGATGTATACTAAAACCCGTAAACCTGTATCAATGAATAATTTAGAATTTATTATCAAGTCTTTTGCACTTTCATTATTTCTTAGTTTTGTTTTAGGAGCAATTTCGGGAGTAATTATTGATGTAATTCACCCACCACATCCACATCAAATGGTAGCTACTTGGATGATGATGGGAATTGTTTCCGCGTTTGCCGGAATTATCATTTCGCTGCTTGTTTCAACTTATATGGTTATAAAAGACAAGCTGGATATGAATAAGCTGCTAATTATTTCTAATTGCGGGGCATTGGTTATTCTTTTTGTACTTTGGTTTTTGATTTAACATCCAAGATTTTGATTATCTGATATTACTGTTTTAAAGCGGCCTTTGTAAAAATGTATTCGGGTATTTCCTGGTTAAATTTAACACTCGTAATTTTAAATTCAGTTCCGTCGCTTTGCTTTAACATATCTTTAAAAATGATTTTTGTGGGAAACCAGCGTCCCTGAATTTTGAGAACATCGCTTAAAGTGGAACGTTTTAACAATTGACCGCTTTTTGCGTAAAACTCTTCTTTTACAGGAATATAGCGCTCAGTGTCTATCCATACTTTACGTGATGCATAGGCCACATCAGTTACTTTAGCTTTAAGTTCGAGTAGCCAAACTTTTCTGCCTTCAATTTCTTCATTTCCAGTGATGGAGGCATTATAGATATCCGTCAATTTTCTGTCATCCATCATATCTTCATATGAAAGATCTGACCCCATTACCGATTGGCGCAACATATGACCCGAAATTTGAATGGTGCGATCTGTTGAAGGGGAGTAAATCCACAACTGGTTTTCGAGTTTTAGCATTTTGGTGCCTTGTTCTCGGGCTGGCGACAAATACTCGGTGAATGATTTTTTGTCGCCAACAGCATAAGTTCTGGATGTGATTGTTCTGCTATTTCTGTCGCCATTAATAGTCATTGCGGATTCAAACACCCTGTTTTCGGACGACATGTTTTCATCTACTTTTTTTAAGATTTGATCAGCGGTTGGTTGGCTGAATACCCAGGTTGAAATGGCAGTAAATAGGGTAATTGCGATATTTTTTATCATTTTGTTTTGGATTTTAGTTTGGTTTTACTGTTGAAACACAATGCCTTGCGTCTCTACCATGGTTATTATCAACTGCGTTTGTTTTTTGTTATTTGAATTTTATCGTTTAAACTTCCAATTCCTTAAACAACTGTGCTGTCTTTCTTTTATAAATGCCTATTCCCGAGAGTGCAGTTCCAATAACCGTTGAAATTACCCCGGGAATAAAACCCAGGTAAAAATCAACAGGTGAAATGTGTGCCCTAACTGTTGTGGGCATCAGTAAGGACGCACCTTTCATCATGCCTCCGATATCGATTCCATAAGTTTGGATGAGCCATGCAAAAAACAAACCTATCGTAGTGCCTAAAGTGGAACCCATGATGCCAATCATTACAGATTCGGCTATCATGCTAAAATATACATGACCTTTTTCTTCACCAATGGCTAGCCTAAGGCCAATTTCGCCGTAACGCCTAAGCCCGCCTAAAAGGCCTGCATTCCAAAGCACCAAAGACATGGCAAACATAAATACCGTGGTGATAATAAGGGACAGACTATCAGACATTTCTACAAAAAAAGCCATTCCGCCTTGTTCTTTTAAGCTTACCATTTTAGGTGAATATTCGTCATTTTCCTTTGAATATTTAGAATTGAAAATAGCTTTTAATTCATCTGCTTTTTCTTGATTATAATATCCTGAATTAAAAAAACCGATTATTTCTCCCGCTGCATCCTTCATATCCAACGCCAATCTTACATCTTCAATGTCGGCAATCATAGTGCCTCTATCGAGTGCTGGTGAGCCAAAAAGTATAGTTCCAGCCAGCTTAAAATTGTAAATGGCCATGCTTCCGTTCATGGTTGAGCCAATCAGGGTAATTTTATCGCCAGGATTCACTTTTAGCTTTTGCGAAAAATCTTCGCTTAAAAGCACTTCTCCCGGTTTAGTTGGCATGGAACCTCTTATTAGCGATTTTGATAGTCCTAATCGTACATTTTCGAGGCTATTGCCCGATAAAAGATCTAATCCCATTCCCATTGCCGGACCTTGGGACTTGGTGTTACCAGTTTTATCTGGAGCATCTATTAAACCTCCAAATTGAATCCGTTGTACCCATTCCATGTCGGGAAATTCTTTTTCAAGATTATCTGTCAACGTCTTTACATTGAGCAAAGCCAAGTCGTTTGGCAATTGCGTCATATTATCGGCGTATACCCTTGTCATAATTTTAACATGGCCGGTCGTAAACTTTGCGTTTAGTTCAATGGTGTCGCCCATTACACCTTTCACGTAAGTATGCATCAAAACGCAAAGCATAACTCCGATGGCCACCACCATTACTGGTACAAGGCTTCTTCCCTTGTCACGGATAAGTCCTTTCAGTAAAAATTGTATCATTGTATTTTCCCCCTCAAAGCTTCAGTTGGATTCATCTTGGCTATTTTTTTCGATGGCCAGTAACTAACAACTGTGGTAGTTAACATTACAATAAGCACAGTTGAAACAACAAGTGCACCGCTATAAACAGGATAAAGTGTTTGCGACATGGCCATACCAAACTCACTTGCGTTAACAGGCATTGTCCAACCTACTTTAGCTTGCCAGGCCAGGAACGGAATTCCATAGCATGCAGCTAATAAAGCGGCTAAAACGGAATTCATGGCACCTTCGGTTGTGAACAGCCAAACCACTTGTTGCTTTGTATAGCCAAGTGCAACGTATGTTCCAATTTCTTTTTGTCGCCTGAAAATCGATAAAACCTGTGTGTCGAAAATCGTCAACATAGCCATTAACAGAAGGATTGCGAAAAAAATAGATTGTCCAACTGTTTTAGCTTTGATGATTTTATCGATACTGGCAGTCAGATCTCTTTTGGTTTTGAGTACCCAATCTTTGGGTTGAACCCTACTTATATCGCTATTGCTGAAAGTAAAGATACTTGCTTCGCCGGGCAAAATCATCATCGATTGAAGTTTCTCCATTGGTATCCAAACTTGTCCCATATCAACCGAAGGCACATTGGTTGCAAAAATGCCGGCAATATAAATTTCCGAAGCATCAAATGTACCATTTGCATCGCGCCATTGCATGGTTATAAAGTCACCTGTTTTTAATTTGTTTGCCCTTGCCATTGAATTGCCAATGATTGCAGGAATGGCATTAACCGCAGTATCCAATTTTTTTGTTGGTAGTTGCAGTAAGGTTTGTTTTGGATCAATTCCCTTTATCAGGATAGATTGGATACGGCCATTGGGATAAATTGAGCCCTGACAAATCAAAATGGCTAACATTTTCCCCGATTGAACTTCTTTTCTGAATTCTTCTGGAATTTTGCCATGACTTTCTGTTAATGTAAAAGGATCATAAGGATCGTAGTTTTTATGCCAAAATTGCCCTTCGCCAATTTCCCAGTTTTTCATATCTGTTTTGGCCTGATAATCCCAACCGGTTATAATCCCTTTCATCCAGATAATGACAACAAACGAAAACGACAGAACAATTACATTGAGCCAGGTTCTTAGGCCTGCACCAACGAGATTTCTGTATGCCAGTTTAAACGCTATTTTCATGGCTGTGGGTTATTTGTTAGCTATAATTTCGTCTTTAACTACTTTACCATCCAGCAGATACACTTTTCTGTGTAAATAGCTTATCACTTTATCATCGTGGGTAGCGAAAAGGAATGTGGTTTTAAATTCTTTGTTCAGATTTTCCATGGTTTGCAGAATATGATGGGAGTTAGCAGCGTCCAGGTTAGCCGTTGGTTCATCGGCAAGAACCAGGGAAGGTTTTTTAACCATAGCACGGGCAATGGCTACCCTTTGGCATTCGCCACCCGATAATTGTGGCGGTTTAGATTTTACTTTATCAGTTAGACCAACCCATTTAAGTGCATCCATCACCATTTTTTTTCGCTCAGAATTTGAATATTTCAAAAGAAGCAATGGAAATTCAACATTTTCGAAAACCGTATGTACTGCCAATAAATTATAACTCTGGAAAATGAATCCAAGGCTCACTTTTCTTAGTTGGGCTGCTTCTTTGGCCGAAAGCTTGCTTATGGAATGTCCCAAAACAAATGCTTCGCCCTTGGTTGGCACATCCAGCGAACCAATGATGTTGAGCAAGGTAGTTTTTCCCGAACCGCTTGGCCCGATAAATCCAGCAAATTCCCCTTTTTCAAAATTAAGATCTATACCATTCAGTGCCGTGAATTCCGATTTTCCCATTGGAAATGTCTTGATGAGCCCAGTGGTTTTAATGATTGACAAATTTTCCATTTTTACTTTTGTTAGTAATGAATGACTATTAATGCGAATTAACAGTTGAATTGCCGCCGGCTTTAGCCGGTGGATCGGAATAAACTTATCTGAAGGGCTTTAGCCAAAATTAATATTTAGTTTTGGCTAAAGCCAAATTGTTCTTTCTTTTTCATCCGCCAGCTAAA
>JANYKN010000066.1 GCA_025361565.1 Bacteroidota bacterium | reverse complement strand
AGTTGATGCCTCCAATAAAATGTCATGGTTGCCTCCAATAAAGATTTTGTAAGCAAATGGTTGCCTCGAAAACCAGAACAAAAAATCGATGACCTCCTCTTCGGAGCCAAATTCTGTTACATCACCGGCATGGATCAAAACTGTTCCGGCGTTCAGTTTGATCCGGTCGTGTAAACCGTGGGTATCTGAAATATGGGTGATGTCCATTTTATTGCCGGTTAATCCAATCGAAATTTGAATTACAATTTATTTAGTCTCGAATTTGTAACTCATTTATGCTGAAGTTATAATACCATTCTTCATAAATCCTAATAATCCTCGATTTACAAGAAATCGCAAATTTATATGCTTTTGCTGCATCATCAATTACATCTTGATCGCTGAAACCCTCTCTTTCATCAGGATTGATAAAACTATCGGTCCAATACCTTTCCATTTTCATTTTATCTGAGGTATTAACTGCTTGATCAGAACGATTATCTTCATAAGGCCAAGCTCTCATATTGCCATTCGTACCATAAAATTCTTTGCAAACATCTATATGTGAATGAAATACTTTTTTGTTATAAATATATGCTGCTGGTAAAATGTGGTCGAAATCCCAAGGTCGATTAATATTCTTCCACAAATCCTTTCTTGCAGGATCATAATCAGGGAATCGCTCCCTTAAATAATTCCGTTGAGCATAAAGCAATAAATCCCTATTATTCCCTTTAAGTTTTGTCAATAAGGGCATTATGAAATTCTCAAATTCCTGGTTAATTTCTTCTTCTTTTGATTTTTCTTCAGCAAATATTGATAGATAATTTTCTTTGCAAGCAGAATCCCAACGCCAACTCTTCAAATTAACTTCTTTAAAATCAATTATTTTGCCAATCAATTCTGGTTTTTGTATTCTTTGAAGAAAACCTTTGATATATGAATTATCTGCTTCATCACTTAGCGATTTTGTCAATACTAACAGAACATCTTGACTATTTGCGTTATAAATACGTTTGTATATAGTGGAAATAGCTCGCCCTTTGTCATCAACAAACCAATGAATAAATAGTGCTATACCCGTAATTCTTTTATAAGATTCTTCCTCCAAATTGGGATGTTTCCATGCCAAATGAAGTAGCAAACAATACACATCAGGCGATGATAATGCAATCCCTGTTTTCAGAACTGCAGGAATTCCCCAAGTTTTATCGCCGTTGGTTAGCCATCTATCAACGGTACTTGCAACGAGTTCTAATTCATTATTGATAAAATCGATAATCTTTTTCTTTTCATTTTCATCCTGTGCGGAAACTATCTTTCTGATTTGCGAAACATTAAATGGGCCTTTTAATCCTTTGTCATCACTTAAAACAAGCCTTATTGAGAGTTGTACTAATTTTGACGAGGGCATTCTTTTCTCAGCAACTTCATCAATTTTACTGGCAATCTCAGGAAAATGGGATTTCATCATTGAATAAACCAATTCTTCGCCATCTAACTTAGTCCCTTGCCTATTCAACCGTTGAAAAAGGTGTTCTATGTTGGTAATTCCAACATTGTTTTCGTTCATCTTTTCCTGAGAAGTTGGCTTCATTAAAAAATCAGGCATATTTAGTGCTATTATCTCAGTACATATTGCATGTTGAATAGCCCTTTGAATTTTCTCTTTCTCAACATTCTCACTATCAATGAACTGCAATGCGGATTTTGCCCATTGGAAACCGGTAGTGGCAAATCTCCGGAGTTCTGCTTTTACGTTTTCCCAGAAATTTTCTTGATCTGCATTCAATAATATTGATAAAGGTACCGGACAATCGGCATCAAATGGATATATTTCAGACGGCTTATACCTTTCTCTTTTTGCTGCAAAATCAATTTCATTTTCTTTTTTATCATTTAACACGCTTAGTTTTTCTCTAATTGTTTTAGCTGCCAATCTGCCAGCATCATCCGCCTTACTAAATCCCCATGGGTGTGCTAAAGTTGTCAATCTAACCAAAAACTCTCGTGTCCCAGGGAGGTTCTTTGCATTCAAATCCAGCCAAATTATCGAGGAATTTTCTTCTTTTGGTGGGAAAGCCGAGAAACCCAGAGTAATTGAATTACATCTTTGTTGACCATCAATAATAAAATGTGTAGTGTCTTTTACCCTTCTTCTTGATTGATCTTCTATCGATTTAGTGATACGACATAACACAATTGAACCAATAGGAATTCCGCGTAAAATTGAATCCCACAAAAGTTCAATTTGAGACTGATCCCAAACCAAACCTCTTTGCAGAATAGGCACTTCAGCGAGGATTCCATTTTCACCTGGCGTTCCTGCCTCCCAATTTGCAATTTGGTTCAAGGGAATTAAAAAAAACTGTTCCTGAGCATTCATATACTTTTGGCATAAATATTTAACGCTATTCTCCGCCCGATTACCGTAAATTTCCTGAATACTTTGTGCCGATTGTTTTTCTTCGTTTTTCATTATGATATCAATTTTAAACTAATCTTTCGTCATCCAATCTGTTATTGAGTCATCATCATCTCCTTCAGGAAACATAGCATTCCTATTGTTTCGAGTATCACACTCTTCATCTTCTAAATCCTTATCCTCTTCATATTCTTTACATTGAATGTAATAATCCCAAAGGGCAACTTCATTTACCTTCTCTGATTGAAAAAAATCAATCCTATCGGCTAAAAATTCCGCAAAGTCAATGCTTCCATCTCCATCACGACCTTGCTTGGCTGGTCTTAATTCTCTCTTAATAATTTCAATAAGCTCATTTCTTCTTTTTCTAACTTCTTCATCTCCTGGATTATAGCTAAAAATGGCCTCATAATCTATTACTTTTGGAAATTTAACTTTGTGGCAATTTCCAAACTCTGCTGCTACCTCCAGAAAATGTTCCCAAAGCTCCTCTTCTGTATCGTCTTCCGAAAAAGGCTCATTTTCATCCTGTATGAAGTCAATAAATTGCTCATAAGCTATAATTTTCTCTTCGTTTCCGTAGTCATTTCGACAATCAATTATCAGTTCTTCGTATTTAGGAATTAATAAGTTCATTTCATCTCTAGTCATAATCTTAAATGTTATATTAATTTTTTGATTTTATTACAAAATTTGGTTTTACACCGCTTAAAGTTTGTAGTAATCCATATTTGTAGATATGTAAAATGGCCGACCAAAGAACTAAATTGAGATGCTTATTAATCTGAAATATTGTAAGATATCACAAGCAAAACGCTTCATGAATCCAGGCTTCAGAAAAAGTATATGGCCCATGAATAGTGGCAAATGCGCCATGGCTAGGAATTTTTCTATTCAGATTGGTAATTTTCCAATCGATATAAATTTTCTGGTCAGCTATATCCTTTACAATTCCAATGGCTTTGATAGTAATTGTAGAAGCCCCATGCCCATCCATTGATTTTAGACCAATTCTATCTCCAACCTTCACTTGATTTCGCCTTTTCTTTTGAGCTAGAGGTTCATTTTCTTCATATCCGGTTTCCCAATAACCCCTTAAAAAAAAGGCTTCAGCTTGATCAGCTTCAGCCCAGTTTGATCCAACCAGCCAATAATTTGGTGTGTTCATAATGTGAGTTTTAATTTTAAATAAAACGAAATCACATCATTGAAATATCAAAATAATCTTTAGCAAAGTCGGAAATCCGTTTGTGTCTTTCGTCAATTTCAGTTTCAGTCCATTTTGTTTCTTTTCTTATCTCTGTGTAACTTGAAAGAGCAGTATTTTGAAATAATTCGCTTTTCCCCTCAAAAGATTTGTTGCCGAAGATAATGTTTTGAATGAGAGTCAGAAGCGCCATGTTACCTGCTTTGTGTAAATAGTTTTTTATAAAATCTTCTGTATATACTATTTTATCTGGATTTTGTGGTTTTATATGCTCAATTGTAAAACAGTCATAAAGCTCTTCGTCCAATAATGTACCTGAATGATTTATTATCCTTAAACTATTCTCATACTGCCACAATACAAATTTTATTCGATTTCGATGATAGTGATAATTTTGATTGTCAAAATAATTTGAAATTATATTTTTAAAATAATCTTTGTTGTTCCAATAATCTTTAAATCCATTTTCGGTAGCATTTCTGATATCCTTATACAGGGTTTCAATATTGTAGTCTTCATTTGGATTGAAATATTTTTTTGCATAACGCGGTAAGTAGTCTGTTCGAAAATCGCCCAATTTTAATTTAAAGCAAAGGACTTCTAATAGTTTAAGTATTCGATTAAAAGTTTCGCTTGAAGTTTCCCCTCTATAAAAGAGTGTAAGTAGGACCAATTTCCAATTTACTTCATTTCCTACAAAGAAAAGATTAATTATACCCGGTTTATCTTTATGTCTTACAATTGATTTGGCACTATGAGTAAGTTCTACAAAGTTTTCAAAAAATAAATTAATCCAGGCTATTTTATCTATTTCTTTATTTAACTTTTCCCTAACACCATCAATGTTCCCACCAATGTTGAAGAACAAATTACAGTAATTATCTAATAATTCATTCTCAGTGAAATAACCTTCAACAGCTTCAATCTGTCTGTATGTTTTAGAAATTAAACTTTGAATCTCTGTAATATGGATGATAGCTTGATTTGGGTCGTTACTTTGAACATAAACCTGATGCATTAAATAAGCTTTGATGACTTCAAAACGTGAAAGTCCTTTGCCACGATTATTTTGGTATTCAAAAATCTGTGTCGCTTCAATTTTGCTATAAATGAAATATGTACTGATTACTGCGTTTTCTAATGTCCATTGAATTTCTTTTAGAGTACCAATATCGAGTTTACTTAATTCAGTTTCAAAGTAGGTGAAGGCTTTTATTATACGTTTTTGCGAAATTGTTTCGGTGTCATCTAAGGAAGAAAAAAGGTGTTTTTGAGTTACCTTTTTGAAAATTACTTGATCGTCATCAATAGTTTTAAATACGTCTGTCAGGTAAGTTTCCCTAATTGATTTCGTATCTTCTCCATTTAGAATTAGGATTTTGGCAATTGCAGAAAGAAAAAGGACAGTCGTTGTCAACCGTTGTTGTCCATCAATGATGAATAATGTATTACCATCCTTTTCAAAAATGAACTGACCTAAATAGTATATCTTCCCTTTCTGTTCTATGAGGTCACTTAGGTATTGAATGCAATGTTTATCTTCCCAACTGAAAGCTCTTTGATAAGCAGGAATTCTAATGTTTTCCGAGGTTTTGTAAAGTTCCTGAATACTTTGTGCCGATTGCCTTTCTTCGTTTTCCATTATGATTATTTTTAAAAATTTGCACTTAGGATAATATTGATCAAGTTAAGCCCTGCTACTGCCTAAAGATAAAATACTTTTTGGAACTTTAGAGCAGGCTAATAATATTTTTTTTGTTCGGTTGCGTCATTTGAATCTCAGTT
>JANYKN010000057.1 GCA_025361565.1 Bacteroidota bacterium | reverse complement strand
GTTTAATGCCGACTATGCAGGCTTTAGGAGCAAAGACGGTGAATTCCTTGATTTGGGACACGATGTTAATTACTGGACTGCAACCAATTGCGACGATGAAGATGCATGGAGATGTTATATCGACAGAGGTTTTAACAGTGTTGTTCAGGACTATTTTAATAAAGAGGGTGGATTATCAGTAAGATGCATTCAAGACATGGGTAACGGTGTAGTTGTTGATAATAGATAATAAAATTGTTTGACTTGTAATAACTATAAATTGAAACTGTTTGATCATAAATTGGACAGTTGAGCAACTAAAAAAATCTAAAGTTATCTTTGGATTTTTTTAGTTATTGGCTTTTCAAAAATCTATCCTTGTATTTTGAAGTTAAAACCCAGAAATTATTTTTCACACATTATCATTCTCATATACACATTTGAAATAAAGCAATATTTTATTATCTTTGATTAAAGCAGGAAAAAATCAGAATCATGCATCATTTAAATAAAACAATACGTTACTCTTCCGGATTATTTTTACATAAATCAGTCCGAATAAACTTAAAAAAAGATCCCCTTTTAAATCATTATCATTAAAATTGATACTTTAAGTTTAACAATTAATGAATTGGATTTCTTTCATACTTAATCACATTAACCTTATTTCCAGCCTAGTTAATCTGACAAGAAATCTCACATTATTATAACATTTTAAACGAAACTGAACAATTAAAATAGAACAAATGAAAAAAGTAATTATCATTATTGGCATCCTCATCTGTAATGCAGCCAGCCTTTTACAAGCCCAGGATATTTTCTATCCTGAAGTTGAACCCTACTTAAATGCAAATCAGAAATTAGAACTGGAAAAAGCAGTCAATATTTTGCTAAAAGCCAGGGGGAACGAAAACAACGCAAACGATATTGAAAGAAAATATTCAAAACTAAAAACCAAAGGCAAAGAAGAAGCATGGAGAAATAAAACATGGGAGGCCAAAGAACAAAGAATAATGGCTGAAAAAAATTATAAGCTCGCCTATAAAACTATTTCTGATGTATATGCATCAATTATAACAAATGCTGAATATGAAAATAATACCTATAAAACTGAGGCATTATCACTTAACGATCAAGGTATTAAAAAATTAGAAGATGCTAACGAAATCCTGTCCCAATATTCAGAACCCAGTCAGGAATTTTTAGAGCAGGCATCTAATGATGAAATTGATAGCACATTACATGTTTCGCACATTTTGAAGCTAAATGGAATCAGGTCGCAAATTTCGGCATTGGAAATCTTCATTGAAAAAGGAAAACAAGCCGGCATGGGCAATAAAGAAGAAGTTGCGTGGGAAAATGCAAAAAAAACAAACACAATCAGTTCATATTACGAATACCTGAACAACAATCCACGAGGCAAGCACATGAGTGATGCCAATGAATCGATAACCCAATTGGAGAAACTTTCTGCATCTAATGAAATTGCAGAAAATGATAAAAATAAAAATACAAAAAATGGAAAAAATAATGACAACAAGAACAATCCCAATGGAGTAAACAACAATACTACTGAAAACAACAACACCAATGATCCCAACAATAAGGTGAATTCGAAAACAATAAAAGGAAACCTTAAATTTAAAGTACAAATTGCGGCAGCTGTGCAGGAAATATCTCCCTGGATGCTTAATGCAAAAGCTCCTGGGATTAAGAACATTGAGTCTTATAAAGTGGATGGATGGATTAAATACATGGTCGGTGCATTTAATTCTTATAATGAAGCCGCTAGTTATAGAGATGAGCTTCGAAGCAATGCTCCTGATGCGTTTATCGTAGTTTTTGAAAATGGAAAACAAATTCAGGTTACTGGTGACATGAAAAAATAGAAATCAAAACTATCCTGTTATTTTTGAAACTACTAATTACCATTTTACAGAGGCAATTAATTAACTTGATGAAAACAGTTGAGAAGAAGATCCAAAATCAATACTAGCTTCGCTTTAGGGATCAGTTTGACTGAATAATTTTAATGCGCCTTCGACTTTTAAATTTATAGTTTCACTGATTTAAAATTATTTCCTGGATACAAAAGCAGCATCAATTATCGCAGTGATTGATACTGTTTTATTTTCTAATAACATTGATGAATGCAATGAAAATTGAAACAATAAAGAGTTTGTATCAGAAATCAGGCTTTTATTTTCAAATAATCCATTACAATTTCCTTTTCATTTTATTGATTCAAAAGAAAGTCAGAGGTCAAATTTTTTGTAAAAATCAATACAAGTCATTGATTTAATGATAAATAATATATATAATTTACAACTTGAAAGCCAACTTCAGTAAAATTACTTATTCAAACTGGTAAAATTACGCCACAAACCCCTCTGAAATAGGTGCAACATATTCCGGCCTTTTTAGCCATTGTTCCGTATAAATAAGAAAAGAGTGTTAACAACAATCAGAACAAAAAAGTAAAAAAGAACAACCATTAAAACTTACACCATGAAAACATACTTCGGAATATTCGCACTTCTCCTAATCAACT
>JANYKN010000056.1 GCA_025361565.1 Bacteroidota bacterium | reverse complement strand
ATGGCTCAATTTAAAAATAATGTTGGTGAAAAAATTTTGTATCTTGCAAAAAAATACAGAAACCAAAATTATGAAAATAATTGATCAGATAAAGGAATTATACAAAAGTTTAGACCAAAAACAAAAGCAGGATTTATTATCAGAATTGTCTTTGGAGAATAAAGAGCAGGAAAATAATATTACAAACCAGGTTGAGGGATGTCCTCATTGTCAATCAAAAGGAATAACCAAATATGGTAAAACAAAAGGTATGCAGCGTTATTTATGTAAATCGTGCAGCAGGACATTTATACCAACAACAGGAACCGCTCTGCATCACATAAAAAAGAAGACAAAATTAGCCGAATATGGCAAAATAGTAAAGGAAGAAGGTCTGCATACGATTGATTATATGTCCAAAAGGCTTGGTATCAGCATTCCTACTGCGTTTGAATGGCGGCATAAAATATTGTTGTCCACTCCAAAAAAAAAAGAAAAATTTGAAGGTGAAACCCAAATGGATGATTTGTGGGTATTATATAGTCAAAAAGGCCGTAAAGGCTTAGATTATGCAAGGAAAAGAGGAGGTAGTAAACGTCGTGGCGACAATGATTTTCAAGTTAAGATAATTGCAGCAAGCGATAAAAAACAAGTTGAAATGAAAGTTGCAAAAATTGGGCGCATAAGCAATGCAGATATTATTCAAGCAGTAGGGGAAAAATTCAAGAAATCCCAAAAGCTCGTGACAGATGGACATAAAAGTTATGAAGCATTTGCAAAAGAAGCTAAGCTGGAGCATGTTAGTTTTTTGGCTAAAGATCATAAAGCAGAAACGGGCGAAAATGTGCAGTACATTAACAATCTTGCAGAACATTTTAAAACTTGGATAAATCGAATTCTAAGAGGTGTTTCAACTAAGTATTTACAGATATATTCTTCGTATTTTGCATATACAAGAAAAAATGAGTTTGATATCACCAATGAGGCTCAGATTTCTAATGTCAGGGTTTGGGACATTTATACAAATATAGAAAAGATGTATGAACGATTTATTAACAACAAATCGGTTAGAACATACAGGTGTCCTACAAAAAAGAGTAGAAAGTCTCAGAATTGGAACAGTAGTGTGATATTTGAATATTCTTATATATGAGAAAACAAAATATTTGTACCAACAAAGTACTTAAATAGAGCCTTATTTTTTAAGAAATTTTATCTGCTTTCTTTCATTATTTCCAATTAACTGTAAGATATAAAATCCGTTGTCAATTGAATTGATGTCTATTATTTGAGTATTAAGTCCTTCCGTTAATTCTATTCCCTTATCTATCACAACTTTACCGTCCATGCTATAAATCTTTATAAAATACTCACCCGCTTTCGGGCTTGATATATTTAAATTTACATATGAAGTAGCCGGATTGGGATATAATTGAACATTAGAAATACTAACTTCATTATTAATATTATTATTACTCACGCCAAGAACAGCATTGGTACTTTTTGTTAAAGCAGGTGTAGTGAAAATAACAGGTTCAGTCCGATCAGACCAATATCCATAAAGATTTGATGCAATATCACATGAGTAGGATGTATTTGGTAATAAATCTGTTAAATTAACCCATAACGAGGTTGTTACTATATAATAGAAATCATACATATTCGTGCTGCCTGTTTTGTAATAACGAACGCTATATGAATTAGCAGTACCTGACCAGCTTATATATGCACTGGTTGGTCCCGCAGAGGCAATTAAATTACTGGCACCAAGCAATGCTGATGCGGTATTAAATACAATTGGTAAAGTCCGCACAGTCCAAACCCCGGAAATTTGCGAAGAAATATCACACGAGTATGATGTATTTGGCAATAAATTTAGCAAAGTAACCGGGGCAGTGGTAGATGTTACGTAAGTATAATTTGTACTTCCTGTCAAGTAATATCGAAGACTGTATAAATCAGCTCCGGCTCCTGTCCAGCTTATACTTTCACTATTTGGGCTAACCGATGTGGCAATAAGATCACTTGCAACAAGTTGAGCCCCTGGAGCGGTTGTAAAAACAACAGGTGCAGTGCGGACAGACCAAACTCCTGAAATTTTCGAGGAAATATCACAGGAATAAGATGTATTAGGTAGAAAACTTGAAATAGTTACCAGTGAAGTGGTGGAAGTTACATAATTATAATTCGTACTACCAGTAGTATAATAACGTAGGCTGTATGCATCCGCACCTGAACCTGTCCAGCTAATACTCTCACTATTTGGACTAATGGATGTGGCAACTAAACTACTGGCAGCAAGTGATGTTCCCGCAGCGGTAGTGAAAACAACAGCAGCAGTGCGAACGGACCAAACTCCGGAAATTTGTGAAGAAATATCACAAGAGTATGATGTATTAGGCAAAAAATTTACCAGAGTTACCGGTGATGAGGTGGATGTTACATAATTATAATTGGTGCTACCCGTTGTGTAATAGCGGAGGCTGTATGCATCAGCACCTGAACCAGTCCAGCTTATACTCTCACTGTTTGGGCTAATAGATGTAGCAACTAAATTACTGGCAGCGAGTGATGTTCCCGCAGCCGTAGTGAAAACAACAGCAGCTGTGCGAACTGACCAAACTCCTGAAATTTGCGAAGAAATATCGCAGGAGTATGATGTATTGGGTAAAAAATTTGTCAAAGTAATCGGTGATGTAGTAGTTGTTATGTAATTATAATTGGTGCTACCAGTAGTGTAATAACGGAGGCTGTATGCATCAGCACCAGATCCTGTCCAGCTAATACTTTCACTATTTGGGCTAACCGATATGGCAACTAAATCACTGGCAACAAGTTGCGCTCCTACAGCGGTGGTGAAAACAACAGGTGCAGTACGGACAGACCAAACCCCGGAAATTTGAGAGGAAATATCACAGGAGTATGATGTATTTGGTAAAAAATTAATTAAAGTAACTGGTGAAGTCGTAGATGTTACATAAGTATAATTTGTACTTCCTGTAAGGTAATAACGAAGACTGTATGATTGAGCACCAGAACCTGTCCAGCTAATACTCTCACTACTTGGAGAAACTGGAGTTGCAACTAAATCACTTGCAACTAGCTGCGCTCCTGCAGCGGTAGTAAAGACGACAGGTGTGGTACGAATTGACCAAGCACCTGAAATTTGTGAGGAAATATCACAAGAGTATGATTTACTTGGTAATAAGTTTGTTAAGGTAATTGTGGATGCTGTAGTTGTTACGTAATTAAAATCAGTACTTCCGGTTACATAATAACGAATACTATACAGTTGAGCCCCAGCTCCTGTCCAGCTAATACTCTCACTACTTGGAGAAACTGGAGTTGCAACTAAATCACTTGCAACTAGCTGCGATCCTGAAGCGGTCGTAAAGCCTATCGGTGCAGTACGAAAAGACCAAGCTCCTGTAATCTGAGAGGAAATATCGCAGGAGTATGATTTGCCTGGTATTAAATTTATCAAAGTTACAGGTGATGTAGTAGATGTTATGTAGTTATAACTTGTGCTCCCAGTTAAGTAATAACGAACACTGTATAACTGAGCTCCGGAACCTGTCCAGCTTATAGTTGCACTTGAGGTAAGCGGTGTGGCAATTACATCGCTGGCAACAAGCTGTGCACCGCTTAGTGTAGTGAAATCAGCAGATGGAGTGCGAGCAGACCATTGACCATTCACTTTTGAAGAAATATTACATAAGTATCTCTTATTTTGTATTAAATTTTCCAATTTAAAAGAAGAATTGGTTTTGGTCAAATAAAAATAATATGAACTCCCATATTCGTTATATCGAAGACTATATGCCTCAGCACCTGCAGCGTTTCCGCTAATATCAGCACTACTGCTGGTTATATTTGAAGCTGAAGTATTAGTTGAAACAATTTGCTTTATCTCAAAATTATTAGAAAGAAAGGTTATTGTATAATTGGAACCAACATCAAGTGAGCCTATAGTAATTGGATATGATCCAATTGATTCGCCCGGAACCCTAGATAAAGCTCCACTAAAGTCATCAGGTGTAAATAAAGCAGTACTGGTAAATGTAAGAATTGGTTCCAGTGCACCTAATCCTTTCTCTTGATTTGGATCTGCCGTTACAGTAATTGGAAAGGGTTGAATATCCAATATGGGAGTGGTTGGCTCAGTTCCATTTAAAGTATATGCTAGATTGTCAACAATACCAATTGTGATTGTAGGTTTTGTTGTTGAGACATTAATATTGTCTCCATTTATTGTTACAGTATAATCTGTATTAAGGACTAATTGAGGAACCATGAGACTTGTAAAATTAATATCGGAGTACCAAGTAATTGTAACCGATTTAGCAGTTTTATCATAAGTAGGGGTAACTTCTGTTATTTTTGCATAGGCATTGGCCTGCCCCCAACTTGTTTGCCAGGAAAATAAAATAATAGCTAAAACCAATAATAACTTGCCAAGTTGTGTAAAATTTTTTTTCATAGTCGATAAATACGCTGCGCTGGCAATAAATTCAAATTGATGCGGTGCGCTATTGATTGGGACTGCTTTGCTGCGCTCGCAGTGACGATGATGGCATAAGCTTTATTGCTGAATAAAATACCCAATTTATTTCTTTATAAAATTCATTCTCCATTTTTTTCTTAAGCACCAACCAAATGAACTTGTTGTTGCCTATTAACATCATTCCACCAATTTCCCAATATTAACACTTATTTTTAATCTTTGAGCGATTCGATTTCTTTTTTTGTCAATCCTGTTGAACTCATAATTATTTTTATGGATACATTGTTTTTAAGTAAATTTCTTGCAACTTCAATCTTTCCTTCAATCTTTCCTTCAATCTTTCCTTCAATCTTTCCTTCTTCTTTTGCCGTATCCAATGAATTTTTAATGTCTCGGTAGTATTTTAAACTGTCTTCGTATTCTTGGTATTCCTGCTGGCTGAATTTGGCAATTTCTGCAGTTTCAAATAGTTTTAAAAATATATTTTCTTTTAACTTTTCAGGTATTCGGTCAAGTCTATGAAGGTTCTTTAATACATATAACCACTTGTCAAACTTTGTATCCAATTCTTCAGCAGTTTTATTAAACTTGGGCATTTCCAAATAGATAAAAGTCAGTTTGTCGTAAAACACTTTTTTTGTTTGGATATCGGTCAGTTTCACATCATATCTCAATTTTTCGGGCTGGCTTTCATCTTCGTCAAATACAAAGTCCAGTATTGCAATGGTGTAAACCTTTTTAAGCTCGAAATCCCATTCGCTGCCTACTGTTGCTTGATCCCTGATTGGGAAAGTCGAATAATAAACTGTTCTGTCCTTGAAGAATTTTTGTTTTGTTTTTTGTAATTCAACTATAAATTTTTCACCCCTTTCGTTTGTGCAATAGAGGTCAAAAATTGCTTTCCTGTTTAGTTCGGTGGTTGAAAGGTTTTCGTTCTTTAAATAAGTTAGTTCAGTAATTTGTCCTTGCTCTTCCTTGAGAAGTTCATTAAGAAAGTCAAGCAATAGATCTTTGTTTGGTTCCTCGCCAAAAAGCCTCTTAAAACCATAATCTGTAAAAGGATTGATGTATTTTTCCCTAAATTCTGTCATCACGTTTTGATTTTTAACAAAGGTACAAAATAAACTACCTCACCGCAAGCGGACGTAGTAGCGAAGTGAAAATGTTTTCTTATATCTCGCAGCAAGCTTTAGAGATGGGGGCTGGATCTAATTGGTTCCAATAGGTTTTTACTTTCTATTTGGTTTTTTTCAGACCTTGCGAGCGTAGCAAAGCAAGCTCCTTAAATACGCTGCGCTGGCAATAAATACAAATTGATTCTATACGCTATTGCTTGGGACTACTTTGCTACGCTTGCGGTGACGATCGTTGTTTGGGATTTTTGCGTTGGATTTTCTTTTTGCGAACTCACCCCCGGCCCCTCTCTAGCTTTAGAGAGGGGTGTGGGACTTGGTAGGGCTGAGGTTTTTTTTAGGTTTTCACTTTCTATTTGGTTTTTGTTCAAGAAGCACTAGCATTGCAGCCAATAAGCCCCGCGTCCTTGCGAGCGCAGTGACGATCGTTGATTGGGATTCAATGCTGAAAATCACTTTTACCTTTTGCGAACTCACCCCTGACTCGTCCTAAAAAAAGTTTACAGGTTAATTATTAAATACTGATATAAGTTTACAGATAAAAGATGAAAAAACAAATTTCAAATTTCAAATGACAAATTTTAAAACAATGCTAATTTTTGTGTCCTTTTTTTTGAGATTTGGGATTTAATTCAACTATATCTATTCACACAAAACTTGTGTTTTACAGAAAAGTACTCATTAAAATAATGATCTACAAGTGCTTCAGGATACTCATGCATAAAATATGAGCTGTAACCCGGTTCCAGATATGTTTTTTCTTCGAACCCGCTATCGATAACCGTGGAATAGTCAACCATGCAGAATCCCTTGTGGAGTATGCGGTTTTGTTCGGTTTCGTTGATTAAAAAAAGTTCTCCGCCAATATCAATAAATCGCTGAAGCTTGGCATATTCGTCGCAACTCATTACATGGTCAATACTCAACAGTATTTCAACGTTGATGCCTTCTTTTACTTTTTCAATCAGTAAATCGTATATGGCATTATCGGTAAACCAAATATTGGCTATCCATATGGAATATCTTGCCCGTTGAAATTCGCCGATAACACGGTTGCTTACACTTTCGGTCCTTATTTCTGGTCTTGTTGCTAAAAAATTTGCTGTCATAACGTTAAGTATTAGATATTGGAAATTAGAAATTAGTGCTTCGGCTGCGCTCAGCAACCGATATTAATAAATAGAAATTTCATCATTCAAGCATTCATTTTTACATTCACTCATTTACGCATTTCTTCTTTAAACCCGCATAAAAGGATAAGGTACAGCATCCGCTCCGCTGTTGCCGGAAAAACCTGCATCAATATCGGAGTTATGCACAGGAAGCCCTATTTCCCTTCTTATACTTCTGCTTCCGAACTTTTTCCGTATCTTATCCATGGCCAGATACATATTTATCATTTCGGGCGTATCTTCAAACAGATTAAGCTGCTGAAAACCATGCACCAAATAGCTGAATTTCACCCCTATGAGCCTAATTAACAATCTACGGGTATACAAACGTTTAAAAAGTTCCTTTGCCACTTCAATGAGTGTGTGATCAAAGGCGGTGTAGCTAATCCGCTTCTGCAAAGTGTGTGTGTCGAAATTGGAGTAGCGGATTTTAACAGTCACACACGAAGTCAACTTTTGCTGCTTCCGTAAATCAAAAGCGAGTTTTTCTACCATACTTGCCACAATCTCGTTCATGCGCTTAACATCGGTGCTATCCTGCTCAAAAGTACATTCGGTGCTGATTGATTTCCTTTCGGAATAAGGCTTTACGGGCGTGGAATCAATCCCGTTGGCTTTTTTCCAGATAATGATGCCGTTTACACCCATCATCTTTTCCATTACTTCCGGTGGTATTTTGCTTAGGGTTTCGATGGTAACAATGCCCATGGTTCGGAGCATATGGAATGTTTTGTTCCCTATTCCAGGTATTTTTTGTATAGACAAAGGGTTCAAAAATGGTTTTATCCGCTCGTAAGGTATTTCCAATTCGCCATTGGGCTTGGACTCGCCAGTTGCAATTTTAGACACGGTTTTATTCAACGATAGACCAAATGAAATGGGCAGCCCGGAGTTATCAATAATACTCTTGCGCAAATTGTGCGCCCAGGTGAGGTTTCCGAAAAAACGATCCATACCTGTTAAATCGATATAATGCTCGTCAATCGAAGTTTTTTCGTATAGAGGCGCTTTATCCGCAATAATTTCGGTAACCAGGTTTGAGTATTTGCTGTACAAATCCATATCGCCCCTTACAATAATGGCATCGTGGCATAAGTTGCGCGCCATTTTCATGGGCATGGCCGAATGGACGCCATATTTGCGGGCCTCGTAGCTGCAACTGGCTACAACCCCCCTGTCCGAAAGCCCTCCAATGATAACAGGTATCCCTTTGAGCTTACTGTTTTGCAAGCGCTCGACCGACACAAAAAAGGTGTCTAAGTCCAAATGCAGGATGCTTCTATTTTTATTACCGATTATCATTTTAAAAAATTAAGCTGAAATTTTCAATTGTCAATTTTAAATTGTAATTTTGATTAGATTTTAATCATTTTTACGATTATAATTTAATCATTTTATTTCAAACAGAAAAATATTTCGTGTTAAAATTTTCTAAATGTAAAACATAATTGACAGTATAATTGTGGAGGATAGCGAATTAGACGGCGAAAAAAATTATGAACAGGTCATAAATAAGAAGTTTGAAGTGCCTAGAGTTTAGAGTACCTAGAGTTGTGAATTACGGAGGTTCTCTTTCATGAATTTGAATATTAATTGATCTGAATTTTCGATTGAACGATAGAATAACAAATATTGCAGGCATCCGAAACTTTATCTTATTTTTTGTACTGTGTCTAACCATAATCACTGAAATGTAAAGTTTATTAACTTATAGAAATCATTCATATGCACTTCAACTCAAACATAAAACTACTAAGAAAACGCCGTGGCCGCACCCAGGACGAAGTGGCCAATTTCCTGAACATGAAACGGCCAACCCTTGGCGGATACGAAAGCAATGTGGCAAAGCCAAGCATCGAAAGCCTTATTGTGTTTTCCGACTATTTTAATATTTCCATCGATACGCTGGTAAAAATAGACTTATCAAAATTATCGGAAAGCCAATTGAGCGAAATTGAAAGAGGTTATGACGTGTTTGTTACCGGAAGCCGCATACGCGTGCTGGCTACTACGGTAAACAATCAAAACGAAGAAAACATTGAACTTGTTCCCGAAAAAGCAAAAGCCGGATACACCCGTGGTTTTGCTGATCCTGAATATATTAAGGATTTATCGGTTTTCAACCTTCCATTTTTATCGAAGGAAAAAAAATACAGGACTTTTCAGATAACAGGCGATTCGATGTTGCCAATACCTGATGGTTCATGGGTTACCGGAGAATTTGTACAAGATTGGAACTCACTTAAAAATGGCGATGCTTGCATAATCCTCACATTAAATGAAGGAGTGGTATTTAAGATTATCGAAAACAATTTGGAAACCGAAAAATCGCTCACCCTTTATTCTTTAAATCCAACCTATGATCCTTATTATTTATTTGTGAACGAAATAAGCGAAATCTGGAAATTCACCAATTTCATTAGCAGCGAAATACCGGAGCCCAAACTATCAAAAGACGATTTATTGACTACGGTGGCCAATTTAAAACATGAGATGAATAAGATTAAAGCCAATCTCAAAAAATAAATTTGATAATCATTTTTAAAGCTTTACTTTTTGTTGAATACCAAATATATCAATAGATTTATTAAATTTGCATATAGTAATGCAAGAACAAACTAATTTTTGATTTTATGGAAGCATTAAGAAACATATACACAGTTGAAAACCACCGAATAGTAATTGATCTTCCTGAATCGTTCAATCATACTTCAGTAGAAATAATAATTTTACCCATAGATAAAACCGTCAAACGGAAAATGAGTAAAACGATGAGTGCTGAAAAAAATGAGCGCCTTAAAAAACTGCTTTCAATAAATGTTTGGAACGAAGCTGACATACTTCCATTAATAGAAACTCAAAATCTTATTAACCAATGGAAAATAGAAGAGTTTTAATCGATACATCAATTTTAATTGAATATTTACGTAGTCAAAATCGTAAAGTTTCAACATTTGTAAAACTTTTTAAAGACAATGATTTATGTATTTCTTCCATATCCATTTTTGAATTATACAATGGTGCAACAAATGAAAGTAAAAAGCAAGACATTGAAATAATCTGCTGCGAATTAGAAAATATTGATTTTGATATAAACACAGCCAAAACTGCAAGTGAAATATATCGCAATTTGCGCAGCAAAAACAAAATTATCGAATTTCGGGATATATTGATAAGTGCCACAGCAATCCAATACAATTTACCCATTGCACGCTTAACGTAAAACACTTTGAACGGATTGAAAATTTGCAATTAGTCCCATTAAAGTAATTTTTAAAGCCGGTAGATCTTTTTATAACGAAAATGAATAATTACAAATACGAAATAATTATCTTTTGGAGCGCACAGGATAATGCTTTTATGGCGGAAGTTCCATAATTAAAGGGTTGTATGGCCGATGGAAAATCGTACTTGGAAGTTATTGAAAATGTGCAAATTGTTATTGAAGAATGGCTTGAAACAGCAAAATTATTAAACAGGCCTATTCCCATTTCTCGTGGTAAACTGATTTATACGTAAAAAACCTTTTGTGTTTCCATGTCTGAAACACCTATACATTATCAATTACACAAATTTGAACTATTTACAAGCAATTATTTTGCTTCATAAAACACAAATTAATTTCGAGTCTCCTGCATGAATTTAGGATTTCGAAACCGAAAAATCGCTGACTCTTTATTCATTAAATTCAACCTACAATCCTTATTATTTATTTGTGAACGAAATAAGCGAAATCTGGAAATTCACCAATTTCATCAGCAGCGAAATACCGGAGCCCAAACTATCAAAAGACGATTTATTGACTACGGTGGCCAATTTAAAACATGAGATGAATAAAATTAAAGCCAATCTCAAAAAATAATATACAGATAATCATTTCAAAAGTTTTACGTTTTGGTTATACTCATGTTAAAGTAATTTAAAGACTTAATAGATTTACAAAAATTGATTTAATTTTGTATTACAATCTAAAAAAATTGAACACTATGCAAAAAACATTCATTACTTTTATTATTACCTTTGCCATAGGAATATATGGCTTACAAGCTCAAAATAGCTCTCCATTCAGTTTTGAAACAACAACCCATGATTTTGGTCGTGTAAAAGAAGACGGAGGTAAAATAAGTTATACTTTTAAATTTAAAAACAATGGCAAGCAGCCGATTATAATAAAAAACGTTGAATCAAGCTGTGGGTGTACCACACCGGATTGGTCAAGAACGCCTGTTTTACCAGGCAAAGAAGGTTTTGTTAGTGCCGAATACGACCCTATCGGCCGTCCCGAAGCATTTGATAAACAAATTACAGTATACAACAATGTTACAGCACAACCAATTGTCCTTGAAATCAAAGGTGATGTTGTTCCTAAAACAAAAGAAGTCTCTGATATTTATCGTTATAAAATTGGAGATATCCGCCTAAAAACAAACCATGTTGCATTTGCAAGGTTGTTTAACACGCAAACAGAATCGCAAACTGTAGATATTTTCAATGATTCGGACAAACCTATCACCATTTCTACTGACCCTGAAAGCTTGAAAGAGCATATAAGTATTGTAGCCAACCCAAAAACATTGCAAGCCAAACAATCTGGATCACTTACCATCACTTATAATGCAGCAAAGAAAAATGATTGGGGCTATTTAATAGACAGGTTTCAGTTGGTTTTAAACAACAAAGTTGCTGAAGGAGCTGCATTAACTGTAAGTGCAACGATTGTTGAAGATTTTTCCGTCCTTACTCCAGACCAATTAGCCAACGCCCCCACCATGGATTTTTCTTCAAAAGAATTTGACTTTGGTAAAATAAAACAAGGCGAAAAGGTAACACATGAGTTTACTTTCAAAAACAATGGAAAAACAGATTTAATTATACGCGAAACCCAAACAAGCTGTGGATGCACTGCAGTTGAAAATAAAAAAATAATCAAGTCTGGCGAAAGCTCTTCTATTAAAGCTGTATTTAATTCTGAAGGAAAAATCGGGAAACAGAATAAAAATATTACTCTGATTACAAATATTCCGGGCAAAGAACAATCTGGAGTTGATAAATACAAAATTAGCTTGCGGATAACAGGAGAAGTTTCTGTTGAATCTCAAAATTTGGAAAAAACAAAAAAATAATTTAATTAGTGCCTAGTGCATATTTACAAATTAAATAATTAACCATTTTTAATTT
Organism: Bacteroidota bacterium; assembly: GCA_025361565.1. Taxonomy (GTDB): domain Bacteria; phylum Bacteroidota; class Bacteroidia; order Bacteroidales; family NBLH01; genus NBLH01. The sequence continues at coordinate 14,952 of JANYKN010000056.1, read as the reverse complement.
TTACCAAGCCAGTATGATAAAGTATTATTATGCTGGCTTGATTTTTTTATCCGCAGCTATCCAAAACAAGTCCTTCAAATCTACATTCAACATCCACAACAACTAATAATTCTATATAAATCAGACAGATCTCCACTCTTTAAAAAAGTTTTTTATTTTTTGTATATCCTTATTTTGATCAATCTTTAGAATCGAACCACAATCAATAATCCACTAATCGGGTTGTAACCTTTGCGGTCATTGATTATTTTCAAACAGCTCCACAGTCTTTTTATTCATTCTAAATTACATTAACTAACATAAATTTGGGATAAAATCATGTGATCGATTGGACTAAACTTTTATCTTTGCTTGCTAAATTTTTTAAGTAGCACCTTTAATCGAAGATAAAATATGAGTGCTGATACCCATCACAAAACAACAAAAGGCCTGAGTGGAGAAGTTTTGGAACACACCGGGGTGAAAGTGGACAAATGTTACCAATGCGGAAAATGTACAGCAGGCTGCCCTATGGCAAGCGAAATGGATCTCGCCCCAAGCTATTTATTGCGCATGCTCCAAACTGGTGACGCCAAATTGGAAGAACAGGTATTAAGGTCGTTCACGATTTGGGTTTGCCTTACATGCGAAATGTGTTATTCTCGTTGCCCGATGAGTATCGACATCCCAAAAATGATGGACTTTTTAAGGGAAAAATCCATGAAAGAAAAAAAGGCATCGAAAAAAGCAAAAGAGATTATTGCTTTCCATAAATCGTTCCTTTCATCCATTGAAAAAACCGGACGATTATACGAACTTGGCCTTACTCTAGAATACAAAGCCCGTACAATGAGCATTATGCAGGACGTAGGAGTTGCACCGGCCATGCTTTCGAGAGGCAAATTGCACATATTGCCTGAACTGATTAAAGGACGTTCGGCAGTTTCTTCGATTTTTGACAAAACAATTAACAAGAATAAAAAATAGACTTATGGTTCTTGGAATCTATCCGGGATGTTCGCTCAAGGGCTCTTCCCGCGAATACACCGAATCCGTTTTAGCAGTTGCAAAAGCATTCGATATCGAAATTAAGGAAATTTTGGATTGGAATTGCTGTGGCGCCACTGCTGCACATAATTTGAGTAAGGAACTTGCCCTTGCTTTGCCTGCCCGGATTTTGGCTCTTGCCGAAAATCAAGGTTTGGATGAAATAGTTGTTCCATGCGCTGCTTGTTACAGCCGCTTATCGGGCACACAACACGAATTGAATCAACATCCCGAGTTAAAATCAAAAGTAGTTGAAGCCATTGGGATGGAGTATAAAGGTACTGTCGGTATTTTGAATATTGTTCAAATGATTGATAAATACATTACTCCAAACATTGAAAGCAAGATTGTGAAACCATTTGACCATAAATTGGCTTGTTATTACGGCTGCTTATTGGTAAGGCCAAAAGAAGTTTTAAAATTCGACAGAGAAGAAGATCCTCAATCCATGGATACTTTGATGTCAAAACTTGGCGCCAAACCTATTGACTGGGCTTTCAAAACCGAATGTTGTGGTGCAGGACTTACCATGTCGCGTACTAAAACAGTTGCTCGTTTATCAGGTGAAATTGTAAAAGATGCAGCCGACCGTGGTGCCGAGGCTATTATTGTTGCTTGCCCAATGTGCCATTCCAACTTGGATATGAGGCGAAAAGAAATAAACGAATACAACGATCAGAAAATAAATATACCTGTTCTTTATACCACCCAGGCTATTGGCCTTGCAATTGGATTGGACAGGGAATCGCTTGGCCTTCAAAGGCATTTTGTTAAAGTTGAAATTTAAAAATAACGCTCAATAAGCATTAAGATATGTCACGCATAGGAGTATTTGTCTGCCATTGTGGCGAAAACATCTCAGCTACAGTTAATTGCCAAAAAGTTGCCGAAACAGCTTCAGGCTACGAAGGGGTTGTGCACAGTGTTGATTATAAATACATGTGCTCAGATCCTGGCCAAACCCTTATCAAACAAGCAATAAAAGATAAAAACCTGACAGGTGTTGTGGTAGCTGCCTGTTCGCCGCGTATGCACGAGCCTACTTTCCGCAAGGCTTGTAACGAAGGTGGTTTGAACCCTTTTATGTGCGAAATGGCCAACTTGAGGGAACATTGTTCATGGGTTCACGACAAAGGTGACTTAACAACAGAAAAAGCAATAGATGTGGTGCGTACACAAGTTGAAAAAGTGAAACGCAACCAACCGCTTACCGACATAAAAGTACCAGTTACCAAAACCGCTTTGGTTATTGGTGGTGGTATTGCCGGAATCCAGACAAGTCTAGACATTGCCAATTGCGGCCATAAGGTGATTTTAATTGAAAAAGACCCTTCAATTGGCGGTCACATGTCGCAGTTATCCGAAACTTTTCCAACCCTCGATTGTTCGCAGTGTATACTCACTCCGCGAATGGTTGAAGTGGCTCAACATCCCAATATTACCTTATATACCTATGCTGAGTTGGAATCGTTGGATGGTTTTATTGGAAATTTTACGGCAAAAATCCGTAAAAAAGCAAAAAGCATCGACGAAAAATTGTGTACCGGATGTGGTTTATGTACCACCAAATGCCCAACTAAAAAAATACCCAGCGAATTTAATGAAGGACTGGGATTTCGCCCAGCTGTTTATGTACCTTTTCCTCAGGCAGTTCCTAATATTCCGGTTATTGATCGTATAAATTGCACGTATTATATTAAAGGAAAATGTAAGGTTTGCGAAAAAGTTTGCCCAACCAAAGCCATCGTTTTTGATCAGGAAGACGAAATAATTGAAGTTGCAGTTGGGGCTATTGTTGTTGCAACAGGATTTGGAATTAAACAACCCGATTTTTTTCCCGAATATGGTTATGGTAAATATCCCGATGTAATTACAGGTATGCAATTCGAACGCCTGGCTTCTGCATCAGGTCCAACTTTTGGTGAAATTAAAAGGCCTTCGGATGGTCAGGTACCTAAAAAAATAGTATTCATAGCTTGCGCCGGTTCACGCGACGAAGCCAAAGGAATTCCATATTGCTCTAAGATTTGCTGCATGTATACAGCAAAACATGCCATGCTTTATCAGCACAAAGTTCACGGTGGCGAATCGACCGTATTTTATATGGACATTAGGGCTGCCGGTAAAAACTACGAAGAATTTGTCCGCAGGGCTATTGAAGAAGATACAGTTAAATACGTTCGTGGCCGTGTTTCGAGAGTTTATGAAAAAAATGGCAAACTTATAGTAAAAGGTGTTGATACCCTTTTAGGTGCTATGCCTGTTGAGATTGAAGCAGATATGGTTGTACTGGCAACTGCAGGTGTGGCAAACCCTGGCGCTGAGGAATTGGCCCAGAAACTTCACATTTCGTATGATGGATATAAATTCTTTGCCGAATCTCACCCAAAACTAAAGCCCATTGAAACCAATACCGGAGGTATCATGGTTGCAGGAGCTTGCCAATCTATACGCGATATTCCAGAAAGTGTAAGTATGGCTTCAGGTGCAGCCGTAAAAGTGGCTTGTCTGTTCTCTCAAAACGAACTGACCCGCGAACCTCTTATCGCTGTGGTTAATCGCTGTGCCGCGCCTTTATATTCCACTTGCGTTGGATGTTTCTTATGTCAATCGGCATGTCCATATCAAGCCATTGAACGTGAAGAAATTAAGGACAGGAGCGGTAAATTAATTAAATCCATTGCCAAAGTTAACCCGGGCCTTTGCCAGGGATGCGGTACCTGCGTGGCATTTTGCCGTTCCAGGTCAATCGATATCCAGGGATATACACACGATCAGGTGTACAATGAAGTAATGGCGCTGTTGAATGAATATTAAAAAATATATCTGATGTCAGAATTTGAACCCAAAGTAGTTGCTTTTGTTTGCAACTGGTGTACTTATGCAGGAGCAGACCTCACGGGTACAAGCCGGATAAAGTATGCTACCAATGTTAGGATTGTCCGTTTTCCTTGTACCGGAAGGATTGATTATATGTTGTTGATGAAATCTTTTGCCGAAGGAGTTGATGGAATTATCGTTTCAGGATGTCACCCAAATGATTGCCACTATACTTCCGGAAATTTCCAAGCCCGTAGGCGTTGGATTGTATTCCGTAACCTATGCGATTTTATGGGAATTGATATCCGCAGGATACAATTTTCGTGGGTATCGGCAGCAGAAGGTGCAAAATGGGCCGATGTTGTAAACACTACGGTTACCACCATCAGGGAATTAGGCCCTTATACCGATTATAAAAAAGTTGCCAATTATTTCGAAAAGGAAGTTAGCCATGGATGAACTAAAGAAACGCGCTAAAGAGCTTCTTGAAACGGGCGCTGTAAAAGTTGTTATAGGATATGAGCAAGGCACCGGAAATAAAACCCGTGCTGCTTTTATTCAAAAGCCAGAAGAGGTTTCCAGACTTATCTTCGATAGCCGATGTGTGCTTAACCTGGCTGTATATCTCAACAAACCCGAAGTAAAGCAAATTGGGAAACCCGCAATTGTTGCTCCCATTCCGGTTTTAAGAGCGATTATCCAGCTTGCCTCCGAAAACCAATTCACAGATGACAATTTGCTCATTCTTGGAATTACACCGGAAAGCAAATTTGTGGAATTCAATAAACTGGCAGATGTAGAAACTTACCTCGACCAACATTTGATTGAAATCGAAGCCAGGGATAAGGAAATTCTGGAAAAGCTCGACAAAATGTCGGTTGAAGAAAGATGGAATTTTTGGGTCGAAGAACTTTCACCTTGTTTTAAATGCTATGCTTGCCGTGCAGCTTGCCCCATGTGTTATTGCCACAGATGTACCGTGGAAATGAACCAGCCTCAGTGGATTTCGGTTCCATCGCACCAATTGGGTAATATCGAATGGCATTTTATGCGGGCTATGCACCTTGCCGGACGATGTGTGGATTGCAACGCCTGTGCAAATGCCTGCCCAATTGCAATACCGTTGAACCTGTTGACCAAAAAAACACTTGAAGAAATCAAGGTTAGTTTTGGTGGCTACAAGCCAACTTTAACAGGAGGACATATTATGTCAACATTTAAACCCAACGACAAAGAAAATTTTATACGATAAATCATGAGTACTGACAAGCGTTTGGTTAAGAAGACCTCACTCGATAAACTTTTTGATTCCATTAAGCAACAAGGCAAAACCATTTTTGCGCCAAAGCTTAAAAATGGAAAAGTGAATTACGAGCAAGTGGAAAGGTTTTCGGACATTGCCACTGACTATATTCAAACTACTCAATCTGCTAAAGTTGTTGCTTTTCCAAGGACTGAGAAAATTTTGGATTACACCAAAAGTAAAGAAGGAATTGCTGTTGTTGAAATTGATCTGCAAAGTATTTCTGAAGTGGTTATTTGGGGTGTCCGTCCGTGTGATGCAGCAGGTTTTTTGCCTTTGAGTGCCATATTTAACTGGGATACCAAAGATATCATTTACAATACCCGCTTGGAGAAAACCACCTTAATTGGATTTAGCTGCAACAAATGCGATGAATCTTGTTTTTGCACCTCGGTGGCAGGAAACCCGGGTGGAACAGAAGGAAGTGACATGATGCTTACCCAATTGGGCGATAACGGAGATTATCTGGCCGAGATTATTACCGAAAAGGGAAAAACTATAGTCGACAAAAATCCTGATTTATTTGAAACAGCAGGTGAAATCGACAAACAAAAATACCTGGCCGATGTTCCTGTAAAATTTAATCAAACAGAAATCAAAGATAAATTGGCCAATTTCTTCGAAAACGAAATCTGGCTTCAACAGTCACTCCGTTGTATTGGTTGCGGTGCTTGTGCCAGTGTTTGTCCTACATGTGCTTGTTTTGACATCCAGGACGAGGAACATGGTAAACGCGGTTCAAGGGTTCGTTGTTGGGACAATTGCGGTTTATCAATTTTCACACTTCATACTTCGGGCCATAATCCACGCGAATATCAATCGCAAAGATGGCGCCAGCGAATCCTGCACAAATTTTCTTATATGCCTGAACGTCTTTCGGTATATGGTTGCAGTGGTTGTGGACGTTGTTCACGCGCTTGTCCCGTTGACATGAATATTATTGAACATTTAACTGCAATCCAGGAGGCTTAAAAATGAGCGAAAACATCTATATGCCCTATCAAATGAGGATTGAAAAAATCACTCATGAGGCACCGGGAGTAAAAACCTTCCGCTTAAAATTCATTAACGAAGAAGACGAAAACAAATTCAACTTTAGAGCCGGTCAATTTGGCGAATATTCCGTTTACGGAGTTGGCGAATCAACCTTTTGCGTTGCTTCATCACCTACCAGAAAAGGATATATCGAATGTACTTTCCGCCAAACAGGAAAAGTAACTTCTGCCTTGCAACGTTGCGAAGAAGGAAGTGTTATTGGTTTCCGTGGACCTTATGGAAATGTTTTTCCATTGGAAGAATGGAAAGGCAAAAGTTTGTTGTTCATTGCCGGTGGTATTGCGTTGCCTCCCATGCGTTGCGTCATCTGGAATGCATTGGATTTACGCGAAAACTTCAAAGACATTACCATTTTATATGGAGCACGTACAGTACCTGATTTGGTTTACAAACACGAATTAAAGGAATGGGCAGAACGTGGCGATGTAAAATTGGTTACCACTGTTGATCCTGGTGGCGAAACTCCTGACTGGAAAGGCGAAATCGGTTTTGTTCCAGCTGTTCTTGAAAAAATGGCACCAAAATCAGAAAACACCATTGCCATTGTTTGCGGTCCGCCAATTATGATCAAATACACTTTCCCTGTTCTTGACAAATTTGGTTTTACAGACGAAACTATTTACACAACGCTCGAAAACCGCATGAAATGTGGCTTTGGAAAATGTGGTCGCTGCAACGTAGGTAATGTTTATGTTTGCAAAGACGGCCCTGTATTTAATTTAAAACAGTTGAAGGAATTACCTGCGGAATATTGATATCCAAAATAAATTACATTGACAGCATATAGGGAAACTAATGTGCTGTTTTTTTTTACTTTCATTGCGAGCAATAGCGACGCAATCTTCCAATAGACTACTGCTTACCTTTCCCTGCTTCAGCCTCAGTGCGTCATTTGGGGGATTGCTGCACTGCGCTCGCAATGACGAGCCCAACTAAAGACTTATTCTATTTTGCCCAAAACCATTCCAAAAATATCAAACTTGATTTTATACATTTCCTCCGAAAACTTTTCAGGAAATACAGAAATGAATTCATTTTCAAGCCCTGTTTCAGATTCAAGATACAAAGCATATTTTTCCGATTGATAATCAGGTAATTTGATACTTTTGGATTCTAAATTACTTTTTTCTTTTTCGTAATCCGATACTAATTTTTCTTCTTCTTTATTGCGTGGCCAATATTTGCCGTCCTTGTATGATGTTGGAATATTTTTCAGGTTAATTTGAAGTGCCCCAATTGCTTCATTTATTTTGCTGTTTCCCAATTTTATTTGGTTAATTTCCTTTTCAGAAAGTTTAGTTTTCAATGCAAAAACAAATTGTTGGTTAATTAAGTTACCATACTTTTTAAACCGCTCTTCTTTTTGTGTGGGTGTTTCTTTGTTGAATGGTGCGTTAATCTTATTTTCAAAAAGTATATAGCATTGCTCTTTACAACCAATTATTAAACTGTCATTTTCGAGTTTCATGGTCCAATTTATTGGAAGCGATTCTTTCAACTTTTCCAAGACTTTGTCTTTTTGATCGGTTTTAATTACCAACTTCCAGCTTGGTTTTAATATTTTATTAATTTCACCAGAAAGGCCTTGTTTGTATTCTCCGTTTTCATTCATCAGATCTTCTTCCTGATGAAATTCTTTCACCAGATTTCCTTTAACTTCAACATTTTTTCTCAAGATTTCATCATTCCATGAGCTGATACCTTCGAGATAATAAACCACTTTATCTTTAGTAATGACAATTGCGCCGGCTTTAGAGTTTTCGGCAGTTCCGATAATAGTTATTTTATCCATTTTTTGAGAAAATAGGTTAGAACTGATTAAAAGGATAATCAATATAAATCTAAAAATCATTTTTTATATTATTAAATCATTCATAATCAAGAATATCTGTGTCATATTTATACTTTTGTCTTTTATTGCTTCGACTTAGCTCAGCACATCGCTTTTGTCTTTCATCTTAACTAAACCCCTTTCCTTCGCTCCTTAATACCTTTCTTAAGCCAATGTCTAATTGCTTTTTTATAATTTTCTTTACCGCAAATAGCTTCAATATCCGGATTTTTAGCAAGATAAGTCGATGGCTTAAAACTTTCAATTGCTTGGAGACCTTCATCAATTCCATAATCGAGCCAGTGAAGAAAAGCTGCTTCTTTTGATCCTTTGGCAATATCGTTTACTTGTGGATTTAATCGCAAATAATAAAACGGTTCAAATGGAATATTTCTTACCATACTATAAGCTTCACCTTCGAGTGGCATTTTTTCGCCATAACCACCACAAGTAACAAACTGCTGGCCATATTGTTTTGCAAATTCAGTTTCGCCCAATGCTTCAATTTGTTCAACGTGAACCATTTCGTGTATCAGGTTAAACATGGCAAAGTATTCGGTTTGGATATTTTTGTATGTCGTATAAATATGATGATCAAATGTCATTCCTGCAATATTGTCTTTAAACAGGTTTGCCGGTAGCTCGGCCTGTTCAACAATAACTACCGATTCCCATTTTAAACCGTAAAAAAATGCTTCGAGCCTTCGCTTGGTTTCGGTAGTAAGGGTATATCTTTGTTTTGATTTATTCATCATTTCGGCAGCTTTTTTTGATGCTGCATATACAGACAATCCGGCGGTACTTCCAAACCCTTTTATGGCTGGGTCGACTACATTGTCAAAGGCATTGTCCAACTTATCAAAAAATCCCGATAATGGTTTTTTATTTGTCATAAATTATTTTTTATGTAATTACATTTTAACAGTAAATTCCAAATTTACAAATATCATGACAACATTGCTATAAAGAATTTACATTATTTTTGATTCAACTGAATCTTTGATTGCTATTGATGGCTCAAGTTGAATATTGTCATCCTTCGACAGAACTCTTCGTAATATTTATCAAAGTATTATCATTCAACAATCATCCAATCGTGGCTTCTTGTATTTTTTTGGTATTATGGCTGTTTCATTGTAATTTCGCAGCGAAAACAGCTGTGGATGAAAAAGAAGGAAAACATAGATATAACTGCACTTAAAGTGATGAAAGGCATTGAAATGCCATCGTCGGTTGATGAAAATGCAGCCAAAAGGTTCCTTCAAAAAAAAAGACGGAATATTGATGTAAACCTACTTGTTGCTGAAATCCTTGATGGAAACAAAACCTCGCTAAGCACAGCAATTACGTTGATAGAAAGTGTTCATCCAAAGCACAGGCAACCTGCCGAAGAAATTATTGAAAAATGTATTCCTTTTTCAGGAAAATCAATACGCATTGGAATAACAGGCGTACCCGGTGTTGGAAAAAGCACTTTTATTGAAGCATTGGGAATGTATTTGGCCAATTTGGGTCACAGACTGGCCGTTCTGGCAATTGATCCAAGCAGTCAACAATCAGGGGGCAGTATTCTTGGTGACAAAACCCGGATGGAATCTTTAAGTGCCAATCAGAATGCTTTTATCAGGCCTTCACCATCGGGTAGCACTTTGGGCGGTGTGGCCCGAAAAACAAGGGAAACTGTCATTTTATGCGAGGCTGCCGGTTTTGATATAATTTTTATTGAAACTGTTGGTGTTGGTCAATCAGAAACCACAGTCCATTCCATGGTCGATTTTTTTCTTTTGTTGATGTTGGCAGGTGCTGGTGATGAGCTCCAGGGAATAAAGCGCGGAATCATGGAAATGGCAGATAGCATTGTCATCAATAAAGCTGATGGTGAAAATATCCGCAAAGCCGAAATGGCAAAAAGGCAATATCAAAATGCACTTCACCTTTTCCCACCTACCGAATCGGAATGGTATCCAAGAGTAATGCTTGCATCGGCAACAAAAAATACTGGTGTTGATTTGGTATGGAAAACCATTTTGGAATATGAAAGTCACACTAAAAATAATAAGTTTTGGAATATCAACCGCAACCGACAAGCCAAATACCGCATGCATGAAACCATTATTGATAGCTTGAAAAATAATTTTTATCAAAACCATGAAACTAAAGTAAAGATTAAAGAATTGGAAGAAAAAGTAGTTGACGGCAAAATGAGCCCGTTTGCCGCTGCTAAACAATTACTGGATAATTACTTTGGAAATAAATAAATTTATAAATTGAAGAAGTTCAGTTTTCGTTTAGATTCATTAATAAAATAATGCGTAATTTCTTTGCTTTGGTTATATTTCTATTACCTGCATATCTGTCAATAAGTCAGACAGATGAAAATGCCGTAGATGATATTATACCTTATTACGACACCTCTTACATTAATAGTTACACTGATCATCTGGGAATATACACCTTTGCTCTTCGCAAATACCGTACATATGGCTTCAAAAACAGTGAATTGAAATCAAAACTCAAATTTGAACCCAACGGCCAAACAAATTTGGGCCTGGGCTTCACTTATAAATGGATTAACCTTGGAGTTTCTACCAGTTTTCCTTTTATGAACAAAGACGATGAAGTTTATGGAAAGACTACTAGATTCGATCTTCAGCTCAATGCTTTTTCGAGGTTTTTAGGGTTAAATGCCCATTATCAAAAATATGTTGGATTTTATTTATCAAACCCACAGGATTTTACAACCTGGGATAAACCCTATTATCCATATATATCTGATTTGCAATCATCATCATTCGGATTATCCTTGTTTTTTTTCTTTAACAATAAAAAATTTTCATACAGAGCATCCTATATCCGAAATGAAGTGCAGAAAAAAAGCGCCGGAGGATTTGTGTTGGGCGCATATGCTGATATTGATGTCGTTTCTGCTCCTTCGGGGTTTATACCTGAAGAAATACCTGACAGCCTCAATCAATATTTTAATTTCAATGGCTATTCAACATATGTTACAGGCTTATCATTTGGGTATGCTTATACAATAGTTTTTCTAAAACGCTGTTCTATAAATCTTTCGGTAGTTCCTGGTCTTGGATATCGCTCACTTTCCATATGGTATGTAAGTAGCAATGAACTTGTACATCCTAGCTTTACTGGTTCAATAACTGGAAGAATGTCAATTGCTTACGAAGGGAAAAGACTGTATTCCGGCATTTCTTTTATTTCAAGCGGAGAATCATTTAAATTCGAATCTGTTGACATTTCATCCAATAGCGGTCTGATTAGATTTTATATTGGAAAAAGGTTTCACTTTAATAAAAACAGAACCTAAATTGGATTCAAACTGAAAACCTGTTTAAAAAATAACATTTAAAATAATTATCGGACAAAATCTTATCGACCTTCTATTTATTTTTGATTACTCAGATCTCTCATTTATTAAACATAGCTTTAAAACACTGAACCTGAGACTCATTCATTTTCTTTATTTCCACTTCCTTTATAAACTCATCCATAAATGATTCCGCATCCGACCAAACTGTATGCACCATACCTTTAAAGTGGGCCTTCATTTCCGGGGTAGAATTAGCTCTGAATTTGGCCATATCATTCACTTGTTTCACTGCGATTTCGGGATTTCTCCAAGGGCAGGTCACTACATCAAAACCTTTCATTGCAAAATACACTGCTGTTTGGTCCGGTCGCTCGTAATGCCAATCGCAAATCATTATATCTTTAGGAATTAAATCAATGGCTTGATGTGTATTATTCATGCTAGCCTCCCACATACCAATGCCAGTAGTCTGACCATTTATCAAACGATCGCCCCAAATCCACAAACGTCGTCCTTTTAAATCTAAATGGTTTCTTATCAGGCTTACTTCACCGGCAAAAAGTTCAGATTTTGAATGTCCTGCACATCTTGGGCATTGATCATCGCCAATATAGAAAACTTCATCCATCCCTGCATGAAAGGCTCTTGATTCAAATACATCACAAATTTCGTCCATCAACTCAAAAACAACTTTATGCACACCTGGATGAAGTGGACAGTAACTTTTGCAATATAATCCATCCGGATTGGGCCAACTATATTTATCAGGCATATTGATATGCGGTGTTTCGTCAAATTCAGGATATACCAATAGCAAATTATTCACTTTGTTTTCCCAGGATTGATGTCCTAACAAATTAATCTGCGGTATTATCTCAATTTTATTTTTTTTACACGCATCAACAATTTTTTTTATCTGTTCTTTTGAAAGTGCTTCTTTATCTTGTAACTCCGGATGGCTTGAATATTTGTACATAAAATCTACCCGCAAAATCAAAGTGTTTACTTGTCTGGTTGTAAGTTCTTCGTTAACAAATTTAATAAATCTATCCAGATTTTGAGCTTCAGGAACAGCTAAACACAATCCACGGATTGGGAATAGGCTGTCTGGTTCAATTTGTGCTTCAGTTCCAGTAAAACATATGAATAGAATTAGGAATAAACTGAATAGTTTGTTGTATTTCCGGTTTTTCATAGTAATTGGATTAATAGTTATAGAATTACATCTCGTTCTAAAAGTTAATCGTATAATTCAAACATTTTTAATTTCAAACAAAATTACTAAATATTAATGTACATCATTGATTATTAACCGAATATTATGATAATCTAAGTTCCACAAATTAAAGACTATTAATCATTCTACTAAAACTATTCTTTGTACCAATTCAATATCCATTTATCTTTGCAGAATTATTAGAACAATCTTTTAAAATACATTAACAATTGATTTTTAGATATTTCAAAGTTTTGACTTATCTTTGCAATTTATAATCATTCTAAATAAATAAAGTGGCAAGAATACTGGCATTTGATTACGGAAAAAAGCGAACTGGACTTGCAGTAACCGATCCTCTTCAAATTATTGCATCTACACTATCAACCGTAGAAACCGAAAATATATTTGATTATATTAAAAAATATATTGAAGGTGAGCAGGTTGAATGTTTTGTTGTTGGATATCCAATGCCAATGGAAAATACAAAACCATCGCATTCACTTCCACTTATCAAAAAATTTATTGAAGACTTAAAAAAGAAATTCCCCACTATGCCCATCGAAATTGAAGATGAACATTTCACTTCAAAGCTTGCAGTGAGAGCAATGATTGATGGTGGAGTAAAAAAAATGAAACGACGCGATAAAGGTTTAATTGATAAAGTAAGCGCATCAATCATCCTTCAATCATACATGGAACGTAAACAAAATTTTAATAGCAAAAACCTGATTTAAAATGATATACCCCATTTCTATAATAGGATCAAGCGTTTTAAGAAAAAAAGCAGAAGACATAACCCGCAACTATCCAGATCTGGATCAGTTAATTAAAGACATGTTCGATACTATGTATGAATCTGACGGAGTAGGTCTGGCTGCTCCTCAAATTGGCAAATCTATCAGATTATTGGTCATTGATGCCAGTCCGATGGAAGATGAAGATCCTATTCTAAAAGATTTTAAAAAAGTATTTATTAATGCCAAAATTACTGAGCGCGAAGGCGATTCTGAATTGATGACAGAAGGATGTTTAAGTATTCCTGGAATACAAGAAGAAGTAAAAAGAATTAATAAAATCAGAATTGAATATTACGATGAAAATTTTGTTTTTTATGATGAATATTACGAAGGTTTTGCTGCAAGAGTAATACAACATGAATATGATCATTTGGATGGCATCCTTTTTGTAGACAGAATATCACCTATAAGAAAGCAATTAATAAAAGGAAAACTTAAAGATATTTCGCGGGGAAAATTTGAAGCCAAATACAATTATCGTTTGGGTGAAAAGAAAAGAGCTTAAAAAAAAGCCAACCAAAATCGCGACTGTAATACAAATCATAAAATCTTTTTCTTGAAAACAATTATTGGATTAATCACTTTATTCCTGTTTAACATTATTTACGGCACGAACCAAGTAACTGCTCAAAAAGATATATTTACCGATGACCGCGATGGACAAGAATACGAAATGTTAACCATTGGAAATCAAACATGGATGGCAGAAAATTTGAATTATGAAACAGTAAATTCATATACTTATGCCGACAAAAAGAAAAACTCAATTCATTTTGGAAAATTATATACATGGGATGCAGCAATTAATGCTTGTCCAACGGGATGGCATTTACCAGTAGCAGAAGAATGGCAGGAATTAATTGATTTCTATGGTGGTGATCTTAAAGCTGGCTTAGCGCTTAGAATCGATGGAACTTCAGATTTTAATGCAGATTATGCAGGTTTTAGAAGTGAAGCTGGTGAATTTCTTGATATGGGAAATTGTGTGACTTACTGGTCTGCTACTCTTTGTGACGAAAAAGATGCCTGGCGTTGCTATATTGACAGAGGATTTAATAGCGTTGTTCAGGATTATTTCAGTAAACAAGGTGCATTATCAGTGAGATGTATCCGCAACAATTAAAGTATTAAATAATCAATTGAATCAATAAATATACAGGTTACACCTTCTATCTATATTATTACACAATATTTTTATTCAATACAAATTATCCTTTCTTGATTATCCCTTCAGATTTTTACAACTTGTAAATTATCTCCTGTGTTTTTTTTATTGATAATTGAATAAAATATACCTACAATTCAACAAACACTTGTATTTCTGACAAATACAGCTAATAAGAAATAAGATAGTAAGTAAAAAGTAAAAATACTTATTAGAACTGGTAAAATTACGCCACAAACCCCTCTGAAATAGGTGCAACATAGTCCGGCCTTTTTAGCCATTGTTCCGTATAAATAAGAAAAGAGTGTTAACAACAATCAGAACAAAAAAGTAAAAAAGAACAACCATTAAAACTTACACCATGAAAACATACTTCGGAATATTCGCACTTCTCCTAATCAACT
>JANYKN010000046.1 GCA_025361565.1 Bacteroidota bacterium | reverse complement strand
AGTTGATTGTTTGTTTAACTCATTGGTTTCGTAAATATTAGACAAATGCTCGCTAATAGTCGATTTTACAACGCCAAACAATTCAGCCATTGCCTTTTGTGTAAGCCAAACGGTTTCGTCTTCCAAATACACATCAACCCGTACTTCGCCTGTAGGGGCAGTGTATAATATAAATTTGTTAATTGCATTATCCACGTTATCTAATTATAAGTTATGAATGATGGGTTATAAGTTGTTTTTTTGAGGTTATAATGGCACTTCGAAGCATTTTTAGCAATTCTATGGCTGCATTATTTATGCTTTCAAATTCTTTTTCATTTAGAAATTCAGTTTTGTTCAATAATTCAATCCAGTATATTGTTTCATCGCATTCTTTTTGAGCTATTCCAAGTTTATGTATAAAATCTGCTTTACTTTCAGCATTTTGAGATTCCCGTACTAAAGCACCAACGGCAGTTCCACTGCGTAAAAGCTGTTTGCTCAATACAAACTCTTTTTTACTTTCGCACAAATGCTTGTACAATTTGACTATTCTGATTGCAAAAACAAAAATCTTATCCTTGATTATACTTTTCCTTTCACTCATAACTCATAATTTATAACTCAAAACTTAGTTATATCTCTTGGTATTTTCTTAAAAATAATATGGTGCTTGGTCATAAAATCCTTTGTTAGCAAGCAGTTGTCGGCATAAATTACATATTGCTCCGCTTTTGTTTTCATGGTTGCCAAAAAAGCATGGTCGAGCGTTGTTACTTCATCTTTTTCGTAGTTGAAATAATAAGCCGTATCGTTATGTTTACCAAGAAAATATTTATTGTCGGTGTGTTGAGTTTCTGAAAAAGCAGATTTGGTTTCGGTGTAATAAACATATTGACGTATTTTCTCAATACCAACAGTTTCGTTTAAATTACCATCTTCGTTGAAAAGTGGTTGTCCCAATTCGTAAAAATCAAAACTTCCGCCTGTACCTTCGGTAGTGCCATAGCCTTTTATTACTCGTTTTACTCTTTCTGCTGTAATTGTTTCTGAATAATCTTCCATTTCAACCAAAATAAATTTGCGGTTACCACCGTCTTGTTTATTTAGGTTTAAAACAGCGTGAGCGGTTGTTCCTGAGCCTGCGAAGGAATCAAGAATAATTGCATTTTCATCACATGAAAGCTGAATTATTCTTTCAATTAATTTAGTTGGTTTGGGTGTATTAAAAGGGATTTCCGTTTTGAATAATTCTTTTAGTGATCTATTTGCGTCACGTGTAGTTTCAACGTCATTTCCAAACCAAATACTTTCAGGAACTCGTCCTCCTTGATTTTTTAAGTATATTTTTCGAATGATTTTTGTTTCATCTTTATTAAAAATTATTTCTCCTGTTCTAATTTTATCTAAAACAGAATGTTTATCCCAACGCCAACCCTTGTCTGGTGGCTGTATTGTTTTTCCAGAAGGTGTTTCGATTTCATATTTTAAATTTAATCGAAGATTTGGACTTCTAAAATCGCCTGAACGCCAAGCTCCATTTGGGTCGTTGTCTGGATTTGAATATGCAACATTATGGTCGTCAGTTCTTTTAACTTTGCCAATTTGAAAATTATATTTCTTATAAATCAAAGTATAATTATGTTGTAAAGAAACAGTTTTCACATCGTTCTTGGCTTGAATTGTATGCTGCCAAATTACATTTGCAATAAAATTGCCACCCCCAAAAATTTCATCACAAATCAGTTTTAAATTAGCTTGCTCATTATCGTCAATCGAAATAAAAATTGCACCATCATCAGCCAACAATTTATGAAGCAACTTTAAGCGAGGGTACATCATGCAAAGCCATTTGTCGTGGCGTGTAAGGTCTTCTGCTTCTTTGCCTACCACTTGCCCGAGCCATTTTTTTATTTTCGGGTCGTTTACGTTGTCGTTATACACCCAGCTTTCGTTTCCTGTGTTGTATGGCGGGTCAATGTATATGCACTTTATTTTTCCTTCGTATTCGGGTAGTAGGGTTTTTAAGGCTTCGAGGTTATCTCCGTGAATTATCTTGTTTCCGCTTTTTGTTTCGGTTTCGGTTTGTTTTCCGTTGTCAAATCCGTAAGAATGTTCCAATACTTTAAACGGAACATCCATGTGATGATTTATAACCTTATCTTTCCCTATCCAGTGTAATGTTGGCATATATTATTCTAAGTATTTTAACTAAAAAAACCAAAGATACAAATATCCGTGGGTGCGTCGGCAAGAAAACAGCTCTTTTGCAAACTTCGGTCGTGCGTTGGCTTGTGTGGTTTGCAAATGTGCTGTTTTGTGCGTTGGCTGTTCATTTTATCGTTTTTTCTGTCTTTATGTAGCAAATTGTCCGCTGTGTCGTTTTTTTTAGGCTTGTTGGTAACGCCAACTTGTAGCCGCCTGTGCCGCAGATTTCACTGAGCTTTCATTTCTGCTCCGCTGCTTCCCTGCGGCATGGCCGGTTACAAACTGTTATGTGCCTTTTTTTCTTAAGTCAAACCGATTCAAATCTACTGATTTTTCAATCCATTTGAACGCTTTCGGATAAAATATTTTTGCTTTTCTATAACAGCCAAAATTTTCTCAGAACTGAGCGTTTTAAATTTGAGTAGGCGATTCGGCGTTTTCTAAATTTTACTGCCGCCAAATTTATTTATTATGTTCAAAGTACCTTGTTTTACGCCGCCGAATTGACTTTTAATTGTTATTATGTCATATTAAAAACCATTGAGTTTTCAGCCTGCAAAACCGTTTCAGAATACTATTTTTAGCGACAAATTATCAATTTTCAAGCGTTTTCGAGATTTCGGGTTTCTCATTTTTCAGCCGCGGAAAAAAGTTATTATGCTCAAAGAACCTTGTTTTATTTTCATTTTGTCAAGTTAAAAACTGCTGAGTTTTCTGATTGAAAAACGGTTTCCTTTTTTTGCTTTCGCATTTGCTAATTTATTAGTTTTCAAATGCTTTCTTTTTATTTCTTATTTTCTAGAATTCCAGCAAACTGGCGCCTTCGGTTTTTTTTGACAGTGGCACATAACGG
>JANYKN010000081.1 GCA_025361565.1 Bacteroidota bacterium | reverse complement strand
GTGGAGCAGGAAGTTACCTCAAAGCTCGAAGCGGCTTTTGCACAAATTGGGGGCATTAAAGATATCAATTCGCGTTCTGACAATGGCAGTGGGCGGATTTCGTTATTGCTTGACAAAGGTGTCAATATTGATAATGTACGTTTTGAAATTAGCATGTTGGTGCGGCAGTTGTGGCAAAGCTTGCCGCAAGGCGTATCCTATCCCACCATACAGGCCGATAGGCCTGATGATGTACGGGAACAATCCATGCTAAGTTATATCATAACTGCCCCAATCCCTCCCCAACAAATCATGCAATATGCCAACGATGAAATAAAACTGCAATTGTCGGCTATTCCGGGGGTTGGTAAAATAGAAGTTTCAGGCGCAGAACCTTACGAATGGTTGATTGAATATGACAATAGGGCATTAGAAAGTGTAGGAATTAGCAATCCGGATATTCAAACAGCCATTACGCAATTTATCAACAAAGAAGGTTTGGGGTTGGGCATGATTGGGGTTTCCGGTTTAACCCAAAGCAAGGATGAAATAACAAAATTGTTTTTGCCTGTGCTGATTGGAGCTGATAAAACAAAACAGGAAAGCCTACTGAGTATTCCAATAAAAAACAGCAATGGAAGGATTATCTACCTTTCCGAAATTGCAAAAGTAAAACATATTGAGACCAAAGCGTGGTCCTATTTTCGGGTAAACGGGCAAAACACCATTAATATTAACATCTATTCACTTCCTGGGCAAAACCAATTAGCTGTTGGTGAAAATGTAAAGGAAAAAATAAAGGAAATGCAGAAGGTCTTCCCTAGAGATTTCCACATAGAATTAGGATACGATGCCAATGAATATGTAGAGCGTGAACTCAACAATATTAGTTGGCGCTTTATCATAGCCCTTGGGCTTTTGTTGCTGTTTGTTTTTATTATTTACAGGCAGCCCAAATACCTTTTGCTTATTGCCTCTACATTTATAGTTAACCTAAGTATTGCATCCATATTTTATTACTTTTTCAAAATTGAAATCCATTTGTATTCATTGGCAGGTATCACTGTTTCACTTGGTTTGATGACCGACAATATCATTATCATGGGCGATCACATACGTAACCGTGGCAACCTTAATGTTTGGCTGGCAATATTGGCAGGGACAATGGCCATGGCTTCGACCCTTATTATTATATTCTTTTTGGATGAAAAAGTAAAGGCAAACCTTGTCGATTTTGCATTGATTGTAATTGTGAACCAATCGGTATCGTTGGTTACCGCTTTGTTTTTTGTGCCGGCTATGATGAAGATGTTACAGATAACAAATCCTGAAATAAATGGAAATATTGAAATACTTAGAAATAAAGAAATAAATAGAGGTAATGATATAAATGGAAATATAAAAGGGAGTAATTTAAAAAGAACAGGAAAAAGGAAGAACCGGATAAAAGCTTTACTTGTCAGGTTTCATAGGGGATTATACAGAATAATGCTGAAAAGGAGATGGATTGCTTATTTGTTATTGATATTGGGATTTGGATTGCCAATTTTTATGCTTCCGGCCAAATGGGAGGGCGAAAAGTGGTACCAAAACTGGTACAACAATACATTGGGGAGCGAAATGTATACTTCAAATATTAAACCTGTTGCCGACAAAGTTTTTGGAGGGGCATTGCGTTTGTTTGTCAACAATGTATTTGAAGGTTCCTATTTCAACAATAATGAAGAAACTTCATTGTACGTCACTGCTTCTTTGCCACATGGCTCCACCATTGAACAGGCAAATAATTTGTCCCAGGGAATGGAACATTGGCTAAAACAATATAAGGAAATAAAGAATTTTCAGGCCAATATAGAAGCCAGGCAAATTAGTATCAGTGTTTATTTTAAAAAGGAATATCAATATAGCGGCTTTCCTTATCAATTAAAAGGTTTGGCAATATCAAAAGCCATTGAGTTGGGTGGTGCCTATTGGGGTGTTTATGGATTTGGCGATGGCTTTAGCAACGAAAGCAGGGAAAATGCAGGTATGTATTCGGTAAAGATGTTGGGCTACAATTACGAAAGCCTTTTACAACTTGCAGGGCAGATGAAAGAGAATTTAATGAAAAATGCCCGTGTAAATGAAGTATATATTCAACCTGAAATGACCTGGTTTAAACCGGATAACACTGAATTTATTATAAAAATGGATTATGAAAAGGCTGCATTAGCAGGAATTTATCCACAAAACCTGTTTTCGGATTTAAAAGAACATACATTAAACAATCAAGCTTTTGCAACCATTTACCATAATGGCAAATATGAAAACATTAGGATGCAAGATGCAATGGCAGCAAATATGGATATTTGGAATTTGAACCGTTCTCTAATTGGTAATGATACAGCCAACTATCGATTTAACAAATATTGCACCATCGAAAAGGAATTAACTGCACAATCGGTATGCAAAGAAAACCAGCAATACAGCATTTGTTTGCAGTTCGATTATATTGGAAGCGATAAGTTTGCACGCAAGTATATTAAAAAGACAGTAAATGATTTTCAACCCATTTTGCCACTTGGTTACACGGCAAAAGATGAGAACGACCACATGTTCTGGTTTGGCAATATGGATAAAAATCAATATTGGTTACTGGGGCTTATTGTGGGGATGATTTTTTTTATCTGTGCGGTGCTTTTTGAATCTTTGTTATATCCATTGGCTGTAATTTTAATTATTCCAGTTTCGTTTATTGGCGTTTTTCTTACCTTTTATTTGTTCGATTTGAACTTTGACCAGGGAGGTTTTGCTGCATTTATATTGCTTTGTGGAATGACAGTGAGCGCCGCAATTTATATTATTAACGATTATAGTGTGCTGTGTCGTAAAAACAAGACAAGGAAAATAAGCAAAATGCACTTGTATTTAAAAGCATTTCAATATAAAATAATACCTATCTTGTTGACCATTTCGGCTACCATGCTAGGCTTTGTCCCTTTTTTAATCGGCGAAAAGCAAGCTTTTTGGTTTTCAATGGCATCGGGTGTTTGTGGTGGTTTGGTGTTTTCGTTGTTGGGGATATTTTTTTATTTACCGATATTTTTGGGGATTCGGGATAAGATGGAACACGGATGACACGAATGTAACGAATTAGCACCGATAAAATAGATAGATGAATGATAAATTTTGCTCACAGATTCAATTAAATCATTATCCCTGAAAGGGATAAACATGAATAGCCCTGGCTTTCAAGCCAGGGTAAGGATTAATGAGTGTTTTTAGCGTCGGAGCATGAAATCGGATAGGTTTACAGAAATGATTTCCGACGCAATTAAATAACAAGGTTGGATCAAAAAAAAGTGAATTAGAAAATTAAAATAATAATAATGAAGATTTTTGTTTATTTATTAGTTGTAATTAGTTTCGTAGGATGTGCTGCTAAAGAAGAAGGTACTTCAACAGAATCAGAAAATGACACCACCGTTATTAACGACGAATTGGCCGAAGTTAAGGTTCAAGCCTTAACCTATTCCGATTTCAACAAAGAAATAATAAGCAACGGCAAACTCTCCGCCGTTCAAAAAGCCGATTTGCGTTTCAGATCATCAGAAAACATAGCCAAAGTGAATTACAAAAATGGAGATCCGATAGGTAGAGGTCAGGTTATCGCATTTCTTGATAATTTCACTTTAAGAAACACACTCAAACAAAGCAAGGAACAATTTGAAAGAGCAAAGCTCGATTTGCAGGATATTCTCATCGGTCAGGGTTTTTCAATTTCCGATACTGCGGCAATGCCCAAAGCAACATTATCAGCTTCGCGCATAAAAAGCGGTTACGACAAAGCTATAGCCGATTTGGAAATGGCACAATTTAACCTTGAAGAATCATTACTAAAAGCACCATTCAGCGGTGTTGTGGCCAATATGGCATTAAAAGAAAACAATATGGCTTCTTCGAGCGAGAAATTTTGCACAATAATAGACAACAGCAAATTTGAAGCGGAGTTTACCGTACTTGAAAATGAGTTGGCATCATTGCACAAAGGACAATCAGTCAGGATTGTGCCTTATGCCTTAAACAATATTGAAGTCAAAGGTGATATTACCCAAATTAATCCCGTAGTTGATAACAACGGAATGGTTTCGGTTAAAGCTATCTGCTACAACAAAGATAATTTGCTTGCAGAAGGCATGAACGTGAAGGTAATTATTGAAGAAAAAGTTCCCAAACAATTGGTAATTCCCAAGCAAGCAGTTGTCCTTCGAAGTGAAAAGCAAGTGGTGTTTATACTCCAAAATGGTTTGGCAAAATGGAACTATGTTAAAACTGGACTTGAAAACTCAAGCTCCTACACCATTGACGAAGGACTTAAATCCGGTGATACAGTTATATTTGAGGGTAATTTGAATTTGGCGCATGATAGTAGGGTTAAGTTAGTTAAAGAATAAAAAAATCAAGTTTAGGGTTTGGAGTTTTGAGTTCGATTCAACTCCAAACTTTAAACTTCAAACTTCAAACTTCTTAAGATGATAAAATTCCTCATAAACCGACCCATTGCTGTAATAATGACATTCATCGCACTTGTTGTGCTTGGTGTTGTTGCTTACCGCTTGATCCCGGTCTCTTTAATGCCTGATATCCCAATACCTGAAATTACAGTAAATGTTGGTTATAAGAACAATTCGGCCAGGGAGCTTGAAAATGCGGTTGTAAAACCATTGCGGATAAGCCTGATGCAGGTTGCACATCTGAGTGAAATAAAAAGCGAAACAAGAAATGGCCTTTCAATTATTAAAATGCGTTTCGATTATGGAACCAATATCGATTATTCCTATATTGAAGTGAACGAAAAGGTTGATGCGGCCATGAATTATCTGCCACGTGACATGGAACGTCCAAAAGTTATCAAAGCAAGTGCAACAGATATCCCGGTATTTTATTTAAACCTTTCGCTAAAAAATGCGGATTCATTAAAAACAGATAATTCCGATGAAGTATCGGATCGTTTTATTGAACTCAGCGGCTTTGCAGAAAATGTAATACGCAAGCGTGTTGAACAACTGCCGGAAGTAGCAATGGTTGATATTACTGGTATTGTAAAGCCACAAGTTACCATTGAGCCGGATATAGCGAAATTGCGTTCAATGAATATTTCTATTAACCAGCTTGAAAACGCTATTTCTGAGAACAATATAAATCCCGGCAGCCTCACCATTAATGATGGGCACTACCAGTATAACATTCGCTTTAGTTCTGTGCTTAGGACCCGTGCCGATGTGGAGAATATTTATTTAAAAGTTGCAGGAAGGGTAATCCAGTTGAAAGAAATCGCCAGCATAAGTATAGGCACGCAAAAGCGCGATGGAATGTATGCTGCCAATGGGAAACCTGCTATTGCAATGGCTGTTATAAAACAGGCAGATACCAAATTGGCTGATATGAAAGATAAGATCAACGATTTGGTCACTACATTTGAGAAAGATTATCAGGGAATCCACTTCGAAGCTTCGCAGGATCAAACCCAATTGCTTGATTATTCAATCGCGAACCTGAAACAAAACCTAAGTCAGGGCTTGTTTTTGGTCATCATAGTTGTCTTCTTGTTTTTGAAAGATTTTAAGTCGCCCTTGCTCATCGGTTCAACCTTAATGGTTTCAATGGTAATCTGTATGTTGTTTTTTAAAATTATAGGGCTTTCTGTCAATATTATTTCATTGGCAGGCCTGATTTTGGCTGTGGGTAACATGATCGACAATTCCATCGTGGTTACCGACAACATAAGCCAATACCGAGAACGCGGCTTAACTGTTGAAAATGCCTGCATAAAAGGGACAAATGAAGTAATGATACCCATGTTGAGTTCTTTGCTTACCAATGTGGCAGTATTTGTACCCATGATTTTTTTAAGCGGTATTGCAGGTGCTTTGATGTATGATGAAGCAATGTCGGTGGTAATTGGATTAGGCGTTTCGTACATTGTAGGAATTACTCTTATGCCGGTAATGTATAATTTAGCATATAAAAATACAAGATTATCGCATGGAAAGATTCAAAAAGCAAAAGATAAGATATTCCATTTCATAAGTGGAAAGGCAAAAACAATAATTGATATAGAAAAAGTATATAAACGAGGATTGGAATTTACTTTCAGACGTAAAAAACTGAATTTATTCCTCTATCTTTCTGCCATTCCCATTGGCTTTTTATTACTTGCAGTAATAAAAAAGGAAAAGATGCCTGAATTTCCACAAACAGAAGTTATTATTAAAATAGATTGGAATGAAAATGTTCATGTGGCAGAGAACAAAAAACGGATTACAAGCATATTGGATCTGTTGAAACAAAAAACTGAACAAAGCAATTGTTATATAGGGCAGCAACAGTTTTTAATGAACTATGAAGAACAAATGTCGGCTTCTGAATCGAAAATATACATAAAAACAGGTAATACTGAAAACATAGAATGGATAAACAACTCAGTAAAGGTTTTTTTTCAAAAGAACTACCCGGAGGCAAAAATCAATTTTGAGCCACCATTGTCGATATTCGAAAGACTATTTACAAGCAGCGAGCCTCCTTTGGTTGC
The DNA here is from genome assembly GCA_025361565.1 of Bacteroidota bacterium. Classification (GTDB taxonomy): domain Bacteria; phylum Bacteroidota; class Bacteroidia; order Bacteroidales; family NBLH01; genus NBLH01. Next base: position 80,388 of record JANYKN010000081.1, on the reverse strand, counting down.
AGAAATATCACTGATAAATAAAGGTCAGGAATGGGATATCGGAGAACTATCTAAACTTGAACGGAACCTGAAATCGAAAATGCATTTGAGAACGGGGAATGATATTCCAATGCAGGACAATATTGTTTTAACTGTTGATATGGAAAGGCTCCTACTTTATAATGTAGCTTATGATGCCTTGTTGAAAGAACTTAAAACAGCATTTAAAGAAAATTATGTAGGTACTTTAAAATCGTTTCAGCAATACCTTCCTATTGTTGTAACAGGCAAGCAAGCATATTTGTCAGAGATCATTAATAATTTGGAAGTGTTTAATGATAAAAAAGAGCTGGTACCTGTGAAACTATTTATTGGTAGCAATAGAATGGAAGATTTAAAAACCATTATCGCTGGCAAAGAGGGAGAGTTTGTTCCCTTGGTTTATTCTCCTGATAATAATGAGAAAGAGTTGTTTATCCATGATATAAATACTACGGTAAAGAAATCTGGATTATTTAACGTTAATTATTCAGGCTCTATTTTTACAAGTGCCATACTCTTGAAAGAAATGGGCGTGATTCTTATTATTTCCCTGCTATTGCTATATTTTATATTGGCTGCACAGTTTGAATCTTTGGTACAGCCCTTATTGGTTTTAATGGAATTGCCGATTGATTTTGCTGCCGCATTGCTTTTCTTGTATGTTGCAGGGGAAAGCCTAAATCTGATGTCTGCCATTGGGATAGTAATTATGAGTGGGATTATTATTAACGACTCCATTTTGAAATTGGATGTGATAAACCAGCTACGAAGTGAGGGATATCCATTATTGGATGCGATAAAAGAAGGCGGACATAGAAGGTTGAGGGCAATATTAATGACAGGTCTTACAAGTATTTTGGCAATGGTTCCACTTTTGTTCAGTTCCGATTTGGGGAGTGAATTACAAAAGCCTTTTTCATATGCATTGATTGGTGGAATGCTGGTGGGCACTCTGGTAAGCTTATATTTTTTGCCATTGGTGTATTGGTGGATTTATAGGAAGAGGTGAATAAGTATTGATACTCAATTTATGCGATGATCAAGCGGTATTAAAACATTGGGGCAAATGGTCATTCGATTAAAAATAATTCTAAAAGTACCTTGTAACTATAGAATGAAAAATGCATGATGAAAATAAAATTAGGATAAATAGCTAGATTCAAAGTCAAAAAATGAGGAGTCATTAACCCCGTAATAAAGCTGATTAACAATGAAATGACTTTGATGGAAATTGGTATTTTATTATTAAGAATCATTATAAATTGTAAAAAAAAAACGGAAGGTATGGAATATCCAATTTAATTCCCTATCCTTGTATATGTAAATATTTATTGCACGTTTGGTTTTGTGTTTGAAAGTTATTGTGAAAAATGCAACAAGTATAAATATTGAAACATTAAATACTAAAAACCTAAAACCAAACAACATGAAACTATTTATTACCGTCCAAAATAAGCGCTATCAAATCAAGGCTTGGATAAACATAGGATAGCCAATAAAAAGCACTTCTCTATTGTAAATAATTAAGTAAGTCTAATTTCTATCGAAATAGAAAAGGGGCATACTATAAACCTAGGTATAATGGGAATTAAACATCAGTTCTTTTAGCCCCTTTGGGGCAAATTTAGGCAATTTAACTGGTAATATTAATTTAATAAACTTCTTTAATTCAATAAATATTTATTATGAAAAAGAAAATTGTTGATAGAATTGGAATTTTGACAATAGTATTGGCTATTGTTTTTAGTATTTCATTAAATTTATTTGAAACGGATGTTCAGGCAAGTCTCATACTTAAGTGCCCTGATGCTAATGGCAATGCATGTCATCAAGAGTGGTGTCCTAAAACATTGCAATATGCAGGATGTACAACTTCCGGTAATGGTTTAGCTTGTAGCTCGTATAAATCTTGTAAATAATAGATTTCCAATTTTTAGTTAATCCTATAATTCAATTTGTTTTTTTTAATCCACAGGTCAATGCGTGACTTGTGGATTTCTAATGATTGAAGAAGAATTTAAATAGTAATACATCAACAATATCTATAGTAAATTAATGGAATGGACATGAGGCGATAGTTTCTAATTAAAAGAGATAAATGTTACCAACCTAATTCAATGTCATATTTAAAAGAATAAAATTAATCATATGAAAAAAAATAATAAAAAATATACATTTTTGACTTTCAATTTTATAGTGATTTTCTTTTTTGCGTGTTCAACTAGTAATAAGCAAACAGAAGTGAGCAAGGTTGAAATAACTTCAGATTCAATAATTATTTTAACAGACAATCTTTGTGAAGAATTTTATAATTATTTTACTATAGATAATGATAGTGATCAATTTTGGGGTTATAATTCTACAACAAATGCTTTAGATATATTTGATTTAGGAAAAGGAATTTTAATAAGACATATTAATTTAGAAAAAGAAGGACCAAATGGCATTACTGGAGAAATTAAAGGCCTGTATTTTCATAATAATGATTCAATCTTTGCCTATTCACCTGAATTTGTTTACATAATTGACGCTAAGGCAAGAATAATTGATAAGATTAATCTTAGAAAATATACTGGCAGAACATTAGCATTGCCAATTATAAATGAAAACTTTAAGCTTAAATATTTCACGAATTCTAAAGAAATCTATTTTCAAAATTTTTATCCTACGGAGTGGGTCCAGAAATACTTAGATAGTTCTTTAGTGTCTGTTTTTAATCTTGAAAAAAGAACATTAAAGAAATTGCCGATTAAATTTTCTGACTATTATACGGAGAAAGAAGGAAGGGTTGGATTTTTACGATGGATGAATTTTGAAACATCCCAAAACGATAGTTTATTTTTCAATTCACGCTACGATGATGAAATGACAATATATAATAAAAAGCTTAATAAAATAGAAAATGTTAAATTAAATCAATGGAATAGTACTGAATTTTTGGATATAAATGCCGAAAGTAGGGAATGGATAAATCATGCCATAATTAGTACTCATAGATTTGCATTTATATATGATAAATGGAGGAATGTATATTATAGATTTGTTTGGGAAGGTATTCCAATAAAAATTTCGGATAAATATTATAATAGTATGTTAGATAAACCACTATACTTAGAAATTTATAATGATGGTTTTCAAATCTTAAAAAAAATAAAATTCCCGGATTATTGTTTTATGATTAATACTTGGTTCGTTACAGAGAAAGGCCTATATATTAGTCCTTCACATCCTCAATCAAAAAAAATTGAAGAAAACAAAATGAAATTTGAAATATTTAAAGTAAAAGTGTTATGAAAAATACATTTGTAATTTTTTGTTTATTCCTATTTGTTTTGTCAAATTGTTCGAAAGAGTCAAACTTTCCATATATTGAACAATTAACAGGATATTTGGATGAAGTTCAAAAAATTAATATTAGAGGTGAAACAATAATTATCATTGTGACAGGGAGTTGTGGATCATGTGAAGATAGAACACTGAAATTTGTTGAGGAAATTGTTTTGAAAAAAGAATTTAAAAATGTCAAGAAATATATTGTTTTCCCTAATAACCATGAGGAATCAGTTAAAAGATTTGAGAATAAGGGTTTTAATGTTATCCTTGATAAGGATTTTAAACTTAGTAGATATGGTTTGGATTTTGATAAAAACCTACTAGTTCATTTACTAGATTCAGATCGCATTAAGTATTGGGAATGGATGTACATGGAGAAATTTTTTAATATTGGAAAGGAATATGATATCGTTGATTTATAAATATCAATAAATCCATTGGGAGTATTATTGACACAATAGTTTTACTATTATTTGACAATAATCATACTGTCATATGATATTAATTCAGTGGAATAGTTAAACAATTTGTTAGTTTGTATTAGTATTTAATTTATAAGATTAGCTGGATAATGCATAAATTCTTTTTAACAATAGTTTTGGTTATTTCATTGGCAATATTTTCATTTCAAAAACTTGAGGCTCAAAATGTAAAGAGACTAAATTTAAAAGATGCAATTCGATTGGCAACAGATAGTTCTTTGGCTGTTTTTAAAGCTAAAAATCTTTATTTGGCAGGTTATTGGGAATATCGAACCTATATTGCACAGAAACTGCCACAGCTCGTATTAAATACTATTCCAATTGATTATAATCGTGCCTTAGTCAAAAGGTACAATTCAACATTGGATATTGACGAATATAAGCAACAACAAAATGTTTACTCATATGCAAATGTATCATTAACACAGAATTTACCTATAACCGGCGGTACAATTTATGCTGATTCCGAATTTGGCTATCTTAATGATTTTGGAGATAATGGATACACACAATTTTCAACAGTGCCGATTCGTATTGGGTTTAGTCAAAAGTTATTCGGGTTCAATACATTTAAATGGCAAAAGAAAATAGAACCTTTGAAGTATGAAAAAGCCCAAAAAGAACTTGTAAAAGCCAATGAAACAATTGCAAAACAATTGGTCGATAATTATTTTATGCTCTTGTTAGCTCAGAAGCAGTTGGAAATAGCTCAATTCAATAAAGCAAACTCAGATACCCTTTATAATATCGGCAAAAGTCGATTGGCAATAGCTAGCATTTCACAATCTGATGTACTTAGTTTGAAAGTTGATGTGCTAAATGCTGAAAATGCATTGGCCATTGCAGAAAAAAACCTTAAAAAATCTCAATTTAGCTTTACTTCATTTTTAAGTTTGCCTGAATATTCATCGGTTGAATTAACAGTACCTGACGAACTCTCTGATTTTCAAATTGAATATATGCAGGTACTTCAATATGCCGAAGAAAATAATCCGGATTTGCTTGATTATAAACAGAAGCAATTAGAAGCAGCAATGAATTTGGAACAAACCAAACGCGAAAACAGGTTCAATGCATATTTGAATGCAAGCGTTGGACTCAATCAACAAAATGCTGAATTTGCACAGGCATACCAAAATCCACTTGACCAACAAAGATTTATGATTGGCTTTACAATACCTATTTTGGATTGGGGCCAAAATAAAGGCAAGTACAATATGGCAAAGCGAAACCTGGATGTTGTTGATGCTACTAGCGAGCAAGCTGCTATCGATTTCAGGCAAATGGTTATGATAGATGTAATTGATTTTAACATGCAATTTAAATTGGTCAAAAATGCACTTGAAACACGCGATGTAGCTAAACAAGCATATGAAACTACAAAACAACGTTTTTTAATTGGCAAAGTAGATGTTCCCACTTTAAGCCTGATACTTAACAGGCAAGATAATGCAAATACCAATTACCTAAATGCCCTATATTCCTATTGGAAATACTATTACACGATAAGGGAATTGACTTTATTTGATTTTGAGAAAGGGGTTTCGCTGACTCAAGATTTTGATAAATTGCTGGGGATTTAGTTTGGCAGGCTCTGCTTGTTGAACGAAAAAAAAGAACTCCTTCAATTTGCTTTTAAAGAAGTTCTTTTTATTTGAAATTTATTTATTGATAGTTATGGTATCTAGGTCTGTTTCCATTCCACTTTTAACTTGAACGCTGTCAATAACCAAATCAAGATACGGGTCAATTGGATCAAATTTTACAGAATAAAATCCGATTGGAAGTCCACCAATGTAATAATATCCACTTGTATCAGCCTTTGTGCCTATTGTGTCAGTTCCTAAAATTGCAAAAACGGAGGGTAAAGATTCTTTTGGATTTACATAGCCTTTTATTGCACCACCAACAACTTTAGTAAAAGCTCTTAGTACAGGTTTTAACAGAAATTTTCCATTACCGGTTTTTACAATTGACTTGGAAGCATCAAAATCAATCCAAATATTTTTGATAACTCCTAAATCAAATGTTTCGTGTAAATTTATTTTTAATCCTGAAGTTGAGCCAGAAGGTACATTCAGATCAAAGGTTCCCTCGGAAGTAACTATGCTGTTATTATCTCCAAGTATTAACCTGATTTGTGAAATATATCCTGAATCTAAATCAGTGGAAACAAGCAAAGTGTCTTTACCATTGCTAAAGTCGAGAAGATTGTATAAACCTTTATTAATGCTATCGAGCGAAATCCATTTGCCTTCTCCGTCACTTGTAGAAAGGTTGAATTCAATACCCTGGATGTCGATCCAAACTGCCTCATAATCCGCAGGAGCATCAGTAAGTCTGACATTTACCTTGCTGTTAATTGATTGATTTGTTTGATTCTCATTCATCTCTTGTTTTTGGCAAGAAAATAAAGTAAATAAGAACAATAGAGTAATTAAATAATTAATTTTCATTGCTTTAAAATTTAAGTTTGACAATAAATCCGACTAAATATATTAATCATTAAAAATTTCTGAATAAAACGAAATTTCAATTATTTTTATTGTAAAAACGAAAGATAACAAAGATTATCTATGGTCAAATCCAAAATATTATCAAGTTATTCCTTTTTTTGATAAATATTTATTCCATGATACAATTGCCAAAATTTACATAAAGAGTCCCATAATATATAAATGAAAATAACTTCTTAATTGTAAGTTTAAGAAGTTATTTATACATTAAAATATGATTATTGGCTGACATTAACGGTTACTAAATCAGGATATTCGCTATTTACAACTTGCATTGCATCGAAAGTTAAATCCAAAAAAGATTGAAATTTATCAAGTTTGACAAGATAGCTTGATGAAAGGGAATTGCCAAGAAATAAGAGCAATGATTTTTTTATAAATAATTTGCTCAAGTACTAAAAAAATTATTACCTTTGCGCTCCTTAAATGGTGGTTGTAGCTCAGTTGGTTAGAGCATCGGATTGTGGTTCCGAGGGTCGTGGGTTCAAACCCCATCATCCACCCTAAATAAAAAAAGCCGGTTAAAGCCGGCTTTTTTTATGCTGTAATTTGAATTTTTATTCAACTACCTCACATTTTGGATTTGCTTCCTTAAATTTCTTCATTAAAAATTTAGGAATTTTTGTATTGTAACATTTAAGTACTTTAAGGTTGCCAAGCTCTGATATCGGATTTACAAGCAACACTTTTGTTCCTGAAATATCAAGGAGTGCCAATGACTTAAGCCCACTTAGGGATTTTAGGCTACGCACTTTAGTGCCAGATATTTTTAGAACTTTTAAATTTGTTAAACTGGTCAAAGGTGTTAAATCTGATATTTCGGTACTTGAACAATCCAAAGCTTCAAGATTTTTAGAACCACTTATTGCATCAAGTGATGAAATCGGATTTTTTGGACAAACCAACTCTTTTAAATTTGTTAATCCTTTAATCGATACCAAATCATTTACACGAGTATCTGTAAATTTTAAAACTTCCAAATCTTCAAGCATTTCCAATGGTTTCAAACCTTTAATTTCGGTTTGATCTTTTACATCAATTTCTTTGAGTACTGTAATTTGGTGTAATTGTTCGCCTGTTGGTGGGTCGGCATAATCAACATATCTTTTGAATATTTTTTTCCAATCGTCTTCAACCAATCCCCACCATTTATTTAATTCTTCCGTCCTGTATATGACCAAACATACAGGATTCGCTTTTTTAAATATAGAGACGGCTTCTTTAGTCAGGACGGTATTATTTGCAAAAATCTTTTTAAGCCTGCCCAGTTTTTCTAATCCATTTAAATTAGAAATTTGAGTGTTTTCAGCACCGATCAATTCCAAATTATCGCAAGTTGCGAGTGGAGTAAGCTGCGTAACCCCAGTATTAGAGCAATTAAAAGATTCCAATCTCTTCAAACTGGCCAAATCATCAAGTTTTATTATTTTAGTTTTTGAGCAATCAAAGGATTGTAAATCAATAAGATTCTGAATTGGAGATAAATCGCTTACTGATGTTCCTGAAATATTCAAGGTTTTCAAACTAGTGAATTTGCTTACTGGTTCGAGGCTCGTAATAGCTGTTTTCCCTTCAATATTTAGCTCTTGAATAAGAGTGAGTTGGTGTAATTGTTCGACTGTTGGTTTATCCGTTTTCAATTGCGAATTGAAAACCTGCTTCCATTCGGGAGTCATTGCTTCCCACCATTTTTTTAACAAATCCGAATTATAAATAACAAGACATTTTGGATGAGTTTTGATGAAATCTCCGGCAATTGCAGCATTTATCCCACTATTGTTACAATATATTTTTTCAAGTTTTTTGTTATTCGCCAAAGCTGCCAGCGATTTAATGCCTGTATTGTCAAAATAGACTACTTCAAGGTTGTCAAATTTACTTAGGAGGCTAATATCCTGTACCTGAGTTGAAGAAAAACTAATTTGTACCAATCCGTTTAGATTTTCAATTCCGCTTAATGATTTTATTGGAATTGAATTTGCTTTTAAATGTTTGATGTTTTTTAATTCTTTAAGAATATCGAGTGAATCAACCAGTGTTGCTGATAAGCGCAGATCCTCAAGCATATCAAGTTCAATTAAAGCATCAATATTTGAAACAGAGGTGTTTTCAAAGCTTAATTTTTTAAGGTTTTTGAAATTTTCAACAACAGTTATGTCTTGTACTTTTGTATTATCAAAAAACAAATCTTGCAGGCCGGATGCATATTGTAATGGTTCAATGCTTGAAACGCCGGTGTTTGAGCAATCCAAAACTTCTAATTTGTTCAGGTTTCGGATAGGATATAAATCAGCTATTTTAGTATTACTGACATCAAGGTGTTTAAGCCGGGAAAGTTTCACCAAAGGATTTAAATCTGTTATATTGGCATTATTTGAAAGATCGAGTTCTGTGATTTTCAAAACAGATTTCAGTTTTGTATAATCGACCGGATCGCTGATTTCGCTCTTTGTTTTCAGTATATTTTTCCATTCCGGCGATAAGTCTTCCCACCATTTTAAAGTCTCTGCCGATTCGTTAAGCTTGGTTGTATACAAGCTCACAATTTTCATGCTTTGATCTGTTTCATTTAAATTAATTTCTATGTATCGATCAATCATAGAATTAACACTATCGTTGGCTATGGTAAGCCCTTTTAAATGCCTGATTGTTTTAAATTTATAAACGGTTTCACCATCCAGGTTCTTCATTGATTCAACGCTTTCAATTTTAAAACTGAAAGTAACATCTTTAAAGAAAAAATCCACATCCTGTAAATATGCCTGAACATCTTTATAGGCATATATTTCACGGTGTTCATCTAAATCGTCCTCAACTTGAACTTTGTCATCAGCAAAAATTTTATTAAAACTTTCATTGATCATAATTTGTTTTTCGTAAACAGGAGTATTTTCACTCCCGATGGCGTTAAGCGTTCCTGCTAAAAAATCGATAAGCTCGGCTGCCTGTTTTTTATATTCTTCATCTCCGGTTTTTGGATCTTCTTTAACAGGATCGGTAGCCTTTGTTTTAGTATTCGTTTTATTTGTTGTTGTTTTATTTGCTGTTGTTTTTGTTTTAGTAGTAGTAGTTTTTGACTTGGTAGTTGTTTTTGTTTTTTGAGCATCAGCATCTATTGTAATAAATGCAAAAAGCAAAACAAAAGATGCGCATAAAATGAGGAAGCGATTAGTTTTCATGATTGATTGATTTAATTAATGAAGCTTTATCTTTTTCAGGTATTTTAATCAGGTTTGAAATTAACCACCCTGTATTATCTCCTTTTCTGTTGAAATATTGCATTTCGAAATACCAGTTCTCAATTTGAAAGTTATGGAATTTAACATCAGTTACCGATTGATAAACAAGATTTCCTTTTTTTACTTCGTGGAAAAAAAGGCTTAAATAATCAGGCGCAAAATTCTTGTATGCGTAATGTTCGATTTGTTTGTGGTTGAATTCAAATATTTTATCCAGGCTCATAAAGTCAATTTCGTGACTCATAGGATGAATAAATTTAGTCTCGGTTGGTGGGCTGGTATTAAATTCCTGCTCAAAAAAACTTGCATATACGTTTGCAAAGGACCATTTATATCCTCCAGTTTCTTTTTCGAGCTTAAAAAACATAACAACATCCTGTTCTTTACCATTATAAAGAAATTTAGATGAAACCTCTGCAAGCCAGTTTTCTCCATAAAAATCGAAAAACTGTGGTTTCCCTGATGAATTGACACAAGTAATAAATTCATCTTTTTGAGCTTTGAGGTTGCTGTTTTCTGAGTCAAACAAGTTGATAAGATAACTTTTTCGTAAAGAAGGATCCCTGTATTTTTTGTCTTTGGGATATAAACGGACACCATGTAAATCCTCCTCTCCATTAAATCTCCTTATAAATTGATTAACCTGTTTTGTGGAGGCATACAAGGTTGTTTCGTCTTCCTGCCCATTGTTGCTGATAATTTGTGCAGAAGTATTTTCAAGAAGAGTAATAAAAACAATAGCGAAAAGAAAGAATTTACACATAATTTAAGTTTTAGTTTAATAAAAAGCACTATAAGCAAGTTGCTTTAATAGTGCTTTTATTTAATTGGAAGAATTTTAACCTTTGGTTGTTTCTTTAACTCTGATATCACCAAGAAGCACATCCCAGAATCCAACAGGAATACCATCAATTTGGGTTTGTTTGCGTTCAACGTAAATAGTGATGTCTTTTTTTGTAACATCAACATATTTTAAGCCTTCTTTAGTAACTCCTTCAAAACGTTGGAATATCGTTATCACACCTACATATCTTCCATCAGGCTGTTTTACCAAATCGCTTACATACTGTATGTTAAACCATGTTATGCTTACACTTTGGTAGTTAAGCCTTGTTAATCTTTGAAGATATTCCTTAATAGGATAGTTGGTGATTTTTTTACGGTAGAGTGAAGATACACCCATGATGCTGCCTGGCATAAAGAGTTCTAATGCTCTGTCAATTACCCTATTTGCTTCAGAAAATGGAGTTTTTTTATCACCTAAAATACTGATGTATTTACTCAGGTCCCTAACTTTTTCAAGAGCTAAAGAATCGATTGCTGCTTTACGCTCAGGACTGATATTATCCTGCGCTGATATTTTTTGGAAAAATGCGATAACGAAAAAAATCGCAAGCATCATTTTTATATTTTTCATGTCTAATTATTTAATTGAATTAATGATAATTAATGCACATTATGAATATAGAAAATTATTTAAAATCTTATATTCATAATATTTGATAAGCAATTGTTTTTTGAACGATTATTTCTTCTTCAATTCAAGAGTTTTGATTTTATCACCTTCCCAATGAATTTGGTCAACATCGTTTATGTTGCTTTTTGAATCTTTTAGATAATTTAAATATTTTCTGATTTTTGTTGGTTTGTCATAATCCTTCATATGTTCGTCCTGGCTTATAATAATTAGAACATTAGCCTGATCGGAAACAAACATGCCAATTGCTTCTTCAATTAATGTATTGGCTTCAGCATCGCTGGATGCACTTGCAATATCCTTGAAGTACTTTCGTAATTTATTTTCGGGTTTGGCAGCTTCTTTTGCTTTTTCATCTGCAATGCGGATTGCCTCCTTTTCATTTGCAATGCTGGTTTCAACCTGAGCAATTAAATCATTTAAACCTTGATCTTTAAGGTTAAGTGCTTTAATATCGGCAACAATTTTTTCTTTTTCTTCAATGCTTTTTGTGCACTCAGGGCTTAAAAGTTCTGTTAATGTTGATTTTGCTTTAACCAATTGCGCATTTACCTGATCTTGATTTTCTTTTGGATCATCTTTTACGATTGGTTTTTTTGGTTTACAGCCTGCCGGGCCAACTAAAAGCATAGCCAATGCCATTAAAATCAAAGTGTTCTTTATCAAATTCAATGTGTTGATTTGTTTGGATGTTTTCATATCATTTCTGTTTTTAAATTATTTATGTGCATTTTTATAGTTCTACGAATTTAAACACTAATAAGAAACGAGCAAAATATTATTTTATTCTTAGAGGTTTAAGAATCTGAGTTTAATAAATGTATTTGAAGCGGTTTATGCTAAAAATCAATTCTGACTCCAAAAACAAGAATATCATCTACTTGTTCAGCATTACCTTGCCATTCTTTTAATTTGTTTTCAAGAAAATCTTTTTGCTCATTTAATGGTGAATGACAAGTTTCTAAGAGATATTGCCTGAAGTTTTTCAGCATTAATTTTTCACCATTCATTTCACTAAATTGGTCCAAATAACCATCGGAAAATAAATAAATGATATCATTTTTCTGAAGTTGGATGGTTTGGCAGCTAAATCCGGAAGTATTTTTGTAGTAGATCCCAATTGGCATGCGATTGGCTTTATATCGTATAAGTTCGCCATCTCTTGCAATATATAAAGGATTATAAGCTCCAGAATATTGCATTACCAGATTTTTTGTGTTGATGGAACATAGGGAAAGATCCATGCCGTCTTGGGCTTCGCCACGCAATCCTTTTTGTTTTAGCGATTTAATAACCGCTTCACGCATTTCGTCAAGTATTTGGTTTGAATCAAATATGTTTTTTTTGTTCACAATTTCGTCAAGTACAGTAATACCCAACATGCTCATAAAAGCTCCGGGAACACCATGACCAGTGCAATCTGCCGCCGCAAAAATCAGATGTTCTCCTTTTTTTGTAGCCCAATAATAATCACCACTTACAATATCCCTGGGTTTATAAAGAATAAAAAAATCATTGATGATTTGTTTCAAATAATCCAAATCTGGTAGCATTGCATCCTGTATGCGTTTTGCATATTTAATACTATCAGTAATGTTTTTGTTTTTAAGTTCAAGTTCTTTGTTTTTTTTGCTGATTTCGATAGTTCGTTCCTCAACTTTTTCTGCCAGTACTTTTTTTTCTTTAACTAAATTACTTTCCCGGATTTTTATATATAACAAGATTAAAGAAAATCCAACAAGACCAATAAACATGTAAAACCAAGGTGACTTCCAAAGCGGAGGCCTAATTGTAAAAGTAAAAATTGCAGGTTCAGAATTCCATATTCCAAAACTATTTTTAGCAATTACTTTAAAGGTGTAAGCGCCAGGCTGTAAGCTTGAATAGCTTGCTGTTGTTTGATTTGTTTCGGGTCTCCAATCCTTGTCTGCACCTTCGAGCATTATTTTATAAACTACCGCATTAGGATCTGTAAGACAAATGCTGGTATAATCAAAAATAATAGAGTTTTCAGTGTGTTTCAGCAAAAGATTAGGAGATAATTTAGTATCTTTTAAGTTTACCCTCAGCCTGCTAATAAAAGTAATAGGTTCCAGATTGTTACTCGGAGCATATGATATGTCAACACGCGTTGCACCTTTAACTGTTCCAAACCATATATTACCATCTTTATCTTTAAAGCTTGCATTTTTTTTTACTTCAATTCCAATAAATCCGGTTTTTTCAGAATATGATAAAATCCGGTTCTGAGTCTGATTGTATTTGTTTAAACCTCTGCTTGTTCCGATATAAACGTCACCATTGATTCCTGAAATAATACTGGTGATATAATCTGCCAGCAATCCATCTGATATTTTATATTGCCTGACCAATCTTGCACCTTCAAAAACGAGTACGCCATTTGCTTGCGTCCCTACCCATATTTTTTTATCAGTTGATTCGGTTATGCAGGTTGGTGTAAATTGAAAACCATTTTTTATAATATGGAAGGAAGTATCCTTTTCATTGAAAAGTGTAAGACCATTTCGTATGCAGCCTATCCATAATTGGTTGTTAGAGTCATGAAATAAGGCGCTTATATCATTACCTGCAATTCCATACTTTGTAGTTATAAAAGCAACTTTATCGGTATTTATTTCATAATTGATTAATCCATCTGAAGTTCCAATCCATAAATTGTTATTATTGTCAATTTCCATGGCAGTAACCATGTTGCTTTGCTGAATATTTCCGTTAATTAAAAAGCTGTAATCAAATGATTTGGTTTTTTTTTGGTATTCTAGAACGCCGGCATTTTCAGTGCCAATCCAAATATTCCCATTTTTGTCTTCATTTAAAAACCGAATTAGGTTGCCGGAAATTTTTTTGTTTTCTTCATTATAATAAATCGGATTTGTAAATGAATTACCTGATTTTGTACAAACGGTAATTCCCATGTTAGTGCCAAACCAAAATTTACCCTCCTTATCTTCAAGAATAGCCCAAATGTGATTGCCTTTTATACCATCTTTTTCCGAATAATTGATAAAATGTTGGCCTTTAAATACGCAAAGTCCATTATCGTAGGTTCCGATCAATATATTTCCTTCAAAATCTTCTTTTATACAGCGTATTTTTAAATCAGGTAAACCATTGTCGAGATTAAAATTAGTGATTATATTATTTTTAATCAGACTAATACCTCCACCCCAGGTGCCAATCCACATATTATTGTCTTTATCTTCCTTTATCGAAGTTATTAAATTATGAGCTAGTCCGTTTTTTTCTGTAAAAATAGAATATGTGCCATCTTTGTTTGATTTAATAAGGCCACCATTTACGGTTCCAAACCATAAATCTCCACTGTGGTCTTCGTAAATACATGTGAATTGATAAAACTGAGTTAAATTTTTAGGACTGTAATTTTTGAATGATTTCTCCTTGGAGTCAAAATACTTTATGGCCCAGTCTACAATAAAATAAAGTGTTCCATCTTGAGCTTTTAAGATGGAAAATACCAAATCGTTAAACTTGTCATTGCCACCTTTATATTGGATATAGTCAATATTTTTTAGTGAATTTACATTAGGGTTTTTTAGTTTAAAAGCACCGGATCCATGGGTTCCAATCCAAATATTTCCATCATTGTCTTCAACAATCGCAGTGATATCGGCTACAACAGTATCAGGTTGTATAAATTGAATGCTGTCATTTTTTAATCGGCTTAATCCACCACCTTTATGTCCAAACCACAAATTGCCATTTGAATCTTGAAATATCTTTTGGACTGCATCTTTCGCTAATCCGGTTTCTTGGGTGTAATTGGTAAATTGTATGCCATTAAATCTCGAAAGACCTGCTGCAGTTCCTATCCATAAATAACCTTTTGCGTCTTGAATTACATCATAAACTGTAGATTGAGCCAATCCTTCTTTAACATTGTAATTGTCAAAATAATATTGTTGTCCTATTGAAACTTCAACATTTAAAATTGTAAAAAATACTAGGAAAGGAAGTTTAAATTTTAATTTAAAATATTGATATTTAATGAATTCCATTTTATTTTAAACTTTGGTTTATTAAGTAGTGCAAACTTTATATTGTTATTTTTTAATGAAAATGAAAGTGCCATTTTCATCTTCAAACCCGGCGATTTTACCAAATTTCGGTTTTTGGTTATCATTTTGTTGTACAACTGAAGAAACTTTTATTACAATTTTATCTATTGGGATGCAGCCATTGTTGTTAAAATTCAAAGAATTAGCAAATGTTTTTGTAAACTGGGTGTTTTCATCAGCCAAGCCATATCCAGCTGAAGTAAATACCTGAGATGATTTGAATTTGGTAGCTTTTGGATTGTTACAATCCCGCTCAGTGGGCAATGATCGCATGGACATATAAAATGATGGCCCTGTTTCACAAGCATCTGTTACAATAAGGGTATGTGTAATATTTTTTGTATAAGCTTGCATGGAAGATTTTAAGGAATTAATATTAAAATAACTCATTTCGCTATCTCTTTTTGCATCGGTCGGAATCCAATAACTATTTTCGTTAATATATTTTCCTAGACCGGCATACCAGATTAGAATCGAATTTACCTGATTATCACGAACCAGATCGCGAAGTTCAGTATTAAAGAATTTTTCCATTTGCTGTTTGGACATATTCTTTTTGTGTAAAATGTTGTTGATTTGATACTTTGAAAGAGCGCTTTTCATCATGCTAACGTCTTTTTCTGGTCCCTTTACACTTGTAAATGCATTGTATTCAGTGTTTTCGATAAAAACCACCCAAGTATTGCCCATTGGGTTATTATTAATTAATTCAGCTACATTTCGGTTTATTTTGTATGTTTTAACCTCGGCGTTTCCATAAATATCTTTAACTATAAATTCCAATTGGTCCTTATTTGTTGGATTAATTTTGACTGAAAATTTTGGGTTATTTTCAGTATTATTAAATTTTGCTTGTATTCTATTTATTTCAATCGAAGCAATTTTACTATCATCCATAACTCTTCCTTCAATTAGAAATTCAGGAATTTGAGGATCAACAAATATTTCGTTTTTTTCTGAAACATAAGGTGTTAGAATTGCAATTGTTGGAGGAATTGTTTCATTTCTTGTCAGTTTTAATTCCAATATTGCTTTATTTTTATAAATATCTTCACTTTCAATGGTAATCTTTTTTTTGTTTTTGATATTTATAGTTACAGTAAATCCAGATGATAGCGAATCGGCATTAAATCTCAAATTATTGCCATCAACAATTAGTGTTTGAATTTTGTTTTTATCTTTCACCTTAATTATCAATTGGGTTTCCTCAATGTTATCAGGAACTCCAATTGATTTATCTGCAAGAAGCTTTTCAGAAACAATAGAAATAATTGGAGAATCATTCTCTCTATTTAATTCATACAATTTTTCTGCTGCTATTTTATAAATTTGAGTTGAATCATCGCCGGCAATTTTTATACTCAAAAGTTTTTCGTAATCTTTTAAAGCTTCATCATTTTTTCCAAGCTTTTCATAAGTATTTCCACGTTTGTAAAGTGCAGATTTGTTTTTCTCATTCTTTAATAAAACTTTACTAAAGTCTGCCAAAGCATTCTGGAATTGATTATTGTCATAATAAGTCATTCCACGCTGATAAAGAATTTCTTCATCATCAGGATAAAACTGGACTAGAGTTGATAAATCATTTATCGCTGATGGAATTTCTGATTTTTTCTTATAGATTTGGCTTCGGAGCATTAATGCTTCCTTATTTTTATTATCTATTTGAATTGCCTTATTGACTGATAATAAGGCATCTTCTGTTTTATTCTGCTTTAATTTTACAACCCCCAAACCAATATAAGAGTTAATATAATTCGGATCTACTTTTAAGGATGCATTAAAATCAGCTTCTGAAAGTAGATAGTTCTCAAGTTTTTTTTGAATGATACCATGGTAATAATAATTTTCAGCTGATGGGTTTAATTGAATGGCTCCATCGCAATCAGTTAATGCTGATTTAAAATTACTCAATGCAATATCGCATCGCATTTTAAGTTCCAATATTTTGGAATCCTTTTCTTCAAGTTCGGATGCTGAATTTAAAAAAGTGATAGCTACAATATATTTATTAAGCATATAATTGATTGAGGCAGTTTTATATAGCCAAATATATTCCGTGGGTAAAAGATCTGACAATGTTTTGTAATCCTCCGCTGCTTCTGTTAGATGACCAAGTTCTTCATAAACCGAAGCTCTTTCAATGTATGCTTTTGTAAATTGTGGATCAAGGTCAATTGCTTTTGTGTAATTTTCAATTGCTTCGTCAAAACTGCCTGATTTACTGAATTCTTTTGCTGTTTTATAGTATTTTTTAGCGCTTTGAGCAGAAATATTAATTGCAGTTAATAATAAGCATGAAGAAATTAGAATTCGAAAAATAATAGTTTTCATTGTTGAACTGTTTTTATTAGAATTGGCAATTATTTGGAGTGAGTTCATAAATTAGTTTATTCAATCAATCAGCAAATTACAAAAAAAAATATCAATTTAAAATCATTTATTGTACGTATTCGTATTTTTGTTTATTGTAGTTATTGATTTATTGGTAAAAGATAATTTTTATGATAATTTGGATATTGCTATTTTATGTGTCAAAAATCAGGCTAAATTTTAATTTGTGTATAAAATAAGATATAATTGTCTTAATTCTATGATTATTTTGATCCTTATTGTCAATCTAATTCATTGAATGGAAGTTTTATTCCAATACTTTTTTTGAATAAAAAAATCAGGATTTTTTTTAAACATCACAATTGATCAAAAATAAAGGCATTAAAAAAGTTCTTAAAGCTAGATTTATAAAATTAATATGCGAAAAATTTAATACTTTACTTAGAAAAAAGTATATTTGCCTTTAATAGAATAAAATAAGAATCATGGCAAAGATATTAGTTATAGACGACGAAAAACCGATTAGAAATACCTTAAAGGAAATCCTTGAATATGAAGATCATCAGGTGGAAACTGCTTCTGATGGGATTGAAGGGCTCGAAATGGCTACCGAGAACAAATTCGATATTATTCTTTGTGATATAAAAATGCCACAAATGGATGGTGTAGAAGTAGTTGAAAAATTAATGGATATTTGTCCAGATGTTCCTGTAATAATGATTTCGGGTCACGCAACAGTTGAAACCGCAGTTGAAACGCTGAAAAAAGGAGCCTATGATTTTATTGAAAAGCCTTTAGACCTCAATCGCTTACTTGTAACTATCAGAAACGCCCTCGAAAGAAAAGATTTAATTATCGAGACTCAGAAATTAAAGAGAAAAGTTAGCAAAACATATGAAATGATTGGTCAGTCTGATGCCATCAAAAAGGTTAAAGATATGATAGACCGTGTTGCACCAACCGATGCCCGAGTCTTAATTACCGGCAGCAATGGCACAGGGAAAGAATTGGTAGCTCGATGGATGCACGAAAAGAGTCAGCGTGCCCCTTATCCATTCGTTGAAGTAAACTGTGCTGCAATTCCATCAGAACTTATTGAAAGTGAATTGTTTGGCCATGAAAAGGGCGCTTTTACATCTGCCCACAAACAACGAAAAGGAAAATTTGAACAAGCAAATGGCGGAACAATACTTCTCGATGAAATTGGCGATATGAGCCTTTCTGCTCAGGCAAAAGTTTTAAGGGCTTTGCAAGAAAATACCATTTATCGGGTTGGAAGCGACAAACAGATTAGAGTGGATGTTCGAGTTATTGCCGCCACAAACAAAGATCTAAGGACTGAAATTGAAAATAATAACTTCCGCGAAGATTTATATCACAGATTAAGTGTAATCTTAATTCATGTACCTTCACTTAACGAAAGACTGGAAGATATCCCATTACTTACGGAGCATTTTATGGGATTAGTTTGCGATGATTATGGAATGCCTCAAAAAACTGTCACTGAAGATGCAATTAAAGAATTGCAAAAAATTAATTGGACAGGAAATATTCGCGAATTTCGAAATGTATTGGAGCGCTTGATTATTTTATGTGAGGATGTAATTACGGGAGAAGATGTTAAGACCTTTGCACAGCCAATTAGCCGATAAGTAAATCATTGAAAAATGCGAGTTGAGAGGGATTTTATTGGTGAAATTGAAATACCGGATGATGCATTGTTTGGTATTCATTCATATCGTGCAAAAAATAATTTCTTGAACGACTCAGTTTTTCATTTGGAGTGGTATCAGGCAGTTGGTATAACTAAACTGGCAGTATATCAGGTTTATAAAAAATTCAAAAAAGCGATAAACCGTAAATATCCAAATAATAAAATTCCAATTCAATTAATTAGTGATGAGGTACTAGATGTTCTTGTAAGTGCTTCATCTGATGTTGCCGAAGGAAAACATTTTGAGGATTTTATAATACCGGCCATTCAGGGCGGGGCAGGTACAAGTATCAATTTAAACATTAATGAAATTATTGCAAATCAAGCACTGATTCTATTAGGGAAAAAGCCAGGCGATTACCAGTTAATAGATCCAATTGAGCATGCAAATGTGTTTCAGTCAACCAATGATGTTATTCCAACAGCATTGCGAATCGCCATCATAAGGCTATTTGCTGATTTAGAGCAATCCATAAATAATTTGAGGTCCAGCATAGAATCTATTGAAAAAGAACATCGCGATAGCTTGCGTATTGCGTATACACAAATGCAAGAAGCCGTGCCTTCATCCTACGGAAGGCTATTTAGTACATACAATGATGCTCTTTCACGTGATTGGTGGAGGGTTTCTAAATGTTTTGAGCGTATTAAAGTGGTGAATTTGGGTGGAACAGCGATCGGTACAGGAATTTCAGTTCCCCGTTTTTACATGATGGAAGTAGTTCGTGAACTGCAAGAACTAACAAAATTACCCATAACCCGTGGCGAAAATTTACAGGATGCAACAGTTAATTTTGATTCATTTGTCGAAATCCATGCTACTTTAAAGTCGCATGCTGTCAACCTCGAAAAAATGGTTAATGACATCCGATTGCTTGCTTCCGATCTGATTGATAAAAAAGAGCTTAGCATACCAAAAAAGCAACTTGGAAGTACCATTATGCCTTCAAAAGTAAATCCGGTAATTCCCGAATACGTAATAAGTATTGCACATCAGGTATATAGTAATGATTTATTGATTACCAGTCTGTCTGCTCAGGGATGCCTTGATTTGAATGCCTACCTTCCTATAATTGGTCATTCAATTATTCAAAGCTTAAAGTTGTTGATTTCTGCTAATATTTCATTGCTCAATAATTTGTTTTCAGAAATTACTATAAACCAAAAACTTTCAAGCGACAAACTTTATCGGAGTCCAATAATTACAACAGCCCTTGTTCCTTATATTGGTTATAACAAAGCTTCCGAACTGGCAAATGCCATGAAAATTTCAGCGTGTGATGTTTTTGATGCCAATGATAAATTGAAATTCATTGAAAAATCCAAACTCAAGTCAATCCTTAGTCCTTCGAATTTATTAAAAGCTGGTTATTCTATCGAAGATTTAATGGAGCATCTTTAGTTTTAAAAGATTAAGACAATTTTAAGTATTCTCAAATAAATTTGTTGAAGTTCACCTCCCTCTAAATTGTTTTGATTATTTTCGTAAAGTACTTTTTAATTAAATGATATATACCTTATATTATATACCTTAAATAATAACCAAAAAAAACCAGAATGAAAAAAATTGTAGTCTTAGGTGCTGGGCGTGTTGGAAAAGCAATTGCAATTGATTTAGCAAAAACTCACCAGGTAGTTTCTGTCGATATCAGTGATGCTGAACTCGACTATTTGGCCAATAAGAGAAACATTGAGGCAGTGAACTCTGATTTGAAGAATCCGGCAAATATCCGGTATCTGATTAAGGATGCAGATATAGTTGTAAACGCAGTTCCTGGTTTTATGGGCTTTCAAACGCTAAAAACAGTAATCGAATCTGGAAAGAACATAGTTGATATCGCTTTTTTTCCTGAAGATCCATTTGAATTGGATGATTTGGCTAAAAAGCATAATGTTACTGCTGTTGTTGATTGTGGTGTTGCCCCGGGAATGAGCAATCTTATTCTTGGCCGGTACAACAAACAAATGGAAGTTAAAAAATTTGAATGTTTGGTTGGAGGCCTCCCTGTTGAAAGAGTATGGCCATATGAATATAAAGCAGTTTTTTCGCCAATTGATGTAATTGAAGAGTATATCCGTCCTGCACGCTATATTCAAAATGGTCAAATCGTTACAAGGGAAGCATTGTCCGATGCTGAATTGATTCATTTCCCAGGTGTAGGTAGCTTAGAATCATGGAATTCTGATGGTTTGCGTACAATTCTTAAAACAATTCAGGTCCCAGATATGATTGAAAAAACACTTCGATATCCTGGTACTATTGAATATTTTAGGGTTCTTCGCGAAAGTGGTTTCTTCTCTTACAACAAAGTTGATGTAAATGGAACGCTTATTCGTCCTATTGATTTAACTGCAAAACTACTTTTTCCAATCTGGCAATTGAAAGAAGGTGAAGAAGATTATACCATCATGCGTATAAAAGTTGAAGGAATTGAAAATGGCAAACCCATTGGCTATCAATACGATTTACTCGATAAATATGATAGAGAAAGCAAAACAATTTCAATGGCTCGTACCACTGGATATACTTGTACCGCTGCTGTAAATTTATTGCTCGAAAGCAAGTACAATAAAATAGGGATTACCCCGCCTGAATTTATTGGCGAAGATCTTGCTTGTTATCAATATATTATGAATTATCTGAGTGAACGAAATGTATTATATAGAAAAAGTATTTATTGATTGGATTCAATAATAGCTAAAATTTCATCATTTTCCCAATACGTTTAATATTATATCTTTGAGCACATTTTAAAAAGGGAAACAATGGTTTCATTTTTAAAATGTATTTTAATATTAATAGAATAATAAATTAGCATCAAAGTCAGTCTGAAATTAGAATAATGCATAATGACCGAAATAAAGCGTAAATTATTTATAACTTATATTGCTATTTTTATTGCAATGATTTTTTGGGGCTTTTCTTTCATCTGGACAAAGTTATTACTTCATTTTTATCAACCAATTACTATTGTTACGTTAAGATTAATTATTTCATCAATTTTTCTGATAGTATTCGGATTTCTATTTAATAGATTGCAAAAAGTTAAACGAAAGGATATTGGCTCTTTCATTTTATTGGCTTTATTTCAGCCTTTTCTTTATTTTATTGGTGAAACAATTGGTTTAAATTATGTAAGTGCAACAATATCTTCTGTACTTATTTCAACCATCCCACTTTTTTCGCCAATTGCCGCATGGTATTTTTTAAAGGAAAAATTGAAAATCGTTAACATAATTGGAATTATTATTTCAATAAATGGTGTTGTTCTGGTTATTTTGACTGATGATTTTTCTTTCAATGTTTCATTTATTGGTGTTTTTTTAATGGGATTGGCTGTTTTTTCAGCTATAAGTTATTCAATTCTTGTTGTTAATATTGCTAAAAAATACAATATCTACTCTATAATTAGCTATCAAAATGTGCTTGGTATTTTGTTTTTTATGCCATTTTTTCTTTATTTCGATTTTGAACATTTTAGAAGTGTTAAAATCACTTTCGAAATAATTGAGCCACTTATTGCACTATCAATATTTGCTTCATCCCTTGCATTTATTTTGTTTACATACGGAATCAGGGAACTTGGAATTGTTAAAGCCAATTCTATGTCTAATTTGATACCTGTTTTCACTGCAATTTTTTCATATTTTATATTAAATGAGAAATTATCTTTTCTTAATATTACTGGAATTTTTATCGTACTTTGTGGATTGTTTCTATCACAATTAAAAAAACTTGCTCATATTCAAAATGTAATTATTCCGTTAAAAAATAATATATCGAAAAATTGAAAAGGACTCTTTCATTAGCTGTATTGTTGATTATTGTATGTATCAATGTATTAGGTCAAATTGGCGGAACTTCTACATATGGTTTTTTAAAACTAACAAATTCAGCAAGGGTAGCTGCTCTTGGTGGTCAGAATATTTCTATATCTGATGGTGATTTGAACTTAGTATTTCACAATCCTGCGCTCTTGGTCAAATCGATGACCAATAACCTGGTTTTGAATTATGTCAATTATTTCTCTGGAATAAATTACGGTTATGCTGCCTATGCCAAAGATTTTAAACACGTTGGGGTTTTTGCAGCGGGCATCCACTATATTAATTATGGTAAATTCACAAAAGCAGATCCCTCAGGAAAAATAACAGGAGAATTTAAAGCTTTTGAATTGGCTTTAAATATTTATTGGTCAAAGTCAATTATCGATAGCATGTTGACAATGGGTGTAAACTTTAAACCAATTTATTCGCAATTAGAAACCTATAATTCATTTGGTTTAGCTCTTGATGCTGGGTTAAACTACCAGTCAAGCAACCGTATGTTTTCAGCTGCCTTGGTTCTTAAAAATGCAGGCTCTCAGATTAAACCTTATAATCCAGGCAATTATGAGTCACTGCCTTTTGATCTTCAAATTGGCGTAAGCCGAAAACTGGAACATGCACCTTTCCGTTTTTCTATACTGTATCATCATATCCAAAAATGGGATTTGACATATAATTTAAATGGAAACCCTTCATATACATCAACTCCAAATCAAGGTAATTCTCAAAAGAATTATGAGTTCAATATTTTTGATAATTTTTTCAGGCACACCATATTTGGAACTGAGTTTATACCTTCAAAAAACTTTATGGTTATGATTGGGTACAACCACCAACGACGAAAAGAAATGATGGTTCCAACCCGTCCATTTCTTGTTGGGTTTTCGTGGGGAATTTACCTTCATATTTCAAAAATCAAGCTGAGTTTTGGTCAATCAATTTATCATTTGGCTGGTGCTTCAAATCATTTCTCTATTAGTTTTAATCTTTCTGATTTTTACACTTCTAAAAAATAAAAAAAGGAGTAAATTTCTTTACTCCTTGATTCATATTCCAAACTCGGATTTTATTCTTCCTCTTCCTCAGAGTATGCTTTAAGTAATCCTTCCTGTATTTCGTGTGGCACAGAAGCATACTCGGCAAAACTCATTGTAAAAGTAGCACGGCCATTGGTTAATGAACTGAGAGCTGTTGAGTATTTGCCCATTTCGGCCAAAGGAACTCTAACTTTTAGTTTTTCAAAACCTTTTTCGCTCGACATTCCTTCAATCATCGCCCTTCTTCCTTGCAAATCGCTCATTACATCACCCATTCTGTCACTTGGAACAAGTACCTCCACATTATAGATAGGTTCAAGAATTTTAGGTCCTGCAATTTTAAACGCTGCTGAAAAGGCTTTGGCACCAGCTAGTCTAAATGAAATTTCATTTGAATCAACCGCATGCATTTTTCCATCATATACGCAAACTCTAATGTCACGGGCATAAGAACCTGTTAAGGGTCCCTGTTCCATTTTTTCCATTATTCCTTTTAGAATTGCTGGTAAAAAACGGGCATCGATTACACCTCCAACTATGCAATTATAGAATACCAGTTTGCCTCCCCATGGCAATGGGATTTCCTCCTTACCTCTGATATTAACTGCAAGTTCTTTTTCTCCAAATTTATATTTTGATGGTTCTGGTTTTCCTTCTTCATGAGGCTCAATTACCAAATGTACTTCTCCAAATTGGCCTGCGCCACCTGATTGCTTTTTATGGCGATAATCAGCTGGGGCTGCCTTGGTAATAGTTTCACGATATGGAATTTTAGGAGCAATAAACTGAACTTGAATTTTGTGAATGTTTTCCAAATGCCATTTAACTGTATTTAGATGAAATTCGCCTTGTCCATGAAGAATAAGCTGTTTTAATTCTTTTGAATACTCAAGAATTACAGTCGGATCCTGTGCATTCATTCTATGTAAAACTTCACCTAGTTTCTCATCATCTGCTTCGTCCACTGCTTTAATTGCAATCCTGAATTTAGGGTTTGGAAATACCATGGCGGGAAAAGTCCAGTCTTCTCCTTTTTCATTTAGCGTATGATTAGTTTTTGTTTCTTTTAGTTTTACAGTTGCTCCAATATCCCCTGCTACAAATTTTTCAACTTTTTCTCTGTTTTTGCCAGCAACTGCATATAATTGTGAAACCCTTTCTTTTCCCTGTTTGTTTGTATTTATTAAATCCATTCCTTCAGTAAGTTCTCCAGACATCACTTTAAAGAATAATACATCTCCTAGATGCTGTTCTATTGAATTTTTAAAAATAAACAAGGATGTTTTTCCCGAAGGGTCACATTTGATTTCTTTGCCATCTTTATTTTTAGGTGCAGGCATATCATTTGGAGCAGGTGTTACATTGCCAAGAAATTGCATTAATCGTCTAACACCCATGTCTTTTTTTGCAGATACACAAAAAACAGGAAATAAACCACGAGTCCTTAGTCCAACTCGGATTCCTTGCCTCATTTCATCTTCAGAAAGACTTCCCTTTTCAAAAAAGATCTCCATTAAAGTTTCATCATTTTCAGCAGCCGCTTCTACTAATATATTATGATACTCAGCCGCTTTTTCTTTTTCACTGTCAGGAATTTCTGTAATTGTAGGCTCTCCTCCGTTTGGCCCCCATTTGTACATTTTCATCAAAAGTACATCAATAACTGCATTGAAATCGGGCCCTGGATTGATAGGGTATTGAACCAAAGTAACTTTGTTTCCGAATGATTGTTTTGCATCTTCAAAAGCCTTTTCAAAATTAGCTTTATCATGATCAAGCTGATTTACTACAAAGACGATTGGTTTATGCATTCTTTCTGCATGTCTCCATATTATTTCTGTACCAGTTTCAACACCATGTTGGGCATTTAAAAGTAGCAAACCGGTATCAGTTACATGCAATGCTGAAATTACTCCACCTACAAAATCATCTGCACCAGGTGTGTCAATAATGTTGAGTTTTTTGCCAAGCCATTCAGTATATAATACTGTTGAAAAAACAGACCCTTGTCGCTCGTGCTCAATTTCATGGTAGTCCGATACCGTGTTTTTTTGACTCACCTCGCCACGTCTGTTAATTACTCCTCCTTCGAAAAGCATTGCTTCGGCCAATGTAGTTTTACCTAAACCTGCATTGCCTAAAAGCGATAAATTTCGAATATCCTTTGTTTCGTATATTTTCATTCTATCCTTTTTAAGTAGTTAATATATTAGTAAAATCAATAGTTTAAAATAGTATTCTTATTTGTGACGGTCAAAATTAATAAAATTTTACATACATCCAACTTCTTCTTTAAGTGTTCTGAAAATCTTTTTAATTCATCGTTCAGAACCGTTTTCTCATTTTTTTAAATAATTGAATTTTCTAGATTTAGTTAAAAATTATATAATATTAATAATTGTATATCAATAGATTATCTATTGTTTCTGTTGATTATTTCTCAATTTTAGATATTCTATAACATACTTTTCTTAATATGAATGCAAATAATTTATAACAAGTTATTTTATTTGATTGATTATAGGACAAATCATAACAAGTCTTAAGAAAAGATATCATTTATAAATAAATAGAAAAATTGTATGCCAATACGCTTATACATAAACTTATAAGCTAATAAATTCGTTGATTTAATAAGATCTTAAATCTGAGAAAATGAACTTTTATTGCCGAAGATTAAAAAAAAAAATCAATTAAATGACAGTATAAATAACTGATATATAATATTATAAAAAAAAGCAATTTGATAATCAAGCAAATTCATTGTAAAATCTTTTTTGTTGCTATTGTATTAAAGAAAATATCTTTTACCTTTGCAGACCAATTTTAACAAATTAAAACAACAAATTATATAGTCTTTATGCCTACAATTCAGCAATTAGTAAGAATAGGAAGAGCAAAAATAGTAGAAAAAAGTAAAGCTCCAGCCTTAGATAATTGTCCTCAACGAAGAGGTGTGTGTGTTAGGGTATACACTACTACTCCTAAGAAGCCAAACTCCGCAATGCGCAAGGTTGCAAGAGTAAGGTTAACAAATGGAAAAGAAGTAAATGCTTACATACCCGGAGAAGGACATAATTTACAGGAGCACTCGATTGTACTTATTAGGGGTGGTCGTGTTAAAGATTTACCAGGTGTGAGATATCACATTATTAGAGGTGCTCTTGATACTTCAGGTGTTGAAGGAAGAACACAAAGACGTTCAAAATACGGTACAAAAAGGCCAAAAGATAAAAAGTAGTTAAAATCGTTAGGTTAGAAATAAAATGAGAAAAAGAAAACCAAAAAAGCGGATTTTATTACCGGATCCTAAATTTACAGATACACTGGTTACCAGGTTTGTTAATGATTTAATGATTTCAGGTAAAAAGAATACTTCATATAATATTTTTTACAGTGCTTTGGACATTGTAAAAGAGAAGTCTGCCAACATTGATAAAAGCCCATTAGATATTTGGAAAAAAGCTTTAGAAAATATCACACCAATGGTTGAAGTTAAAAGTCGCCGTGTAGGTGGTGCGACATTCCAAGTTCCTATGGAAATAAGAGCAGAAAGAAAAGTTTCCATTAGTATTAAAAACATGGTTACATTCGCTCGTAAACGTAGTGGAAAATCCATGGGTGAAAAATTGGCAGCTGAAATTTTAGCTGCATATAATGAAGAAGGCGGTGCCTTCAAGAAAAAAGAAGATATGCACAGAATGGCAGAGGCCAATAAAGCATTTGCATTCTTTAAATTCTAGAAGAGAGAGATAAGAAAAATGGCAAGGGATTTAAATTATACAAGAAATATTGGGATAATGGCTCACATTGATGCCGGTAAAACGACATTAACCGAGAGAATACTTTTCTATACTGGTGTTACCCACAAGCTTGGAGAGGTACATGATGGTGCTGCTACAATGGATTGGATGATTCAGGAGCAGGAGCGGGGAATTACAATAACTGCCGCAGCAACAACAACATTTTGGAAATACAAAGAAGACGAATATAAAGTTAATATTATTGATACTCCAGGACACGTTGACTTTACTGTTGAAGTAGAACGTTCATTGAGAGTTTTAGATGGTGCAGTTGCAGTTTTTTGTGCAGTTGGCGGTGTTGAACCTCAAAGCGAAACTGTTTGGCGTCAAGCGGATAAGTACAAAGTTCCACGTATGGCATTTATCAATAAAATGGACAGAAATGGGGCTGATTTTTTCAAAGTTGTATCAGAAATTAAAGAAAAATTAGGTGCTAATCCTGTTCCACTTCAAATACCAATAGGTGCTGAAGAAAACTTTATTGGATTGGTTGATCTAATTGAAAGAAAAGCAATTGTTTGGAAAGAGGATGCTGAAATAGGAATGCGATATGAATATACTGAAATTCCTGCTGATTTAGTTGACACTGTAGAAGAGTGGCGCGAAAAATTAGTTGAAGCAGTTGCTGAATCTGATGATCATTTTCTTGAAAGATTTTTTGAGGATAGAGAATCAATTACTGTCGAAGAGTTTATGGCAGTTACAAGGAAGGCTGTTATTGATATGAAAATTGTTCCAGTTCTTTGTGGTTCTGCGTTTAAAAATAAAGGTGTTCAAAGATTACTCGATGCTGTTGTTGGATTACTTCCTAGCCCTTTAGATATTGAGGGAATTGAAGGTTTTAATCCTAAAGATGAAGTACAAGTTGTTAGACAACCTTCGGATAATGAACCTTTGTCGGCTTTAGCTTTTAAAATAGCAACAGATCCTTACGTAGGGCGTCTGGCTTATATAAGAGTATATTCAGGTGTTCTTCAATCTGGTTCGTATGTTTACAATCCAAGAACAAGAAAGAAAGAACGGATTTCGAGATTATATCAAATGCATGCAAACAAACAAAACCCTAAGGATGAAATCCATGCAGGGGATATTTGTTCAGCAGTTGGTTTTAAAGATATACGCACAGGCGATACTTTGTGTACTGAAGATAAGCAAATTATACTTGAGTCAATGACATTCCCAGAACCAGTTATTGGGGTAGCAATTGAGCCAAAAACTCAGGCAGATTTGGATAAACTCGGTACAGCATTGTATAAGTTAGCAGAAGAAGATCCGACTTTTAAAATAAAAACAGATGATGCTACTGGACAAACTATTATTAGTGGTATGGGAGAACTTCACCTGGAAATATTACTTGATAGATTAAAGCGTGAATTTAAAGTAGAATGTAACCAAGGTGCTCCACAAGTGGCATATAAAGAAGCTATTACAGGAATTGTTACACATAGGGAAGTATTTAAAAAGCAAACTGGTGGCCGTGGAAAATTTGCAGATATAAGTGTTCGTATCGAACCTGCAGATGAAGGACATGTTGGTTTACAATTTATTGATGAGATTAAAGGTGGAAATATTCCAAGAGAATATATTGCTCCAATTGAAAAAGGTTTCAAAGAAGCATTATCAAATGGTCCACTTGCCGGATATCCAGTTGATAGTTTGAAGGTAACGCTGTTGGATGGTTCTTACCACGCAGTCGATTCTGATCAATTATCTTTCGAATTAGCAGCTAAGCTTGCATTTAGACATGCTGCTGCAAAAGCCAAGCCTGTATTGCTAGAGCCAATTATGGCTGATGAGGTAGTAACTCCGGAAGAATATATGGGTGATATAATTTCTGACTTTAACAAACGTCGAGGCCAAATACTGGGCATGGAATCTAAAGGAAATGCAAGGGTTATAAAGGCTAAAGTACCATTGTCAGAGAAATTTGGATATGTTACAGTTTTAAGAACGCTTTCATCTGGACGGGCTACTTCAACAATGGAGTTCTCACATTATGCACCAGTGCCAGAGAGTATTGCAAAAGAGGTTATTGCTAAAAATATCGGTAAAACAGAATAATAAATAATCTTATGAGTCAGAAGATTCGAATAAAATTGAAATCTTACGATCACAATTTAGTAGATAATTCAGCTGAAAAAATTGTGAAAACAGTAAAAGCAACAGGCGCAGTTGTCAGTGGGCCAATTCCATTGCCAACACATCGCAGGGTTTTTACAGTGTTAAGATCTCCTTTCGTAAACAAAAAAGCACGTGAACAATTTCAACTTTCATCGTTTAAACGGTTAATCGATATTTATAGTTCAACACCAAAAACGATTGATGCTTTGATGAAATTAGAGTTGCCTAGTGGTGTAGAAGTTGAAATAAAAGTATAAGGTTTAAATTAATCTCAAGATGCCAGGTTTAATAGGAAAAAAAGTCGGAATGACATCCGTATTCAGTGCCGAGGGAAAAAACATTCCATGCACTGTAATCGAAGTAGGTCCTTGTATAATAACCCAAATCAAAACAATTGAAAATGACGGTTATAATGCAATACAGCTTGCATTCGATGAAAAAAAAGAAAAGCATACAACTAAAGCTGAGTTAGGGCACTTTAAAAAAGCAAATACAACACCTAAAAACAAAGTGATAGAACTTAAAGGTTTTATTAAGGATTGGAAAATTGGTGATGTACTTACAGTTGATTATTTCAATGATGATCTTTTTTTAGATATTAGTGGAGTAAGTAAAGGTAAAGGTTTTCAGGGTGTTGTTAAAAGACATGGTTTTGCTGGCGTTGGTGGTGCAACTCATGGTCAACATAACAGGTTGAGAGCTCCTGGTTCACTTGGTGCTTCATCTTATCCTTCAAGAGTTTTCAAAGGAATAAGAATGGCTGGTAGAACAGGTGGTGACAAAATAAAGGTTATCAACCTAAAAGTAATGAAGATAATTACTGAAAACAATTTATTAGTGGTTAAAGGTTCCGTTCCGGGACCAAAAGGTTCATATTTAATTGTTGAGAAATAATGGAACTGAAAGTATATAATATCAAAGGAGAAGATACTGGCCGACAAGTTAATCTGAACGATTCAATTTTTGGGGTAGAACCGAATGATCATGCTATTTATTTGGATGTTAAACAATTCATGGCAAATAACAGACAAGGTACCCATAAATCGAAGGAACGGGCTGAAATTGCTGGTAGTACCAGAAAGTTGAAGAAACAAAAAGGAACAGGTTCTGCAAGGTTTGGAAGTATAAAAAATCCTATATTTAGAGGTGGTGGACGTGTTTTTGGTCCTAGACCAAAAGATTATAGCTTTAAATTGAATAAAAAGCTAAAATTGGTTGCCAGAAAATCTGCATTAACATACAAAGCTTTATCTGAAGAAGTATTTATTATCGAAGATTTCAATTTTGAAACTCCTCAAACTAAACAGTATCAGGAGATTAAAAATAATCTTAAATTAGGAGATAAAAAATCACTTTTAGTTTTAGGGGAAGCAAATAAAAACATATATTTGTCATCCAGAAATTTACAGGGATCTAAGACTGTAACAATTTCAGAATTAACAACTTATGACATCATTAACGCCAAAGCATTAATCTTTGCCGAAAGCTCAATTGATGCTCTAGAAAAAACATTTTAGAAATGGAAATTTTATTGAGGCCCATTATCACTGAAAAAATGACGGCGCAGAGCGAAAAACTTAATTGTTTTGGCTTCATAGTCGCAAAAGATGCAAATAAAATACAGATTAAAAAAGCTGTAGAGAGTTTGTATAACGTATCTGTAGAATCTGTAAATACAATGCGCTATTCTGGAAAAACCAAATCGAGATATACCAAAACTGGTATAGTTCATGGATCGGAAAATGCCTTTAAAAAAGCAGTTATTACCTTGATTCAAGGGGATACAATAGATTTTTATAGCAATATTTAAGAAAAATGGCTGTACGAAAAATTAATCCGACAACTCCGGGACAAAGAGGGAAAATCATAAGTAATTTTGATGATATAACCACCAACATACCTGAAAAATCGTTATTGCAAACTAGAAAACGCACTGGCGGTAGAAATGATACAGGTAAAATGACTGTTAGAAATATCGGTGGTGGTCATAAAAGAAAATACAGAATGGTTGATTTTGCTAGGGATAAAGAAGGAATTCCTGCAATAGTTAAAACAATAGAGTACGATCCAAACAGATCTGCAAGAATTGCATTGGTTGTTTATGCCGATGGGGAGAAAAGATACATCATTTCTCCTAATGGTTTAAAAGTTGGCCAAGAATTGAATTCAGGTAAAGGGATTGCACCGGAAATTGGCAATACATTATATCTTTCTGATATTCCACTTGGAACGGTTGTTCACAATATTGAAATGCAACCAAACGGCGGAGCAGTTATTGCTAGAAGTGCAGGAACCTATGCCCAGTTAACTTCAAGGGATGGTAAGTATGCAATTATTAAGATGCCTTCAGGAGAATCCAGAATGATTCTGGTAACTTGTAAAGCGACCATAGGTTCTGTTTCGAATTCTGATCATGCTCTAGAAAAATCTGGTAAAGCTGGTAGAAGTAGATGGTTAGGCCGTCGTCCAAGAGTACGTGGTGTTGCCATGAACCCTGTTGACCATCCAATGGGTGGTGGTGAAGGCCGTGCAACCGGTGGACACCCTAGGTCAAGAAAAGGTTTATTAGCTAAAGGATTTAAAACCAGGGCTAAGAAGAAAACATCGAATAAATATATTGTTGAAAAAAGAAAGAAATAATACTTTATATCTAGAAATATGAGTCGTTCACTGAAAAAAGGTCCATTTATAAGTTATAAGCTTGAGAAAAAAGTTCTTGCAATGAACGAAGCAGGAAAAAAATCAGTGATAAAAACTTGGTCAAGGACTTCGATGATTTCTCCAGATTTTGTAGGACACACAATCGCTGTTCATAATGGAAATAAATTTATTCCCGTATATGTTACAGAGAACATGGTTGGCCATAAATTAGGCGAATTTGCTCCCACAAGGATATTTAGGGGACATGCAGGAAATAAGAAGCGTTAATTAAAGATTCCAAAAGATAACAAAATATAAAATGGGAGCAAGAAAACATAACCGGGCAGAAGCAATAAAAGAAGCTAAAAAGACCAAATATAGCGCAGCTTTAAGAAATTGTCCAACATCACCTAGGAAAATGCGATTAGTTGCAGATTTAGTACGAGGTGTTGGCGTTAAGCGTGCACTTGATCTGCTTAAATTTAGCCCCAAAGAAGCCTCCAGGAAATTGGAAAAATTACTTCTTTCGGCAATTTCTAACTGGCAGATCAAGAATGAAGGAGTTCGAATGGAAGATGCAAATCTTTTTGTAAAAGAAGTTTTTGTAGATTCTGGTAGAATGTTGAAAAGATTAAGACCAGCGCCACAAGGAAGGGCACATCGAATTCGCAAAAGGTCAAATCATGTTACTATTATTTTAGAAAGCAAACAAATTTCAGAGTAGATGGGACAAAAGGTAAATCCGATAAGCAATAGGTTAGGAATCATAAAAGGTTGGGATTCTAACTGGTTTGGTGGAAATAAATACGCCAATAAATTAGTCGAAGACAGTAAAATAAGAAATTATTTAAATGTTCGTCTATCTAAAGCAAATGTTTCAAAAATAGTTATTGAGCGTACCTTGAAACTTATCACAGTTACAGTTCATACCTCTAGACCAGGAATCATTATTGGGAAAAGTGGTCAGGAAGTTGACAAACTGAAAGAAGAGTTGAAGAAAATTACCAAAAAGGAAGTCCAAATCAATATCTTTGAAATAAAAAGACCTGAACTTGATGCAGTGCTGGTTGGAGCTAATATAGCTCGTCAGGTTGAAGGCAACATTGCTTATAGAAGAGCAATAAAAATGTCAATCGCTTCCACTATGAGAATGGGAGCAGAAGGAATCAAAGTTTTGATTTCTGGCAGGTTAAATGGAGCAGAAATGGCAAGATCCGAAAAATATAAAGAAGGTCGGATTCCTCTACATACTTTTAGGGCAGATATTGATTACAGTTTATCCGAAGCTCATACAAAGGTTGGCCTAATCGGAATTAAAGTTTGGATTTTTAAAGGGGAAGTTTTTGGAAAAAGAGATTTGTCTCCAAATTTTGGAGCTAAAAACCCAAGACAAAAAACCTTTAAGAAACGTAGGAAATAGATTTTAAATTTTTAGCGCGTTATGTTACAACCAAAGAAGACAAAATTTAGGAAACAGCAGAAAGGGCGGATGAAAGGCAATGCTCAAAGAGGTAATCAATTGGCATTCGGTTCATTTGGAATTAAAGCTTTAGAGACTACATGGATAACTGCTAGACAGATTGAAGCTGCTCGACAGGCTGTTACTCGTCATATGAAAAGGGAAGGACAAATATGGATTCGTATTTTCCCTGATAAGCCGGTTACTAAAAAACCTGCAGAGGTTAGGATGGGTAAAGGTAAAGGTGCACCTGAATTATGGGTTGCCAGAGTTACACCCGGAAGAATATTGTTTGAAGCGGAAGGAGTTTCTTATCAAGTTGCGAAAGAAGCATTAAGGTTGGCAGCTCAAAAATTGCCAATCACTACAAAGTTTATAGTACGTCATGATTTTGATGAATCTTTAATTGGTGAATAATGAAAAATTCTGAAATAAAAGAATTAACCACAAAAGAGTTAATTGAGAAAGTCGAAGATGAAAAAGCATTATTGATTAAAATGAAGCTTAATCATACTATTTCACCACTCGATAACCCGAATAAAATTGGTGAATCCAGGAAACTGGTCGCACGGTTAAAAACCGAAATGCGAAAAAGGGTATTAGAAAATAAAGTATAGTTACGGATAGATCATGGAAAATAGAAATTTACGTAAAGAACGTACAGGATTGGTAGTAAGTAACAAAATGGAGAAGTCCATTGTTGTTCTTGTGAACAGAAAGGTAAAGCATCCAATTTATGGAAAATTTATCAATAAAAGCAAAAAATTCATGGCACACGACGAGCAAAATATTTGCAATATTGGGGATTTTGTTAAAATAATGGAAACCCGACATTTAAGCAAAAATAAAAGTTGGCGACTTGTCGAAATTATTGAAAAGGCTAAATAATTATGGTACAACAAGAATCAAGATTAGCAGTTGCTGATAATAGTGGCGCTAAAGAAGTATTGGTCATTCGAGTTTTAGGAGGAACAAAAAAACGTTACGCACGAGTAGGTGATAATGTTGTGGTATCAATAAAAAGTGCTATTCCTTCTAGTGAAGTTAAAAAAGGTTCGGTTTCTAAAGCTGTTATAGTAAGAACAAAAAAAGAAATAAGAAGACCTGATGGTTCATATATCCGTTTTGACGACAACGCTGTTGTTTTGTTAAACAATGCTGGCGAAATGCGTGGTACTAGAATTTTTGGTCCAGTTGCCCGTGAACTGCGCAGCAAGTATATGAAAATTGTTTCACTAGCGCCTGAGGTTCTATAAATAAGAAAATATTATTCCTATGCAAAAGAAATTACATATAAAAAAAGGCGATATGGTTATTGTAAACGCAGGTGATTACAAAAACCAAAAAGGCAGGGTTTTAGAAATTGACCGTGAAAAAAGTAAAGCCTTGGTTGAAGGAGTAAATATGGTTTCTCGTCATACAAAACCAAATTCAACCAATACACAAGGTGGAATTGTGAAAAAAGAAGCCCCTATTCATATTTCAAATTTAATGCTGGTTGATCCTACAAAAGGAGTTGCAACTAGGATTGGAAGAAGAAAAAATGCTGAAAACAAATTAGTGCGATATTCTAAAAAAACAAATGAGGAGATTAAGTAATGGACTACACGCCTAATCTTAAAAAGAAATATACTGAAGAAATTATACCAAATTTGCAGAAAGAGTTTGGATATAAGAGCATCATGCAGGTACCCAAATTGGAGAAGATAGTAATTAACCAAGGTGTGGGAGCCGCTGTTGCAGACAAAAAATTGTTGGATATCGCACTTAAAGAAGTGACTGATATAACTGGACAAAAGGCTGTTGCTACATTGTCTAAGAAAGACATTTCCAATTTTAAATTGAGAAAAAAGATGCCAATTGGTGTTAAAGTTACACTTCGTCGCGAAAGGATGTATGAGTTCCTTGAAAGATTAATTTCTGTATCTATTCCAAGGATTAGAGATTTTCGTGGTGTGAGTGATAAATTTGACGGAAAAGGCAATTACACGATGGGTGTTCTTGAACAAATCATTTTTCCAGAAATAAATATTGATCAAGTTAGTAAAATGCTTGGAATGAATATTACTTTTGTCACTTCTGCAAAATCTGATGAAGAAGGTTTAGCATTATTGAAAGAATTTGGAATTCCGTTTAAAAATGTAAACAAATAATAGTATGGCAAAAGAATCATTAAAAGCCCGTGAGGTTAAAAGGCAAAAATTAGTTGATAGATTTGCTGAGAAAAGGGCTAAATTAAAAGCTGAAGGTGATTACATAGGTTTGCAAAAATTGCCAAAAAATGCATCTCCTGTTCGTTTACATAACAGATGCAAACTAACAGGTCGTCCAAAAGGATACATCAGGCAATTTGGAATTAGCAGAATTCAATTTCGTGAAATGGCTGCTTATGGTTTAATACCTGGTGTTAAAAAAGCAAGTTGGTAATAATAAAATAGAAAAGAAATGACAGATCCTATTGCAGATTATCTTACTCGGATTAGAAATGGAGTTATGGCTGGGCACAAAGTTGTTGAGATACCTGGTTCAAATATAAAGAAGGAAATGACAAAAATTTTACATAACAAAGGATATATTCTTAGTTATAAATTTGTTGATGATGAAAAGCAGGGCGTTATTAAAATTGCTTTAAAATACCATCCTAAAAGCAAAGTGCCGGCTATTAAAAAGATAGAAAGAGTAAGTAAACCTGGATTGCGCAAGTATGCCGGTGCTGATGAACTACCTCGAATACTTAATGGATTGGGAATTGCAATTTTATCAACATCAAAAGGATTAATGACTAATAAAGAAGCATTAGACCTTAAAGTTGGCGGTGAAATTATGTGTTATGTATATTAATATGTTATAGGAATGTCACGAATAGGAAAATTACCAATAGAAATTCCGCAGGGGGTTAAGGTGAGCATAACCAAAGACAATGTTTTACAGGCCAAAGGTCCCTTGGGCGAATTAAATCAGAAAATTGATACAGATATTAAAGTTAATATTGAGGACAATAGCATTACATTGGAGCGTCCAACAGAACAAAAAAGGCATAAAGCCATGCATGGACTGTATCGTTCACTTGTGAACAATATGATTGTTGGTGTTTCAAAAGGCTTTGAACTTAAGCAGGAATTAGTAGGAGTAGGATATAGGGCTGCTGCAACAGGTCAAGTATTAGAACTTTCAGTAGGTTTTTCACATGTTATTTATTTAGAATTACCTATCGAAGTAAAAGTTGAAACATTGACGGAGCGACGTGCAAATCCAATTATCACTTTAAGGAGTGCGGATAAGCAATTATTGGGACACGTAGCAGCAAAAATTAGATCATTTAGAAAACCTGAGCCTTACAAAGGAAAGGGTATTAAGTTTGTTGACGAACAATTACGCAGGAAAGCTGGGAAAGCCGCTGCAGGTAGTTAATATGTAAAAATAATACATTATGGCTTTAGCTAAACAAGAAAGAAGAAATAAGATTAAACTAGGAATCAGAAAAAAAATCTCTGGAACTGAAGAGAAGCCTAGAATGTCTGTTTATCGTAGTAACAAAAATATATTCGTTCAGATAATCGATGACGTAAATAAAGTTACTTTGCTAGCAGCATCATCATTAGTTAAAGATATTTCTGAGAAGACAGAAATAACTAAAAAAGATCAAGCTGCATTGGTTGGAAAACTTATAGCAAGCAAAGCTGTTGAAGCAGGAATCAATAGTGTTGTATTTGATAGAGGCGGTTATCTATATCATGGGCGTATAAAATCATTAGCAGAGGCAGCTAGGGAAAACGGATTAAAATTTTAGAACTTTATGTCAACAAATATTAGAAAAGTTAGAACCAGCGATTTAGAACTAAAGGATCGTTTAGTTGCAATAAAAAGAGTTACCAAAGTTACAAAAGGTGGACGAACATTTAGTTTTTCAGCTATTGTAGTTGTTGGTGATGAGAATGGAATTGTTGGATATGGTTTAGGAAAAGCCAATGAAGTAACTACTGCTATTGCAAAGGGAGTTGAAGATGCTAAAAAGAATCTTGTAAAAGTTCCTGTATACAAAGGTACAATACCTCATGAGCAAGAAGCAAAATATTGCGGGGCAAAAGTATTTTTGAAACCAGCATCCCATGGAACTGGTGTAAAAGCAGGTGGTGCGATGCGCGCAGTCTTAGAAAGTGTTGGTGTAACTGATGTTTTGGCTAAATCAAAAGGTTCTTCAAATCCTCATAACTTAGTTAAAGCTACAATGAATGCATTGCTTGAAATGCGGGATGCTTTGACAGTTGCTCAACATCGTAATGTATCTCTGGAAAAAGTTTTTAACGGTTAATATAATTGGAAATGGCAAAGCTTAAAATAAAACAAATAAGGAGCAAAATAGGCAGTACCAAAAGACAAAAATTAACACTTGAAGCTTTGGGTATTAAGAAAATGAATGGCGTTGTTGAGCATGAAGAAAATGCCCAAATATTGGGCATGATTGCCAAAGTTAATCATTTAGTAATTGTTGAAAAATTATAACAAAGATAAATTATAATTATCATGGATTTAAGTAATTTAAAACCGGCTGAGGGTTCAGTTAAACAGCGTAAACGAATTGCCCGGGGTGAAGGTTCTGGGAAAGGTGGTACGTCGACTAGAGGGCATAAAGGACAAAAATCCCGGTCAGGATATTCAAAAAAAGTTGGTTTCGAAGGTGGGCAAATGCCTTTACAGCGTAGGGTTCCTAAATTTGGATTCAAAAATATTAACCGGATAGAATACAAGGCAATTAATATTGGTATAATACAAGAATTAGCCGAGAAACAAGGACTTGATTCCATTGGTATCGAAGTTATGGTGAGTGCAGGTATGATTAAGAAACAAGATTTAGTAAAAGTATTAGGTAAAGGCACTCTAACAAAGAAAATTGAAGTTAAGGCACATGCATTTTCAAAATCTGCCATTGCCGCAATTGAATTAGCTAAAGGAACAGCTGTAAAAATTTAAGTTGATGAAAGGATTAATCGAAACATTAAGGAATATTTATAAAATTGAGGATCTGCGAAATCGGATCTTTGCAACAATCGGTTTTGTACTTGTATACCGTTTGGGCGCACATATCGTTTTACCTGGTGTTGATCCTCTACAACTTGGTAATCTTAGGTCTCAGACCGAAGGCGGAATTATGGGAATTTTAAATATGTTCTCAGGAGGTGCTTTCTCTAATGCTTCAATATTTGCATTGGGAATTATGCCATATATTTCTGCCTCTATTGTTATTCAGTTATTAGGAATGGCAATACCCTATTTTCAACGACTACAAAAAGAAGGTGAAAGTGGACGTAAAAAGATCAATCAGATAACACGATATTTAACAGTTTTAATCACAGCTGGGCAAGCCCCAGGGTATCTGGCTAATCTTAACGCTCAATCACATGGAGCAATTGTCTCCAATAGTACCATATTTTGGCTGTCATCTGTCGTTATACTTGTTGCAGGTACAATGTTTGTAATGTGGTTGGGTGAAAAAATAACTGATAAAGGTGTGGGGAATGGTATTTCTCTATTAATCATGATTGGAATTATAGCAAGATTACCTTTTTCAATATTTGCTGAATTTGGTTCACGAATTGAACAGCAAGGAGGAGGTCTTGTTGCATTTCTTGTTGAAATTGTGATTTTATTCTTTGTCTTTACTGCAACAATATTGTTGGTTCAGGGAACAAGAAGAATTCCTGTTCAATATGCAAAAAGAATTGTTGGTAATAAGCAATACGGTGGAGTTAGACAATATATTCCCCTAAAAGTAAATGCTGCTGGTGTAATGCCGATAATCTTTGCTCAAGCATTAATGTTTATACCCTTGATGCTTACAAAATTTAATACAGAGACAACTACTGGTATCGCTTCAGCATTTGCTGATATGACTGGTTTCTGGTATAATTTAGTATTTGGTGGATTAGTTGTTCTTTTTACATATTTCTATACAGCAATTACTATTAACCCTACTCAAATGGCTGACGATATGAAGAAGAATGGTGGTTTTATTCCAGGTATAAAGCCCGGAAGAAAAACTGTTGAATATCTTGATGCCGTAATGTCTCGAATTACTTTGCCTGGGTCTATTTTCCTTGCACTAGTGGCTATTATGCCTGCATTTGCGATGATAGCAGGAGTTAACAATCAATTCGCACATTTTTTCGGAGGTACTTCATTGTTAATCTTAGTGGGGGTAGTACTTGACACCCTACAACAAATTGAAAGTCATTTATTAATGCGTCACTATGATGGATTAATGAAATCAGGAAGAATAAAAGGCCGTTCAGGCGCTGTTTCTTCTGTATAATTAAAGGTTCTTTGTTTAATGATTTATTATAAAACAGCCGAAGAGATTGAGTTATTACGACAAAGTAATATGCTTGTAGCCAGAACGCATGGTGAAATAGCTAACATTATTGGTCCCGGAATCTCAACCAAAAAACTCGATCAAATTGCTGAAGAATTCATTAAAGACAACGGTGGTATACCCGGTTTTTTAGGTTATCAAGGTTACCCGAATACTTTATGTATTTCAGTAAATAGTACTGTAGTTCATGGAATCCCTTCTGAATATCTATTGAAAGAAGGCGATATTGTATCGGTTGATTGTGGTGTTTTAATGAATAAGTACTACGGTGATTCTGCTTATACTTATATGATAGGTGAAGTGGATCCTGAAATAAAGAAATTACTGGAAGTAACAAAAGCTGCTCTATATAAAGGGATTGAAAAAGCAATTGAAGGAAATAGATTAGGCGATATTAGCTATGCTGTCCAAAATCATTGCGAAAGTCATGGGTATTCTGTAGTTAGAGAAATGGTAGGACATGGAGTTGGACGTAAATTGCATGAAAAACCTGAAGTTCCGAATTATGGAAAAAGAGGAAATGGACTTGTTTTAAAAAAAGGACTTGTTCTGGCAATTGAGCCCATGATTAATATGGGTAAAAAAGAAATATTTCAAGCCAACGACGGTTGGACTATAAGGACAAAAGATGGTAAGCCGTCGGCTCATTTTGAACATACAATAGCAGTAGATCATGGAAAGGCTGACATTTTATCTTCATTTGAATTTGTAGAAGAAGTTTTAAAAAATAAATAATATATGGCCAAACAGGCATCTATTGAACAGGATGGAGTGATTAAAGAAGCATTGTCAAATGCAATGTTTAGAGTTGAGCTTGAGAATGGACACGTTTTAATTGCACATATTTCAGGTAAAATGAGAATGCATTATATAAAAATCCTTCCCGGAGATAAGGTGAAAGTTGAAATGTCGCCATATGATTTGA
Source organism: Bacteroidota bacterium (assembly GCA_025361565.1). Taxonomy (GTDB): domain Bacteria; phylum Bacteroidota; class Bacteroidia; order Bacteroidales; family NBLH01; genus NBLH01. Next base: position 38,992 of record JANYKN010000081.1, on the reverse strand, counting down.
CAAAAGGCAGAATTACATTTAGATATAAATAATAATTATTGAGATGAAAGTAAGAACATCTGTTAGAAAGCGTACCGCTGATTGTAAGATTGTAAAAAGAAAAGGTAGGATTTATGTGATAAACAAAAAAAATCCTAAATTTAAACAGCGTCAAGGATAATTTTAAAATTTAATCTTATAGACATTTATGGCTAGATTAGTAGGAGTTGATATTCCGGATAATAAACGCGGAGAAATTGCTCTAACCTATATTTTTGGTATAGGTAGAAATATTGCTAGGAAGGTTTTGGAAAAAGCCACTATCGATAAGAATATTAAAGTGAAAGACTGGACTGATGATCAAAAATCAGAAATCAGGAACATTATTAATGATGAATACAAAATTGAAGGTGAACTAAAGTCTGAAGTTCAAATGAACATCAAAAGACTTATGGATATTGGATGTTATCGTGGTATCCGTCATCGTGTTGGTTTACCATTGCGTGGCCAATCTACAAAAAATAATGCACGTACCAGAAAAGGACGCAGAAAAACTATCGCAAATAAGAAGAAAGCGACTAAAAAATAATTAAATATGGCTAAGAAAACAAAAGTTTCTAAAAAGCGAGTTGTAAAAGTTGAAGCGGTTGGTCAGGCGCACATCCATTCTTCATTCAATAATATTATTGTTTCCTTGACTAATAATCAAGGTCAAGTAATATCTTGGGCATCAGCTGGAAAAATGGGATTTAGAGGGTCAAAAAAAAACACACCTTATGCTGCCCAAGTTGCAGCAGCTGAATGTTCGAAAACTGCATATGATCTTGGATTAAGAAAAGTTAAAGTTTTTGTAAAAGGTCCAGGAAATGGTCGTGAATCTGCAATAAGATCTATTAGTAGTAATGGTATTGAGGTATCTGAAATTATGGACGTAACTCCCATGCCACATAATGGTTGCAGACCTCCTAAAAGAAGAAGAGTTTAATTATTAATTTTAGATTTAAAATCGAATGGCAAGATATATTGGACCAAAAACGAGAATTTCAAGGAAATTTGGCGAAGCAATCTTCGGTGCAGATAAATACCTTGAAAAAAAGAATTACCCCCCAGGAATGCATGGAGCAACTAAACGGAGAAGAAAGCTTTCTGAATATGCATTACAATTGAAGGAAAAACAAAAAGCAAAATATACTTATGGTGTTTTAGAAAGACAATTTGCAAATGTATTTGCAAAAGCTTCAAGAAGCAAAGGTATTACGGGTGAAGTATTATTGCAACTTCTTGAAAGTCGATTAGATAATGTAGTTTATAGAATGGGACTTTCGCCAACCCGTGCTGGTGCCCGTCAATTGGTATCCCATCGACATATTACTGTAAATGGCGACCTTGTTAACATTGCATCATACCTTGTTCAACCAGGAGATATTATTAGTATAAGGGAAAAATCAAAATCATTGGAAACCATAACTGATTCCCTTTCATCCTCAAGACATATTCAATATTCATGGATCGAGTGGGATAAGAATATACTATCTGGTAAATTTTTGAATATGCCTGAGCGTTCTGATATTCCAGAAAATATTAAAGAACAATTGATAGTAGAACTTTATTCTAAATAATAAAAATAATAAGTAATATATGGCAATTTTAGCTTTTCAGAAACCGGATAAGGTAATCATGCTGGATGCAAATGAAACATTTGGATCATTTGAATTCAGACCGCTTGAACCTGGTTACGGAATTACAATTGGTAATGCTTTAAGAAGGATTTTGCTTTCTTCACTGGAAGGATTTGCCATAACTTCCGTAAAAATTGAAGGAGTTGATCATGAATTTTCTACACTTACTGGCGTAATTGAAGATATTACAGAAATTATCCTCAATTTAAAGCAGATTAGATTAAAGCAAAAAGTTGAAGGAGAGAACCACGAGGTGGTATCGATGACTATTTCAGGACAAGAGGTTATCAAAGCAGGAGATATAAACAGATTTTTAACAAATTTTCAGATTCTAAATCCTAATTTAGTAATTTGCAGATTAGAATCTGATGTTAAGTTTCAAATGACTTTGACTATTGATAAAGGCAGGGGATATGTACCTGCTGAAGAAAATAAGAAGAATGATTCTGAATTAGGAGTTATTGCAATAGATTCAATTTTTACACCAATTAAAAATGTGAAGTACTCTGTTGAAAATTACAGGGTTGAACAAAAAACAGACTTTGAAAAACTAGTAATTGAAATTCAAAGTGATGGTTCAATACATCCAAAAGATGCACTTAAAGAAGCAGCAAAAATTCTAATTTATCATTTCATGTTGTTTTCTGATGAAAAAATCACAATTGACTCTGAAGAAAATTATGAAAATGAAGAATTTGATGAAGAAGTTCTTCATATGCGACAAATGTTAAAAACCAAATTGGTTGACATGGATTTATCTGTTAGAGCTTTAAATTGTCTTAAAGCTGCTGATGTGGAAACACTTGGAGATTTAGTTGTATTTAACAAAAACGATTTATTGAAATTCAGAAATTTTGGAAAAAAATCATTAACAGAGTTGGATGATTTACTTTCTGTAATGAACCTGAATTTTGGAATGGATATTAGTAAGTATAAATTAGACAAGGAATAATCGGAATGAGACATAATAAAAAATTCAATCATTTAGGTAGAAAAAGCGAGCATAGAAAAGCAATGCTTTCGAATATGGCTGCATCCCTGATCATGCATAAGAGAATTGAAACTACTTTGGCTAAAGCCAAAGCGCTCAGGATATATGTAGAACCATTGATTACCAAATCAAAAGATGACTCAACCCATTCTAGAAGAACTGTGTTTAGTTATCTGAAAAATAAGGAGGCTGTAACCGAGTTATTTAGAGAAGTTTCTCAAAAAATTGGGACACGTCCTGGAGGATATACCAGAATATTAAAAACTGGAACACGTCTGGGGGATAGTGCCGATATGTGTTTTATCGAATTGGTGGATTACAATGAAAATATGCTTTCTCAGAAAGAGGATAAAACTAAAGCAACCAGCAGAAGATCGAAAAAGAAAAAGGCTACAGTAACTGAAACTGCAGAGGTTAAAGATAAGGTTAAAAGTGCTGTTAAAAAAGCTGAAGTTAAAGAAGAAAAAGAAGTTGATAAGGACTTGAACACCAAAGAATAATAATTCTTAACAAAATAATTTTTATTATGAAGGCTGCCTATATGGGCAGCCTTTTTTGTTAATTGAGTTAACTTGTTTAGATTTGTCGGAAAAAAGTTTTCATCATGAATACTTATTTGTAAATCTTGGCCACTTACATACTTATGTACATATAATACTGAGGGATGATGCTTGAATTATTTTTTGTTATTTATTTCTCTGAATCAACTGATTTTACATTTTGATTATAATTTTATACATTTCATAATTCAAAACAATTATAATTTTAAGTCCAATACCATTTAATAATTCCAGAAATATATTTATCAAATTGAAAAATAAATGAAAAAGTATATAATAACTTTTTTTCTTATCGCTTGTTACTATTTGTCATTTGCCTTGCCATCTGATACAATAAAAAACGAATTACATGCTTGGAAACTAGTAGATGGTTTTCTTGAAGAACCTATTGCTTTTGATACTGTAGTTAATTATTTCCAGATTTTTAATCCCATTGAAAAGCAAAGTATTTGTTATAGCTATTTAGGAAATCTTGGTAGTCCATGGCAATCGAATATTTTTATTTCTGAAATCCCAGTTGGTCAATCGGATTTCGTATTCGATAGACTTTATTACCCATATACATTCACTAAAGAAAATGCAATATTTTATCATGCGAAGAAACCATTTTTTGATATTAGTTGGGCAACCGGTACAAAAAAAAGAAATGAAAATCAATTAAGTGCTTTGTTTACTCAGAATATAAATAAATATTGGAATGTTGGTATTCATTATAAATTGATTTCATCATTAGGTGAAATTCGTCGTTCGAAAACCTTCGAGCATTCTATGAATTTTTTCACAAGTTACCATGGAGAGAAATATTCAATGCACGCTGCATTCATCCGGAATAAGTTTGGGAATGAAGAAAGTGGTGGTGTGAATGACACTCTCAGTGCTACCCCTGAATTGGTGGAACCATTGTTAGCAACTGCAGCATCAGTTTATTATAAGCGAAGCTTTTTTGTTTCGCAACAGTATCGATTTGGTTTTACTGAGAAGATTGTTATAGATGATACTACTACTGAAACAAATTTTAAAGAAGCAGGTAGATTAAATCATATTATTAGTTTGGATAAAACTTACAGAAGATATGGTGAAGATACAACGGATTTTAATTATTATAATAACACCTACATTACAACTGTCGGAAAATTAGATTCTGTTGGTGTAAATAAATTTGAAAATATCCTTTACTGGACTTTTAAAGAGATTAAGAAGGATAACTTCAAAGGTAGGCTTACTATTGGTGCTACTCATGAATTATTGAAATTTACACAGATAGATTCGATATATTCCACTTTTAAATATGATCACTACAGTAATATTAAATTATCTGCTAATCTAGATGCTAGGACTAAGAATTTTGCATTTACTGTTGTTGGATTTTATTATCCAAAAATAAGCAATACAAAAGCATTTAAAAGTGGTTCTTATTATGGTAATGTGTTAATTGATAAAGGTGTGAGAATCGGAAAGCAAGAAACTGATTTTTATATTAATATCAATCATTCTAATTCAGCACCATTACTTTTTGAGCAAAATTATAATTCAATCCATTTCAAATGGAATAATCAATTTAAAGATAAAATTAATACAGAGGTGAAAGTTGGTTTCAATATTTCTCAATTAGGATTAAACCTTGAATTAGCATATGGGATAGATCAGAATTATATTTATTTTGATAGCCAATCATTACCACAACAATATTCAGATTTATTGACAATTCGATCAATTAAACTTCAAAAAGACTTCAAATTGGGCGGTTTTAGAATAATTAATAAAATTGTTTACCAGAAACTTAATAATAAAGATGCAGTTATTAGTATTCCTGAATGGTCTGTATATCAATCTGCATATTATGATATGCAGAATTTTCTTGAAAAATTCGGAATTGAATCACAGTTGGGTTACGAATTTTATTATACCTCATGGTTTTACGCACCTGGATATATGCCTGCCAGCGGGCAGTTTTATCAACAGAGAATTAGAGAAACTGGAGATTATCCAACAATTAATGTTTTTTTGAATATGCGGATAAAAACAGTATTGATGTTTTTTAAATTCGAAAATATCACAAATCAATTTGTTATGAACAAATACTATTATTATACCAATAATTATCCGATTAATACAACCGCTTTTAGATTTGGGGTTTCCTGGCGATTTATGAATTAAATTTAAGGACTAAAAAAAGCAGAAACTAGTTAGAATTATGTAGATTCTGCTTGAAAAACAAAATGGGAGTATCAGTAGGAAATTTTATCCACCGTATTTATTATACAAATAAATTATAGTTGAAATTACTGCAATTGCAGATAAAACAGCAAATGTTATTTTGATCCAACTGTATGGTCTTTCTCCTTGTACTTCTCCGGTACGCCCATTTATCATAAAGCGATAAACTTTGTTATTGTACCGATAAGCACTTAACCATATAGGTAACAAAATATGTTTGAAAGTGATATCATTATAATTAGTATCTTTAGAATTAATGCGTTGATGATCACCACCTATATCACTACAAATTGAATTGTCTATAGTTTCTTCCATGATATCTTTCGCAATTTCAAATCCTTCCTGAACATTAATGCCATAACTTTCTGCTTTAAAACCTGCCAGGTATTTCTGGTCAAAAGTAGTTAGATCCTTTAAGTCCCATGGCTCCAAATTGTATACATGTTTTTCAGGAAGTGATTTGCTAGCTACAACTAAAACATCATCAAAGTGGTCTCTTACTGTTCCACTTGTAGAAGTCCATCTTGTTTTGGTTACGGTTCTTGTTGCACGTTCTCCTTTGTCATTTGTGTATTCTTCTTGCTCTTCATAATCATCTCCCCTTTCGCCACGATAATGAGTGACTGTATTTGAATCATAGGTCCAATATGGCAGATACATGCCCCTTAGTTTGTCTTTTTGATAAGCATATTTTTTTAAGTCATTTGGTGCAAACCAGATCTTTTTAAGCCATGTTTTAAACTTGTCTATGCCTTCTTTTTCAGTCACTTTGAAGGTTAGTAATGATGCAGGTTCCAAAATTTTAGAAGTTTGCCCTTTTGCTGCTATCAAAGGACTGTCACAGAAATCACAGGTTTGGGCTACAATATTTTCTGCAAATGTAGTTTGTGCTCCACAAGTTTCACATTTAATCGTCAGAACATCAATAGTGTCAGCTTCTTGAGCTTTATTAGAAATAAATGTCAAATAATCAATTTCTTCAATTACTTCATCTGATTTTATTTTTATTTCATTAATTGCGCCACAAAATTGGCAATTTAAACTATTTGTTCCAGGAAGGAATGTCAATTTAGCTCCACATTGGTTACATATTATTTCGTCTTGTTTAAAGCCGCTTTTTTGTTCATTTTCCATGTATCAAGTTATTAATTAAAAGGTAGAAAAAAGAGATTATGAATTTTCATAATCTCTGATTAGGCGAAGTGAATAATTAACTATTGAGGTGGAGGCGGAGGCGGAACTGCACCAAATAATGCGGCAACTTCAGAAACCTGACCTGCAGCCATCCAATTTGGCATCCCCTCTTTCCAGACATAAGTTTCCTTATTGATTTGATTTTGTGCAATCATCTGTTTTAAAGTGTTCATATCGAAGGGTCCTGCTTGTTGTCCACCAATTGAAACAAAAAAGTTTAGACCAGGAGGAGGGGGTGGAGGATTATTTACTGTTTGCTTTTGATTTTGTTGATTTTGTTGATTTTGCTGATTCATCATTTGCTGCATCATTGCCATTCCCATCATACCTTCAACTCCACCTCCTCCATTTTGATTATTGGCTGCATTGCTCATTGCATCAGCGCCTTTCATCTGAGCATATTTATTGATATCTCCCAACATATTCATTCCAGTACCTTCATCCAATTTTTTCTGAAGTTCTTCAGGAAGACTGATGCTTGAAATAAGGAATTTCGTTATTTCAAGTCCATATTCGGAAAATTCACCTCCAAGTTTCTGTTGACAGAAGTCAGATAAATCTTTATAATTTTGAGCAAAATCAAGAAGAGCCAGTTTACTTTCCCCGATTGCATCAATAAAACGGGTCACAATAAGACTTCGCATTTCATTCTTAATTTGATCGGTGGTAAAATCACCCGATGTTCCAGCTACTTCTTTAATGAATTTAACAGGATCCGTTACTTTCATAGTGTAGGTTCCAAAAGCGCGAAGGCTAACTCTTCCAAAATCCGCATCACGAATATAGAAAACATTAGGAGTGCCCCACTTTTGATCAGTAAAACGCTTTGTGTTAATAAAATATACTTCAGCTTTAAATGGGCTGTTGAAACCGTATTTCCAACCTTTTAACGTGGTTAATATTGGAAGGTTTTGAGTAGTTAACTGATACCTTCCAGGAGGGAAAACATCACCAATTTCACCTTCATTGATAAAAACTGCAACCTGTGATTCCCTCACAGTTAGTTGAGCACCGTTCTTTATTTCATTATCCTTCCGCTCAAAACGGTAAACCATTGTATCGGATGACGAGTCGAGCCATTCAATAATGTCAATTAATTCGCCTTTTATTTTATCAAATAATCCCATATTGTTTGTATTAAATTTTGAAAATGAAAGTAATAAAAAATCTAAAGAAATTCAAATTCTTTTGATTAAAGATAAGATCTTAATATTTTACTGCGTGATTTTAACACTTTAATTACTTTCCCTTTGATTTGCCTAACACGTTCTCTAGTAAGATCGAATTTCTCTCCGATCTCTTCTAAAGTTAAGGCATTGCGATTGTTAATACCATAATAGAGTCTAATAATTTCAGCTTCGCGATTAGTTAACGTAGATAAAATACGTTCAATTTCCTTGTTTAATGATTCTTTTAACAGATCATTTTCCGGGCTGAGACTATCTTTGCTCAACATGATATCATAAAGATTATTATCATCTTCCTGACTAATTGGAGCATCCATAGATAGATGGTGACCAGTATTATTGATAATGTGTTTTATATCAAAGACTTCAAGATCGAGGTCTTTAGCTATTTCTTCTGGGGTTGGTGTTCGCTCAAATTCCTGTTCAAGTTTTGCAAAAGCAGCATTAATCTTGTTGATTGAACCAATTTTATTTAAAGGTAGCCTGACAATTCTGGCTTGTTCGGCCAGTGCTTGAAGAATGGATTGTCTAATCCACCATACTGCATAAGAAATAAATTTAAAGCCTTTTGTTTCATCGAACCGCTTGGCTGCTTTTATAAGGCCAATATTCCCTTCATTGATTAAATCGGGAAGAGTTAGGCCTTGATTTTGGTATTGTTTTGAGACGGAAACAACAAAACGAAGATTTGCTCTTATCAGCTTATTTAGCGCATGGTCATCATTTTGTTGGATTTTTCGAGCAAGTTCAACTTCTTCATCTGAAGTAAGAAGTTCAATTTTTCCAATTTCCTGAAGATATTTGTCTAGTGATGCCGCTTCGCGGTTCGTTACTTGTTTTGTGATTTTGAGTTGGCGCATGGTTTTAGGTCGATTGGGCTGCAAAACCGATAAATAATTACATTACATATTTATAAAAAAATATTTTCTAATATACCATTTAAAATTGAGCCTAATATAATTAAAAAAGATTATTAATTAAAATTAATAAACGAATTGGATGAGCATTTTAATAAAAAACTTTATTGCCTAAATTGATTTTTTTTTGAAAATTTCATTGAAAATTCAATGATGTAATGACTTTGTTATAGTTCTTGGAACTTAATTGTCTTAATAAATATTACTCAACAATAAATTTATGAATTTTATTTATTGTTGTATTTGAAATATTTTCAATTATCTGAACGACTAATTTAATGAAATGTTCAAATTGAGTAACAAATAATAATCAGAAATAGCCCAGTTTCCACAATTTTATAAGCAGTTTGCTGGAGATTGAGAAGAATCGATTAATTAATTTAATATTTATTCATAAAATTTTGGTAATGCCAATCTATTTTATACTTTTGCATCGCCTTTCCGGAGAGGTGGGAGAGTGGCTTAATCCACCAGTTTGCTAAACTGACGTACTCGAAAGGGTACCGGGGGTTCGAATCCCCCCCTCTCCGCAGTGGAGGGAAAAAGATTTGAAAAACATATTATCGGGGTGTAGCGTAGCTTGGTTAGCGCGCCTGCTTTGGGAGCAGGAGGTCGTAGGTTCGAATCCTACCACCCCGACACTGAAAATGAGAGACTTGCAGAGATGCATGTCTTTTTTGTTTTTAGCATTTGCATGCATTGTGGCAAATCATTTTTATTCGACGCTATCCAATCTGCTTGACCCCATAATATTCTTGCATCCCATTTTTATTGGAAATTTTGTTATTTTGCTATATGTGTATTTAACCATGCGTAATAGATTCATCTAAAAACCAATGGTAAATAGTTTAATTTCTGCATTTTTCATCAATTAGGTAAAAACACCTATTCCCTCTTCGACTGTATTATTAAGTAAATCTGCCTGAATGTATTTCAAACTATCAAAATACCTTTGTTATAGTATTGTATTCACTCTTAAAGGTAGGTTTGTTTCTGGATATTATTAAAAATTATCCGATATGAAAAAAATTCTAATTGTGGAGAATAACAAGTCTGTGGTTGAACAGATTCGGAAAGCTCTTCTTTCGGAAAACTTCAATTTAATTGAAGCATCAAATGGATGGGATGGATGGGAGCTGGCAATTGAGGAAGTGCCCGATTTAATAATTGCGAATATGGAATTGCCTCATCTTTCTGGAATTCAATTTCGAAAAGAGATAAGAAAGTGCCCGCTAATCAATAAAATACCTTTTATTTTAATCGCAACTTTAATTGGAAACGACAATTTGAATTCTTTTTTATTTTTTAATTCACAAATCTTACAATTCAATGAATTGAACAATGGTGGATTTACTAATTATGTAAAAAAAAAGCTAAAATTTGGTGGTAGGATTTATAATAGAGGAAATGAACGAATATTTTACAATCAGAGTAAAAATTTAAATAAATGATTTTGTTTAGTATGATTATTTGTATAAAATTTTTATGGATCATACAAAATTAGTAATTTAGGAAAATTGTCATCAAATACCTGCAATCGTATAGAAATTTTCCGAGATGTTTGTCAAGATTAAAATCAAAGTTATTACAAGAAAATCAACAATTAATAACAACACATCATGACCAAATCATTAAATATATTGTTGTTAGAGGACAATCTTAACGATGCCCAATTAATCTATTGGCAAGTTGTCAAAAGCGGATTGGTTTTTAATTGGACACATGTTTCAAGTCTTATCGCCTTTGTCGAAAGTGTTCATCATTCAAAACCGGACATTGTGCTTTCGGATTATAACTTAATGTCATTCACTGGTTTGGATGCGCTTGAAATTGTTAAACAAAAATGCCCTTTGGTACCATTTATAATTGTTACAGGCAATCTGGACGAAGAAACTGCAGCTGAAACAATCAAATTGGGAGCCTGGGATTATATACTTAAAGATAGGCTGGTGCGTTTGGACATTGTAATAAAAAATGCACTGGAGTTGAAAAAAGAAAAAGAAGAAAAAGCTTTGGCGTTGGAAAAACTAAAAAAGAGCGAGGAACGCTTTTCGTTGGCTGTTGATGGAACTATGGAAGGTATTTGGGACCAGGATCTTAAAACTGGAGAATGCTATTATTCGCCCAGGTATAAATCGATGTTGGGATTTGATGTTCAAGATTTTGATGATAATTGTAGCTCCTGGATAAATTTAATTCATCTCGAAGATAAAGAAGCAACGTTATTGGCATTCCACAAACATTTAAATGGGGAAATACCACAATACCAAGCCGAATTTAGGATGAAGTGTAAGGACGGTTCTTATAGATGGATTTTGGGACTGGGAAAAGCAATATATGACAACTCAGGCAAAGCATGCCGAATTTCAGGTTCGCACAAAGATATTTCGGAAAGGAAAAAAATTGAAATTGAACTGATACATGCAAAAGATAAGGCAGAAGAAAGTAGCCGTCTAAAAACAGCATTTCTACATAATATATCTCACGAAATTCGCACGCCAATGAATGCAATTCAAGGGTATTCGGATTTGTTGAACAAAAGGATCCTGACGGAAGTGAACAAACTCCAATTTACCGAAATTATAAATGCTTCAGGAAAGCAATTGTTGCATATTGTTGACGATCTGCTTGATATTTCGAAGATTGAATCTAATCAACTGGAACTTTTTATTGAAACTGTCAGGCTTAAACCAATTGTTGATCAATTGATAGAAAATCAATTACAAAGTAAACTTTACACTGATAATCCACAAGTTGAATTGCAATTTTCTTTTCCAAATGATTTTAAAGAATACAGCTTAAAAACAGATCCAAAAAGATTCGTACAGATATGTGACAATCTGATAATCAACAGTCTTAAATATACGGACAAGGGTTTTGTGGAATTTGGTTGTAAGATAGTTAAGACAACTGGAAATGATGAAATTGAGTTTTATATTAAAGATACAGGTGTAGGTATTCAGGAATTAGATAAAGAATTCATATTTGAGCCATTCAGGCAGGCTGATGATAAAAGTTTTAAGGAAGGCACAGGGTTGGGATTAAGTATAACTAAAGCCCTGGTTGAATTATTGGGAGGTAAAATTTGGTTTCAATCATCAAAAGATGTAGGTTCAAGCTTTTTTTTCAAATTTCCATGTTTTAAAAACAGAACAGAGATTTATATTGAACCGATTAAACATAAACATTACTCGACACATATTTGATTTCATTTCCAACAACATCATCGTAAAATGACAAGCGTTTTAAAAATATTATTACTGGAAGATAATTCAACTGATGCTGAATTGGTTAATTATGAGCTGAAAAAAGCAAATTTGGATTATTTGTTAAAAATTTCCGATAATAAAGAAAGTTTTACGAAGGAACTTTCTCAATTTAAACCGGATATCGTTTTATCTGATTATAATCTTCCAAACTTCAATGGGCTTGAAGCTTTGGAAATTGTCAAAATCACTTGCGTCGAAACTCCATTCTTATTGGTTACAGGTCACCTGGATGAAGAAACAGCCGTAAAAAGCCTTAAATCTGGAGCATGGGATTATATTTTAAAAGATAAACTGGTAAGGCTGGTTCCTGCCATAAACAGTGCAATGAAATTAAAAGAAGAGATCGGCGAGAAAAACCAAGCACTTGAAGATTTAAAAAAATCGGAAGCAAAATACCAAGATTTGTATGATCATGCTCCGGACATGTTTTTGTCAATTGATCCAAAAACCGCAATAGTCACAAATTGCAACCAAACATTGCTCAATGAAATGGGATATACGAGGGAAGAATTTGTTGGTAAGGAAATCTATAATTTTTATACGCATGGATCAATCCAGTATGCCAAAGAAATCTTATTCCCTTATTTTAACAAGACCAAATTTTTAAAAGGTGCAGAACTGGAAGTAATCAAAAAAGACGGCAGTATCATCGATGTTTCGCTTACCAATTCGGCAGTATGTGACGAGAATGGCCATATTATCCATTCAAGATCCATTTGGAGGGATGTTACCGAAAAGAAAAAAACGGAAAAAACCCTTAAAAAAAGTGAAGAAAAGTATCGCGCCATGCTTGAGGCCAACCAAGATATTGTAATTATCAAATCGCCCGATAACACAATAACTTACATGAACCCAGCGGCTAAGCTAAAATCAAAAAAAAGGAATATCATAGATAATTGCCACCAGGCCTTATTCGGTTTGGATATGCCCTGTAAAGACTGCAAAGTTGCAAATAATTTCCAAAAGCTGACTTACCATCGCGAAATCACCGACCCTTTTGACTCTGCCATTTATTTGGCATCTTATTTTCCAATCAAAAATATAGATGGAAGTGACTCTACCATGTGTATTTATAAAGATATCACCAATTTACGGAACATTGAAAACGAACGGAGCAGGTTACTCAATGTTTTGGAAGCCACACAAAACGAAATATATATTGTTGATCAAAGCAATAACCAGATTAAATATGTGAATGAAAGTGCAGTGCATAATACCGGATATTCGAAAGATGAATTGCTGAAACTGTCGGCATTTGATTTATTGTTCGATTACAGCAAGCACACTTTGAACGAAATCACAAATTCGATTGATAGAAAAGAATACGGGAAAATTGTTTTCGAAGCCAATATAAAACGCAAGGATACAAGCCATTACCCTGTTGAAATCCATTTGCAAATCATTGAACAGAACAAAGATAAACTATTATTGGCAATAGTTATCGACATTACAGAACGACAAAAAAAAGATGAACTGATTATAAAACTTTCCAAAGGTATTGAACAAAGTCCTGTTTCTGTGGTAATTACCGATTTGGAAGGAAAGATTGAGTTCATTAACCCCAAATTTACCGAATCTACTGGCTATTCATTCGAAGAGGTTCGGGGCAAGAATCCTTCAATCCTGAAATCGGGACATACAAACTTGAATGAATATAAAGAGCTTTGGGAAACTATAAAAAATGGTGGAATATGGCAAAGCGAATTATTGAACAAAAAGAAAAACACTGAGCTATATTGGGAAGATGCTATAATAGGGCCAATAAAAGACAAAAATAACCAAATAACGCATTTTATAGCCTTAAAACTAGATATAAGCCGGCGTAAAAAAATTGAAGAAGAATTAAAAGAAGAAAAGCTTTTGCTGAGCAAACGGGTAGATGAGCGTACTTCAGATTTAAGCCAGCTCAATGCAGAATTGTACAAAGCCGTTAGGATGAAAGATGAATTTCTGGCCAATATGAGCCATGAGTTGAGGACACCGCTAAACGCAATTCTTGGCATGTCGGAAGTTCTGCAAGAAGAAGTTTATGGCCCAATTAACGATGCCCAGCTTAAATCATTAAAAACAATCGAAGACAGTGGCCGGCATTTATTGGATTTGATAAATGATATTCTAGATATTGCCAAAGTGAGCGCTGGTAAAGTGGAGCTTGAAATTTTTCAGGTTTCGATTCTTTCAATTTGCCAGCTAAGCTTAAATTTTATAAAACAAGCAGCCCTTAAAAAAAATATTAAGTATACTCTTCAAGTTGAAACATTAACCGAACATTTGATGGCTGATGAAAGGCGACTGAAACAAATATTGATTAATTTACTGAGCAATGCAGTAAAATTCACCCCGGCAGGTGGATCCATTGGAATAATAGTTCGCGAAGATAAATTGGCCGAAAGTATAAGTTTTACTGTTTGGGACACCGGCATTGGAATTCGTCCTGAGAGTTTAACTAAATTGTTCAAGCCTTTTATTCAAATAGACAGCAGCTTGTCGAGGGAATATGCAGGTACAGGATTGGGACTAACATTGGTTAAAAATCTTACAGAATTGCATGGAGGATGCGTAACCGTAGAAAGTACCCCGGCACAGGGAAGTTCGTTCACCATATCCCTTCCGCTCACCACATTTACAATTTTTGATGAAGATTTGAAAAAAAGAAATTTGATGCAATCTACCCATGATAATTCCATAAGCGATGTAAAAAAAGCAGTGATTGCTAAAGAACCTGCAGGTGATAAAGCGCTTGTTTTAATTGCCGAAGACAACGAAAACAATATTTATATGTTAATCGATTATTTAAAAAATCTAAATTATAGAATACTAGTTGCACGTAATGGAAATGAAGCGGTTAGCCTGGCACAAGAAAAATGTCCGGATATTATTCTGATGGATATTCAAATGCCGGTACTTGATGGAATTGAAGCCACTAAAATAATAAGGAAAAACGACAACCCGAAGATTGCGAAAGTTCCAATAATTGCTTTAACCGCCCTTGCCATGCCCGAGGATATGCAAAAATGTTTTGATGCCGGCATAGACGAATATATTAAAAAACCGCTAAGCTTGAAAAATTTAGTTATTAAAATAGAGGAAATCTTATCTATAAATAAAAATAAATGAGCACTATAAATAAAAGCACAATATTAATAGCAGATGATGAACCCAATGGTAGGGACACTCTAGGAGCGCTTTTGATAAAGGAGAATTATAATTTGCTTTTTGCTTCAAATGGTATTGAAACACTTGAAATGACAAGAAAATATAAACCTGATTTAATATTGCTGGATATTATGATGCCCGGTATGAACGGATATGAAGTTTGTAAAAGAATTAGGGCTGATGAAGTATTGGCTGAAATCCCGGTTATTTTGGTTACCGCCCTCGACGACAAGGAATCAAGGATTGAAGGCATTGAATCGGGAGCCGACGATTTTATAACCAAACCAATTAACAGCAGGGAATTGCGGTTAAGGATAAAAACCATCACAAGGCTTGATAGGTTTAGGCAAATTCACCAAGCTTATGCCGAAAATCTGAGATTGGAAAAAGATCTCGAAAAAGAAAAGGAATTGAATGTATTGAAATCCGCCTTTATATCAATTGCATCGCATGAATTCAGAACACCGCTGGCTACCATAAACTTTGCCACCGGATTTTTAAGTAAATATTGGAAAAGTTTGAGCGGGGACGATATTGAACTAAAATTGAAAAAAAATTGAAAATCAAGTCAAACACATGACTGGATTATTGGAAGATGTTCTGATATTGGGCAAAACAGAAGCCAAACAAACAAAAATTTATCCGATAAAAATCAAATTCCTTGAATTTATCAATCCAATTATAGAACAAATTGGCTTTGCTACCGACCATAAAAATGAGATAAAGATAAGCGAAAACGCAAATGAATGCAGCATATTTGTAGATCAAGAATTGGGTAAGAATATATTTGTTAATTTATTGACAAATGCTTCAAAGTTCTCAAATGATAAAGCCCCAATCCACATCAACATCAGCAATACAGATTCTGAGGCAATTGTTGAAGTGATCGATTCAGGAATTGGAATAGACAACAAAGAGCTTGAATCTATATTTACCGCGTTTCAGAGAGGGAACAATGTAGGAACCATACAAGGAACAGGTTTGGGGCTTGCCATAGTTAAAAAATCCATTGAACGGCACAATGGAAAAATCAAGATTGAAAGTGAATTGGGCAAAGGCACAAGGATTACTGTTTTTTTACCATTAAAATAAAGAACTATGAAAAAAATATTAGTAGTTGATGATAACCAAGGACTTCGCACAGAAATTTGCGATATATTGAAAATGGAAAAATTCGAGGTAATTGAAGCTTCCGACGGATTAATTGCCATAGGATTGGTTAAAAAAGAGCTGCCAAATCTAATTCTAAGTGATATAATGATGCCCGTATTGGATGGATACGAATTTTATCTTGAATTAAATAAAGATCCGATAACCAGTAAAATACCATTTATATTTATATCCGCATTGGGCGATAGTGCATATGTTAGAAAAGGGATGAACTTAGGTGCAGAAGATTATCTAACAAAACCGGTAACCGCCGACAACTTGGTAGCCACAATTAAAAAAAGAATTGAAAAAAGCGAATTGTATCTGAACAATGAAGCTCGTTTATAGTAAAAAGCCACAATATTTGAAGGGCAGTATTTTAGTTCGGATCTGCCAATATCGAATTTCTTAATGTTTTCGATTTTATGAATTAACTTTATGGAGATGCAAAAGAAAAAAATTTTAATCATTGATGATTATGCACCTTTGCTAGAAGAAATATCGAGCTTTTTAAACTACGAAGGTGCAAAAATTTATACTGCAAATGATGGTGCCGAAGGTGTTCAAATGGCCATACAAGTTATTCCCGATCTGATTATCTGCGACATAGAAATGCCAAAAATGGATGGTTATGAAGTTTTTAAAGCTTTGGAAAAAATCCCTTCAACAAGCTGTATCCCATTTATTTTTCTTACTGCAAGGGCACAACCACTCGATTTCAGAAAAGGTTTGTTGCTAGGGGTCGATGATTATTTAACTAAACCAATTGATTTGGATGAATTGATATTGACAGTTCTTAAAAGGCTTGAAAAAAACGATAGGTATAAAAAAGCCAACGAAGAAATTTACCAAACTATTATTAACAATCCGCTGGCAGGATTCTATATTTATCATTCAGGAAAGTTTGCCTTTACAAACCAAAAGTTTGAAGAAATAGTTGGATATAACAAAAATGAGTTGAATAACATGGAATTGAAAGATATTATTCTTGGCGACACCAAAAATATAATCAATCAAATCTGTCAATGTTTAAAAGGTATACACAATACCGTGCGGCTCAAAGTCTCCGTTTTGGATAAAGAAAAGAAAGTCAAATTTATTGATACTTATGGAAAATCGATTGAAATAGAAGCAAATAAATCCATAATTGGGAGTATTGTTTCAATTGGTGATGAGAAAAAAGCCACAAAAGGAGAATATCAATCGGGAGCGCCTGAAATTGATGAGATTATTGAACGCCTGATAGCTTTGAGCAAGGAAGAAACAGTTGATGAAATTATTAACATCCAACAATTGATTGCGTTTGATCAGGAAACTCTTACTGAGAAAATTAAAAATAAAGTGAATATTACAAAGCGTGAAAAGGAAATTTTGGAATTGATATGTAAAGGAATGACAAATAATGAAATAGCCGAAAAGTTGTTCATCAGTAACAGAACAGTTGATAACCACAGGGCCAAATTGCTCGAAAAAACAGAAACCAGAAATACTGCAGAATTGGTAACCTTTGTTATAATCAATAAACTTGTTGATGTTACAAAATAAGCTTTGAAACCCTTCGTGGGGTTGAAAACCCTCGAAGTGGTTGAGTTTGGCATATACCACTCCGAGGGTTGAAACAACCGCTCGGAGTGGTATTGTTTCAAGCAGTTTTATTAACTACTGCCCAAAATCCTCCAATCTGCTTTATTGCAAATATAAATTCCTCAAAACCAATTGGTTTTATTACATATGCATTAACCCCAAGCTGATAAGATTCAGCAATGTCATTTTCCATTGCAGAAGAAGTTAACATTACAACAGGAATAGATTTGAGGTCAGAGTTGGCCTTGATTATTTTAAGCGTTTCGATTCCATCCAATTTGGGCATTTTGATATCCAGTAAAATTAAAATTGGATTTTCAATTTCACGGTTTGCATAATCTCCTTTATACATCAAATAATCCAGAACTTGATGGCCATCAAAAACAACGTCAATCTTGTTTTGTAAATTACATTTTTTGAGCGCTGACATGGTTAATTCGACATCATTCTTGCTGTCCTCGGCATATAGTATTGGCGGATATTTCTTCATTTTATTTACTTTAAATGGTAATATAAATAGTTGCACCTTCATCGATTTTGCCTTCAGCCCAAATGTTTCCACCGTGTTTTTTGATAATTTGCTTAACGTTCGCTAGTCCAATACCTATGCCTTCAAACTCTTCCGTGTTGTGCAAGCGCTGGAAAACTCCGAAAAGTTTGTCTGCATACAATGGGTCAAAACCTGCTCCATTATCTTTTACGAAAATAGTACAGGTATTTTCGGTTTTGTCTAAAACCCCAATTTCAATTTGCGCAATTTCTTTTTTTGAAGTGAACTTGATTGCATTCGATATCAGATTTTCAAAAACGTGCATCATTAATTGGTAATCTGCTAAAATAATCGGTAATTTATCGCACTTCCATTCTGTTTTATGATTTATGGCATCCGATTTCGATTGGTTGATTATTTGCGAAATAATATTATTCAAATCAACTTCTGTTTTTTGGAGTGCTTTTCGTCCCAATCTCGAAAAATTAAGTAAAGAATCTATCATTGTCCCCATTTTTGTGGATGAAGAACTGATGATATCCAAAAAGTGCAAAATATCTTCCGATTCGGTCTGTAATTCATTTTTTAACATTTGTGCAAACCCATCGATGTGGCGCAATGGCGCTCTCAAATCGTGCGAAACAGAATAAGCAAACGACTCCAGTTCTTTATTGGCAATTACCAATTGTTTGGTTCTGTCGCGGACACGCTTTTCGAGTCTTACGGCATAATTTTTTGTTTCGTTCAACAGGCTGGCTTGCTCAATTGCAATAGTTAACTGACTTGCCATTTCGCCTGAAACCTCTATTTCTTCAGCAGTGAATTTTTTTGGATAGTCCCAACCAATACTTAAAAAGCCATACAACCTTTGGGCTGAAAGAAGTGGCACGTTCATAAAGGATTGAATACCTTTTATTTGGTGAATAGAACTTATATCGATGAACGAATTGGATTTTGCAACATCTTCAACTGTTTCCATTGTCCCTTTTCCAAGTATTTCGATTTTTTCCAAAGCTTTTTCGGGCAATTTCCTTATTACTACTTTTACATTATTGAGGTTCTTATCTTCAGTATATTTTTTAACTTCCAATTTTCCTATGTCAAAAATATCAACTGAAGCATGTTTGCAATTGAGTAATTTGTAGGTATATTGAATTGCAGTTTTTATAATTTCTTCAGGTGATTCAATTGCAAGTAGAATAGCTTTATCGATAATGTGAAGCGTTTGTAATCTTTCCGTGTTCTTCTGTAATGCAAGTTCTGTTTGTTTTCGGTTGGTAATATCGATTGATAAAATAAAAACACCTTCATTTACCGGTTGTATTGAGAGTTCAAACCACGCTTTTTGTCCGTTGTTATATATGAACTCATTTTCAAGATAATATGATTTCTTGTTTTCCATCGAGGATTTAACCATCCTGTACAATTCAGTATCAGCAATTTGGGGATAAACTTCGAGCATTGATTGGTTAAGCAAGAGCTCTTTGTCCATCTTGGCATGATTTACAGCAGCTTGATTAAGATAAATATATTTAAAGTCGAAATCAATTATCTGACAGCCTTCCATCATATTGTCAAGGGTTGATCTATATCGTTCTTCGCTTTTAAGGAGATTAATTTCCGAAAGCTTTCTTTCAGTGATATCCAATACTACTCCAATTAAACCCTGGATTTTTCCTGATGAATCATGGATAGCTGCTTTATGAAAAACAACATCATGGATTTGACTGTTGACGCTGATAACCTTACCTTCATAAATTTGCGAACCGGATTGAGTAAAAAGTTCCAAGTCTTTGTTGTGATAGTTCTGGGCAATTTCAATTGGCATGATATCAAATACTGTTTTACCTTTTATCTGGTCAGCAGATTTTCCAAAGAAATCTTCGAATGCTTTGTTTACACCGGTATAAATACATTCTTCGTTTTTATAGTAAACAGGTGTAGGGATTGCATTTATCAAAGTTCTGAGGAAAATATTGGTGTTAACCAATTCTTCTTCAATAAGTTTTCTGTCGTTGATATCAATAACAGTGCTTAATTGACAAATTGCCCCTCTGATTTTAATAAAGACAATGGAAAGTAATCCTGTCATTATTCTTCCATTCTTTGTGCGAAATCGGCATTCAAATCCATAAACATGCCCTTTTTCCTTTAAAATATCAACCAAAACCTGCCTTTCAACGGGATCCTCAAACAGACCAAGTTCCAAGGTAGTGTGTCCCATAACTTCGTCGCGGCTATAACCCATCTCATTTAAAAAAGCTTCATTCACGTCTAAAACGGTTCCTTCAAAAGGTATTGATAACAAAATGGTAACCGGGCTCTTTTGAAACATTTCAGAAAATGTCTTTTCAGATTCACGCAGTTTTTCTTCAGCCTTTATACGTGCTGTAATTTCAATAAAACTGATTAATATTTCAGTAATTTCACCATCATTGTCAAAAACAGGAAAGCCACTAACTGTTAACCAGACCAAATCTTTATTAGCCGGCCTAATAACCCCCAAAATATAATTTCGGATTGGTTCTCTTTTTTTGATGACTTGGTTAACTGGATATTCATCGGGTTGAAATGGGACTTTGTTTTCAGTAACAAACATCCAGTCAGGATCAATTGCCAGTTTGCCTTTCATTTGATCACTGCTTAGGCCCAATAGTTGCGATGCTCGTTGGTTACTCATAATAATTGAAGTATCTGGCGCATGAACAATAATGCCTGCTTCGAGATTTGTTAATAAACTTTTGTACCTTGCCTCGCTGATACTCAACGATTCTTGCGCCATCATCTGATCTTCGAGAATGCTCAGAAGATTTTTGCGTGAGTTTTCTGATGATTGAAGCAAGCCGTTTATCTCAGCTTCTTTTTGTTTACGCGAAGTGATATCTTTAAAAAGGGTTGCAAAGTGGCCAGGTTTTGTGTAAATAACCGATATGTCAAAATACTTATTCAGTGGATCAAAATTGGTTTCAAAATGGAACGAGTTTCCACTGACAACTACTTTGTTGTAAATTTCTAAATAAGGAGCAGGCTTAACTTGGTACAATTCAGTGGCAAGGGCTCCCAACGCTTTTTCAACGGGAATATTAGTATGTTTTGAAAAAGCATTATTCATAATAAGAATCCGGTAATCAATGGCAATTCCTTTGTCGTTATAAATCATTTCATGAATTGCCACTCCTTCTTCCATGTTCTCAAATAATAAGCGGAACCGTAATTCGCTTTCCTTCAATTCCAGCTCCATGCTTTTACGCTCGGTAATGTTTCGTGTAATGCTTATAATGTGTGGTATTCCTTGTAAACTAATTCGTTTTGCCGATATTAAAGCAGTGATATGATCACCGTTTTTTAGTACAATATTAGCCTCGTAATTTTCGCAATATCCTTGCTTTTTTATTAGATTTACAAAATTGTTTCTGTCCTCACTGTTTTTCCAGATATTCATCTCTTCTGCAGTTTTTCCAATTACCTCTCTGCGATTGTAACCTAATATGGTTGAATACCCTTCATTGACATCAACGATTAATCCATCTTCGAGACGCGAAATTACCGCTGCATCGGGACTAGTATTGAAAATTAACCGTAAATCTTCTTTGGCTTCAAACATGCCGGCATTCAAGCGTTGATTTAGCATAATAATAAAACCAAAAGTCCACAGGAGGCTAACTATTAGTGCATCAAAATAAGCCAGGATGTTAAAGAGGTTTGGCTCAAAAATATTCCAAATCCCATTTCCTACAATTGCCATTAGCGCCCGAATTAAAAAAATGCTACCGTGAACCAGAAATATCATTGCGTTGAAATTTGCAGCCGTTTTATTGGATTTGGATGTATCAGTATACAAGCTATATGCAGTTATGAAAGCTATTATAGCTAGCACAGAACTGATAATGATTGAACGGATTTGTATATTATTTTGAACAAAAAGATAATATAAAAGGCCAATTAGAAAAAGCGAAAAGACAGGAATTATCAACTTCAGGTTTAATGTTTTATTACAAAAACGCCTAACTCCAAAATAAATGAAAATGGCTCCACCAACAATCATCACATTTTGAATAACAATTACGGTATTTAGCAAAGAAGGAATGTTGCGCAGAACCATAGCTCCAAATCCAATTGATTCAGCCGCGCTCCAAAGTAACCACCATCCAATACCTTTAAAAGCTTTATTGACCTTGAATTGGTGATAAAAAACCAATACTTGCATCAGATGTGTAATTCCCAGAATTATTATTATGGTGCGTATATCTAGTATCATATAATTTTGTATTTAAATCTGTTAATTCAACCACTTCAAAGGTTTTAAACCGCTTGGAGGGTTTCGGTTCTAAGACCTTCGAGTGGTCATTTCCGACCCTCGAAGTGGTTTTCTTGTTTTTACTATAATACTAAGATGTTCGAGTTACCCAACCACTTCAAAGAATTGCAACCGCTTGGAGGGTCTCCAACCACTCCAAGGGTTTATAGCCACTTGGAGGGTATTCAACTCAAACACTCCAAGGGTTTGCAACCACATGGAGGGTTTCGTCCAATTATTTATCTTCTTGGCTGGTATATTTAATTTCTTTTCCGAGTAGAACCAACAATTCATTTACTTCCCGTTTCAGTTCCCTACTCCTGTCTTCCCTGCCCAGTGATACTTTTTGCCAGCGCTGCAATTCCGATAGTTGGTTTAAAATTCTTTCTTCAGCCATTTTGCGTTTGCTGATATCAAGTACAAGCCCAGTGATTAAAAGTGGCTTTCCATCCGGATATTTTTTAACAACTGATCCCAAGTCATAGAACCATTTATATTCACCTACATTGGTCATAATCCTGTATTCGGTTTCATACTTTTCGGCTATTCCGGTAAGATGCAAGCACATTGCATTCATTGTATTTTCGTAATCTTCCGGATGCACAAGCTTCATAAAATCGGTGTAATGCTTGAATTTTTCTGATGGATAACCCAACATTTCGGCTTTTCTTTTATTAAAAATTACATTTCCACTTGCCATTTCCATTTCCCACCAAGCCATATTTGCAGCCTGCATGGCAAGTTCAAGTCTCGAATTGTTTTCAATCAAATCTTGTTCTGTTTGCTTTCGGGATGTAATATCCAGAACAAATGCGGCAATTTGTTCTTCTGGGCCAGGCAACAAAGCATCGGCAATCAGCACCACAATCCGTTCACCATTCCTATGAAAATACTCTTTTTCGTATGGTTCAGAAATACCACTTTCGTTCAATTCCTGAATTGCTTTTTCATCAACAGGTAGCCATTCTTTTGGAGTAATTGACCTCCAGTCAAGCATTCCGGCTTCAAATTCCTGACGGGTATATCCAAGCATATTTAAATAATAATCATTGGTTTCAACTATTTTTCCGTCCGACTGAGCAATCACGATGCCAACTATACTTGAATCAACAAAACGCCGAAGCCTGCTTAATGCCATATGTTCTTTTTCTTCTGCCCTCCGCCGCTCGGTTATATTTCTATTGGTCCCTCTCCTTCCAACATATTCACCTTCGCTATTATAAATTGGACTGCATGAGTGGTTAATCCACTGTATCTCTCCATTCTTAGTGACAATACGAAATTCAAGATTATCAGGGACCTTTTTTTCGGAAACCTTTTTATGATGACTTTCTTGCAATTTTTTATCCTCGGCATAGATAATTTCATCTATCAGTTTTGGATTGTTGGTAAATTCTTCAGCTGAATAACCTGTAACTCTTTCGCACGAAGGAGAAATGTATTGAAAATTTCCATCTGGTTTTACCCAATAGATCCAATCGTCGGTATTATCAGCAATCATTCTGTATTTTTCTTCACTTTCCTGAAGTTTTGCCTCTGCAATTTTACGATTGTCGATATCCCTGAAATTGATTACAATCGCATCTACATTTGGATCGGAAAGAAGGTTGGTGAATGTGCTTTCTATCCATTTCCATTTTCCGTTTTTATTGCGAAAGCGATATTGAATGGTAGGGATATACTGTGGGTTTTGTATGATTTCATTTAAAATAGAAAGTACTTCCGGTAAGTCATCAGGATGTGTATATTCATTGGGACTACCAGGTATATCGGAATTTTCGTATCCAAACATTCTTTTTGCTGATGGGCTTATGAATGCAAATCTCACTTCTTTATTGATTAAAACAATTCCATCAGGAGCATTTTCAATTAAAGCCTGGTAATGTTTTCCTATTTTTTTTACTTTTTCTTCGGCAAGTTTTATTTGGGTTATGTCGGTTGAAATGCCCAATAAACCAATGATCCGTCCGTTCTCATTTTCGTAAATTGGGGTTTTAATATCGAGATAGATTCGCTGGGTTCCATCAAGTTCATTAACCACTATTTCTTCATTGGTTTGTTCTCCATTAAAAGCACGGGTATCAACTTCGTGTAGCCTTTTTATAATATCGGGCGGAAAAAATCGACTGTCTTTGCTGCCAGCTAGTTCCTCGGAAGGGCAATGGAACAATTCGAGGGTTGCTTTGTTTGCATATTGATAACAGAAATTGGTGTCTTTAATGTAAATAAAAGCTGAAACATAATCCAATGCTTCTCGGAATCGTTGAGCTTCGGTAAGTGCATTTTTTAATTTGATTTCATTTGACTTACGTTCGGTGATATCAAGTACAGTCCCAACAATGGAAATAAGCTTGTTGTTTTCATCATACCGGCCTTCAAAGGTTGAGTAATAATATCCGATACTTTTATCAGGGCGAAGGAATTTTTGTTCATAAGATCCTTGTGAGTGATCTTCCACTGCCCGATTTATTAATTCCCGGTCGCGCTGATTATCTTCCGGCCAGGGCGATAGTTCGAGTATTGAATCAATTTGTGGGGTAAATTCATTCGGATCCAATCCAAATATTTTAAACACTTCATCGGACCATTCAACTTCTCCTGTATTAATGTTCCAGCTCCAAAAACCCAGGTTCGCCATTTCCTGCGCTTCCCTTAGCTTTCTTTCGCTTTCTTTAAGGATTAATTCAGATTTTTTTCTTTCGGTAATATCTTTGATAAATACAGTTACACCTACAATTTCCTGATTTAACCAAATAGGGTTCCAGTTTAATTCGTAATAAATTTCAAAGCCTGGCTGAATTTGAATTTCCGTGAAAGCTTCCCCTTTAAATACCCGATCAATGCTTTGTTTTGCCATGGTTTTAATATCATCTCCTACCATGCAGTCAAACAAGCATAAACCAATTTGTATTTCAATATTCCAAATCATTTTTACTTCTTCGGCATGTTTGCGGTTGAAAGATGTATAGCAGTAATTTTTGTCTAGTGAAAAAATAATAAAGTCTTTTGAACTGTTAATAATAGCATTAAGCATTGCATGCTGGGATTCCAATAAATTTTTTTCCTCCTTTTGTAGCGTAATGTCAAATACGTGCCCTATATATCCTATAAATTCTCCAGCGCTGTTTAAGTTGGGAATACCCATATCAAAAATCCAGCGATATTCTCCACTGGAATGCCTTAAGCGATATTCCATATCAAAATTTTCCCTTTTGTCAAAAGCGGAAGTATAGGTTTGCAAACGATCTTCCAGATCGTCGGGATGAACACCATTGGTCCATCCATTGCCTAATTCTTGTTCGAGTTTGCGTCCTGTAAATTGCAGCCATGGTTCATTAAAGTAATTGGCCAGTTTATCAGGTCCTGAAGTCCATATTAATGCCTTTCCGGAATTGGCAAGATTACTAAATTGTACTTCTTTTTCTTTGAGTTCTATTTCAGCCAGTTTTCTATCGGTTATATCCGAAATAATTCCATACCAGAGCGTGCTTCCATCCTCAAGTAGTTCTGGTTTGGCATCAGATAATCTCCAGCGCAATCCTTGTTTGGGAAGTATCACGCGAAATTCGCAATGAAATAGTTTTTGCGTTTTAGCTGAATCGGCAATTGCTGTGGCAACCAAATCATAGTCGTCTGGATGAATTCTTCCAAATACTGGTGTGGCGTCGAATTGCACCTCTTGGGGGCTTACTTCGTAAATGTTTTGCATTCCAATACTTGCAAAAGGAAAACAAGAGCTTCCATCAGGGTATAAACGGTATTGATAAACTACGCCTGGTACCTGATCTGTTAGTTTTATCAATAAATCGCGGCTTTTAAAAAGGGCTTCTTCTGCGTTTTTGCGTTCGGTAATGTCTTCGACCATACCAACCATATGGAGAAATTCGCCTTTATCATTACGGTTTGCTGTTGTAGTAAGTGATCCCCAAATCACTTTTTTATCTTTTCGGATATATTTTTTGTCAATTCTATATATCGATATTTCACCTTTGATTAGTTTTTTTACTTTTTCAACATCCCTGACAATATTGTCAGGATCAGTTATTTCCCTGAATGTAATATTTTTTAGTTCTTGTTCCGAATAGCCCATCATTTGGCAAAAAGCAGGATTTGCCGACATGAATTTTAGTTCTGAATTCACGAAAACCATTCCCAGTGGCCCCTCTTCATATATCTTCCTGAATTTACGTTCACTTTCCCTTAATTCTTGCTCAGCCTGTATACGCCTTAAAGATACAGATGAAAGGTATGTTAAGCTTTCCAAAAACTCCTGAGGTGGATCAGGAATGCCTTTTTTCATGGCAATCATGGAAGTTCCGTACAATTTATCGTCAATGATATAGGCTAATCCAATAAATCGATCTACTTTGAGCAATGTTTCAATTGTAGCCCCAACCGGACGAGGGATAGCTCCAAAACTTATTTCGTGTAAATTGGATTTTATTCCAACACGAACTGATATCATTTCCTGATACATCTCTTTGCTAACCGGAGTGTGTATTTTTTTTATTTGAGTGCCAATCAAATTAACAACCTTTTCGAGTAGCATTGGTTCCATTTCTATCTGGCTTACAGTAGATGTTTGATTTTCATAGTTATATTGCGAAAATGTTGCAACTTCAACACCTGGGATTTCTTTTAGTTTGCGTACAATAAAAGCTTCAATATTTTCTTCGGATGGCAAATAAGCCAATTCGGTTGAAAACTTATTGAGTTTTGACAATATTTCATTTTGATTTGCCAATGATTTTTCTGCAAGCTTTCGTATTTCCTTTTCTTTTGCTTCGCCAAATGCTCTTTTTACAGCAATTGGAAGTCGTGCCAAATTATCTTTCAAAACATAATCTACCGCACCTTGCCTAATCAATTCAATAGCTGTTTCTTCACCAATCGTTCCTGAAACGCAAATAAATGGTGTCTCCGGACAAATTTCGTTGTGCAACTTTAATGCTTTGAAAGCATCGAAAGAAGGCAGATTGAAATCAGCCAAAATGATATCATATTTATTTGAGGTAATAAGAGGAACAAATTCCTTTTCCGAATCTGCCCGATTAATCTTCATTTGAAAACCAGCATCAGTCAGGTTTTCTCTTATTAGCTCAAAATCCTTAATAGAATCCTCAAGCGAAAGTATGTTTAATTCTATATTGCCATCAGCTTTGTTATCCATACTATATTCCTCCATTAGCAGGTAATTCGTTAATTACTGCCCAGAATATCCCTACTAGTTTAATTGCGTCCATAAAATCCTTGAAATTTACAGGTTTCACTACATAAGCGTTAACGCCAAGTTCATAGCATCTTTTAAGGTCAGGCTCTTCGCGCGAGGAAGTGAGCATAACAACAGGCAATTTTTTAAAAGCCAGGTCATTTCGGATTGTCTGCAAGACTTCAATGCCATCCATGCGTGGCATTTTAATGTCCAATAGCACGACAGCTGGATTTCCTTTTTTTCGCTCTGCATATTTTCCTTCGCATCGTAAATACTCCATTGCTTCAACTCCGTCCCTTACAACAACTACCCTGTTGGCCAGATTGCTCTCAGAAAGTGCTTCCAGAGTTAATTCTATGTCATTCTTGTTGTCTTCTGCGAGTAAAATTGATTTTAGTTCTACCATTTTTATTTTATTTAGAAATTAGAAATTAGAAATTAGACATAAAGATTTAGTTCCTTTAACCCTTCGAGTGGTCACTGAGCCGTGTCGAAGTGTGGTCTTTTCCGACCCTCGAAGTGGTTATATTATAATACTAAAACAAACTAAATTCTACAACTCAACCGCTCCAAGGGTTTTCAACCGCACTTCGACTGCGCTCAGTGACCACTTGGAGGGTCTCCAACTCAACCACTTGGAGGGTCTCGTTTGGTTTATCAACTGCTGAAAGCGTTTGATATCTCTTAAATTTTAAACCTCAACCTGCAATTTAGGTAAACTAAAATAAAACGTAGCGCCTTTATTCAGCTCAGCTTCAGCCCATGTGCGGCCGCCATGCTTAATAACAATTCTTTTTACATTGGCGAGTCCAATACCTGTTCCTTCAAATTGATCGGAAGTATGCAGTCGCGTGAAAACACCAAACAGATTATTCGCATATTTCATGTCAAATCCAGCCCCATTATCACTTACAAAAAATATGAATTCAGAAGCTTCTTCCTTAAATCCTATTTCAATGTTGGTAATTTCCCGCTCTTTTGTATATTTGATTGCATTGCTCAACAGATTAACCCAAACTATCCTGAGCAAGGCAAAATCACACCAGACATTCGGTAACGTGTCAATATTCCAGTTGATTGTGCGGTTGTTGGTATTGTCCGTTACTGCATTCATGGCTTCACGCATCACCACATTCATATCAAGATAAATTTGGTTCATTTCTTTTCTTCCGGTGCGCGAAAATTGCAGCAGATCATCGATAAGCTCACCCATTTGATGGGCTGAAGTTGTTATGGTTTGCAGATAATGCTTTCCTTGTTCGGGGAGCGTATCATTAAATCGGTTTGAAAGGAGATCTGCAAATCCGCTGATATGCCTCAATGGAGCCCTTAAATCGTGCGAAACAGAATAAGAAAATGCTTCAAGCTCTTTATTTGCTTCTTCGAGCTGAACGGTTCTTTGAACTACTCTTTGCTCCAAAGTATCGTTAAGTTTTTTAATTTCTTCGTCTGCTTGTTTTTGGTTTGTAATATCAAAATTAACACCTAACATACGGATTGGATTATTATCCTCGTCCTTGAATACTTCACCTTTGGCTTTGAGGTAATGCACTGATTTATCAGGCCAAATCACCCTAAATTCAGTATCATATTCCTTTTCACCTTTTACTGCCAAGCTTGATTCTTCCTCGGCAAAAAGCTTGTCATCCGCATGAATACTATGTAGCCAGGCTTCATAAGCTCCGGCAAATTTATCCTTATCTACACCATAAAGCTCATACATTTGGTTGTCCCAGTATAGAATGTCATTTTTGATATCCCATTCCCAAATGCCAAGCTGGGCTGCTTTGGTTGCACTTGAAATCCGTTCATTTAACCTATCGATTGCCTCATGTGCATTTATTCGTTCGGTAATATCCCTTACAATTCCCTGCAATCGCCCATCCGGTAATTGTTTAGAAACAATTTCACCATAAAATATACTGTTATTTTTACGTTTAAATTTCCATTGGCTCTTAAAAGTTCCGCCTCTTGATAATCTTTCAATTTCTGCTGGTAGCAATGGTAATTGATCTTCAGCCAAAATATCAACAAGCGTAAGCTTGAGAAATTCTTCCAAGGTATATCCCATCATCTGGCAACCTATGGTATTTACATCTAGGTAATTTCCATTTTCATCAGCGATAAAAATACCGTCTAATGCCTGTTCGAACAAGGTGCGGAAATGTTCTTCACTTTTGGCAAGGGCTCGGGTGGCTTTTACTTTTTCGGTAATATCATAGGCTGCAACTATTCTGGCCGTTTTGTTATTGTACAGAATTTCGTGGGAGTGGATATCAACAAAAATGATTTCTCCATTTTTAAGCTTATGTTTCCATGGACCTGATCCCTGAATGATGGCATTTTGTGATTGAATATTTCCGATCAATAATTCTATTTCTTCAATCGGCCTAATATCCTTAAGGGTCATGGATAAAAACTCCTGGATTGAATATCCGTATTTATTGATTGCCATATCATTCACTTTTAGGAATTTCAAGGTTTCATTGTCATACACCCACATGGGAATTGGATTGTTGTCGAAAAGTGTGCGGTGAAGTGCATTGCTGTGCAATAATGCTTGTTCATATTTTTTGCGTTCCGAAATATTTCGGCTTACTCCAATTACCTGAATCGGAATGCCATTATCGTCAAATATCAGGTTGGATACCACTTCAGTCCAGACATTGGAACCATCCTTGCAGGGTTGCAGCAATTCAACGGACTTTGGAAGATAGGGTTCGCCATTTTGAATAGATTTCAATGTTTCCATTAATCTTTCCTTAACTATTGCATTGCTCTCTGGAGTCAATGAACTTTCTACTGGCATGCTCAATACTTCTTCGGCAGTATAACCCCTTAGTTTGAATACTGATGGACTTACATAAACGAATTTGTTTTTATTAATATCCAACAACCAAACTACATCATCGATATTCTCTGCCAGCAATTTATATTTTTCTTCACTTTTACGGATTTTTTCCTCACTTAAATGTTGATCTGTTATATCAACAAATTCATTCAATAAATAGTTTTCACCATTTATTTCAAACATTTTCGTATAGATACTTGCCCAACCCGTTTTGCCGATAGTTGATTTAAACTGAAATACTTCTCCATGCAGAAAACCCTGGTTTAGGTATAGTTCAATTACCCGCTGACGTTCATTTAGGTCCACCCAAAAATCGAAACTGATTGCATGTTTTTCAATAACATCTTCACGTTTGTAACCGAATAATTTCTCGGAAGCAGAATTGAAATCCAGAATGATAGAGTCTGAACTTCTGGTTAAAACTTTGGCAACCGGTCCCAGATGAAAGATAGAGGAAAAGCGTTGTTCGCTAACTTCAATTATTTCCTTTGCTTCAAGAAGTTCTTCATTGATTTGTCGTAGTTCTTCGTTTATTGATTCGTATTCTTCGTTTTTCCTTTTTAAGTTGACTTCTAATTGCTTGCGTTCGGTAATATCAAACATGGTTGAAATAAAATATAAAGGCTTTTTATCAGCATCACGTTCCAGAAATGAACCTATATCAACCCAAACCGTATGGCCATCTTTGTGTATATACCTTTTTTCCCATCTCATAGAAAAAAGGTTGCCGGATATAATTGATTCCACTATTTTTTTATCCCTTGCAATGTCATCTGGATGCGTAATTTCCGTCCACTTAAGTTTGGATAATTCTCCATAAGTATAACCAACCATATCGCAAAATGCCTTGTTTGTCCTGAATTCTCCGTTTAACTCAGTAATCGCTTTGCCAGCAATTGAAGATTCAAATACATTTCTGAATTTTTGCTCATTTAAGTGAAGCAATGCCTCATTTTTTTTTCGTTCGGTAATATCAATAGAAAGGATGAAAACTCCCTCGGGAACAGGTTGAATGCTTAAATCAAACCATCCAACAGAATTATCCGGAAAAACAAATACATTTTCAATATGTGCAGGAATACGTTCTTCCAAGCAATGTTTTATAATCCTATAGACTTCAAGTGTTTCTATGCCTGGCCACATTTCCGTATAAACATTTCCAATTAATTCTTCATTTGGGCGCTGGTTGTGTTTTTCGGCTGTTTTATTAATGTATAGATAACGCCAATTAAAATCAATGATTTGGCAGCCTTCAAGCAGATTATCGAGGGTAGATCGTAGCCGATTTTCGCTTTGCTCTGCTTTTTCTTTGGATGAAACAATTTCTTTATTTAACTTATCTAAATGGATGTTGATATTACGCAGTTCTTCATTAGTAGAAAGATACTCTTCATTTATTGAAGCATAATCGAGGTTTAGCATTGAATATTCTTGCTCTTTGTTGATTATAATTTCTTTTAAAAATTTAATAGCCTTGTAAAGATTGATATGTGTTTCAATTTTGATTAACAACTCTTCTTTCTCAATTGGTTTTGGGATATAGTCAACTGCACCTAATTTAAGACCCTTGATTTTTTCGGATGGATCAGATAGTGTGGTTAGAAAAATAATTGGGATATGTTTTAAGTTTTTATTTGCTTTAATCCTACGGCAAACTTCATAGCCATCAATTCCGGGCATTTGCACATCCAGAAGTATGAGTTCGGGAATTGCATTTTCTATCGAAACCAATGCAAGTTCTCCACTGTCGGCAGAGAAAACAGAGTAATTTTCGTTGAAAAGCATTTCTCTAATAAGCACCAGGAATTCCGGCTTATCATCAACCACAAGAATATTACCTTTGTTAGTCATTTTATAATATTTGATTTATTATGTGCAAAACTTCTGCAAAACAGCTTAGAATAGTGAACAATAATCAGGTAAAAAATCCTCCAAAAAGCGCGGCGGCCATTACTGCCGGATAAAAGCTTATCCAAACTACCTTGTATTCGAGTGAACCCAATAAAAATTTCCTTAATAAGCTGGCAATAAGCACCGCCAATATTGCAATAGAAATGCGTTGCAACATTTCCAGTAAAATTCTATTAACCGACTTGTTTAACATGATGCTTTTTGCTAATAAATAGAAAAGATTATAGAAGCATTTATTATAATTCTGTTTCAGATTATTTGCAAAGTAGAATTTGAAAATTATTTCAAATCACACTTTATTAATAAATACAATTCAAAAAAAAACTACTTATTTTTAATTGGATTAGATTTTTCTATCCCCCTAAAATTTCGATTGGTATTAATAACAATCATACTTGCAAGAGTCTGTAGTTTTTAATTACAGGTTGGTGCAGGTGCATTCAAGATTAATTATTCTAGGTTCTCTCTGTGTTAAAGAATGAATATAATAAGGATTTATCGAATCAGTCCAAGCGCTTTGTGTATTTGTAAATTTAACAAAAAAAATATGAGTTCAAAAATCTTATTATTTAAATATTCAATATTTATCATTATTTAGAATCAGAATTAATTACAAAACAAGCCAGCTTTTCCATGAATACACAGAATTATTTTAACCAATTCCTTTGTGGGAATTATATGTACCTAAATCATTTCAAGCAATTCCCACAAGGGATTGAGTTGCCCAAAAGTTATTTGGTGCAATTCCCATAAGGGAATTGGTCGCCCTAAAGTAGTTTCATGGAATTCCTATAAGGGAATTGGTTGCCCTGATATAGTTTTATCTAATTCCTACATGGGAATGACACAAACGGAAAATTTTCGTTAATTCCATATATGGAATTATCATTGGAAGAAAACCAGTTTGTTAAAATACCAGTAAGGAATCAATCAAAAAATAACGGTTTAATTTTACGACTAAATGGAAACAACTTATTCAATAGTTGATTTGTACCAGCCCCTATATGGAATTACATCATAAATTTATATTTTATCATATTCCAATTTACTAAAAAGCAATAAATGTTACATTTTAAGAAGAAAACTTTAAAAGGATTTTAGCTTTTCAAAAATTTAACGTTAAATTATAAAGGCATTGATTAATAATATATTCAATAGCATAGTATTATTCAATATAATATTACACCTTTGTATGGATAGTCATTTAGTATTAAACCTTAAAATGTAATAAGTTATGTCAGTAAAAATCACCAGAATGACCTTTAAATCGCTATGGAACAGCGAATACACCATGTTATTGAACCAGATAATTGAGATTATCGGAAAGTACAACCCGGATGTTTTGAAACTTTTAAAATCATTTGAAAGAGTTACGGCATATTTACCGGAACTGGCAAAGATTAAGGCACAGGATCAGAGTAATGTACTCAGCAAGCTGTTGAATGACCTGGACCATGAACGCGACACCCTAATCAATGCCATAGTAGGGCATGCAAGGGTTATGGCAAAACTAACCATACCCGAAATAGCGCCGCATGTACTGGTTATTAACCGTTTTTTTGACATACATGGTCGCGATATTGCAGATGCACCATATAATTCCGAAACAATGAGGATAGACAATATGTTGGCAGATTACAATGCCAAAGCCGATGTAAAGGCTGCCGTTGAATCTCTTAGTACAAAAATATTATTCGATCATCTTGGTGTGATAAACAAAGCATTTGCAGGCCATTTTATGAAACGGACCCAAGATGATGCCTCGGTTGAAACGATAGACAGTCGCGAAATCCGCAACAAAATTGATAAAGTGTTGACAGAGTTTTTTGATGGATTTGAACATTGCAGCAGAGAAAACGATGATCTGGATTACTTAACCCCTGCCAATGAAATAAACAGCCTGGTCAGCTATTACAAAACACAGATTAAAGCCCGCACCACCCGCCGAAGTTCGGGAAAGGATGTGAGCATAGAACCGCCTATTGAAACCGCTAGTTAATATCAGTAATTGTACAACAAATTGCAATGCGGGTTTTAAGACTCGCATTGTTTTTTTTTCACCGGTCATAATAAAAACATTTTAAGCTACTTAGTTCATAAACATTACATATTTTAATCATATGACTATAAAATAGCTACTATTAAAATTCTTAATTCTACTTTACTAAGTTGAAAATATTTGACAAACAACTATATATGAACAAATGAATGAAGTTTTTTTAACGCAGAGTGGCGCAAAGAATACGCAAAGAACCGCAGAGGCAAATTAACGTTTTCCTTCTTTGCGGCTCTTTGCGTATTTTTTCTTTGCGTTTCTCCGGGGTTATATTTTATAAACACCATTGAGTTCAATATTAACAATATATAAGTTAGTAAAGTAGAATTAAGCATAAATTTGGTGTATAAAGGTCATAATTTGGCTTTTTTATAAATTGTTTCCAAATAATGAAAACAACAAAAATCAAAATAAAATAAAATAAAGAATAAATGGATTAGGCATTTAACAAATAGTTTAAAGATTTATAATTATAAAAACATTTCTGCAAAGGGGCTAAAGTTTTTCTGAGATATATTGAAATTTGATGAACAATATCAAGGATAAACTAATAAATTATTAATCTTAGCTTATATTTGGTACAATTATCGATTAATTCACTAAATCATTTTCAAAAATGAAAAGTATTTACAGGGAATCAGATCAAGTACCTGAAAAAATGAATTTCGAAAAACAAATTGCCCACTATTCGGGTTTCTTTCAAAATGATATTACACTTAGGACTTTTATTGAATCTTTACCTGCAGGAGTTATATTAATTAATGTTGATGGCATTATTATACATATGAATAGCAGAATAAGTGAAATGTTTGATTATTCAAAAGATGAAGTAATTGGAAAACACTTAAATTTGTTTATCCCTGC
Organism: Bacteroidota bacterium; assembly: GCA_025361565.1. GTDB lineage: Bacteria > Bacteroidota > Bacteroidia > Bacteroidales > NBLH01 > NBLH01. The sequence goes on along the minus strand of JANYKN010000081.1, from coordinate 3,429 downwards.
CCGTTCTCATGAAATTCATCAAAAACATCTTGCAGAATATTTTAGGCAACCCAAAATCAGACCAATGGGTATGGGACTTGAGCTTATTTTTGTCAAAAAAGACAAATCTGAAATACCAGTAGAAGTTAGCTTAAGTTATCTGAATTCGGAGTTAGGTCAATTTGGCATTGCTTTTATAACAGACATTAGCACACGAAAAAAAGCTGAAAATGAATTACAAGATTTAATTAAGGAACTTGATTCTTTTGCACATACAGTTGCTCACGATTTAACTTCAATATTAAGTATGGTAATTGGATATAGTAATTTATTAATTTACAAGCCGGATTTAACAGATGAAAAGAAGGTGCAGTTTCTTGACATAATTGATCAAAGTGCTAATAAAATGAACAAAATCATTCATGAATTGCTTCTTTTAGCCACCTTGAAAAAAGATGAAGTGGAATATTCAACTATTAATATGGATGAAAACGTTAGAGAGGCAATTAAGAGGTTTGATTCCATTATTATAGAAAAAAGTGCCATTATTAAAATTCCCGATCATTTAATTCCAGCAATTGGATATGCACAATGGATTGAAGAAGTTTGGTATAATTATTTCAGCAATGCATTGAAATATGGAGGAAAGCCCCCGTTAATTGAAGTTGGGTGCGAAGAAGCGGAAAATAATTATATAAAATATTGGGTTAAAGATAATGGTGAAGGCATTTTACCTGAAGATTTGGAAAACATATTTAAATCAACCGAAGAAGTAAAAGTAAAAAGGATTGACGGGCTAGGTTTAGGACTGCCAATTGTAGATAGAATAATGAAAAAATTAAACGGATATGTAGAAGTAGAAAGTGAATTTGGGAAAGGGAGTACTTTTAGTTTCTATTTACATCGAAAACAATAATAAGTTTGGTAATAATAGGCCTAATCTAGCAACTCTGAACAAAGATGAATATTATTAGACCTTGTGAAGTAACAATTGAAACACCCAAATAACAATTTATCATGCAGGTTAACAGCCTGCATTTTTGTTTAAAGGGCATGCTTTTTAAACTCAGAACCCTTCGAGTGGTCATTTCCGACCCTCGAAGAGGTTCTTTTAATATTGTAATACGATTTATCTTTAACTCAACCACTACAAGGGTTTTCAACCGCATGGAGGGTCTCGCTTTCATTACCCTTCGAGCGGTCACTGAGCCAGTCGAAGTGCGGTCTTTTCGACTTCGAAGTGGTAATTGCTTCGAGGCAGATACTTTCGTCCCTCAAAGTGCAAATTAACGTAGATAATTTTTATTCTATTCAACAAAATCAGCGTAAAAACAATTTTACATCAAAGTAACTCAACCACTACAAGGGTTTTCAACCGCTTGGAGGGTTTCGCTTTCACTACCCTTCGAGCGGTCACTGAGCCAGTCGAAGTGCGGTCCTTTCGACCCTCGAAGTGGTAGACTCATCCACTCCTCTTTTTATAGGCAAATTTACCTAATTCATCGCCCCAAATAATCATAAGTAAATATACTCTATAACCACAGTCGCAATTTCACGACCTTTGTTTCAGATAAACTTTTAAATACATCATATCATGAAAACGCTAATTATAGTTTTGGTCGCATCATTCCTGATATCATCCAAAATGCTAAGTCAGGATATTGAAATGGACAATAATATGACAAATGCGTATGTTGTGAACAATGACAACGGAACTTATTCAAAGAAAGATGCAGTGATCATGCAAAAAATGACAAGTAAAGATCGCACCGAAAACTGGAATAAATTATTCAACAATCCACCCAAATGTGGATTTATAGTTTTTGATACGGATGAAAATGATTATCTCTTTTTTAATGGGCAAGCATGGGAACATGTTATAGATGTAAAAAGAGACATGGTAGGTGAAATAATCAATGAAAAGCTTGTGACTTCAAATAATTGAATTTGCCCATAATATTGGTTTAGATATGATCGCCCGTATGTTTAAATTGAATAAATTGAAAAACGGTATGTCAGAAATAGGGCTGGGGAGATCAAAAGACACATCATAACGCTTCGATTAGTGATGACCTGTTCCACGGATATTATAAATGATTTGAATAAGATAAAAGGCTCGGTTTTATGATCTATTCATAAGAAGTTGTTACCGATTTTGCAAAACACACAATAAGGATCAATGCTTCAGGAACTTCTAAGTTTTTGAAGCATTTTTTTTGATGGTTTTTTAGAAATAATGAATAATGAAAGACACATTACTTTGTTCCGGATTTTACTTGAAATTTCTGTTGATCAATTATCATCAATCCTTAAAGTGCTCAGAAATAGGTAATAATACCTATAAATTGATATTAAGTGATTTACGGTAGTTGTACGCTGATTTAAGGAATGAAATGGAAATACATTTGAACTAAAATATTACATCGTAAATACAAAGAAAAAACCCATATTAAAAAAGAAAGTTTAAGGATAAAATTAAAATAGTCAGTCGCAACCATCAGAAAACCTTCAATTAAATAATTCAATATGACAAAGAAAACTGATTTCTCATCGAAACTGCTTATTGCAATACTTTTTTCAATGATTGCAAGTACGGTTTATTCGCAAACCGTAACACTAAGCTCAATCCAGACTGAAATTGATGAAAATGGTGGCATTTCGGAGCTTAAGGCTACCTTGTCAGATATTTCCCTTGTAGATGTCACATTAGCAATCCTAACTAACGTAAAATCTTAATCGCTGAAAATCAGCGATTAAGAAAACACAACATCGTCTTTTGATATTCCAAATTTATCAATTTGTTTTTGTATTCTTTTTACCATTCCCAATTTTCTTTTTTGGTCAAGAAATAAATATTCTTCAGGATTGTGGTAAGGTATATTTTTTACTACCATATTCCAGATAATTACCGCGAGTTTTCGAGCTGTTGCACTTATGGCTGATGTGCGCCCCTTACGAAAATTTATCCGGTGAAAAAAATCCCGTAATGGGGTGGATTCCTTCAATAAGCCGATGGCATTTGCAGCATTGCGCAATGCTATCTTTAACCGGTTGCTCCCTTTGGGGACTTTGCTTGATAAAATTTTGCCCCCACTTATTTTGTTATTAGGTGCTAATCGAAGCCAACTGGTAAAATGTTTGCCTGTTGGAAATTTCCGAATTCCTTCGATTCCTATTTCACTCATTAAGGACAAAACTGTTGAATAACTCACTCCTTCAATGGCCAGTAAATCATTACCTTCAAACATTTGATAAGATTTCAGGTTGAGATCGATATTTTTGGGGGTGTTTTTGTTTACCCGTTTATGAGGTTTGCTGTCAATGAGGTGTTGCTTTTTATTTTCATCGCTTTCGATGATTTCATCCAGCTTTTTTTCTATTTCAACATTGCACTGGGCTATTTTTTCCTGTAACACCTCATAGCTTTCCAGTTCTTGCCTGAGTGCAAAC
>JANYKN010000075.1 GCA_025361565.1 Bacteroidota bacterium | reverse complement strand
GTCGCCCCAAACCACCTTGCCACTTGCTAATACTTCAAGGCATAACCCCTGCGTATAAGGGACTTACACCCTATGGACTTTCAGTAGAATCTTTGCAATTCTATGAATTTGTCTATATTCACCATTCAAGGCGCACACGTGAGACTTCATACCCGGCATTGCATGCCACATGAAGTCCTCTTTATTAGCTGTCAGGGCAAATGTTAAAATTGTCTCGGTGGCAGATGAAATTGTCTTGTTAAAGAATAAGTTTAAAGTCCTGGTAAAAGAAACGAATTTACCATTCTAAACGAATTTTGTAAATGGTGAAAAAGCATTTTATGAGAACTTAGAAATTTGGGATGTATTTGGGCTGTTACAGTTAATAAGCGTTTTGTGGATGTTAATTGAAATTGACATGCTATAGAAAGCTTATTAACCGTAACAGTGAGTTAGCTGCTGGGCAAATTTTGTGTTTGTCTCGTTGAATCAAAGGTTCTACTTTAGCCGCGCGTCTCGTCGAGTGGCAGGGACGGGCTGGCAGGCTCGTTTGCAAATTCTGTTTTATTGGTTAGCTGTAAATGATCTGCAAATGTGCCTGACAGCAGAAGCGAGAGATCAAATGGATATTGAAAAAATGATCAATATTTTTATTATCCTATTTTCTTTTATTCAAATCGCAAATATTCCACTGGGTCACTAGTAGCTGCTTTCCAACTTTGCCAACTGACTGTTAATAGTGCAATAGTTAACCCAATAATACCTGTCAGGACAAATATCCACCAACTTAATTCAGTTTTATAAGCAAAATTCTTTAACCAACCATGCATGACAAACCAACCGATAGGTGCGGCAATTATAAAGGCAATAATTACCTGTGGTAAATATGCTGAAACCAGTAAATTCACGACCTGTATTCTGGTTGCCCCATTTATCTTTCTAAGTGCGATTTCTTTAGTGCGTTTTTGTACCATGATCGCAGTTAAAGCATACAAACCTAGTATTGCAAGTAACAACGAAATAATGCCGGCATAAGTTGATAAAGTTTCCATCTGCTCATGTGAACCATATTTGTTACGACAAAAATCTTCAAGTACAACGTAATCCATCTGATACGCCGGATCAAAATCTTTAATTATTTTTTCAACTTTCGGTAAAACAGTATGGATGTCATTGCCTGAAAGTTTTAACTCTATATATGCCGAACGATTATCATATGTGAACATCATAGGCTCTATGCTCTCTTCAAATGACGAGAAATGGAAATCCTTTACAATGCCAATTACATGCATCGTATCGTTCTTCAAAATACGGTAGTTAAAAGGATCTGTCAGACCAAATGATCTAACAGCTGTTTCATTCAGCACTACAGCTGTCTCATCAGTTTTGATGTTCTCATCGAAGGGTCGGCCTGAAATAAACTTAAAACCAAGCGTCTCGAAGAATCCAGGCAAAATCCTGTACTGCTTTATCGAATATTCTTTCTTATTATCGTTTCCAATAATTTCAATACGTTGACCACTTGGAGTACCCCCAAAGAGATGACTTGATGCGCCAATGGATTTAATATCAGGAATACTCTTCATTGCATTTTTAATTGCTGAATAAGATTTTCCTATATTGTAATTTAAGTCTGTTATTGTGATAACGCCTTTAGTATTAATACCTAAATCGGCATTTTTCATAAAAATGATTTGCTTTTTCATTACCATAATGCTTACCATAAGGAATATCATTATGGAGAATTGAATTACAACAAGTATCTTGGTAAACCAGCTACTCCTTGTAACTGACAAATTCTTTTTAATCAGATTGGCAGGAGAAAATCTTGAGATAAAAAGTGCAGGATATATGCCTGAAATTAATGCTACAATTACTGCGAGCAACGGAAGAAAAACAAACAGTGTAAAATTATCATGGTAAGTGCCTACAAGGTCCTGGTTTAAAATCAGTCCAAGTTCGGGGATTAGCGTATCGACCAGAAAAGCAGCAAAAATCAATGACACGAATGAAAAGATAAATGACTTCACTAAAAATGATGTAATAATTTGTATCCTTGAACCTCCCAGAGCCTTCTGGATACCAATATCTTTTAGTTTACCTTCATTTTGGGCAGTTAATAGGTTTATGAAATTAATAATAGCAATAAGCAATACTACAAGTGCGAGTGACAGATAAATAAATACTTTCTTATATTCAGCATCTATCCCGCCCCTTGACTGAAAACCGGACTTCAAATGAATATCAGTCAGCTTCTGAAGAATGCATCCTGTTTTCTTAAAGTAGTTGTTAAAATGTTGAGAAAGAAGCTTATTATATGAAATCATGGTTTTGTTTATCCCTTCTTCCAGATTGATGTTTTTATGGAAAAGAACATAAGTATTTAATTCACATCCTGAGTTGTAAATGTAAGAGATTGACTTTAATGGACTTATTGCATCTATCTTCAAATGAGAGGTTGCTGGATAATCTTCTATTACTCCAGTGACTGTAAAGGGATCTTTTGAATATTTTTCTAGGACTATCTTTCCAATAATATCTATGGATCCGAATATTCTCTCTGACAGACTCCTGGTAATGACAACAGAGTTAGGATTTTCAAGTGCCTTGTCAGGGTTTCCTCTTAGATACTTGATTGTAAAAACTTTATGAATATTTGGATCGGAATAAATCAAACTAATATTTTTAAACTTTGTATTATCATGAGTAAATTCTACCTTATTAAAAGAGTTTGATTCTAAAATTTGTAATAACTCTTCAATTTCAGGAACCTGTTTTTGGAGAATACTGTCTTTTAGACCTATACATATTGGAACTATCTCATTAGTCTCCTGTGTTAGAATTGAATTTATCCTATAAATACGTTCCGATTTCTCGTGAAAATGGTCGTAACTTAATTCATACTGGACATAGGTAAAAAGTAATATTGTAGCTGCCATACCAACAGTCAGCCCAAGAATTGTAATCGCTGAGTATAATTGAGTATTCTTAAAATTTCTGAAGATAATTCTAAGTTGTAATAATATCATTTTGCACTATTTTTACATTCATGGTCAATAACTTGGTTTCTTTCAGAGTTTTAACAATTAATTTATGACTTAGAGTAATGGTAATATTTTTTAAAATATGAGGGTTCTTACTAATACTTGAAATCTAAATCTCGCTTGCCTTTTCGTACAGACTTACCATCTTTATCAAAAATTTCCTCTAAATAAAAGGTATATTTTGGATCGCTATAATAGATTTGTATACAAGATATACAGCTCATTAAAACCTTTTGTGATTTATAACGTTTGTCTAAAAACAAGTTTGCTATTTGATTTTCAACCTCCATCTTTTTGTCACACCTACTGCAAGTAATTATTTGAAAGTTTGATTTAGCGGCAGCATGTATTCTTGGATCTGTTTGCGCAACGCTTTCTCTCATAGATGAAATGACTTCAATCTCGCCAGTAATAGTGGCAACATTTCTTGCAAATTCGAAAATCTCCTCTGTTTTAGCCGAATCTGTTAGCAATTTTAAGAATTCCATTTCACTTGTGATATGATTTCCAAGTTCTTCAAGTTTCCCAAATGTTAAATTATAAAGAGGGATTTTTTTGATATGATCATAAACCCCAATCACACCAGATTCCATTTCACTTTCACGGTTGCTGACAATAAAATTAATCGTCAGTTTAATTGGTATTAAGGATTCTTTTCTTATAAATTCATCTTCATAAATAGTAAAAAGTTCTTTAGCATATAAGAATGCTTCTTTCCTAGAGATTTGATAGTTATGGTTTTTGAAACTTTTTTCAAGAGTTTTTTCTTCTCGGTTCTCAGAATGGTATAACTCAACACTATAAAAATAAGATTTTGCCATATTGGTATAATTAATTTATATCTGATGCAATCTAACTTCCCATACCACTAATAAAAGTTTCAACAAATTGTAGGATTTTGTTTAAAATCCTGTCTCCAACTTTTTTACGTTCTAAAATGGTTGGCTGATTACCCTCAATCAATGCAAGTACTTCATCACGTAATGGTTCACGTTCAGCAAACAAAAAGCTCTCAATTATTTTCTCTACTTTGTCAGTTGATAGGCTTTCTTCTTCACATATCTTTTTAAACGCAATGATTTGTTCTTCATTCCAAAATTTCTCAAATGCTTCCGGAATATCATCATTGTCAACAATATGAGGCAGGTTCTCAGCTATGAATTTCTCAATCAGTTCACGCTTGCTTCTTAGCTGTGCTTCGCCGGTAAGTAAATCAATAATCTCTTTATGTTTCTTAGCTTGGTCTTTACCTTTAAAATTGGCAAGTAATTTCAGAATGTAAGCTACGTTTATTTCATCACGATGAATAAGCTCCAATTCAAAATCAACATCTTCAAGTATTGAAACCTTCTCTTTCTGATGATTGGATTTAACTTTATCATAAAGGTCCAGGTATTTGCTTTTAAAGTCTTCAAATAGCTGTTCATTCATTGCCAGATGATCGAAACTGAAATCGGCAAAGGTGCTTAACACGTTTTTCAACCGCATTAATTCCCTGAATGCTTTGATGAATTGCAATTCTTCCGTTTCACTTTTCAGATCGTTTACACCATTAACTGTTGGAGTAATCTTCAAAAGTTCAATAAATGCCTGACTAAACTTCCTTACATAATCTTCATAAGGTTCCATAATGATGATGTCTTTCGCATCTTTATTGCTGAACAATATAATTGCATCATCAGTAGCTTTTTTCAGATTTCGGAAAACAACTATATTCCCTTGTGATTTCTGCTCATTCAAAATTCTGTTTGTTCTGGAATAGGCTTGAATAAGGCCATGATATTTGAGGTTTTTGTCTACATAAAGCGTGTTTAATGTTGGGCTGTCGAAACCAGTCAGGTACATATTTACAACTAATAAGATATCAATTTTGCGCTCCTTAACCTTTTTTGAAATATCATTATAGTAGTTGTAAAATGATTCGCTGTCTTTTGTAGAAAAGTTGGTTTCAAACATTTTGTTGTAATGACAAATATATTCATCCAACTTCTCCCTGCTATGGGCCTGAAGTCCGTATAAAACCCTTGGATCTTCTGCAACCGATAACTCTTCGGGGATAAAGCCATTTGCCTCTTTATCATCTTCATTTGTAGTATAGCTGAAAATAGTTGCAATCTTTAAATTGTGAATACCTGCTTCTTTCTTACTTTGAAACAAATCATAATACTTGATTAAAGTATCAATACTGCTTACACAGAACATTGCAGTAAATTCCCGACTGTAGGTTTTGCGATTGTGATGGGCGAGAATGTAATCTGATATTTTACTCAATCTTTGAGGCGATTCCATCAACTCTTTTGTATCTATGTCTTCTACCTCAATATCTATATTGGTTTTACTCTCATCTTTTTGTTTATATCTTCCTACATATTCAACAGAAAACTTTAATACATTTTCATCCCTTATTGCATCTGTAATCACATATTTATGCAGACAATCACCAAACAGTTCTTTTGTCGTACGCTTGCCAAGTTCATTCTTAACAGAATTCTCAACAAAGATGGGTGTTCCGGTAAAGCCAAACAACTGAATTTTTTTAAAGAATGATTTAATCCGGCCATGAGTATCTCCAAACTGTGAACGGTGGCACTCATCAAAAATGAATACAATATGCTCATTCTGCAATCTTTCCATTCTTGTCAGATACTGCTTTTTACTGATGGCGCTGTTCAGTTTCTGAATGGTGGTGACAATTAATTTTGTTTCGTTGGAGAACTGTTTTACTAGGGCGTTAGTATTATCTGTACCGTCAATACTTCCTTTGCTGAAACTGTTAAATTCTTTGGTGGTCTGGTAATCGAGGTCTTTCCGGTCAACTACAAAAACTATTTTTTTAACCTGAAGCAAGTTCATGAGTATCTGGCTTGCCTTAAACGATGTTAAGGTTTTCCCTGAACCGGTGGTATGCCAGATATATCCGTTCTTGTTAGTGTTTTTGACTCTTTCAATAAGAGCTTCAACAGCATAGTACTGATAAGGACGCAAAACCATTAAGATTTTATATGCTTCGCTCAGAACTATATACTTGCAGATCATTTTTGATATATGGCAAGTATCGAGAAAACAAAACGTGAATTGTTCCAATTGAGTGATGGTCTTATTCTGTTCATCACTCCAGTAGAAAGTCTGCTTAAATGACTGATATCTATTGTTAGCGTAATACTTAGTGTTTACTCCGTTACTTATAATAAAGATCTGAATATATTGAAACAGTCCGATTGAAGCTCCAAAAGAATGCCGCTGATAACGGTTGATCTGATTAAAGGCTTCCTTAAGTTCAAGACCCCGGCGTTTTAGCTCAATCTGAACCAGAGGTAATCCGTTTATTAGTATTGTAACATCGTAACGGTTCTTATAAGTTCCTTCATTGTTTATCTGGTGTGTAACCTGAAACTGGTTCCGGCACCAATCCTCAACTTCGAGAAACTCATAATACAAACTCTCGCCATTGTCTCTTACGATATGTTGTTTTTCTCTCAGTGTTTTTGCTTTCTCGAAGACCGATCCTTTGCTTAGGATATTCAGAACCTTTTCAAATTCTTTAGGAGTGAAGGTTGTATTATTGTGCTTCTCTAATTGTACCTTAAGGTTGGCAAGTAGATCGTTCTCGTCAACTATTGAAACAAAACCATAACCAAGTTTTTGCAACTGAAGTACCAGATTATCTTCTAATATTTGTTCGGGTTGTTTGCCCATGATTAACAAAACATTTTTTGCAAGAGACCTTTCTTATATTGTTCAGAATATTCAATTTCAGAATGGACATGAATTATTTTGTCATCTATTAAATCTAAAAATCTAGAAATCATTTTTTGTTCTTCGATACAAGGGAGCTTAATCTCTAAAGCCTTAATAATTTGCAAGTTTAACCCACCTCGACCTCCATCACCTTTCGATAAACTCCTTAGTTCATTATATCTATTATCTAAATTATGGTATAAGAAGGCAGTATCAAACATTTCTATATTTGGGAGGATAGCTGCTATTGATTGATTAGTGCAAAGTTCTACATAATTCATGGCAACAGTTCCTCTTGTCTTACCCTGACCTGCAAGACCAATTAAAATACAATGTTTTGGTAATAGTTTAGTACTTGAGCTTTTCCAGCCTAATTCTGAAATTCTATTTTCTACTTCGTATACTCTTTTTAGATTTAATTCACCAGAATTCATCCATCGTATATCTCCATTCCAATAATCAGCTCTTAAAGTACTTGGGGTTGCTCCAGCATAGACGGATGAAATTTTACCAATAGTAGTTTCAGTCCATTTTGAATATTTTTTACGTCCCTTCGACTTAAATCTCATTTCTTGAGAAAAGATTTTTTGAACTATTCCTTTCTTATAATTCTCCAAAAGGAATTTTTTTTGTTTTAGTTCTGTAATTTTCTTGTCAATGACGGTAAAGAAAGCTGCAATTTGTTTTTGTTCACTAATTGTTGGTACATATATTTGGTCGTTTAATACATAGTTGTTATTGATCTTCATATCGTTTTTTGCACCTTTCTTAACTAAAGGACGCAAATATCGATTGGTATTAGCATCTAATGAAAAGTAATAATCTAGAAATGGCCCATAAGCATTCTTTTCATTTATCTTGTATACTGCATATAATGTAGAAACAATTCCGGGATAACCTTTATTGAGTCTTATAATACCATAAGGATTTGCTTTTAATGGACTCTTAGTATAAACAATATCACCAGGTTCGACAATGTGATATTTATGTACCGATACTCCTGCATAGCTTCTACCTAAATGTTCAATCTGATTTACAATGCCTAATTCGCCTGAGACAGATAAAACATCATCTTTACTAAACCTTAGATCATCGTTAAGTTTTTTCGATTCATTTAATAATACATTCAGCTTTGTATATTCCCAGGCATCTTTAAACTCCGGGAAACGAATTTTCGGTTTGTAAATTAAATTCCCCATCGGTTCTTTATGTAGTATAAGTTTCCATTCTTTGGATAGAAATTAGGATAATAGTTATTTTTAAAAACTGTGAAAGTATTTGAATTTTTCTCAATAAGGTTGTACTCAAGTAAATACATCAAGGCGATTGAAGGACTTCTGGATTCTCCTAAACTGCAATAAACAAAAACTTCATTTCCGTTAGTCAAATGATGATGGATGAATTCTAACGCTGGATTTATCATTTCATCATTAATATATTTTGAATCCTCTGTGTCAACCATATTTAAATAGATTGCATCATCTTCCCTTTTGAATAAATAATATGGATTATCAGCATTGCAACCTCTCCCTTGCCAGCCAACAATAGATTGATGCGTTATAAAACCATTAGCACGATTCAGAGCACATACTATTTTCATTCCTTTTCGACGAGCTATATTGTACTCTTCTTTTACTCCTACAAACAATTTCAAATCTTTTATTCCAATCATAACTAAAAGGGCGTATCAATTTTAAGTTCTATGCATAAATTTTTCAGCTGTTCATCTGTTTTTTTCATTTCCTTTTCTAAGTTCTTAATTTGTTTTGAAACGGTAGCAATATCTATACTTTCTTCTTCTTCATAAGTGTTTACATATCTTGGGATATTAAGATTATACTCATTTTTGGCAATCTCTTGTAGAGATGCTAAATAACTATATTTATCAATTTCTAAACGACCTCTGTAGGTGGTAATTAATTTGTCAATATCGGAGGAACGTAAAATATTTTGAGTTCCTCTTTCAAAATATTCGGCGGAATTAATAAAAAGAATATCGTTGGGATTTTCTCTACATTTTTTAAATACAAGTATGCAGGTAGGAATATTCGTACCATAGAAAATGTTGGCTGGTAAACCAATAACAGCATCAAGATAGTTGCGATCTTCGATTAGGTATTTGCGGATATGTTGCTCTGTTCCACTTCTAAATAGAGCACCATGTGGCAAAACGATAGACATAGTACCATTTTCTGCCAAATGAAAAATCATATGTTGCACAAAGGCAAAATCAGCTTTGCTCGCTGGTGCAAGTTTCCCGTATTGGCTAAATCTATCATCTGACATAAACAAAGGGTTTGCACTCCATTGTGCAGAGAATGGAGGATTTGCTACAATGGCTTCAAATTTCTTGTCAATGTGCTGAGGATGTTCAAGAGTATCTTCCTGCCTGATATCGAATTTGCGATAATGTACATCGTGCAGGATCATATTCATTCGTGCAAGGTTGTATGTTGTCCGGTTGAGTTCCTGTCCGTAAAAATTACTTACCTCTTTTACTTCTCTGGCAACTCTTAATAACAAAGAGCCAGAGCCACAAGTCGGATCATATACAGATTTCAATTTGGTTTTACCGGTAGTAACTAATTTAGCAAGAACCTTGCTTACCTCCTGGGGTGTATAAAACTCACCGGCTTTTTTGCCGGCGCCGCTTGCAAACTGTCCGATGAGGTATTCGTAAGCATCACCTAGAACATCCAGTTCGGCATTGTCGAGTTGGAAGTCTATTTTATCAAGATGCTGCAAAACCTTAGCTATAAGTTCGTTTTTTGCGGATTCTGTTCGGCCGAGTTTGGTACTTGTAAGGTCGAGGTCTTCAAAGAGATTGTCGAAATCGTCCTCGCTCTCAGTGCCCATTGTACTTAACTGGATATTGTTCAGAATTTTCTGAAGGTCTTCAAGAATAAAGTGTTTATCACCTTGTTTGTCGCCGTTCCCACGTTTGGCAACCTCACTGAACAGTTCAGATGGTTTAAGAAAATATCCAAGTTTTGAAAGTGACTCTTCCTTAATTGCTTCAATATATTCTTTACCCTTAGTTGTATTTTCCTTAATGTCTTTGTATTTAATGCCGTCCTGTTTCAAAATTGAATCGGCGTACCTGAACATCTTCTCAGAAAGGTATTTGTAGAAAATGAATCCCAGAATATAATCGCGGAACTCATCTGCATTCATTTTTCCTCTGAGGGTGTTGGCTATATTCCAGAGTTGTTGTTCAAGTTGTTTCTTTTGGTCTTCGGACATATTAAAATCTAATTATTGATAGTTGTTCAAATATACTTATTAAAATTAGTTGAGTGAATTATTAAAATCTGATGATTGTGGAGGTCACAGAGAAGATAATCATTTAACATGAAGCTTCTTCCCATCCCATAAAGCAATAAATAAGTCGGTTAGGCCCTGGATCATTAAAATTAAGAATGGTTCATTAAGCTTATTTTTTCTATATTGTTCTTTAATCATTGATTTATCTATTCCCGATGGAGATGGAACTTTTTCTGGATGGGTATGCCACTCACCGAGATATATAGTTTTCTTTCCACTATTTTGAAATTCAAAATTAATAATAACCAGAGCGGCGTCCTTATTGCATTCAAAGCTATATCTAGTAGATTTATCAAATTTATTTGGAGTTGAGGCTCTAAGGATATGTATTTCTTTATCTCTTATTTGACCTAATAAAATTCCACCAGATTCATTATCTGTTAACCCTAATTGTTTATATCTTTCGAATAACTCAAGAACAGAATCGGAAATAAATATCGAAGTTTTGTTCCTAATTATTTCTTTCATAAAATGTTTTCAATTAAATCACCCCTTCTATAATTTACTCCAAATTCAGACAGCTCTATGCCTAATGATATAATTTTATCAGTATTTCCTACCCAAGTATATGATTTTGACCTATTTTCTTGTGACCCTTCAATAATTGAAGCAATACGGGGAAAAAGACATGATAGGAACCCAATAATATTTGAAGCGGAATAAGGTATATAGGTAGTTTGACACCCCCCTTCTTTTAAACTCAAGTTTGGATTATTGTTGGCATATTCTGAGGTAGATATGATATTAAATTTAAAATATCCTTCCTCAAAGTAGTTGGTATATGTAGGTTCTAAAGGATTAATATAAATGCAATGCCCTGCACACAGATAAGGTTCTACCCAAAGGAAGAAAGTTGGAACCTTAATTATTCCCTCAAATATTGCATTTCCTAACCAGTCCTCAATATTTTTCTTCCCAATTGAAATAAATAGATAGTCGGACTCATTTATATATTCTGGCGTTTTATTGATAACGTTAATAATTGAATCTTCTTTTGTTGATATAATTTGAAGTGGATTTTTAAGTTTAGCATAATCACCGAGAGCCTTACTTTTGAACTTTCCAAGAGAATTGAAACCTAGAAAGTGTCTACCAATATTTTCCAGTTTTAAAACTTCTTTGTCAATGAATTTAAATTCAGGAGAGTTGAAAGAATTCAAAAATGGGAATAGATTAGACCCAATACTTCCAACCCCTCCAATTGTAATCGAATGTTTGTACTTATCATTAACTTCGCCCTCCGATCTATTTATTAGCCGTGATTGAGTAAATCTGTCAGTGGTAATTCTTGAGACTAGCTGATTTGATTGAGTTTTGGTCAAAGCGTCAAAAAGCTTAAACTTTCCAGGTCTAAATCCCTTCACATCGGGATTTAGTTGATTATGAAACCATCCAAAAAGGAACTCATTACCTTTAATTAAAGTGCTTGAAATAACAAGCTTTGGGAATGAAATATTATTAATAAAATTCCTGAAACTTTTTAATTGTTCTTCACTAACTAAAAAATCAAGCGTATTAATATTTTTTAAAGAAAATGGGGGAGTGAACTTAAATTTTTGATTCTCTAAGTAGAAGACATCTACTTCATCAAATTTGATGTTATAATCAGATAGAAATCGCTTGAATTCTTTAGCTGTATCATCATCAATATGTAAGACATAATTATAAAACCTAAGCTGGGTATGAAGACAAATTAATTTTAATTTTTCTGGTTCATTAATGGTTTCCATTATTGTTAAAACTTCTTTTGGGAAAGACTCATATTTGTCATATTTTCCTTCCCAATATGCAACGAACTCTTCCTGGAACTCTGCATGGTTTGAACCAGACAAACCTGCAAGAATAATTTCCTTTGATCGCTTAAGGCATTCTTTGATTATTCCAAGAGGATCTTCAGGATTAGTAGTAGCTATTTCAGAATCAAATGTACAAATCAGTCGATTTGTATCGACATGTGGGATATATTTAACTTCATCATAAGTTGATGGGGCCAAATATATCTTGGGTATCTCAAGAGGGAAGTGGTTTTCAAAAGATATATGAAAGATCAAGTTGAGACATTGATTCGAGAATAAGATCTCTGATTTTACTTCCCAAATTATCGAATTGATTTGGAAATTGAGATCTCGTTTTTCCTTTATCTCTAAAATTCGGACGTTTTCAATTTTGGAGAATTCATCAAATGCTTTCCTTATAGAACTTTCCGCATCTATCATTAATATGCACTTCTTGAATTTTCATTTTTAACTGCGGGGGCAACGTATGCTTTTGATCCTTCTATTTCATCTTTAACCAGATGGCAAGGGAATCTGTCACCTAAATGTCGTTGCCATTTCAAACAAGCTTCTTTAGGATTAGGGTTTTCAATTGCAAGGTTGGCAGAATTAATAAAGGCTTCTAATGCTTTTTTAAAAAACTGTTTTTCACTTTGTGTGCTCTTCTCAAAAAGATTTTCACCTCTTTTTGGTGTTGGCCTATAACATGTGAAATTATTAATCTCCAAATCTCTGTTGATGTTTACCAATGTGTCACGTAAGCATAAATCATCTCTATCGTTTAAGACATAATTATTAGCGGCTAGAATTGACATAATAATTCCACAGGGCATGTCAGCACTTTTTAAATCTGACCAAGCTTTTAAATATCTAACGATCTTTCGGAGTTGGCAATCTTCTTTCCTAATATCTGATAACCATTTTTCATAAGGTTCCGCATATTTTAAGGCTTCTAGTAAAAAAGCTTTTTGGAAACTTGATTTTGCTTTGTCTTCAAACCATGCTATGAATTCTACAGGACTACTTTCGATCCACCCCTCCTCAGTATGAGCAAGTTCCGGTGTTTCCATGTTTTCCGCATAATAAATAGGGATATCAATATGAAAACCTAAATCTCGGTCTTTATATTTACGATAGTATTTTACCCTAACGCATGTTGATTTATCTATAATATCTTCTATCTCGACATTCTTATCAATAGCTTTTATTATAATATCATGAAATATTTGAGTGTTTGAACGGTTTTCTTCTCTCAAATTGCCTTGAAAGTAAACCCCATCATCCAAATCAAAGTCATTTATTTCTGGTTTAATTATAGTATCCATTACAAAAGAACCTTGGCTTTGGAATACAATTGAATGAGTTTTCCGTTGGTCTTCCGGAAGTTTTAAAAAGGCTGATTTCATTCTTTCTCGAAGAGAATTTCGAGCTTGTTTTAATTTTTCTCTATCAGTATCTGAAAGCTTTATAGCCTTATTATAGGCTTGAAATAAATTGTGACTGTTTGCCATAGTTATTTTGTATTATATGATTTCGTTGTTTTAAAAAAGGCTTCTATCTGCGGCATTTTAGAATAAAGCATAGCCTGATCAATTCCCATACTTATTATTTGATCTATTGAATCTTTTGATGCCTTATCCATCTGGATTAATTGTTCCTGTTTTGAATCAATTTTTACTGATGGTACTCTGACATAATTTATCGGCACAGTAAAATTTGAACTGAATTTTTCCATGAAATAGTTTGTAAAAAAACTTTGACCTGAAATGAAAGTTTCAAATAAATCATTTTTCCAATGCCAAAATGATTTTTCTTTTCGTGTTCCAATAGGTTGTCCATTAGTCTTGGTTAAACTACTTATTGAAAGAATTTCAATTTCATTGTAATCTTTTCCAACGCCAACAAAATATGTTAATGCTTCTATCAAACCAACAAGTGTTGGATTATTAGCCCAAATTCCACCATCGACGAATTGTTTTCTTGAATAATTATCAATTTCATGAATTGGAAAATATGTTGGAGCAGCAGAGGTTGCTAATGCCACGTCAACATAGAATGCTTCTGAATCCCTTTCAAGTATTGTATGGTCAAATTTGAAAACCCAAGGTTCTCCTTTAGTGAGACAGAAGGAGGGTATACATAAAAGATTATTACTATCTTTTATTTTTTTGTCACCAAAAATTTTAACTAAACTCTTTTTTAATGGGGCGCTCGAATACTTTCCCTTTAGTAAAGCTTGTTTTACATAACCTATTAGCTTCCCCATTTTCGGAAAAATAAGAATTCCATCTTCTTCATACATTTTAGAAATTTCACTAGCAGGGATTCCTAATGATAAGCTTAAGGCTATTAAACCTCCTGTAGATGTCCCACACAACAAATCAAAATGATCTGAAATTCTGCATTTAAACTTCTTTTCAAAGCATTCAAGAATAGTTGCAGAATAAAGACCCTTAATTCCGCCACCATCAATAGAAAGTATTTTGAATGTCTTTTCCATACTTAACGAGAATTAATATTTTCTAGATTACTCAGGTGGGTTATGTATTGCCTGTTAATCATAAACTTTAATATATTTATCACCTGTTGCAATTGATTTTACAAAATCACAATTTGGAGAACATTTTTTATCGAAATACTGGCTAATAATTCCCGGATCATATCTAAATCGTTGAACACCGAAATTAATTAAACCACCTGAACCAGTGACAATAGCAACTAGATGAAAAATTTCAAGAGATGCTAAGTTTGCACTAAAGGGAAATATGTTTTCATTGTTTTTTCTTTTATAGTAATCTTTTGAAATGCCCTTCAAATAGGAAGGACTATCTATCAGACCTGATATTTCTAATGATACATCACTTGCTGAGTATACCTCAAGACATTGTAAACAAGGTCTGGTTGGGGAGACTGTTTGAACTTGCCAATCTGCACCGGAAAATTCATACCCCTTTAACTCATTACCCTCAAATCTCACCTGGATACCTCCATCAATGACAGGTATTAAATGGGCATAAGCAATGTGATTAAGTATATATCTGGCACGAGGCCGATCTACACAACTAAAAAGTATATCACAGTCTATTGCACCTTTGTATGCTTCTTCTGTATAAAGGTTTTTGTTTATAATATTAATTTGAATCCTTGAAGCAGTTCTTTCGGTTTCAATTAACCGTTTTGCAATATCTACTTTAAATAAACCTATATCTTTTCTTGTTGCTCCCACAAGACGATCCAAATTATGAGCTTCAACCTTATCAAAATCAATTAAAACAAATTTCTCCATTCCCATTCTAGCTAAACTTTCGGCTACCATACTTCCAACGCTTCCGAGACCAACGATTCCAATTTTCAGTTTAGCTAATTTCTCATGGTTTTCCCGGCCCCAAACAGCCCTGGTTCGTTTAAACAATTGACTGAACTTAGGAGAAGGAATTAAACTTTTCGTAAAATCAATTTTGAGTTGTGAACCAACAACACGAACGGATTCTGCCCATTGAATTTCATAGATATTCTTCTTTCGGTTATAGTTCCAGATACGCCCGCACCAAGTTGCATCTGAACCAATTGTCATTCCGATTAATGGATAGCCTGTTAAAACTTCGACAGTCTCACTGAGCCTAATCTTTTCAGCAACAATATCATCTGGACTCATTGTCTGCCAGCCAGGGAAGGGATGACTATGAATAAAAACGATACCACATTCTTTCTTAGATGCTTCCCTACATACTCTTTTAATATATTTAGGATTAAAACTTACATTACCATGTCTTTGGCGATCGCCATGTTCAGGAAAGATAAGATTGTGAATTAAGGCTGTATCACGTTCATTACCTAAGGAATAGTTCCATAAAGCAAAAATCAAATCCTCATCACCATCCTCCCGAATCAAGTGTTCACATAGTTGTTCATTTAGCTGTTCAGGTATTGCTATGCTAAAATGTTTCATCCTAAGCTCTTTTAAAAACACCAGTTATCTGAGACATTAAATGTTTAGCAGTATCTTCCGGTACCGCTTTGAATGCACAACTCCAATACCTCCATTCAGGGCCTAAACTGCTGTCAATTATATTTCTAACACCAGATAAGGTATCCGTTTTTTCAAAAAGTTGAGGAGTAGCTTTAACGTGGATAGAGCTATGCACCATTCGGGGATAATCAGAAGGTACTATTAGAGCAAGATCTATTATTTTACCAGAGAACTTCCCTATAGGTACCTCAAATTCTTTAAATACTGCATATATTAGACCATCCCCTCCTTTCGCCAATTCAGGTTGATAACCTAAATTGGTAAAATCATTTATAAAACATTCTGAACCATAGATCATGATGCTGTGGTTGGAGTTTTATCAAAAAGAACAAAGTGCATTCCTTCTTTCATTTCGATCACCTCATCAATATTAGTATACTCATGATGATCATTTCCTTGCTTTAGAGCTAAGGATTTTTCTTCAGGGTTTACCTTTGCAAAATCTACAAGAATTTCTTTTACCGTTAAGGTTACTTTTTCAGTTTCAAACTTCTGTTTACCAATAAAGAAAACTATTTTCTTTACTTTTTTTTCTGTTTTACTGTCCATGATTGCTTTAATTTTGATGTTTAACATTTTTATTCATTACAAAAAAAATACAACATCGCGCAATGGAGTTTCGTGATAAAATAAATTTTAATCCTCATTGATAGTATTTAGAAATTTGGTCTATTTTATCCCTCATTTTATCTCTAATAGTGTCAGGTGAAATTATTATTACGGTATCACCATAACCAAGAATTTTTTCATAAAACTCCCATGATGGTCTGACATTTACAGAAATTCGATACTCTTTCTCATTATCAATCAATGTTTTCTGTGTATGGTGGATTTTTAATGCTTTTAAATACTTCCCTTGGAGAGCAGTAAAAGATAATATAATTTCTAAAGGTTCATCATCAGTAACGGTGATACCAAATGAGTATTTAAAGTAATCGTCAAAATCAAAATCAATTGGATTAAATTTCTCTTCAAGGATTTTGACAGATGTCATTCTGTCTAAGGCATATGTAGTTGTTGGTTTATTATACTTCTCAAGCTTCCCGAGAATATACCATCTATGTCTGTCTTCTTTCAGCAAGTATGGTTGAAGCTTAGTAAATTTAGGAGCAGAGTCCTCAAACTTTTGATAGTTAAATTCAATGACGCGGTTCGTATCCAAGGCTTGTATAATTATTGGGATAATTTCACTCCCAGTTAATTTTGGAGTTTTTTCAGTTTGAACTATTGATTTTGCTTGCTTCAAACGGGATATCCCTTTACGAATATTGACAGCATCAAGTACCTTTTCAATAGCGTTAGTAAAGTCACGAAAGACCTCATATTCTTTATATTGATTTATGGTTTTGGCATAGAACATCAAAGCATTGATATCGTTTTCCTTTAATCCAAATGCTTTTATTGTATAATTCTTATCAGTATAATAGTACGCTTTCTGATAGGTGTTGTATTCAATCGGAGCAGAATAGCCTAATAAAGGATCGTACTTCATTGCATTAATATCTTCATTAATCATCCGTTCAGAAACTATTATTGATAATTCGGCTTCAATAATTTCTTTTAACTCTTTTGTTTTTACCCAATCTTTTCTACTAAGTTCTCTATCTATAACCTGATACCTTCCAAATGGATGTTTTGAAATAGCCATAATTTTATTTTATTAAGTCTTCTTTAAAATGTTCAAATATCATGACCATTGCCAGGGTGTCTAATTCACAGTATTTTAATAATGCTTTGGTTAGTTCATCAATTTCTGATTTCCCCATATTTGAATATTGCAATTTGCTATAAGCTGTTAATGCAGCACCGCCATTTGCTATATCTTCAATCTCGGATAGGGTATTTTCAATCTCTTCTTCTGTCCAATTTTGAAAAACAGATGGAAGCATTTTGTAGGGACTTAATGAAGAACCATCCTTGAGAGTTAACCAAATATGATCCTC
The DNA here is from genome assembly GCA_025361565.1 of Bacteroidota bacterium. Taxonomy (GTDB): domain Bacteria; phylum Bacteroidota; class Bacteroidia; order Bacteroidales; family NBLH01; genus NBLH01. The sequence continues at coordinate 5,462 of JANYKN010000075.1, read as the reverse complement.
AGGAAAGTTTTTGCTACTTAAATTAATGTCTTTTATTCTCTTCGAATATTTCTCCTGTATGTACTTGCTACTATTTAAAACTGAGGGTAATACATCTTTGATCGAATTAGAACCCTTTGTTAGTGGATTGTAGTAATATTTTTTTACAATATCCCATAAGTCTACCATATCTCTTTTACCTACCCATTCTGTAATACTATCCTTTTTAGAATGTGAGATACTTTTGATAAATTCAATTAAATCATTTTTATCAGGTTCTAAAGAGTTAATTAGTTGATCATAAATAGCATTAAGGATGGTGTTTTCATGGTATGAATATCTGAATATTGTTCCTTCATCTTTTGCCAAAGCATCTTTTAAAGCTCTTACAAATTCAAAATTTGGGAAAAAACCGGCTTTGTTATTAATATATTCATTTGAATGTTCAATTTTCCCATCTTTAAAATAGGTATGATGAGAGAATTGAAAGGCGATCTGTTCGTACGGATGTCTTCCTTTATTCAAAGGTAACGCTGCAGCACTAGTTTCAAAATCGATAAAATGTAAAGGATAACTCCAATTAGACATTTCTGACTTTAATCCATCTAAATCAATAAATATTGTTACGTCAGAGTTAACCTCTTTTTCAATTTGCAACCATTGCCTTTGAGAGTTTGATAACCTATCATTTTCTTCTTTATAACCAATATTCTCTTTTGTTAATTGTTCCATAAAGTAAATCCCTTCACCAAACAAATTACTGCCCTTCGAAAAAGACCATATATCAAAAATATTTGGTTTATCAAATTCCTTATCGGACCATTTGTGTTGATTTGAAAAGCATTCTTTAAACCCAGATTTCAATCCCTGATCTTCTTCTGTCTTATTGCACTTAAATTCGCATGATTTGCAAGCTGAATACGATGTCGGCCAATTTATGTATTTGTCTTGCTGATAATGTTCCTTAAAAGATTCGATCGTATCTTTGAAAGACATATTATCAAAACATCTGTAAATATCGTTTTCTATTGAGCTTACAATATCATTTATTCTTATTCTTCCTAAAATTGGTTCACCTATTTCTTCAAGAGAATTGACAAGGTTAATAATTCCTGTCCTTTTGTCCGATTTACTACTGATTCTGAATAGTTGGTTTAAGCCATCTATAGAAGCGGTTTTTAATTTATCAGCCATCATAATATAAGAGTTAATACTCCAAGCTGGAAAGCACAATTGCATTACATGTTTCTGAAAGGCAATATCAAATAAATATGGTTTCCATTTACTTACAATCCCCCCTCTTTTCCCTACGAAAATATAATTATCAGTTGGGTCAAAAGATTTAGCCTTAACTTCTATTAGATCTATGCTTATTCCCCTTTTTACCAGTACATCTGTTCTTATGAATAGCCCATCTACTAAGAAAGCCGCTTCATAAATTGTAACATTTTCCTGTTCCAAGAGTTTTTGTGTCTTATTCCATAAAAATTCGTAGTCCCAATCTTGACCTTTTATAAGTATTCCCCCAGGGTAATGCATTCTCGCTAATTCCTCTACTTGGAAACCTCCCTCTGCTAAGGCTTCTAAAAATGGATCATCCTTTTTCTTATTGACATATTCATTTTTGCCAGTATAAAAAAGTTTATTAGGACATTCTAGCCCCATTTTGAACCTAGATTTTGTGAGCACTCTCATTTTTCGCATGATTTTTAATTTAGAAGCATACTCCAATTAGATTTTACCGAGTTCTTTTAATTTCCAAAAACATTTTGCAGTGGTGTGAATATCTACATAAGCATTATGTGCCTCTTCAAAGTTTTCCCCGAAAAGTTTTAAGTACAGTTCTGAGAGCTTTGGCCATTTATATCCATATGGTCCGTCTATTTTACAGAAATTTGTAGTTCCCTGCATTGTACATATCTTTTTTCTTGAAGCTAAACTATCCGGCATCTTGTTTCGCAAAAATTCAGCTCCAACAATCTTCTCATCAAAACTTATGTTGTGAGCAACCAGATATTCCGATTGGTCAATTAAAGTCTGAAATTCCTGTAGAACATCTAATATAGCTTTTCCCACCTCAATTGCTCTCTCAGTTGAAATACCGTGAATTCGTGAAGCCTCTTCCGGAATTGTAAAGCCAACAGGTTTAATTATATAATCAGCTCCGGAAATTATTTTCCATTAATGTCATAGTACAAATACGCCAACTGAACTAAACGTGGCCAATTGTTCAAATCTGTAACAGGCGCTTTCCAGTTTTTTGGAAGTCCAGTTGTTTCGGTGTCAAAAAATAGGTACATAATTTTAATTATTGCGTGTTAAGCTACTTATTAATGTATTCGTTTTTTTAAGATTCTTTTCCTAGTTGCTAGAATAAGTATTTCAAACTTTTTATGATATTGTATTCTGCAAACAACACCAACTGCTTCATTAATGCTGTCAGTCTTAACAAGCTCACCTTTGGCGGCAGGTTTTATTAATGATATCTTATATTGAAAAATGTCTCTATGACCTGATTCATGCCAGTTGCAGTTCTTATCAATAAAATCCACCACTAATTCTTCGAAGTTCGACTTGGACTTTGTGTCTAGCACAAAAATTTTAAAGCTTTCAGTAATTCTAGTCATGAATTCTTCATAGAAAATCCCTTTAAAGTTTTTGAGATGGCTTGGTAATAAAGTGTCCTTGTCAAAAACAACTCCTCGGACTTTACCCTTAGAGTCTTTTACCAATCTTTCTTGGGAATTCGGTATTGATAGAATTGCCCTAACGGATTTTGTAGTCAAGCCCTTTTGAAGCTCATCCTTGTCGTTAGAGATTCCGATAAGATCTCTTAATTCATTTTCGACCTCTGAAAACTCTCTATTACATTTATGGCAAGAAGGTACAGTTATTCTATTTACTTTATATCCAGGAGGGTATCCTTCAAAGAGGCATTTTTGAGGCACATGATCTTTTGTAATACCATTATCAGGATATCTTTTTGTGTTTTTCTCTTCCTGAAGGGCCTTATTCTTTTTTAAAAGTTTTACCCCGCAATATGTGCACTCATTTTTATTCTCTGCTTTTGCAGATTTGTATCTTTTTGGTCTTCTTCTTACTCCATAGGTACCTCTGAAGAGTTTTCCTTTTCTTGTTTTAATGTCTCCTTTACCCATTTATTGAACCTATAATAATGCTACTGGATTAGTTTAAGGATGTCCTTTCAAATAGTTCTTAGAAATCCGGGTTCGGACCCAAGTAGCACATAACTGGTGGCAAAGTCCCAGTAAACGGGTTGGAGTTTTCGTTTCATGATGAAGTTGGTAAGATGGGAAAGTCCCGGTAACCGGGCAGGATATTTGTGTCACGATAAAGTTGTATAGATGTTAAAGTCCCGGTAAACGGGTAGGATTTGTCATGCTACAATTCATTTGTCTCGATGGCGGAGTCCGGGTGGGCAAAAAAGCATCCCGATAGATCGGGACAAGTTGTGTTTTGCAGCGCCGGGAAGGTTGCAGGGACGGGCTGCAAAACTCTTGCGCGCGCGTCGAAAGTCCAGGTATAATGAGGACTTGGGGCAAATTTGCCTTGCCCATAACGCTTGAGGCTATATGCAGTAAGGGATTGCGGGCTACTTTCCTGTCCACCGACACCGAAGTTTGAGCGGGGCAGAATGTTTGAATTACCACTTAAACCCTTATTGCATATAGCCTTTGTTGGCAACTGCCCTTCTGTTTGTTCGTAATGATATTTATAATTTATGTTTTCTAATTTCATTTGGCTTGGCTTAAATAATCAAGTACTTGCTTGGCATTTTTAATAACAAAGGTCATTTGATTATCTGTAACACTTTCTCCATGAATTGCATAATTACAGATAGAAAGTATTTCTCTTAAAATCCCATAAAAATTACCATCAATTATTTCAAATTTAGTCAAGTCCTGAATAATTTTCATTATTGATTGATATTTATACTTATCATCCATCTCGCCTTTTGCAAAACGCTCTTCCCAAATCCGTCGCAAATGAGTCTCAATGTTATAACGAACTTTAAATAGTTGCAAATTATTATCAGGGACATCAATTCTACTAGGTAAATGAGTAGTTGATTTTATATTGTGTTCTTTTAATTTTGCTTTTACAATCCTATCAATTTCAGTCTCAAGTTCAGGTAATTTGTTGTCAGGTGGTGGTGGTCCAAAACCTTGAAAAGTATTATGAACAGTCTGAACTTGACTATTCTTGATTTCATTTTTAATATCACCAAGTTTAATATTTAAGTCTTGTTTTAAATCTTCAATTTCTTTTTTAAGTTTAATTCCAAAAAATTCAATTTCTGAAAATATTGGAACTAGCATTAAAGCTACAAAAATTAGAAATATGAAAACATCAGCAATTACAGACTGTCCTGTAACAATTGCGTCATATCGTTTATAAAGAATTAACCCTGTTAGTAAAAGCAGAATAATCCACCAAGATATTTTAAACCAATTAGGAAGTTTCATAGTGATAATTTTATTTTTTCCAGTTCCATTGCGCAGCAGTACGTATTCCTTGATTAATACCTGCTGCAATTTCTTTAATTATAGGTTGCTCTATGTCAAGCAAGTTAAATGGCTCAAAGCGTAGGTTCTTAGATGGAAATGGAACTGTCGTTTGAAATCTAGCATCAAAAGAGTAGAAATATGTACCAGCTATACCTAAAACACTAATAAAAATCAAATATGGTGGTTCCGTTTTATAGATTTTTTTATGCAATACACGAGATACTTCAAGAAAATTTCGAATTGCATAAAACAAATTGTCAACCTTAACATAGTTAAATTCACTTCCTAATTGGTTTTCAATTTCTACTTTAGATTTGTAAACTTCAATAATTCCATTTTGAAAGCAATTAAAAAACTCAGAATTGGGTGTATATCCTTCAATTCTGTCTGTTTGGTCTGAATACGTAGTCTGTAAGTCTGAGAACTTACGGAAACCATGTTTAATAATAAATTGATGGTCACTATTTGCCCAATCAATTGGTTTGTTGATTGTCTCTTCAATTAAGGTTTCTGGTATAAAATGCAAAAGCAATCCATTGTCATTTTCCAAGTTTACATTTATTGATTTATTCTCAACAGTTTTAATTCGTGTTGAAATGAACTCTTTAATTTCGTTGATGTCTATCATGATTTGTCTTTTTTAATTTATATCATTAGTTTCAAGTTGCACTGTCGTTTTTTAGGGTTGTTGCCAACGAGTGTATAACCGCCATTATGGTGGTTATTTTTCATTTAGTCATAACTGGGAACTTCACAACTAAAAACTTATTTGCCAATTTTATTTTCATGTTAATTCCCATTATCATTGGTTACTTTTCATCATCTTTCACAATACCAATATAAGACTGTTCTTTCAGATATCCAACTTATCAATCGGACTCCTTATTGCAAGCAGATTACGCCGGCTTACATGTGTGTAAATCTCCGTCGTACGCGAACTCTTGTGCCCTAAAA
>JANYKN010000049.1 GCA_025361565.1 Bacteroidota bacterium | reverse complement strand
CTGCTGGTTGATCCTCAAAACTGATAAGTTTCAATTCTTGCTTAATTTATATTGTTCTGTAAGAAAACTCTGTGACTATGTGGTAAAATTAAAGAATCTTTTTGTTTTATAGAATGATATTATTAAAGTATTACATCTTTGGTTAAACACATAGCCACATAGTTTTTTAATCTTATTTATTGTGAATATTGTTCTGAAAGAAGCGTGGTGGCCATAATAGACACCATATTGTAGCACTTGGAAAGATGAACAAGCCTCGGATTATTCAACCCTTAATTCGCATTATTAACAAAAGCAGAAGAAAGCTTGCTCAATGTTCAATGAATAATAACCAAATATCCAAAACCTAAACATTCTCCAAATGCTGGCCCAATGACTTCCTAATCCTGTTTTCGACTTCCAGTACCAGTGTATCAGGTTCAATTTTACCGGGTTCAATGGGATCCAAAACAGTATAAGTGAGCTTTACTCCTATTTCTAAAGGAAAAACACCATTGATTTCCAATTGATAGTTACCATCAATTACAAGTGGTACTATTAATGCAGAAGGTGCAACTTTTAATAAAGTACGCACTCCTCCCGATTGAAACTTCCTAACTATACCATCTCTGCTTCGAGTGCCTTCAGGAAATATACAAGCTGAATATTTATCTTTTTCTATTCGCTGACCCAATTTAATGAGTTCCCTAATGGCATTCTGACCATTTTTTCTGTCAATTATAATGGAACCACCATGACGCAAATTATACGAAATACTAGGTATGCCTTTACCAAGGCTACTCTTGGAAACAAATTTAGAATGATGTTTTCTAAATCCCCAAACTATGGGCGAAATATCAAAAGTGCTTTGGTGGTTTGCCACAATAATCAAAGGTCGGCCTTCAGGAAGTTTTTCAAAACCTTTAAATCTATAATTTGAACCCAAAATTAAAAAAATCTTTAAAAGAAGGTAATTGAGAACCACAACAGAACGCCTATGGCTTTCGTATCCAAATAAACGGAAACAAATTATCTGAACAGGATGAAAAAGCGTTATTAAAAACCCAAATGCAAGATAGAATAATGCGGACAATGGATAAGCCAATATTTTTTTCACGACTCAAGTTTTTTGCAAGATTGAAATTTGATATTTGCTATGTAAATCTTTGGTAAAAGATCTTAACTATTTTAAATTTAAAACGACTAAAAAGTCATTCTGGCCAATGGTACCACATCATGACCAATAAATTGATTCTTTAAGAATTTATGATATCCTGTAATAGCTATCATTGCTGCATTATCAGTAGTATATCTGAATTCAGGAATAAAAGCCTTAAATTTCATTTTTAACGAAAGTTCCAAAATACTTTTGCGCAAACCAGAATTCGCCGAAACACCCCCACCTATTGCCACTTCTTTGACTCCGGTTTCACGGATTGCCATTTTAAGTTTATCGAGCAAAATATCAACAATTGTAAATTGTATTGAAGCACATAGATCGTAAAGATTTTTTTCGATAAAATCCGGATCAGTTTTAATTTTTTCTTTAATAAAATATAAAAAGGCAGTTTTAAAACCACTGTAACTATAATCTAATCCAGAAACCCTGGGTTTGGTAAATTTAAATGCTTGTGGATTGCCCTCTTTCGAATATTTATCAACCAAAGGACCTCCAGGATAAGGTAAACCCATAATTTTTGCACATTTATCGAAGGCTTCTCCTGCAGCATCATCAATAGTTTGGCCAATAATTTTCATTTCAAAATAATCATTTACTAAAATAATTTGAGTATGCCCTCCCGAAACCAACAAACATAAAAATGGAAAAGTCGGCAATTGGTTATCTACTCCTTTTTCCATAATAAAATGAGAAAGTACATGTGCCTGCAAGTGATTTACTTCAATTAAAGGAAGATTATTGAACAATGCAAAACCTTTGGCAAACGAAGTTCCAACTAGAAGGGAACCAAGTAATCCTGGTCCACGAGTGAAAGCTACTGCACTGATATCGTTTTTTGTGAGCCCTGCTATTTTAATAGCCCTGTCAACTACAGGAATTATATTTTGCTGATGTGCCCTTGAAGCCAATTCAGGCACAACACCACCATATATTTTGTGAACTTCCTGATTTGCAATAACATTTGACAATAAAAATCCATCCTGAATTATCGATGCTGAAGTATCGTCACAAGAAGATTCAATCCCAAGAATAGTAGTTCTCATCTCTCTAAATGTCTTTCTATTGTCTAATTATAATTGATAAAATCTAAATTTCATTATATATTTGCAAAACTAACAAAAAAGAAACAGCTATCAAGAAGAGGTATAAAATATTAATCGTAGTTTTATTTATATTTATTGGTTTGCCACTTATTGCATATGGTATATTTAGACTACCACCTGTGCAAAAATGGATATCAGGTAAAATAAGTACTTATCTTTCAGAAAAATTAAATACCGTTGTTAAACTCGATGGTTTGGATATTTCCATATTTGATCATTTAATTTTTGAGAAATTTTATATGGAAGATCGACAAAAAGACACATTGCTTTATGTTGATTATCTGGGTATTAATATCGATAAAATAATGATCGGAAAGGAGCTCATTTCTTTAAAAAAAATCAGGTTAAAGAATATGGTTTTTGGACTCAAATACGATACTGCAGGTGTTATGAACCTGCAATTTGTGCTTGATGCTTTTAAATCAGCTCCGGATACAACTACCAGTCAATCGGAATGGAAAATTAAATGCGACAGGATATTGATTGAAAATTCTTCACTTGCATATTTTGTCCCGGATACCGCAAAAGTTGGATATGGGATCAATTTTAATGATTTAAAAATCAACAATATCAATCTCGATGCTAAAAACCTGATGATTGCAGGAAATTCAATTATGGTTGATATTGATTCGCTCAGCTTGATGGATAAATCAGGATTTCATTTAAGAAAACTTCACTCAAATGTTTTTTATGGAAATACGCGTGTAGATTTAAACAAATTTGGACTTATTACTGATAATAGCCGTATTTACTTTGAAAAGTTAAAACTCACCTACTCTTCGCTCGATGCCTTTGACGATTTTGCAAATAAGGTTCAATTTAATCTTCAAATGGCAGATTCAACCGTAATTGGGATGAAGGATGCTGGATATTTTGAAGAATCGCTGAAAGGCTTTGACATGCAAATCAGAATGATGGCTTTAATAAAAGGTACTTTAAGCAATTTGGATGTAAAAAAATTGGATATTGGTTATGGTAATCAAACCAGGTTTACTACCAGTTGTAAAATAAATGGCTTGCCAGATATTGAAAAAGCTATTTTCAATATACAAATAGACACATTAAAAACATCAATTTCTGATTTGAACTCTATAAAAGATCCGGCAAATCCCAAAAAAAACATGTTTGATTTGCCCGAGTCAATTGATAATCTGGGAAAAATATATTACAGTGGTTCTATTACCGGACAACTCTCCGAAATAGTGACAAAAGGCAGATTAATTACAGGTTTGGGAAATATAGCCGCAAATATTAATATAGTTGAGCGTAAGAATGGAAATAGAAACATTTATGGCAATTTAATCGGTGATAATTTATTTATAAGTGATTTTATTGATAATAAAGAACTTGGAAAGTTTGATATCACTGACACCTTGGATTTTAACATTACTCCACAAGGTTATGTTGAAGGTGTATCAAATGGACGTATAAATAATCTTGAATACAAGGGCTATCAATACCAAACAGTAACTTTTGATGCTATTATTAATCGATTTGTATACCAGGGAGAACTTAAAATTACAGATCCAAATATTCAACTGGATCTTGAAGGAATGTTTGTGAATAACGACACACTTCCAAAAATAAAATTCAAAACCGATATTGCCAAACTCAATCCATACAAACTTAACCTTTATTCCGATAGCTTATTTAGCACTAAACTTAAGCTAAATGGAAGCATCACTGGGCTGGATCCCGATATTATTACAGGAAAATTGACCTGCAATTTCGAAGAGCTTGCCAACTCAGGAGGCAAATTTAAAAATAAAAATATCTCTTTTCTGGCAGATTACGATATCATAGATTCCATTCGTACAATTCAAATACTGTCCGATTTTATTGATGTTAAACTAAAAGGAGATATTAAACTAACTACGATAGGTACATCATTCGAGAAATATTTATACACTTTAATGCCGTCGCTCGCTGATACTATTCCACCTCCTTTCGTAGCAAATAAAGACAGTTTGTATAATGCACTTGCAATCCAAAACAATTTTGACTTTAAAATAACATTGAAAGACCTTTCAGAAGTAGGGAAAATGTTTTTCCCCGGGATTATAATTACCCCAGGAACCACTGTCAGCGGAAAATACAATTTAGAACCAAACAAATTCAGGCTTGAGGGTTATTGTCCTGCTGCAAATTTTGAAGGAACAAAAGTTGAAGAAGTTACTATAAACGCTGATAATTTTGAAGATCGTTTTAATTTTTATCTGAATACACAAAAAATATTCCTCAGCGAAACAAACAGCCTTGATAATACTTTGATCCATGCTTATGTTCAAGAAGATAAATTAAACCTTGATATTGTTTGGAACAGCTTTTTAGATTCTTCGAATTACAGTGGCGATTTTTCTTTGGTAGCTGAAATTGAAAATCGCAAAAATGCAGAGCCACTTTATAAAGTTGAGCTTGATTCTTCGAATTTTTCTTTTCTGGATAACCATTGGATCATAAACAGCAACAAAATATTAATTGATACCAGTTTTATTGATCTTGGGAATATTGTTGCATTGAGCAATAATAAAGAAAAAGTTTCTATTGGCGGTAGAATTTCTAATAAAAATACGGATACATTAAAAGTAGATTTAGATAAAATACAGCTTAGTTCTTTTAATTCATTATTCGATAATACTGGACTAACTTTGAATGGTAGTTTATATGGAAGTACCAGAATTGTAAACGTTCTGGGAACACCACAGGTAAATTCAAATGATTCAATTACTGATTTACATATTAATGAACATAATTTAGGTGATATCCGTGTCAAAGCTACCTGGGACAACCAGCTATCGATTCTGGATCTATATGCTGAAACCCAGCTTATCAACACAAAAAATATGATCGTGACAGGAAAGTATGATGTTCAAAAAGACAAACTTGATTTTAACATTGATGTAAACAGGTTTCCATTTGCTATGGCAACACCTTTTGTTCAGGAATATATTTCGGATATAGACGGTAAAATTAGTGGAAATATCTCAATAAAAGGAACAACCAAAGAACCCAAAATACAAGCTGGATTAAAGTTTGTGAGAGCTGGATTTAAAGTTAATTACTTGCAAACATTTTACAGTTTTACCGACAGCCTTTTTATCGAGAATAATCAAATTAGGATTGATAAAATGCAATTAAATGCAGGCAGAAACAGCTTTGCTTATTTAAGTGCAAATATTACACATAAAAATTTCAATGATATTAAATTAGATATTTCGCTCGATGCCCACAACTTTTTGTTTTTAAAAACCCAACAAACTGATTCATCGTCTTTTTATGGAACTGTATATGCCAGTGGCGGTATTAAGTTGAAAGGTGATGTTGATAATATGGATATAAACATTAAGCTTAAAACCGAAAAAGCGACACGGTTCTTTCTTCCGCTTAGTTCAAGCAGTGAAGCTTCTGTGAGTAATTATATCACATTTGCAAAACGGGATACCTCTTTATCTTTGGTTGAGGATAAACATGAAGTGAATTTAAGCGGCATGAATATCAACTGTGAACTTGAAGCTACCTCTGATGCTGAAATGCAAATAATCATGGATGAAACTGTTGGTGACATGATTAAAGTCCGTGGTATTGGGAATCTGGATATAAAAGTGAATACTGTAGGTGATATGTTTTTATTTGGAACTTACACCGTAACCAAAGGCGATTATTTATTTACCCTCAAAAATTTGGTAAATAAAAAGTTTATTGTTGATCCGGGCAGCACAATTCGGTGGAATGGAGATCCATACAATGCCGCAATGGATATGACTGCAGTATATAAAATAAGGAAAGTACCTCTATTTGATTTGATGCAAGATCCAAATTATAAAGAACAAAAAACCAATGTGGAATGTAATCTGATAATGAAAGGTTCATTGTTGGAACCAAAAATTGAGTTCGGCTTGAAACTACCTGAAGCAAAGGAACCTGTTCTCTCGAATGTAAATGCCCTGGCACAAGACGACTTGAATCAACAAATTCTTTCGCTTTTGATATTGGGTCAATTTCAACCATTACCAAGCGTACAATCAACTTCAGGTGCAGCAGGTGGTGGAGCCCTTTCTAACAATGCTTTTGAAATGCTTTCAAATCAATTAAGTAATTGGTTATCAAAAATAAGCGATGATTTTGATATTGGGGTAAATTACAAGCAAGGTGGTGAAGTTACCACAGATCAAGTTGAACTTGCTCTTTCCACGCAATTGTTTAATGACAGGGTAAGTATCAACACCAATCTTGGAGTTGGCGGCACATCAACAACCCAAACTACTACTGCTGAGCAAAGCTCTGCAAATAAAATAGTCGGTGACGTTGAAATTGAAATTAAGATGAACAAAAAGGGCACAGTACGTTCAAAAGTATTTAACCGTACAAACCAGCGCAACGAAGGAAATGCAGAACAGGCGCTTTATACGCAAGGAGTTGGGGTTTTTTATCGAAAAGAGTTCAATTCCGTTGATGAGTTGATGAAAGGTTTTTGGAAAACAATTACTTTTCAAAACAAAAAGAAGAAGGAAGATGAAAAAAAGAAAAAAGAGACAAATAAAGACATTCTGAAAAAAGAAGAAGAGTTGGAAAAAACAACTGCCCCTACTGAAGAAAATAACAAGGGAGAAGACAAAACCATTATTAATAATGCGAATTAAGGATTAAATTGCCCTCGGCTTTAGCCGGGGGTGTGATAAATGCCTAAAATTATGGGCTTTAGCCCAATATATCTTTTTTGTTTGGCTAAAGCCAATATCATTCTTTAATTTTTATCCACCCGCTAAAGCAGGTGGCAACTCAAAAATTTCAACTATTAATTCGCATTAATAATTAATTTCCGGCCTATTTTAATAATTATTCAATTTCTTGGATTTAGGTGTAAAATGTATCGTCCACTTTTTATCATATTCGCACTGAATTAACATTTTACCTTATTTTATTTTCAAATATAACCGGCATTGTAAAATAAAAAGAGGCTCCTTTTCCTTCTTTACTTTCCACCCAAATTTTACCGTTTTGCTTTTCTACCAACTCTCTGCAAAGTAGCAAACCTAAACCAGTTCCCATCTCCTTTTCGGTGCCTTGTGTAGAAATATTTTTTTCAATATTAAACAATCTTGGAATTTTTTCAGCAGGAATTCCAACACCTGTGTCGCGAACCTCTATTTCAATTTGTAATTTGTTTTCTCTTGATAATATTGAAACAATACCACCTGAATTGGTAAACTTAATTGCATTGATGATAAGATTTCGTAAAACAGTTTTGGTCATTTCAATATCACAATTTATTAAAATTTCATTACTGATGGTATTATTGAGTGCAATATTTTTGATTTTAGCCATTTCGTTGCAAAGCATAAATATACTTTCAACAATTTCTTTTAAATGATAGGCCTGTATATCCGGAACTAATGTACCTCGTTGTATTTTTGACCATTCCAAAAGGTTTTCAAGCAATTTATAGGTTTGATTTGACGATTCGTTAATTGTTTGGGCGAATTTTTGAATTTTTTCTTTTGGATACGAATCAATATTATTAACCAATAATTCGCTAAAACCCAATATAGAACTAAAAGGATTTCTTAAATCATGTGCAATAATTGAAAATAACTTATCTTTTGTTGCATTGAGTTCCTGAAGTTTGTTATTTTGAATTTGAAGTTTAACTGCTTGAGATTCAATCTCATTTTTATGTAGGATCATTTCATCATTCTGGTGCATTACTTCGGCAGTACGCTGAATTACTATACCTTCCAAATGTTCTTTTTCTCTTTCCAAACGTCTTATATTCAACTTCACGATACCGAAAATTAATAATCCGGTTAATATAAAATAAAAACTATAAGCCCACCAGTTATTATACCAATTAGATTCTACGTTGAAATTATAAATGGCAGGTTCGCTCCATAAATAATTTCCATGTTTTAATGCCCTAACATACAACGTATATTTTCCGTTCTTCAATTTGGGAATAAATAATTCATTACTATAAGTTTCGATGGACCAATTATTGTTTATTCCAACAATCCAGGTTTGGTATTGAACATCTTTACCAGGATAACTAAGTGAAAGAAAACGAAAAGTGACATATGATCCTTCTAAAATGGTAGCTATTTTTGAACTTTCTATTCCATTAAACAGAATTGAATTAATGATTGGTTTAGGAGTCTTACTTTCACTTTGGTTATTTTTAAATGAGTAGGCCAAACCCGAAGTGGTACCTACAAAAACATTGTTTTTATCATCAACTAAAATATTGCGATATGCTGCGCTATTAGCAGGCAGGCCGTCCTCTTTATTGAATAAAACAACATGATTTTTACTGTATTTAATAACCCCATTATCAAATCCTATCCATAAGTTCTTGTTTCTATCAACTTCGACCGATAGTGCATTTTGATTTTCAAATTCTTTCAAAGAAACATGTGATATTGTATTATTTTCCAGCATTAAAAGTCCATCAGAAGTAGCTAAATATATAGATTTTCCTGAAATGGCAATATCATTGATAATAATGTTTTTGCTATGTTCAAATTGAATTGGGATGCTTATATTTTTAAATGAATCCGCGTTCCTGTCGTATCTGTATAAATAAGCAGTATCAGTTGAAGCACCGCAATATAGGGTTCCTTCACTATCCTGTGCCAACGAAAGTATTTTATTTGTTAGGTTTCCATATTTGGAATTATAGCCAATCAACCTATTATCCGGTAATAATTTTTGTATTCCTTCTATTTCGGAGGTACATAACCAAATGTTGTCAAACTTGTCTTTTTGCATGATAAAAAGCGCTTTGTTAACTTTTGATATTTGGCTTTTAATTATTTTATCTCTATCTAACCACCCTAATTCTCCAAATGATGTAGAATATAGTATTTTTTTACCAACCGGTAAAAACTGAATAATATCACCATTTTCTTTATTCAAAAGCAGCTTTGCTTTCAATCTGTTATTTTCATTGTAAAGGCTGTAGGCCGAAATACCGTTACAAACATAAATTGTATTTTCTAAATCCTTTTTTATATCACTTATGTAAATTTGTTTTAATCCTTTAACGTTAGAGGTGAAAAAAGTGGGATACATAAAAATTATTCCAGCATCTGTTGATAGCCATACATTATCATCCTTATCGAAAAAAATGCTATTAATTGCTTTGGCAGGTAAATTAGGTATATTTTCAAATTGATAGTTTTCTTTATGTTTATAGAGATTAAAAAATCCATTTAGTCGACTACCTGCAAAAATAGTATGGTTTCTACTCATTCCTATGCATGAAAAATTAATTCCATGCATAAAATTCTTTACCGAAAATTTTAAAGACTTGTCATATTGAATCATGCGGATGCCATTTTCTGTGGCAACTAAAATATCGCCAAACTTTGAACTAAAAACACCATTAACCAGAGGCAGTTTTTCAACATTTTTAATTTCAACGAATTTGTCCAATTTTGAATCATACTGATGAATATATCCTTGTTGTGAAAATGCAAACAAATTCCCCAATGAATCTTCTAAAAAGGAAAATGCAAGATAATAGCTTGAGGTTGTGTTCTTTTTGTCAAAAGCGTAGGTTTTTAGTTTCTTATTTTTATAATGATAAACGGATTCGTGCCCCGAAAACCATAAAGAACTATCGAAAGCTTCGTATAAATTTCGGGTATAATATTCTAGTGTTGAATCTGTTGATTTTTCCGAACCACTTATAAAAGGCACAAAATAAGCAGTATCAATTTTACTTATAATTTCCACAACCCCCATATCTGTTAACGCAATCAATTGTTTGCTCTTCAAAACAGTCAATCCTTTTACATAATTACTTGGAAGGCCTTTTTGGAACGCTTTAAAATTGATTCCATCAAACCGCGCAAGACCATTGTCGGTTGCAATCCAAATAAATCCAAATGAATCCTGAGCAATTGCTTTGGTTAAATTACTTTGTAAGCCATTATTATCATCATAATTAAGTATTTGATAATCTTGGGAATGAATAAAAGTTATATATAGTAGCAAAAAACCAAATAGTAAAAAACTTTTTTTCATTAATAGCACATTATAATATATTTCCAAAAGTATCAAACAATCTGTTCATTTTATCAATTTTATAATGCCAATCGTGTAATTTATTTGTCTTTTTTTATTAGTCAATAAAAATATCCAAAGTTATCAACAACCACGCAATATTTTTGAGTATTTCATATCTTTGGCAAAACTTAAAACCTAAAAGAATTGGCAATCCAAAACCCGGTTGAAACCCCATTGATGAAACAATATCTGGATATTAAGTCTAAACATCCGGATGCTATTTTATTATTTAGGGTTGGCGATTTTTACGAAACTTTTTCGGAAGATGCCATTAAAGCGTCCAAAATTCTTGGAATTACTTTAACCCGAAGGGCAAACGGAGCTGCTTCTTTTGTTGAATTGGCAGGATTTCCTTATCATGCACTCGATACTTATTTGCCAAAACTGGTTCGGGCAGGCCAACGTATAGCTATCTGTGAGCAACTCGAAGATCCAAAACTCACCAAAAATATTGTAAAAAGAGGTGTAACTGAATTGGTTACTCCGGGTATATCAATTAATGACCATTCACTCGAAAACAAAGAAAATAATTATTTGGCTTGTGTAAACATCGATAAAAAAGAAGCAGGCATTGCATTTTTGGATCTTTCAACCGGTGAGTTTTTTACCGCCGAAGGAAGTTTTGATTATATAGATAAACTGCTTGCAGGCTTTAAACCCAAAGAAGTTTTGGTGGAACGCAGCAAACAGGAATTGTACAAAGAATTGTTCAGCAGCCGTTATTACCATTATCCATTGGAAGATTGGATGTTCACCCACGATACAGGCATAGGAAGGCTTTTAAAACAGTTTGACACAAATTCATTAAAAGGATTTGGCGTAGACAAACTTATACTTGGAAATATTGCCGCAGGAGCCATACTGCAATATCTGGATTTGACACACCACAATCAATTATTGCACATTACAAAACTGAACAGGATTGAACAGGAACATCATGTGTGGATGGACAAGTTCACCATCCGAAACCTTGAATTGCTATCTTCGGTAAGTGAAGGAGGCCGATCCTTGATTGATATTATTGACAAAACCAATTCGCCGATGGGGGCCAGATTATTGAAACGATGGTTGGTTTTGCCGCTTAAAAACATAAAACCAATACAAGACAGGCTTGATATTGTCGAATATTTTTTGGCTCAAAACGAAGAAAAATCAACCATTGAAAAAGGAGTAAAGCAAATTGGCGATATGGAAAGGCTCATTTCTAAAGTAGCCTTGTTGCGTGTAAACCCTAGAGAAGTTGTTCAATTAAAAAACTCGCTCAAAGCCATTATCCAAATAAAAGAACATTGCTTAAAATCAGGAAACCAGGGACTCGTAAAAATTGCCGAGCAATTGAACCCTTGCCTTTCAATCATTGATAAAATTGAAAAAGAAATAAACGAAGATCCACCGTTGCAACTTCAAAAAGGAAATGTAGTACGCGAGGGTGTTTCTGAAACATTGGACGATCTCAGAAAAATATCCTATTCAGGAAAAGATTACCTGTTAAAGATACAACAAGAAGAAATTGTAAAAACAGGGATAGCTTCGTTAAAAGTAGGCTATAACAGTGTTTTTGGTTACTATTTTGAAGTTAGGAATACTTATAAAGACAAAGTTCCGGAAGAGTGGGTAAGACGCCAAACACTGGTGAGTGCAGAAAGATATATCAATGAGGAATTAAAAGAGTACGAATCAAAAATTCTGGGGGCTGAAGAAAAAATAGGCGAAATAGAGTCTAAATTGTACAATGATCTAATAATCAATTTGAATGATTATATATCGACCATCCAGTTGAATGCCGCAAAAATTGCACAAATTGATTGCATGCTTTCTTTTGCAACAATTGCCTTGGAATATAATTATTCAAAACCAAGCCTGAACGATTCCCAAGAAATTGATATCCAGGAAGGACGACATCCGGTTATTGAGCATCAACTGCCCGAAGGGGAAGTTTATGTTAGTAATAATGTATTGTTAAACGATAAAGATCAACAAATCATTATTATTACAGGCCCCAATATGGCAGGTAAATCTGCTTTGTTAAGACAAACCGCTTTAATTGTGTTGCTTGCCCAAATGGGCAGTTATGTGCCTGCAAAAGGTGCTAAAATTGGCCTTGTGGATAAGATATTTACCAGGGTGGGTGCCAGCGATAATATTTCATTGGGGGAATCTACATTTATGGTAGAAATGAATGAGGCAGCAAGTATCCTAAACAATATTTCGGACAGGAGCTTGATACTTTTTGATGAACTTGGACGAGGAACAAGCACTTACGATGGAATTTCGATTGCCTGGGCCATTGTGGAATATATCCATGAACATTCAGAGTCCAAAGCAAAAACACTTTTTGCCACACATTATCATGAACTGAACGAGATGGAAAAATCCTTTCCCAGGATTAGCAATTACAATGTTTCGGTCAAAGAATTGAGCAATAAAGTTATATTTCTTCGAAAACTTGTAAAAGGCGGCAGTGAACACAGTTTTGGTATCCATGTAGCAAAAATGGCAGGCATGCCAAAAAGTGTTGTAGATCGATCTGCCCAAATTCTGTTAGAGCTTGAAAAATCTAGAGATGCCCAAACCCCTGTAAGACCGGTTGATTCAATTACCAAAAAGCGCGAAGGTTATCAATTAAGCATTTTCCAGCTTGATGATCCGGTACTGAAGAAAATCCGCGACGAAATAGCCAATTTGGATATTATAAACCTTACCCCTGTTGAAGCACTGAACAAATTAAATGATATTCAAAAGATTATTGGGATAAAGAAGTGACGAGGTTTTTGAAATTAGAAATTAGTCATTAGAAATTAAAAATTGATAACCGGAAATAATCAATATTCGATAATCAATATTCATTCGCACTCGGTATTCACTCATTCTCGCATTCACTCATTCCTTAAAACGAGGTATCGTAAATTTAAAACAGGTACCAACTCCAATTTCACTCTCGACCCAAATCTGTCCTCCATGTTTTTGAACAAACTCATGACAAATAATAAGTCCAAGTCCGGTTCCTTTTTCTTCGGGTGGACCAAAACTGGAATTATCCAAATCAATCCTGAACAAACTATTTAAATAGGCTTTTTCAATACCAATTCCGTTGTCGGAGATACTTACTTCTATAAAATCATCAAGTTCTCGCAACCCAATCGAAATATGGCCATTTAGTGGTGTAAATTTAATGGCGTTATTTATTAAATTTTTAAAAATAGTATTCAGCATTAAATAATCAGCGTACACAAAAATGAAAGTTTCCGGAGCTCCGGATATGATAATATTCTTAGCTTCGGCTTTCTCATTTAATTGCTCAAGTGCAAGGTTAATTACGCTTTTAATATCGACTCGCTGCTGATAAAATTCAACATGCCCGGATTGCATTTTTGACCAGGTCATCAGGTTTTCCAGCAACTTGAAGCCATGCTTGGAAGATTCCCTGATAGATTTAATAAATTTAATCCGCTTATCATCATCCCATTTTGGGTAATTATCTAATAAAATTGATGAAAGGCTTGTTAAATCTGAAAAAGGAGTAAGTAAATTGTTAGTAATAATGGAAAAAAACTTGTCTTTTGTCGCATTTGCATCTCTCAAATTATGTTCAATCCTTATTCGCTTTTCTTCCAAATTTTTACGTTCAAATGAGGTTGAAACTATATTGCCAAAAGTTTTCAATAATTGGATTTCATCTTTTTGCCAAATTCTAATCTGATTGCACATTTCAAAATTTACAAAACCGGTATGCCGTCCATGAAGGTAAACAGGTATCAGCAACATCGCCCTAACATCAAACTTTCTAAATATAGCAAATGGCGATTGATAAATTTCTTCTTCTAAATCACTGGCATCAAGCAAATTCTCCGAAATGATTTGAGAATAAAATGGGTGTGCAGAGGAATATCGAATGATAGGCATGCGATTAATTTTAGGAGTTATTCCCTCATTACACCATTCATAGGTCAATTTTGTCTGGTTTTCCTCATATTGGTTTTCAAATATAGACACCCTGCTTAAACCCACAAAATTACCTACCAAACCAATTACCACATTCACTTTATTTGCAAAAGCATCTTCCTGGTTAAAAGCAAGGGCAATTTTAGAAAAAAGTTCTTGTTGCCTATAAAGGATCATTAATTTCTTTTCATCTTCTTTTCGGTGATCAATGTTATAGGCCACTTGTAACTTCACTTTTTCACCATTGGTCCAAAAAATAACCTTATCCTGTACTTCGTACCATTTTTCATCAAAAGCATTAAAATGATCACGAATCAAAACATGTTCTTTGTTTTTATCCTTACCTAGGTAATCATTTGAACAGTATGTACATAATCCCTTCCCTTCTTTTTGAAACGATTCCCAGCAAACTTTTCCAATAGCATCGCCATAAACATTTTTTGCGTAATTATTCATATATAAAATCCGGTTGTTCTCCAGATTGCAAACATAAACAATTGCATGAAGCTGTTCCAATACCATTTGAAAATCAGAACTCACTGAATTTATCGTTTCAATATTTATTTTGTTTTCCACTATCGACATAAATTACACAATTATCAGTCGTTCATTATTAACGACAGCAATAAATTTAATGATTTTATTTCAATGATCAATAAAAAATTTAATGAGTGACCTCATTTTTTGATAAGACAACAAAAAACAAATGAAAGTTGCTTTTAAGACTGTTTCTGAGTTATCAATTTAAAATAAAATTAATTTTATTGCCTGAAAACTAAAAAAGGTTTTAATTGATTATGTGTTGACAAGTAACAATTACTTTTCTGAATGTTTTATGACATAAAAAGGAAAATACTTGGTCTTTTATTAATGTCAATTTTCGAGCTTTTCCAATCTTTAATCGTTTTTGTTTTTATTTGCTCGGTTTCAAGGCTTAAATCAGTTGCAATACATAACATTGTTCCCGGGTTTAAGCAATCTACCATCGCTTTTAACAATTGCATATTGCGGTATGGTGTTTCAATATAAATTTGGGTTTGACCCTCAGTTCTAGATCGTTGTTCATCCTTTTTCAACTGCGGCGTTCTTTCCTGATCTTTAACCGGCAAATATCCATTAAAAGCAAATCGCTGCCCATTAAACCCAGATGCCATTAGTGCCAGTAAAATGGATGAAGGTCCAACTAATGGAACTATTTCAATGTCAGCCTCATGTGCCAGCCTAACAATTTCAGCCCCTGGATCTGCTACCGCCGGACAACCTGCTTCTGAAATTATTCCAACAGCATTTCCTTGCATGATAGGAGCCAAAAAATCATGAATCTCTTCACTTGGATTGTGTTTATTTAATAAATAAAACTGCAAATCATCAATTTTTGTTTTAATCCCGCATTTTGACAAAAATCTACGGGCAGTGCGCACATCCTCAACAATATAATGATTTATAGTATTAATAATTTCAATATTAAATGGTGGCAAAACATTATTAAGATCCGAGTCCCCTAAAGTGTTAGGTATTAAATATAATTTTCCTTTCATTATCTATGTATCATCAAGTTTCAAGTAAATTTTTATTCCATATTTATGGCTATAAATTCAACAAATTTTTGATAAAAGTATAAAAAAGAACAACATATCCTGATAATCTTAATTATTAGTGGCATCGCCAAAAGTTATTTATTATTTTGAAAAATAAAGATTAAGGTTTTATTTATTCCAACAACCTATTCAAATTATAGATTTCATTTAATTTCAAAATGAACCTCCCTGCCACAAGTGGACGGTGTATCTCTACGGTATATTATTTTTAATAATACACCGCAAGTGGTGGGGAATATAACCCTATTAGATCCCGACATGCTTCGCATTCGGGATCAGTTCGACATAATGATTTTAATGCGTCTTCGACTTTTAAAATCATTGTCTCACTGATTTAAATTAGAATATTGGAATTATTTAAACCGAAGAATTGAGTCAGTTTTAATCCAAAATACTTGCTACTTTTGCCATCCGTTAATAAAACCAATGCTGAATTTAAAATGTTTGAAAATTTATTAAAGATTTCAGGAAATGAGCGAAAAACTTTTTGGCTGCATTTGGGTTATTCGATCATTGATGGATTTATTATGGGTTTATTTGCTTTAAACGAATATATTCTGATAAAAAGTTTAAAAGGAACCAATTATCAAATTGGCTTTTTAGTTCAATCTACGGTATTGGTTTTATTATTTTCAATTATTATTAATGAGCTTTTTAAACGTATAAGACGAAAAAAAAGCTTAATCAGATATGCAGGGATATTAACAAGGCTTCCATTATTGCTCTTTGCTTTTTTCCCGTCAAATGCAAATTCCACAATTGATCCGTTGCATTTTCAATTGGCATTTTTAATTATTTTTCTGATATATTATATGGCTAATCCACTACTGTTTCCTGCCATTACACATTTACTTAAAAATGCTTATTCCCATGCTAATTTTGGACGTTTATATGGATATGCTTCTTCTGCAAACAAAATTATGATGCTGGTTTCTACCTTTCTTTTTGGATGGTTTCTCGACAAAGATAATTTTTCATTCACATGGATTTATCCCGTTGCTGCTGCATTAGGTATTATTTCAATTTATATTCTAACAAATATTAACGATGAAGTACCGGATGTGGCAGAAACTAAAAAGCCTTTTTATGCATCAATCCGTGATTCCATTATAAACAGCAGAATAATTTTAAAAGAAAACAAACCATATCGTGATTTTGAGATTGGCTTTGGACTTTATGGCTGGGCTTGGCTTTCAACCATGGCAGTTATAACCATATTTTTTGAAAAAGAACTACATCTAAATTACTCAAGTATTGCATTTTACAAGAATGCATATAATACGCTGGCCATATTGATTTTACCATTTTTTGGAAAGCTAATTGGAAATATAGATCCACGTAAATTTGCAATTTTCACCTTTTCATCTATGTTTTTTCATTTGTTCTTTCTAGGATTAACAGAATTTATGCCCTATTATTTTAATTTCTGGGAATTGAAAGTCTACTATACGCTTATTGCTTCGTATATTTCTTATGGTTTTTTTGCAGCTATGATGGCTCTGCTGTGGTATATTGGCCCTGCCTACTTTTGCAGAAATGATGAAGTTAGCAGCTATCAGGCCATTCATTTGACCCTTACCGGAGTTAGAGGAATGCTAGCTCCTTTACTTGGAGTGTTCATTTACCAATTGATGGGATTTTCAGGTGTTTTTGCTTTGGCTTTATTCAGCCTGGCTTTGGCAGTCTATGCGATGTTTCTGTCGATGAAAAAACATCCTATTAAAATTAATCAAGATAACTCATTTTAAATGAAGAACTTTAGTTCTCCGAAAGAATTTCTACCTTCTTTATATTTGAAAGACTATAATCACTTAAAATTTTAACTTCCAAAATTCCATCCAGCTTTTGAATATTTTTCACCAATTCTTTGCACACATCTTTATTGGGAAGAAAAACTTCGATAAAACCATAAAACAAATTACTATTTGTATCAAAATGAAGCGATTTGATATTTACATTCAATTCATTGGAAATTAAACTGGTTACCTGATTAGCAATACCGGGCCTGTCGCTACCGCTCAACTCAATTTTAAAAAGCTGAGAAAGTAATTCTTTTACAATCCACTCAGCTTCGACAATTCGAGATCCGGCAGGAATAGTTTGACTTTTTATAATCTGACAATCTTCTCTATGTACTAATATTTTATTGTTAGGAAGTTCATAGGCGATTATCTGATCTCCAGGTTTTGGTTTACAACAAGCAGCGATTTCAACAAAAGGAGGAATTTTCATTTCAGCAAACTCATTCAATGTACCATTATTATTGCCTAATTCAACATGTTTCTCATCAAAAAAACGGAGTTTCCAAAACTTCATTAAAGCAACAGTTGCTTTTTGATTTATAATTGAAATTAGATCGGAACGGTCAATTGATTCCCTCCCAATTTGCAGATACAATTCTTTTTTTGAGGCTAAATGATAATGCTTGAGAATTTTTTTAATCACTTTATTATCCACAAACATATTGTGTTTGGAAATCAAATACTTGAATATTTTTTTCCCTTCGTTGATATCATGTACTTTTTCAATATGAAAAACTTTATTAAGTCCTTTTCTCGATTTTTGAGTTGTTATAAAATTATACCATTGTTCTGATGGTTTTTGATTGGTCGAACTCAATATTTCAATAATATCACCACTACTTAAAACATGATTTAGAGGCACTACATTCCTTCCTATTTTTGCACCAATGCAATTAAAAGCCAGATCGGTATGGATTTCAAAAGCAAAATCAAGAACAGTTGCGTTTTTAGGTAAAGTAATAATTTCGCCTTTGGGAGTAAAAACCAATACTTCTGATGAAAAAAGGTTCAGATTAAAACTGTCAAAAAATTCCTGGGCAAAATGCTCTGTATTACCTAATTTTTCTTTTATCTCATTTATCCAATGATCAAGTTCAGTTTTTTGATCTGCAATTCCCTTGTATTTCCAATGAGCAGCAAAACCAATTTCAGCAAGTTCATTCATGCGCTTAGATCTAATCTGCACTTCAACCCATCTGTCTTTTGGGCCTAATACAGTGATGTGAAGAGCTTCATAACCATTTGGTTTCGGAGTAGTTATCCAATCGCGAATACGTTCAACTTTTGGTGGATATTTCTTAGCAATCAGAGAATATATTTTCCAACAATCATCAATTTCACTGTCAGGTTTATTAGGAGTAAAAACTATACGTATGGCAAACAAATCATAAACTTCGTTAAATCCAACATGCTTTTGCTGCATTTTACTCCAAATAGAATATATTGATTTTGTGCGCCCTTCAATTTCGAAGTCAAAACCCTGGGCATCAAGTTCTTTAATAATAGGAAGAGAAAAATTAGTAATAAACTGAGTTCTTTCTTTTTCGCTTCCACTAATTTTACTGCTAATTTCCTGATAGATTTCAGGTTGTTTAAATTTAAGACTTAAATCTTCGAGTTCGGTTTTAATATTGTATAAGCCAAGTCTATGTGCTAACGGAACATAAATATAAAGTGATTCAGCTACTGTTTTTATTTTCTTATTTTCAGAATAGAAATCAAGTGTTCGCATGTGGTGCAGGCGATCAGCTATTTTAATAAAAATAACACGGATATCATCGGATAAAGTAAGGAGTATTTTCCGGAAAGCTTCAGCTTGTACAACATTCTGACTGTCTATTACTTCACGAACTTTTGCTAGGCCTTTCAAAATAGAAGCTGTCTTTTCGCCAAAATTTTGTTCAATATCATCAATCTGAAAATCAGTCTCATCTATAATATCATGAAGCAAAGCTGCTACAGCAGATCTTACGCCTAAACCAATTTCGTTGGTCACAATCTTTGCAACTTCAATTGAATGTTCAATATAGTATTCGTGCGAATTTTTTTTGATTCCATCAAAAGCTTTGAAAGCCAATTCAAATGCATGCCAAAGCAGCTTAATATCTTCTGGATCTTTACATCTCCTGCAATTATTGACAAAATCGGCGAATTTCTGCTTTATACTCTCAAAATATGGAGACTTTTCATTTATATTATTATTGATATTTACTTTAATGATTTCTGTTTGCCCGGTAATCAAATTTAAAGATCCTTTCATTTCATTATTAATTCATTACTTAAAATTTTTCCAAAAACAGATAAGAATTATTCACAGAAAAAGTTATTTTGTAGTTAGTTTAAACAATAATAATATATACTTAATTAATTCTCTTTTAATATGGTTTGGCTATTTATTTAGAGTGCCAAAATATAAAAGCAAAATCAATTGACTGATATAACAATTAATTAAGAACGCAAATATTTAAATTTCAATAGATTATATTAGATTCGAAAGTTTTTATATTTAATCTACAAACGCAAAAAAAACAAAATTCTTACTTACAATGTAGAAAATTCAGATAATAATTCACTATTATTGATAAAACAATTCATTACGTTGATAAACAATTAAATATTAATGATATTAAAACAATTAAAATCAGGTTTTACTAAAAAGATTTAAAATTCATCTCGTCTAACTTCTTTAATCCCTTCGATTCGTTTCAATTTTACAACAAGTGCTTGTAAAACATCAAGATTTGGAACATATACCATTATTGAGCCCTCATAAATACCATTATTTCCGGAAATATTAATCGACTTCATATTCACATTCATTTGATCTGAAATAACATAAGTCAAATCATGAACTATTTTTTTACGATCAATCCCTCTTAAGAATAATTTGGCAAGATATTGATTTAATTTATGAGGTTTCCATGATACTTTTGCAATGGAACGTCCTTGTTCAGCGTTTATTCTTATTGCATTTTTGCATGTTATCTGATGAATAATAATTTGCTCATTATCATCCTGAAAGGCAATTGATTTATCTCCTGGAACCGGATGACAGCAATCTGCAAGAACATATTCAGGCTCGTCTACCAATTCTTCGGCAATAAAAGCACTCTTATGACTAAATTCTGCCTTTGGCTTAACAATCTCTTCAATTGATTTTTGTCTTAAAAAACTCGGAATAATTCCTTCAAAAATCCCTACAGAACTAACTGATTTAAAACCTTTTATCAATTCACTTTTACTTATTAGGTTCTTTCCAATTTTACCATAAAGTGCTTGTTGATCTTTGCATTGAAAATATTTAACCAATTTATTTATGGTTGTTTCATCTGTTTGAATATCCAGGCTCGCTTGGATTTCTTTCAATTTAATTTCCCCTTCCTGAGCATTTTCACGCTGTTCCTTCTTGAAATAAGCACGAAGGCTGTCTTTAGCCCTTGCAGAAATAACAGTATTCATCCAATTTTTTTCAGGTTTGGCATTTTTTGAATCCAATATTTCAACCTGATCTGCACTGTTTAATACATATCCAATATTTACAAGCTTTTTGTTTACTTTGGCACCAATGCAATGAAGTCCCAATTCTGTGTGTATTTGAAAAGCAAAATCCAATATAGTAGATCCGCGTGGGAGTTTTACTATTTTTCCGATGGGTGTAAATACGTATATCTCAGATATATATAAATTTAGCTTAAAATTATCTAGAAAATCAAGATCGCTTTTCTTTGGATTAACAATTTGATCTCCAATACTTTCAATCCATTTATCACGTTCACTTGGCTCTTTATCCCTACCTACTTGCTTTTCGGAAGAATAACCGCGTTCAGCTATTTCAGCCATTCGTTGACTTAAAATTTGCACTTCGCGCCAATTACCATCGCTTATCATAATATCAACAATAAGAGCCTCAAAACCATTTGCTTTTGGATTTTTAACCATATCCTGAAGACTGCCTTTGCGCGGCATAAAAACATCGGTTACTAGTGTATAGATATCGTAACATTGCCGTCGTTCCGGAATCCGGTTTTTTGATTTAAATATTATCCTGATTGTCTGGAAATTGTGGATTTCATCAAATGAAAGGTGTTTTTCATTCATTTTTGTCCAGGTGGCATATAAAGACTTTCTAATACCTATAATTTCACAAGTTATTTTTTCCTCCAAAAGTACATCAGCCATTTTTGCTTTAAATTCCTCCAAAATATGTTCTCTTTTGTCTTTTGAAGCTTCAATCATTTGCATGAGTTTGTTGTAATTGTCAGGCAAATGAAACTTAAAACTTAAATCTTCAAGTTCGCGGCCAATTTTATTTAATCCTAACCTGCGGGCCAATGGAGCATATACGTATAACGTTTCACCAGCTTTAACAATTTGTCTGTTTTCTGACATTCCCTCAAGTGTGCGCATGTTATGGAGCCTGTCAGCCAACTTAATCAAAATCACCCTGATATCTTTAGGAATTGACATCAACATTTTACGAAAAGTTGCTGCCTGCACATTTTTTTCGTCGGAATAAACATTGGTTATTTTTGTCAACCCATCAATTATTGAAGCTACTTTGTCTCCGAATTTATCGGCAATCATTTCCAGGCTTATTTCTTCATTATCCTCAACAACGTCGTGCAAAAGGGCGCAAACAGCAGAGGTTACACCCAATTTGATTTCCTTCACAACAATTTTACTCACTTCTATTGGATGGGAAATAAAAGGTTCACCTGTTTTTCTTTTCATGCCTGCATGGGCATCATAAGCAAAATTAAATGCAGCAATTAGGAGTTTTTTATTTTTAATGATATTGCATTTTGGGCAGAGATCAAATAACTCCATGAAGGACTTTTTAACTTCATCCGTGCCATGCAGTTCACTATATAATTCAATATCTGTCATTTGTAGTGATAAGAAATTTCAAGAGATTCTAAAATTAAAAATAATTTTCTGAATGTTCATTTTGTAATAGTTAAATATCCATAAACTAAGCCCAAAATAAAATCCGTATTTATTAAACTTTGTTATTTCTCAGTTTTTAATTTCACATTAAACACAACATTTAATCTAATAAGCAATTACTTTGAATAATTATTTTAGATTAAAAGCCATTTTCAACTTTAATTAATCTTTTAGCGCAAGTACTTCCAATTCATAAACTATAATTGATCTTGCGGGAATTTTATCCATATCCCCAATAAGTCCGTGAGCCTTAAAAGGAGGCAAAATAAATCGTGCTTTATCCCCATTTCTTAAAAGTAAAATTCCTTCTTCCAGGCCCGATTCAACACCTCCATGCCCAATTGCAAACTCTTTTGCTCCCAAAGAGTCCGAAGAATAACAAAGCGTTCCATCCAACAGGGATATTTTATAATTAAGCACCGCAATTTGCCCATCCTTTGCCAATGGTCCATTTCCTTTTTCATATATTTGGTACCAGAGACCGGATTCAGTTACCTTCATGTCCCAATTTCTTCTTTTTACATAATTTCCTATTCGTTCAGCATCTAAAGTTGTGAGGTATTTATTGGCAGTTACTAGTGATTTGTTATATTTATTGAGTTCATCTTTGGTTAGTCGTTTTTTCTTTTCCTGCCCATTATTGCAGGACACAAAAATGGCTAAAATGATTGTCAAAAATTGGAATTTTAATATTTTCAATAAAATGGACTTCATATACTTTTTAATATGTGAATGAGATAATGATTAAATAACCAGTTTCTAAAATATAATCACTAATTTCCGCCAACATTAATTCTAGATTTTAGGCATTACAGTTATTCGAAACTCTTAACTCGATGCAATTTCATCTTGGTGCTCTTCTATTAATTGAACGAATTTATCAACAGTATTATTTAAAGATTCATAAGATTTTCCACCTGAAGCATTCCTATGTCCTCCGCCATGATAATATTTACGTGCAAAAAGGTTGACATCAAATTTTCCATTTGAACGAAGAGAAATCTTAACATGGTCGTCTTTTTCAATAAATAAAGCAGAAAATTTTGCCCCGGCAACTGAAAGTGCAACATTCACAAATCCCTCGGTATCACCCATTTGATGGTTGTGCTTTTTCAAGTCATCCTCGGACAAATAAATAAAGGAAGTTGAAAATTCTGGATAAAACTTAAACTTGCTATACAATGCATCTCCCAGAAGCAACATTCTGTCAAACGGGTACTCATTATAAATTTTTTGGACAATTAGCTTTTTATCAGCTCCCATACTCATTAAGTCTGCTACAATTTCAAATGTCCTACGGGTCTCCGAATTGTGATTAAACATTCCTGTATCAGTAATAATTCCGGTTAAAAGACAATCTGCAATTTCCTTTCCACTTAGATTACCTCCCTCTAAAAACGAAATAAATTCATAAATCAATTCCGATGTTGAGCTCACAGAAATATCGGAAATCATGTATTCCGCAAAATTTACCGGATCAGGATGGTGATCAATCATAATTTTAATAGCACTTGCAGATTTTGCAATTTCATTCATTTTTTCAACCCGTTTTGGATCGTTAAAATCACAATAAAAAACTAAATCTGCTTTGGTTATTGCATCTGCAGCCAGTTTTGTCTGAGAGTCAAACTGAAGTATCTTTTCATTGTCGGGCATCCATTTTAAAAAACCTGGAAAATTATTTGGAACGATCACCAAAACCTCTGCCACTTTTGTTTTTAAATAGTGATAGAGACCTAATGTGCTTCCAATTGCATCACCATCAGGATTTACATGACCAAAAATTACAACACTTTTTTCACTGGCCAATTGTTTTCCAATAGCCTTAAATACTTCCGTTAAACCTTCCTTCATCTCTTAAAATTTTGCAAAACATCAAAGATACTACAATTTTTTTATAGGGGAAAAGGATTGAACAGGCTGAAATGAAACATTTAAAATTAAGTGGAATTAAAAATTGAACAACAAAAAATTAAAATTAATCCGGGAAATTCCAATTTTGCTTAAAGTGTTAAGTCGAATATATCAGAAAACTAAAATATTAATGCTAGCACTAGTAGAAAAACGAATTGCTAATTTCGCCCAATCAAGCTATTGGCTCAAAATCATTATTATAAGTGAAAGGTTTATTAAAAATTAAACCCCTGCCAACGTTTATATAACTGGCAGAGGTTTAATCATATACAAGCATTGTGATATTTATTTATTAAATCTTTTTCTAATGGCTTTTATCAGATAATAAACAAGGATTGCCAGTAAATACAATGGCCATAAATACAATAATCCAATAAAAATATTCAAGATAACTTCCCATCCTGTTCGAACTGCATTCATAGCTTTTCGCCAGAAACTTGGCTGATATTCTGACAAAGTTGTATTCTGAACAAATTCTTTGTTAACAGTATTTGCCTGGTACATATTAATTGTAATTGTGCTAAAATCAATCTTATCTTGCAATTCGTAATTCGCAATTTTTTTGTCAATGGCTATATCTGCCAAATCGGAGGCTGTTCTTTCAGCTTCAACAATATCATCAAGTTTTCTATTTCCCTGATCCGATGCTCTTTGTATCCGTTTTTCGTATTCCGTGCGTTTTTCGCCTTTTAATTTATTACGTAAAAAAATGGTACTGACATCTTCAGTTTTTACATCGCGTGAGTCTAAGTATATATACAATTTGGAAATTTCATTTAAAACACTGTCAAAATATAGGCTTGGAACCCTTATTATTAAGTTATTATCAACATAATATTCTATAACTTTCATTACAGTATCTTGCGAAATTTCTATATCCCTGGTCGAAACATAATTACTTCTAATTTGAGATTGTTGAACGTTGCCATCCAATTTTAAAGTGAGCTCTTCAATAGTTTGGGTTACTTTTTCAACATTTTTTACCTTAAACTTTAGTTCGGCAGTTTTAATAAATTTTTTACTGAGCCTTACATTTTTTAGATATAAAGTATCGGAAAGGGTTTCCGGATTCTGTTTTATAGTAACTGACTTATTGGCTAATTTCTGATCTGTTACAGACATATCAGCTTTCTTTGTTTCTTCAGATGATATTGGGGATTGTTCTGAATAAGCAGCTACAGTATCTGCCTTGCTCAATTCGTCAGTTGGACTTGTATTAATTGCTTCGGATGATTTATTGGCCATTTCTTCGGCACTTGGACCACATGACCAATTGAATACGAGCAAAATAAAAATGAATAATTTGATTTTCATGATCAATCTTTTTAGTTAAAATTGGATTTAATTAAATGTTCGAATTTAAGATTCAAAAAGAATAAAATTCCACAAATTTTATAATTATTACTTTTAAGATACTTCTTTTTGAAAAGATTGTATCATTTGCAACGATTGCTAATAAAAACATTATTTGGGCCACAACGATTGATTTATTTCTTTGATAATCTCATCATTAGGCTTTAATTCGAAAGCTTTGGCAAAATATGTTTTTGCATCATTCATCTGTTTATTAAGCACAACCATTGACCCGAAAAGCGCATAAGTCAGATAATCATTCTGATTAATTTCGTAGGCCATATTTATCCATTGGTTAGCTTCGGGTAATTTATCATTTTTCATTTCCAGATAAGCCAGACCTTGATAAGCACCTACACTTTTGCTTATTTCAAGTGCTTTTTTATAATTAATATAAGCCATATCCTCCTGGTCCATGGCAAGCAAAACGTTTCCTTTCAGCACAAAATCTTCTGAATTTGAAAGCAATAGAATTTTGTCTTTATTTATTTTTTCATCAATTATTTTTAACGCAGCAAGGGTATCATTCTTTATAAAGTAATTGGTTGTAAACAAAATATAGTAATCTTGTGATACTTTTTCAGCTGGCCAAATTGTAATTGACTTTTTAAAACAATCAATTGCTTTATCGATATTTTTATCTAACAAATAATTAAATCCCAATGATTTATATAAGATGTATTGGTTTGTAAATTTCTTTTTAGAGATGAATTTTTCAAGCGATTTACGAATAGAAAGAACTTCCGTCATATCTGAAGGAATCATTTCAATTTTTTGAAAATCGTTAGTAAGCACCAAATACTTGACAAATAAGGCAAATTGACGACTGATGGGCTCCAAAACCGAAAAGCGAATATCTGATTTATTTTTTTGAACACCTTTTGTAAATTCAGAAAGCTTAAATAAATCGTCGATAGATTTGTTAATTAAGCTTTTATCGTTTTTATCAATTTCGCCAAGCGCTTTAAAAACCCTGTCAGTAATTAGCCAAACGTACATTTCGAGACACGAAGGATCAGATTGCAACTTGTTTTGAATTATCTTCTCAGCATTGAAAAAATCACCGGATTGGATATAAAACATAGGCAAAAACAGACTTGCCATACTATCGCCTTGATTTAAATCATAGGCTTTTTTAAAAAAATAGAAGGAATTATCATTGCTGCTTAAATTTAAATAAAGAGTTCCCATTTCGGAATAAAACTTTGAGTTTAAGGAATCTTCTTTTATTTGATTTAATATCAAGTTATAAGCCTTTTGATAATTTGCAAAAGCTGATTCATTTATTTTAAACCTTTGGTAAAGACTACCAATTTTATAATACACGTTCCAATCATTATAATTACCTTTTAACTCCTTAAAGAATTTAGCGGTATCCTTCAGTACAGGTTCAATAAATTTTAAATCGGGCACTTCATTTTTTAGCTCTATGGTATTAAAAGAAAAAGTAAGATCGGAATGAGGCTTAAGCAATTCATGGCATTGTTCAAGTATATAATCTTTTAGCGTGTCTGCACCATTTTCTATACGCTGAGCAAAAGAAAAGCTTGTAAAGATTAGCATTAATAACGTTGAAATTGATTTTTTTGAGATTTTCATCATGGCAAGTTTGATAGATTTTGAATTATAGTCAGCTAAAGCTTATATCTAATCGATTTTGAATAATTATTCCGAAAAAACTTGTAACCTTAAAGATAATAAAAAAAAACGGCTATCGTAATCCTACTTATCAATTTGCCCTTGCATAATAAATTCGAATAATTACATATGATATTAAAAAGTAATCATCTAAATGTGATAGATTTTAATTTTGCTTGTCATTTTTTCAAATAAATTTTATTCAACAGAAAGAAATTGGTGCATTTTTTTAATAAGGTTTTCAAAATTTATTGGTTTAAAAACAATATCATCACAACCTGCTTCTTTGCTTTTCTGTGTAAAACCATCCTGTGCATAAGCTGTTTGAACTATAATGGCAACCTTTGGATTTATTTTTTTAATTTCTATTGCAGCTTCTAATCCGTTAATTTCAGGAAGTTGAATATCCATTAAAATTAAATCAATATCCGGATTTTCAATAAATTTCTGAATAGCAAGTGTTCCAGTTTCAGCAGTTATTATTTTAATTCCTGTTGATTTTAAAACTTCTGATAGTAAAAAAATTGACTCTACCACATCGTCTACAATCATTATTTTTTTGTCTTCCCATCGGGTTTTCTTTTTGCTTTCTGTTTCAACAAAAGGTTCAATTTCAATTACCTCGAGTGGCAAACTAAAATAGAAAATAGCTCCTTCGCCCAATTCACTTTCAACCCAAAGCTGGCCTTCTAACAAATCAATTAAACCTTTTACAATGGACAATCCCAAACCGGTTCCTCCATATTCACGGGTCGTAGAATCGTCGGCTTGTCTGAATTTTTTAAACACAAAATCCTGCTTTTCCTTTGAAATACCAACTCCGGTGTCTTTTACAAAAAATATAATTTCATTATTTGCTTTTAATTCAAAGCCAAACTGAACTTTTCCAATATTAGTGAATTTAATAGCATTTCTAATCAATTTACTATATATCAATGAAAGTTTATCTCTATCTGTTTTAATTTTAACTCCGGATTTTACATTTAGTTTCTGAACGCTTAATTCAATTTTCTTTTCGGTCAAAATGGATAGTTCACGGCCAAATTGTTGATTTAGCTTGGTTAATACCTGATCAAGATCAAAAACGGCAGTTGTAACTTTTATTTGATTAACCTGAAGTTTTGATATTAATAAAATATCATCAATAATAGTGAGTAATTGTCGACCATTAACCTGAATAATTTCTAGAAATCGGCTAATAGAATCTTTGTCGAGACTATAATCGGCCATAAGGCTCGAAAATCCCATAATGGCATTTAATGGGGTCCTTATTTCATGAGACATATTTGCCAAAAAAGCAGATTTTAACAAATCTGATTCTTCTGCTCTTTCTTTTGCAATCATTAGCTCATCTTCATAAATTTTTCTTCCGGTAATATCTCTGCCAATATTAATAATTCCTCTTTTTGTGCCATCATGATGATATAAAGGTAATTTGAGAACTTCCAGTATCACTTTATTTCCCTTTTCATCAATAAAATTGGCTTCGTACTGATATATACTTCCTCTTTCCCATGCCGCTTTATCAGTTTTTGCATCAGTGACTAAAAAAGAATTATCCCTCACACTTTTATAAAATAATTCATCATTTGTTTTTCCTTGATATTCAACTTCTTCGAGCCCAAAAAGTTTGAGTGTTGCAGTATTGGCCAAAATCCATTTGCCGTTTTCATCTTTAAAGCAAATATTATCTGGAGTATGGTTTACCAGGTTCAGTAATTGCTCTGTTTTTTCTTTTAATTCCTTTTCAACTTGCTTTTTATGGGTAATATCTTCTTTTATAGCCATAAAGTTGGTAATTACACCATTCTCGTCTTTGAGGGCAGCAATCATTCCGCTTTCCCAATATAGTTCCCCGTTTTTCTTCTTGTTCAGAAATTCGCCAATCCATTCTTTACCAGCACGTATTGTTTTCCATAAATCTTCATAAAACTCATTGTTGTGAAAACCCGATTTAATTATTGAGGGTTTATTATTTATCAATTCATTCATACTATACCCAGTAATCTCAATAAACCGTTTATTAACAAATATAATTTTGCCCTCATTATTTGTAACTACAATACTTGCCGGTGAATTATTAACCCCTTGCGATAGGATTTTCATTCTGATTTCATTCTCACGCTCTTTGGTATAATCCTCAATAATTACCATAATTTTGTTTATCCCATCTTTTTCCAAGGGAAGTATATGCGTTTTGAGATAAGTTTTTTTATTCCACATTGAAGTGTACTCATATAATTTATAATGTGAACGCCCTTCGAAAAGTGCAGATCTAAAATCCTGTAATAATTTGGTATTCTTTAGCGAAGGAAGCTCAAAAAGGTTAAATTTCATGCTTGTCTTTGCTGAGTCAGAACCCAAGATTTCAAGCATTTGATAATTTATACTTTCAATTATGCCACTTTCGGTGGCAGTAAATATGCCCAATGGTAAATTTTTAAATAATTGCTTATATTTGTTTTCGCTTTTAATAACCTGCTGATAAGTTTCTTCTAATTCTTTATTTTTAATCTCTAGTTGAGTCCTTATTTGAACACGGGTATTAATATCTCTGGCAATTGACAGTATATTTCCATTGCTCAGCTTTTTTGTGCGCATTTCTATATCTACTTTTGTACCATCCTTTTTGGTAATTTTTCGTTCATAGATAATTGTTTTTCCACTTTCAATTCCATTTTTGTCAAAAGGTTTATTTAATAATTCTGTCTCAGAAAAAATCTGAGTATAATTCATGTTCAACAATTCTTCCTTTTTGTATCCAGTTAGTATACAGGTACTTATATTTACACTTATAATCTTGAAATTCTTATCGATAACAAAAAAACTATCGGCAGCTTCTTCTATTAAATTGCATTCGCTTTGAGAATTATCATCAAATTTGTTTTTTTTCTGATCTGTAATTATTGTTTCTCTTACATAAAATATCAGAAAATT
Organism: Bacteroidota bacterium; assembly: GCA_025361565.1. Taxonomy (GTDB): domain Bacteria; phylum Bacteroidota; class Bacteroidia; order Bacteroidales; family NBLH01; genus NBLH01. The sequence goes on along the minus strand of JANYKN010000049.1, from coordinate 30,781 downwards.
ATTATCAGGTTCAAATTTGCTTTTTAAAATAATCTCTTTACCAGAAATGGATTCGGCAAGCGTAATAAAACCAGATTTAAGATTAGATCTTTCAACAATCTGATCAAAAGAAAATGGCAATTTAAATAGTTCAGAAAATCTTTCACTTTTATTTTCGTCCACTACATTGAATAACAATCTAAATGCCTGGTTCGAATAAATAATCTTTTGGTCAATATCAAATATTATTATCCCATCAAAAGCTTGATCGAATAATCCAAAAGAGATCTGGTCAACTGTTTTTTCCTTTTCCACAACAATATTTTTAAACTGTTATAAAATTATGATCATTTCATATAATTTCAAAACTGGATATTAGCTTGGTCTAAAATCATTTCCAAAGTTATTGTTTTAAGCAAAATTATGCGCATGTTTTACAAATTATTAGCTAAAAAGCTTACTTTTGTCTGTTTTCACTGTAAAAATAACAATATGAAGAAAATAATTTTTAGCTTACTATCCGCATTAATGTACATTTCAAGTTTTGGTCAGATAGATTTTAAATCAGGTAGTATAGAACTTGATGCAGATTTAAACTCAATAAATGCTAATGCAAAACTGGATTTTGGTGCATTTAAAACTCAACTCAAAATAGGTTATAATGTTGATGATAAAAAAATCGATTATATGTCGACCACATTGAAAATGCAACCTGCTGAAATATATTTTGCATTAGAAATTGGAAAAACAACTAGTAAGCCAATTGATGATGTTCTGGTAATTTATAAAAAAGAGAAAGGTAATGGTTGGGGTAATATTGCAAAACAAGCAGGCATTAAACCTGGTTCACCAGAATTTCATGCCATGAAAGAACATGCGAATGGAAAAGCAAAAAAAGGGAAGGGTAATGGAAAAGGAAATGGAAAGGGAAACTCCAAACAGAATGAACATAAAGATCATGAAAAGGAAAATGGGAATAAACATAAATAGAATTTGGCAAGTCTAAATTGCTACTTATCATTTAAAAGTCAATATATCAACATATTGACTTTTTAAATATTAAGCAGTAAAAATCTTTCATGTCAGTATTTATCAGACAAATAAGAATATGATTCGCTGCCAAGGTTAAAAATCAAATCGAGGCAACTTAAATCTTTTTGAAAAGCAAATTTATCAGCAAAAACCTGTGGATAAATTTTAAAGTTTTCCGATATAATATTTCCCTTTTTGGGATGAATTACATTTCTCAAATCCTGCTTTTGATTTAGAATTTTCTCAAAATCGGTTGTTAATTCGATTTTTTTATCAATTTCCAAAATATCAAGAACTATTTGAAGAACTGAAATATTAAAATCGATTAGAAATGCAAACTTTTTGTTAAAAAACAGATTAAAATCATCGATTAAATATTCAAAAAATGGAGCAGATCTATAAGCAGATTCAATAGATTTGAAATGCTGTTTTTGCCAATTTGTATCATAATCAATCCTAACATCTTTTACCTTAATTTTTTTAGTGGTAGCAAGGATTACAGGAATACTAAGTGACATTGTTCCATTTGCTGCAAGTATAATATAGCGGTTTCGGTAAGTTTGCTTGATATAGTTTTCGAATTGTTCAATAAAAACCTGGTTTGAACAAAGTATTGATTTTAAATAACTTATTGGTGGAAAACAGGCTGTTGACAAAAGAATTTGCCCGAATTGTAAATTTTGTTCCATTTTTCTTTATCAGGCTCTAATTCTTCAATTGGATTAAATATTTGAAAATAAGTATTATAATCTATCTTATTCGTTGCCGATTTCTTTCCCAAAACGATAATATACAGCAAATTGAAAATAAAAATTATTAATTGAATAATTAATTGTTTTGTAGCTTTCTTTAAATATTGAAGGAATGCCATAAGCCATGCGGCCATCGAATGAAAAATGACCACCATTTTCATATTTTGCACCAAGTAAAGGTCCAAAATCAAATTTATTCAATTCTTCTTCAAACGGAATTGTTCTTGTAACAATGGTTGGGCTGTATCCAACTGTACCCTCACCGGTTGCATAAGTTGCCGTTGAAAACATATAAGCAAAATACAAACCTCCAATCAAACAAACTTTTTTTCCGGGTTTATAACTCAAAAGAATCGGCCATTCCAAATAATTATTATCAAATTTACCTTCGGCTTTACCGTTAAATGTTGTAACTACAGTAACTTTTTCAAAAGTGCCATCAGCTTTTGGCAAATATTGGACATCTTCGTAATATTGATTAACAAGTGGTGTTTTGAACGAAGCGCCTTTTATACTATAACTAAACTCAAGGTTTAACGATAATTTAGTATTTAAGTAGTATCTGACCCATGATCCCAGGTTAAGTCCCACAAGTGGAGCTCCGGTTGCACCTTTGGGTATGTTGCCAAACGGAACAGGAGCCCCAATATTACCTCCCAACTTTACCCCAAAAGTAAAGACATTATTTTGAGCAAATATTGACGCATAAGAACAAAAAATACATATAAACAGGAGAGTCCTTGTTATTTTCATGGATATTATTTTTATATTTTAGCCAAGATTTAAAAAAAATCAACTTCTAAATAGAAATACAATAAAATCTATTTTTTAAATAGTTTCCCTGACTCCAAAGTTCCATCCTGTTTGCTAACTGAATAATAATAGAATCCAGAAGGTAACATGGTGGTAGAAATATTTTCTTTTTCAGAACGTAACTTTTTCATTAAAATTAAATTACCCAAAGCATTATATATTTTAATTTCCTGACCATTCAATTTTTTCGATTCAATGGTAATATTGTCTGATACAGGATTTGGATAAACCAATATTTCATTTGGTTTTAGAATAGTTTCTGTAGATAAAGGGTAATATCCCAAAAAAATCTCATCAATATAAAGTTTGGATCCTATTGCTGCATTAAAATTAGCACCATCAGCACTTGATGCAAATATTACTGTTATACTATCAGGTGTATTTGCAGAATAATAATGGTAAATAATATCAAATTCAGCATAGCTATTTACTGTCGCAATACTTTGTTCTCGAGTAATGCTGGCTGCGGCAATTGTATCACGCTTATGGGTACCAGTGTTCCATTTGGTTATATATGAAGCGATACGGCATGAATCGCCTGCAACAGGAAAATATTTGTAAAACCCTTTTAAGTATACAGGTTTATCAGTAAATGGAACTCCAAATTTGGTGCTATTCAAAGGATGGTTAATATCCAAATTAAATTTACCAGTAAATAAAGTTCCTGAACCCTTTGTACCCTGAATGTCAACAGTTTGAATTAAAGCAGCATATTCACCTATATAAGAATCAGATGTTTTTTGAACGGATGGGAGAGCAAACAATAACATAGAAGCTTCATTGGACGTTGCCCATGTATTTCCGACAGGTTTCTGATATACTCCAACTGGAGCATTTGTTGAAGGCATGTCTTCCCAGGCAGCAAAATAACAATTTTCAAATTGGTATTGTCCAATTATTGAACTATATGAGATCATCAAAAACAGGCAAAACAAAGTCTTTTTCATAGCATATTGGTTTTATTGAGATATGCTAAAATAGATAATAATTGCGATTTGAAAAAATCCATATTACCGAATGATTTTATTGGAATGTTTTTTCGAGTTTATTTGCTCATTTTGATTCCAGGATATTTTTTGCTGCAAGTAACATCTCAGATTTGAAAACAGGTGAATAAAAAACACAATTCAATATATTGAATGTTAATCCATTTCAAAATATTTCAAGTCATTGCATCGTAAAAATCCTTATACAGTTTTCCGGTATCGCCAAACTGCCAAGCTTAGTACAACAATTGCATAAATTGAAATAGAAATAAACTCCGACACAATATTTTTAAATGTTGAACCTTTGAGCAAAATCATGCGCATAACCCGAATAAAATAATAGATGGGATTTATCCTATCTAACATTTGTGCCCAATCGGGCATACTTTCAACAGAGGTAAACAATCCACTCATTAAAATAAAAACAAGCATAAAAAAGAAAGAAAAAAACATGGATTGCAATTGATTATGCGCTATTGTGGAGATAAACAAACCGATGCCCAAAACTGCCAATAAATATACAGATGCAAAAGCAAATACCAAAAAAATATTTCCTACAATCGGGATATTAAACAACAATTTTCCAAGTGTTAGACCTAAAGCAAGTTCTAACATGGCAATTATCCAAAACGGCACTAATTTTCCAATTATGAATTGGTATTTATGGATTGGGGTAACATTGATTTGTTCAATTGTTCCAATTTCTTTTTCGCGCACAAGGTTCATCCCGGAAAGGAAAAGGCTGATGATGGTTACCAACAAAACCAAAATTCCCGGAACCATGTACGTTTTGTAATTTAGCTCTGGATTGTACCAAAAAGAATAATTTATATTAATTTGCTTGATTTGCGAAGATTGAGCTACGCCATACCATTTGGTTATCAAATCTTTATTATAGGATGCAAGTATCGACATGACGTAATAATTGCTAATACCAGCAACGGTTCCGTTTATAGCATTAACCAGCAGTTGAACAGAGGCTTTATTTTCCCTTACCAAGGATTTTTCCATTCCACTGTTGATTACCATTACTACATCGGCTTCATCGGAAAGTAAGGCTGCTTCTGCTTCTTTGATTGAGAAAGTGGTTTTCTTTAATCTAAAAAAAGGAGATCCTCCAAATTTACTGATAAGCTGGCGTGAAGTACTACTCATATCATTATCAACAACATACATATCAATATTTTTCATTTCGAAAGTAGCAGCATGCACCAGAATTATTAGTTGTACAAATGGAACAACAAATATAATAGGCAACATAGACTTGTTCCTGAATATTTGCTTGAATTCCTTTTGTATGATGAATTTTATGGTTCTCATTTTAATTAGAAATTAGATATTAGAAATTGGAAATTTGTTGTCAGAAATTAGAAATTTGTTATGAGTTAATAAGTTCTAATTTCCAATATACCAATTTCAATTTTATTCAAGTCTCACCTTAAATTTCTTAATACTCAACATGATAAAGAAAAAAGTCATAAAAATTAGTACCAATGTCTCTTTCCATACATATGAAAAGCCAGTTCCTTTGAGCATAATGTTTTTAACAATAATAATAAAATATTTGGGTGGCATAATATGAGCCAACAACTGCAATATAAATGGCATATTTTCGATAGGAAACACAAATCCAGACAATAAGATAGTAGGCAACATTAAGGCAACCATTGACATTAACATTGCAGTTTGCTGGCTGTTGGCAATGGTTGAAATCAAAATACCAAGGCTTAATGCAAGAATAATAAACAATAAACTTTCGGCTAGCAGAAGTATAAAGTTACCTTCTACCGGCATTCCGAAAACAAAAATGCCCAACAATATAATCATTACTGCACTTGAAAAAGACAACAACACATAAGGCACTACTTTACCTATAATTATTTGTGATGGCCTCAATGGGGAAACCAATAGAATTTCCATGGTTCCGCTTTCTTTTTCACGAGTTATCGTAATCGAAGTCATAAATGCAGAAATCAACATCAATATCATAGCCATAACTCCAGGCACAAACATATATACACTCTTCAGTTCCGGATTATAAAACATTCTGGATTCCATATTAATCTGCATAGGAACAACAGCGAGTCTGTTCATATCAAGAGTATAATTCATTATAATGGCAGATAAATAACTTACCAGCAAATTGGCAAGATTTGGATCTGTTGCATCTGCAATAATTTGGATGTTTGCTTTTCCGGTATTTTCAAGATCGTGGGCAAAATTATTCTCGAAAACCAAGACCATTTTTACACGGCCTTTTTTGAATATCCCTTCAATATCTTTATCATTATTAAGGGTTTCGGCCAGGCTAAAATATTGTGAGGATACAATTTTATTGGTAATTTCTCTTGAAATATCGTCTTTTGAGTAATCCAAAACAGCAATTTTAGCATTTCGTATATCATTTGTAATAACAAAACCGAATAATAAAACCTGGGCAATCGGGATTCCAAATAAAACAATCAGGCTGCGCCTATCCCTAAAAATATGGTAGAATTCCTTGATTACGAAACTTTTAAATCGGTTCATTTCTTTATTGTATAATGATTATTGTTTATTGACTAATTTTGACCGACAAATCATTATTGTTTCTTTAATCTTCAATAATAATCAATAGTCATTCATCAATCCTATGCTCTTGCCAATTTTAAAAACACGCCATCCATATTTTCTGAATTATAAGTTTTCATCAAATTAAAAGGTGTATCAAGTGCTTCAATCCGGCCATCAACCATAATTGAAATACGGTCGCAGTATTCAGCTTCGTCCATATAATGCGTAGTAACAAAAACAGTTATTCCATTGTGTGCAGCATCATAGATTAAATCCCAAAACTGTCGTCGGGTTATGGGATCAACTCCGCCAGTTGGTTCATCTAAAAATACAATCTGGGGATCATGGATAATGGCAATCGAAAAAGCCAATTTCTGTTTCCAGCCCAATGGCAATGAACTAATTAGCGAATTACGTTGTGCTGAAAGTCCTAATTTATCCATCAAATTGTTCGATTTCATTTTGATATCTGCATCACTTAGACCATAAATTCCTGAATAAAAACGGATATTTTCAAATACAGTCAAATCTTCATAAAGTGAGAATTTTTGGCTCATATAGCCAATGCTTCTTTTTATTTTTTCAGTTTCGGTATATACATTAAAACCTCCTACAAATATTTCTCCGGAAGTTGGAGTTAGCAAACCACACAAAATCTTCATTGCAGTAGTTTTCCCTGCACCGTTTGCTCCAAGAAAACCAAATATTTCGCCCTTGTAAACTTCAAAATTCAAATGATCGTTGGCCACAAAATCACCGAACTTTTTTATCATATTTTTTGAGGTTATAACTACTTGATTTTCCATAATTTAATTTAGAGATAAAGACAAGTTTTTAGTTTAAGATAAAAGACAAAAGTTTAAAGACAAAAAGAAAATAAGGATAATCCTCTATAAATCAAATACTAAATAATTCACAATACTTAAATATAATCACATAGCCTAAAATTCGTAACTCTAAACTCGAAACTGTTAACTCATTAGCGCCATAAAACAATCTTCAATATTTGGTTTAATTTCCTGGATTTCTATATTTTGAAATCCATTTCTAGTTAAATGATCTAATAAATCTGCAACATCGTTCAAACTCTCTTTTGCTGTGTAATGAACATATTGTCCAAAAGGATAAGCCGAATGAGTTAATTCTGATTCTCTAAGGCTTTGCAACAATCGATAAATATTTCCTGCGCGGACAGCATAAAGTGTTTTTTCAAAATTATTCACAATTTTATTGGGAGTGTCTATTTGCATAATTTTGCCTTTTTGAATAAGTGCAACCCTATCGCAAAGACTTGCTTCATCCATATAAGGTGTCGAAACCAATATCGTAATCCCCCTATTTTTAAGTTGACGAAGCATTTCCCAAAATTCTTTACGAGAAACGGCATCGACACCGGTTGTGGGTTCATCTAAAATCAAAATTTCGGGCTTGTGTATCAGCGCACACGAAAGCGCAAGCTTTTGTTTCATTCCGCCAGATAATGCTCCTGCTCTTCGTTTTTTGAAAGGCTCAATTTGTTGATAAATATCTTTTATCAGATCATAATTCTCTTTTATTGTTGTGCCGAAAACTGTAGCGAAAAAATTTAGATTTTCTTCTACTGTCAAATCCTGGTAAAGTGAAAATCGACCTGGCATATATCCAATAATTTGCCTTATTTTTTTATAATCTTTAACTACATCATAATTCAGCAGGCTTGCATTTCCATGGTCTGCCAATATTAAAGTTGTCAGAATCCTGAAAATGGTTGTTTTGCCTGCACCATCCGGTCCAATCAAACCAAATATTTCGGCTTCATTTACATCGAAACTAATGTTTTCAATGGCTTTAACCTCACTATACGATTTGCTTATATTGTTGACAGTTACTGTTTTCATTTTAGAAATTAGACATTAGAATTTTGAACTTAGACATTTGAACCTAAAACTTAGATATTAGAACAACGTGCAACTGTTTTAAATTCTAATTTGGGAAAATATCGTCATCATCAAGATAATAATTCGCCGGAGGTTCATTTACAGTGCTTGTGTCATTGGCTTGAATATTTCCTATAGATTTAATATAGCCATTTAGTAATTTGCCAATTAAATTCACATTTTCCTTAAAGTATGAAAAGTCGGCATCATTTACCAAAGCTCTATTTTGTGCTTTTTCTAACCATGTTCTTGTTTCGTAAAGTGAGCCTCTGGAATAATAGCTGAAATTCTTTTTATCTTTAAAATGATAACGACCAAAACCTTCGCTTAAATTTGCTGCAACTGAATCAACGGATCTAACTAGTTGGTTTCCAATTGTATTTTTTTCAAAATAATTCCAGACATTTACCAACTTCCAAATTTTTTCTCCAATCTCCATGGATAATTTGTAAACTTCTAAATCGTTAATATTCATAGTTAACTAATTATAAACTAAATATTTTGTAAAAAAAATAAAACTTCTGAAATTAAGTGATATAGCGTTAAAATTGTTGTTTAATTTCTAATGACTAATTTCCAACTTAAAATTTAACTTCCGCTGGCATCCCAATCTTTAAGCTGCTATCATTTTTTACTAAAACCTTTATTGCATATACCAGTTTTACGCGTTCTTGTTTGGTTTGGATAATTTTTGGTGTGAATTCAGCATTTGGCGATATCCAACTAATTGTTCCTTTTAATTGGATATTTTCATCTTCGGTTTTATCTATAAAAACCTTCACTTTTTGTCCGATTTTAATCTGCACAAGCTGGGTACCATCAATGTAGGCCTTTAGTTCCAATTGTTCCATATTTGCAATCTTATACAAAGCTTTTCCGCGGATAACCAACTCGAATGGTTCAATATATTTTTGAAGCACAATTCCATTTATTGGATTGATAATCTTGCACTTGCTTAATTCGTAACCTATTTCTTCCATTTGTAAGTTGATTGACTCTAATTTACTCAAAACTGCCAGGTTTTTGGCTCTAACACCATCCATTTGTCTGTCGATGACTTTAATTTTTCCAATAATATCATCATATTGTTTACTTGTAGCAGCACTATCGGCAATCAGGTTTTCAACGCGTTTTTTCTCAATTAACAATACGTTCTTTTGTTCTTGCAAAACATCTATTTGCGACAAAACATCTCGGGTATTTACGCTGATTTCATTTTTAGCAGCTTGCAATTGTCTGTATTTCAGATATAAAGTAACAGTATCAACCTGAGCAACTAGTTCGCCTACTTTTAATACTTGTCCGTTTTCGAGCAATGAAGATATCACTTTGCCATTGGCTTCGGAAGAGACTATGATTTCCGTGGCTTCAAAATTTCCGTAAGCATCGGCTATATCTCCATTTCCTTTACAGTTATTTAAAAAAAGCGATAAAGCTATTAAGACAAGGCTGCAGATTGGGTTTACGCCTTTTTGAATACTATTTTTGCTATGTAATTTACAATGCATATCAATTATTTTTAGATTTATAAAAGTTTCTGAATATTTTATTTTAATGTGAGGCCATCGTTGCCTCTTAATGTATTCAACTTATAAATGCTTTTTAAAAGCAGGATTTCATGCAATTGCTTATTAATTTTAGCTTGAGTTTCGGCATTTAATTCTACAATATATTCACTGGTTGTTATAACTCCATTTTTCATCTGTGAGCCTTTTGCATTGGTAATCCGCTCACGGAGCGCAATTATTTCATCATCGCTTATCAGAGATTGTTCAAGTTGTTTTATTTTATTTTCTTCCTGAACAATGGCTATATTTAAATTTTTATCAAATACATCTCGTTGCGTCGAAATTTTTTCAGTCATGATAGTGCTTATCTTGCTGTCTCGCCTTACCTTGCCCCAATCCCATATATTCCAACTTAAATTTACCCCAAAGCTATAAATGATATTTGCCTTATCTTCTATCATGTTCATGCCCGGATATCCATATCCAAATTGTCCGAACAAGCCTAAATATGGAAATCTATATGCCTGGTTTAACCTATCAATTTTATTGATTTTTTCCGATTGCAATTCAAGCAAGCGATATTCGGGTCGATTAACTATAGTATCAGTAGTTTGAATATTTAATACTGGCGAAATAAAATTCATTTCAAATGATAATGTTGTATCCATTAATTCCGAAAGCATTTCTATTCCACTCAATTTTCCTGATTGCAATTCTTCGGTTCTCTGTTTTAGTTTTAATATTTCGGCTTTTATAACATCTGCATCACCGGGTAAAAGCACTCCGTTACGAACACCCGATTCAATTGCTTTTAATTGTTCCTGCAAATTTAACTCAGTCAAAGCCATTAGATTAAATTGTTTTTGAAACATTAACACCATAAAGTATAACTCGTTGACCTGATCGTTTAATTGATATAATTTAACTTCAATATCCTGATTATCAGTCAAAAGATTAACATCTTCAACATCCTTTCTACGCTTGGTAAGTCCACCATCGTATATTACTTGCCGGGCTTCAATTGCAACTTTATACTGATCTTTGCCTACAACCGGAAGCTTTAATAAATTACTTTGCAAAATTACATGTGGAACATCAGCAACATGCATATATTGGCCTGTTAGCTGTAAAGTTGGTAAATAAATGGTTTTAATATTTTCAATTCTCAATTGATTCGTTTCCAAGTTTTTATCCAAATCTCCAACCAAAGGATACCTTTCAATGGTCATTTTGCGGCAAATATCAATATCAATGCTATCGGTTTGGGCGTTTAGACCAACAGAAAGTACAATTATTAATAATAGAACTAAATACTTCATCATTTTAAGTTTTATCTAAATTTTAATAGAGTTAATAATAAAATCAGCCACTTCTGTTTTCCTGCTTTCAAGAAATTTATCATATTCAGCTTTATTGTCTTCAAAGAGGATTACTTGTATCAATGGTCGGCCAATCACAGGGAAAATACACATTCCTATAGTATTGATAATTAATTGGTTTGGATCAATCGATTTAATTTTTCCATTATTGATTTCCTTTTGAATCCGATCTTTGAATACTTGTGGATTGATGCCCGACATTTTTATCACATTGGTAAAAACAGTGTTTTTCTTGTTTATTTCGTTGATAATAAATAAAGGAATAAAAGGGTTTTTACTAACAATATCAATATAAACACTGATAAAATTCCGAATTAGAGCAAAGAAATCCTCATCATCTTTAAAAGCACTAAAAATTCGAGGGGCAAACTGTGAAAAAGCATATTTAAAAACGGCGGCAAAAAGTTTTTCTTTGCTGCGGTAATAATAATGTAACAAGGATTTATTGATACCTGCTTTGTCTGCAATTTCTTGCATGCGTGTACCATCATTTCCTTTTTCGAGAAAAACCTCTTTGGCTGCTTCGAGTATTTTTTCTTCTGTATTTTCTTTATCGGCTGTCATTTTCATCCAATTAGTTTAATCAATTGATTTAACCTTTAAGTCTAACTATATGGTTTAACCAATTGGTCAAATTTACGAAATATCTTTAAAATGAGCAAATAATATTACAAAAAACTTCCTTTTACAATAGTAAAGTATTGAATATCAATGAATATAATTTTTATTATTTCGTTACTATTAAGGATTGCAAATTTCGTTAAATTCAATTAATGTCAATAACTTCAATTTTAAAAGTAATCATCGATGACAGCTTCATTCATCGCTGTTCAATAATTGATAATCAATTGTCATTTTTCTCTTTTCATAATTTTTTATTATTATTGACATCTAAACAACCTAGGCTTAATGAAAAAAGTTTTGTTTTTTATTATTTATTGTATTGCTTTTGGCATTGCCAGTAAATTTTTATATTCAGAATATAAAATTATACAAATCAATAACTTAGCCAACAGAGGAGGATTTCCACAAGCTATTAATAATTACAAAAAACAAGTTGATTCATTGGCAAAGGTTTTCGAATTACCTGCTCCATATTTAATGTCAGTAATTATGCTTGAATCGAGTGGTCGGAAAAATACTCCTGAACGTTTTGAACAAAAAATTTATGACCAATTGCTGTTTTTACAACAAGGCAAAATAGAAAAATTTGAGAACCTGAAAAAAACCAACTTACGGGGATTTTCAAAAAAATCTTTAAAAGCATTTGCCACTTCTTATGGTCCTTTTCAAATCATGGGTTATAAATCATTTGTATTAAACATTCCACTGGATTCACTTAAAGGAAAAAAAAATATGTATTATTCTATTAAATGGATTAATATTACTTATGGAGATTTTTTGAGAAATGGTGATTATAAAGATGCATTCCATATACATAATGCCGGAGAAAAATTTCCTGAAGATGGCGTATCACGAACATATGATCCCGAATATGTAAAAAATGGTCTTAATTATCTCCAATATTTTGAATTAGTTGTCTATAAAAACAAAAAATGACAAAAAAAAGATACAACACTATTATCTGGGATTGGAATGGAACGTTACTTGATGATGTCTGGCTTGCCATTGAAGTAATGAATAATATGCTTAAAAAGCGAAAATTGAAACGATTGGAATTGGACCATTATCGCGATATATTTGATTTTCCTGTTAAGGATTATTATCAATTGCTTGGTTTTGATCTTTCAAAGGAGTCGTTTGAAATTCTTGGTAATGAATTTATTACACTATATGATCAACGACATTTTGAATGTAAATTGCGTTCAAATTCGCTTGAATGCATTATAAAATTTAAAAACGCAAATTTAGGTCAATATGTATTATCAGCCCGTAACCAGATACAATTGGAAGAGGAAATGAAATATTTTAATATTATGCAGCATTTTAAGACTTTTTCGGGCTTATCGCATAATTATGCAAACGGAAAAGTAGAATTGGGACGTCAATTGCTTGAAAACGAAAATATACAGACTGATAAAACTGTTCTAATTGGCGATACAACACATGATTTTGAAGTAGCAAATGAACTTAGAATAGACTGCATACTAATTGAAGGCGGACATCATTCGCAGCAGCGTTTAACTAATTGTGGTGTTAAGGTAATTAATGATTTGGATCAATTAGAGATCATTGATATTTAAACTAAATTGCAATAACTATAACACTTTTCAGAGTTTGAAAATTACTTAAAAACAATATCTTTAATAAGTACTTCGCCCACTTTTTTATTGAGTACATCAACAATTCCCGATTTCATCATTTGCAATTGGTGCCTCACAACTGACGAGTTAAGCTGAACAAAAAGCACTTGGTTTTGTATGTAAATACCTGCTGTGGCTTTTGCAACTCCCTTTCCCAAAACTTCTTCCCAGGAATTAATCAATGCTTTTTCCTTCAATTTTTTATCGAGACCCATTGCTTTTAAATAAGCGCGGATGGCTTCACCAAGCGTCATTTCATTTTTTGGGTAATACATATTTTTATTATCAAAAATAGATTTGGCTAATTTATTAAGTAGATTTATTTATTTTTGCGCTTCAATATTTCTGAAACAAAGATAATATCAAATCAATTATGGCAAAAGGAATTACTAAAAGAAGTGAAAATTATTCGCAATGGTACAATGATATAGTTATTAAAGCTGGCCTTGCTGAAAATTCTGCAGTTAGGGGATGTATGGTGATTAAGCCCTATGGTTATGCCATCTGGGAAAAAATGCAGGCTGCTTTGGATACCATGTTCAAAGAAACCGGACATGAAAATGCTTATTTTCCATTGTTTATTCCAAAATCATTTTTTGCCAAAGAAGCAAAACATGTTGAAGGCTTTGCCAAAGAATGTGCCGTTGTAACCCACTATCGTTTGCGAACAACTGCTGATGGAAAAGGTATCGAAGTTGATCCGGACGCCAAATTGGAAGAAGAATTGATTGTTAGGCCAACTTCCGAAACTATTATATGGAATACCTACAAAGGTTGGATCCAATCCCACAGAGATTTGCCTATTTTGATTAATCAGTGGGCTAATGTTGTACGGTGGGAAATGCGTACACGATTATTTTTGCGCACAGCTGAGTTTTTATGGCAAGAAGGCCATACTGCGCATGCAACAGAGCAGGAAGCTATCGCTGAAACCAAGCAAATGATTAATGTTTATGCAAATTTTGCTGAAAATTGGATGGCAGTTCCTGTGATTAAAGGATCAAAATCGGAATCGGAACGCTTTGCAGGTGCAATTGACACACAAGCCATAGAAGCCTTAATGCAGGATGGAAAAGCTTTACAGGCAGGTACATCACACTTTTTAGGTCAGAATTTTGCCAAAGCATTTGATGTAAAATTCGCCGATAAAGATGGAAATCTTTCTCATGTTTGGGCAACGTCCTGGGGTGTTTCAACAAGGCTGATGGGTGCTTTGGTAATGGCTCACTCAGACGATAATGGTTTGGTTCTACCTCCAAAACTTGCTCCATATCAAGTGGTTATAGTTCCAATTTACAACAATATGGAACAATTGGATCAAATGACTGAAAAAGCCAATGAAATTATGGCCATATTGCGAAAAAACAATATATCAGTAAAATACGATGGAAGGGATGCATTTCGTCCTGGTCATAAATTTGCTGAGTATGAGTTAAAAGGTGTACCAATTCGTATTGCTATTGGCCCAAGGGATTTGGAGCAGGGAAATATTGAAATTGCACGTAGGGATACCCTCGAAAAGAAAGTTTATCCACAAACAGAAATGCTTGAAGTAATTAAAAATCTACTGGACGAAATTCAAATTAATATTTATCAGAAAGCACTCAAGTTTAGAAATGAAAATACATTTAAAACTGATAGTTACGAAGAATTCAAGAAAATTCTTGATACCACTGGCGGTTTTATTCTTGCCCATTGGGATGGAACTACCGAAACGGAAGAGAAAATTAAGGAAGAAACAAAAGCCACAATCAGGTGTATTCCTTTTGATTCACCTTTAGAGGAAGGAAAATGTATGGTAACTGGCAAACCATCAATTAGAAGGGTATTATTTGCAAGGTCTTATTAAAAGCTATTTATAAATTAAATAAATCAACAGAAAAAAAGACAAGTTAGCCTTGTCTTTTTTATTTTAAATTATTTCCATAAATTGCTGAAAATTATAGAAATCTAATTAAAACACAAACAAGCCTTTCCCTATGAAGAAAACCGGTTATATTTTATTTGTATTAATTGCCCTTGTTTTTACAATAGCACACGCCTTTGAGAACAGTCTTATTTCTACAATCTCAAAAACAATTCCACTCATTATTCTTATATTTTTAGTACCAAGAAAATCCATTTATAATAAGCTGATAATATTAGGATTTGTATTTTCACTTGCCGGTGATGTACTATTGATGGAAACCGTTGATAAATTTATTTATGGGTTGGTCGCTTTTCTGATTGCTCACGTATTTTATATTTTGGCATTCCTTAAAAAAGATAACAAAGCCGAATTACTAAGCAGCATTCCATTCTATATCTATGGAGTAGTGTTTTTCTGGTTTTTGCGCACTTCACTTGGTGAAATGGCCATTCCGGTGGCAGTCTACATGTTGATTATCACTACTATGCTTTGGCGTTCATTTGTTCAACGAAATGTAGGTACTGCTGAAAAGTGGGCATTATGGGGAGCTGTTTTATTCACGTTAAGTGACTCCATGATTGCCATTTCAAAATTCTATGAACCATTCTATCTGGCTTCAACTTTTATTATGCTGACTTATTGGGGCGGGCAGTTTTTGATTTATTGGTCTACTTTGTATAAAAACGAAAATTAACATTTTATAACCCTGAAATCGTGTAAAACGATTTCAGGGTTTAGAAAATTAAGCTCCAGACTCAACTCCAACCCAATCCACTTCCTCTTCGATAAACTTAATTTTAAAATCCTCAAGTTCTTTTAAAATGGGTTGATAAATTTCTTTTATAATCGGCATATGAACACCTGTAAGGTTGATTTTCCCGGTAAGAATCATTTTAACTGCAATAGCCAAAGGAGTTCCGACGGTTATGCTCATTGCTGTATGCATTTGGTCTTCGCCATAAACAACCATAGATGAATAAATCTTCTTTTTGATATTGTTTTTTGTATAAACAAACTGATGTTGCATCACTATCATATCTTTATCATCAGGTTCCATTGCCCATTTTTGCTCCAACAAATGTTGCAGTATTTTAGCTGGCGAAGCCGCTTTTAGGCCAATTTTTTTATCCTCAAAAATACCTGTCCACCTGATTTTGTACATAATTTCAGATTCCGGATCTATTTTCAAGTACTCAGCAATCTTTTGCTCCACGGTTTTTGTTGCTGAATATTGAGTAAAGCTGTTGATGAATTGCCTGTAGGTATGGTTTTCAGAATCCTGATAAACATAACTATCATCTGTAGCCCCTAATTGGACAAAAACATTCCATGCACGGGAATATCCGGGCCTTCGGATAGTTCCACGGAACATGGTATCCACATTTTGAAGCTTGTAGATTTCTCTGTATTTTAACGAATCCCGGTTTGCATAAGCCTCAAATTCGCCAAGATTTGATATTGAAATACGTTCGGTACGTTCGAAAAGTTTGTGGTATGGAATATATTTGTATTTGCCGTTGTGCAGAAACTGAGATGCACCTTGACCTGCAAGGATTACGTTACGCGGATTCCATGTAAATTTGTAATTCCAAGGATTATTATCGTATTTTGGAGCAACCAGGCCTCCAGTATTTGATTCAAATTCATTTATTTCGCCACCTTCTTCTCTAATGCGGTCTATCACCTGCATGGCTGACATATGATCAATGCCCGGATCAACACCAATTTCATTCAGCAATAAAACACCTTTTTGTTTTGCTTCCTGATCCAAAGTTTTTATCTCATTGGAAACATATGATGCTGTTACCATATGTTTACCATACTTTACGCATGTTTGAGCCAATGTAAAATGCATATATGCCGGTAGCATGGAAACTACAATATCTGCTTCCTGAACAAGGCGTTCTTTCTGAGATGCATCATTAACATCAAACATAAAACCAAGACCGTTTACATGGCCATTTACTTTTTTCTTTGCCAATTCTTCCGAAATATCGCCAACCAAAACTTTCCATTTATATTCGGACGAGCGATCCAATAGATATTTAATCAAGGACGAAGAGGACAAACCTGCCCCAATAATCAGTATTTTTTTCATTTTTATCAGTATTTTTAACTTATGAAATGCAAGGTAATACTATTTTATGATCCGAAACATGCTTTTTTTCAGTTCTGATTTGAATTTGACTTTTTTAAATAAAACTCGATTAACTTAAGAACTAATAATCACAATATCAATTTATTATAGATAAAAATAGTATTTATGATTTTTATCACTTTTAATATTATAAAGACAAACTCCAAAATTATTATTTCTCCGCATGAGAAAAATTCCAAACTAAATTAGCTATCCAAATTAACAAACTCCAAAATCGATTTTTGCAATCATATCGTTTTATTTTAATTTTGTATAAAACCTAATTTTTAGAAAAAATGATACAAAGGATGCAATCACTTTATTTATTACTGGCATTAGTTGCTATAACAATTCTATTTTTTTTCCCTATTGCTGAATTGCTGGTCGATGGAAAATTCATGTTTTTGTTTCGGTACAGGGGTCTTTATGAATTAAAGGATGGACAGGAGATATTGAAAATTGCGTCATATCCTTTAGGTATTTTATACAGTATTAACCTGCTTATCGGCCTTATCGCCATTTTTAAGTTTAAGAACCGGATTCTACAAATGAGGCTTTGTTTAATCAATATTCTACTACTGATTGGTTCGCTTCTGCTGATATATTATTTTATAGCATTTGCATTTTCAGATTTACAAGATTCTGTTCATTATAAATTTGCTGCATTCATGCCAATTATTGCTGCTATTTTAAGCTTTTTGGCTTATAAGGGAATTCAGAAAGATGAAAAGTTAGTTAAATCAATTGACAGGATTCGATAATTGAGTACTGCAAGCATCATTTTATTTATCAGATAGTTTCGGAAAAATGATTTGACTTTTAAATGGAAATTTGAAATTGGAGATTAGAAATTAAAAAACGGGTACTTGAAAAAGTATCCGTTTTTTATTGGTCATATTAAAAATAAACTTACCTGATTGTTGCGCCCAATTCTTTTTGGTAAGTCTGCATCAGTTTGTTCATTATTTTTTCAATCTGGTTGTCAGTTAGTGTTTTGTATTCGTCTTGTATGATAAAACTCACTGCATACGATTTTTTATCTGCACCCAACTTATCACCTTCATAAATATCGAAAATAGAAACGCTTTTTAATAATTGTCGCTCTGTTTTAAAGGCCAATTCCTTGATTGCACCAAAAGTGATCTGCTTGTCTACTAAAAGAGCCAAATCCCTTTTTACTTCAGGATATTTAGATAATGGCTTGAATTCTTTTATTCCCGGCAAAAATTTCATCAATTTGCTCCACGAAAAATCGGCATAAAAAACTTCACTTTCAATATCAAAAGCTTTCCGGATTTCCTTTGTCAACAAACCAAATTCAACCAATTCATTTTTATTTATTTGGTATGATAATCCATAAGCAAAAATGTCATTGGCAATTTCAATTTGTTTGAGATTATCTAATTCAAAACCCAATCTTGTTAAAACAACTTCAACAAATGATTTGATTTGATAAAAATCGGTTTTAACAGCGGGCGAATTCCAGTTAATTTCTTTTTTATCGCCTGAAAGATATAAACCCAAGTGACTTTCTTCGTGATATTTAGATAAATTATTTTTGTTATTTTGTTCATTATTAAGCAAATAACAATTTCCGAATTCATATAATTTCAGATTCTGATTTTTCCTGTTTTCATTGTAGATAACAGCTTCCAATCCTCCAAATAAAAGACTTTGACGTAAAGCATTTAAATCGGTACTCAAAGGATTAAGAATTTTTACCGTATTTTCCGAATTATAAGGTTTTAACTTTTCGTAATACTCTGCTTTTGTCAATGAATTTGACATGGCTTCGTTAAATCCTTTGTTACTCAATAAATCAGAGATTATATTTTTACATTTGTTTGAATCAGGTTTTGGAGCATATGAAAGTGTAGATTTAACAGCATCAACAGTCTCAACATTATTATAACCATAAATCCTCAATATTTCTTCAATAACATCTGCTTCGCGGGTAACATCGACACGGAAAGGTGGAACATCGAGAATCAATCCATCAGTATCTTCTTCAACAATTTTTATTTCAAGCGATTTAAGTATATTTTTAATCTGATCATGTTCGATTTTTTTACCAATCAACCGATCAACGTGATTGTACAACACATGCACCCTGTGGTCTTTAACCTTTTCGGGATAAACATCAATAATCTCGGAAGAAATGCTTCCGCCGGCAAGTTCCTTAATCAGCAATGCAGCACGTTTTAGCGCATAGATGGTATTGTTTGGATCCACGCCACGTTCGAATCTAAATGAAGAATCGGTTTGCAATGCATGACGTTTTGATGTTTTTCTTACATAAATCGGATTAAAAAAGGCGCTCTCTAAAAATATATTCTTTGTAGATTCTGAAACTCCAGATTTTAAACCACCAAAAACACCACCAATGCACATTCCTTCTTTTGCGTTGCAAATCATTAAATCTTCATTCGAAAGTTCGCGTTCCTGCTCATCAAGTGTAGTAAATTTTGTTCCGTTTGGCAGTGTTTTCACAATTACTTTTTTCCCTTCAATCCGGTCGGCATCAAAAGCATGCAAAGGTTGTCCGGTTTCGTGAAGCACAAAATTGGTAATATCAACCACATTATTGATTGGTTTTAAACCAATGGCTTTAAGCCTGTTTTTAAGCCAATTGGGTGATTCTTTAATTTCGATGCCCGATATGGTAACTCCGGCATATCTGTGGCATGCTTTAGAATTTTCAATCTCTACCTGAATTGTATTGCTTTGATTATCGGTTTTGAATGCCTCAACAGAAGGTTTGATATAGGAAATATCAGTGGTTTGGCTAAGCCAAGCTGACAAATCCCTCGCAACACCAATGTGCGACGAAGCATCAATACGGTTTGGTGTTAAACCAATTTCAAATACAAAATCGTTTTCTACTTTAAAATACTCGCTGGCAGGCGTTCCAATTTTAGTGTTTGAATGAAGAACCATAATGCCTTCGTGCGATTTTCCCAAACCAATTTCATCTTCGGCGCATATCATTCCGTATGATTCCTGTCCACGGATTTTGCCTTTTTTAATGATTACTTCTTCATCATTAAAATATAATTTGGTACCAATGGTAGCAACAGCAACAGTCTGTCCTGCAGCTACATTAGGAGCACCACAGACAATAGGTAACAATTCACCAGTTCCAATATCTACTTTTGTAAGGCTAAGTTTATCGGCATCAGGATGTTTGCTACACTCAACTACTTTGCCTATAACTATTCCTTCCAATCCTCCTTTTACAGATTGAAACTGCTCAATGCTTTCAACTTCAAGTCCGATATTTGTTAAAATATAACCTAGTTTTTCAGGCGAAAGGTCTGTTTTTATATAGTTTTTAAGCCAGTTGTATGAAATTTTCATTTTATAATGTATAATTTTTGAACCAGCAAAAATAGGGAATTGTATGTAATATGGAAAGGCTAAATGGATTTTTTATTCATATGTGTTTTAAAGCAAACACAAAATTTCCTTTTAGGCTCCTTATAAATTTATAAAATATCATTCATCTATTTACGCATTCATTCAATCAATCAATGATAAATCTAACATCCATCCGGCATCTTAAACATGTTCAAATCACTCTTATGTAATTCAACAATCTTTTTCAATTCATCACATGAAATTTTGTCCTTCAAAAATTCAGCAATTTCGCTTATATTAAAACCTGTTAATCCGGAATTGTTTTTTTTAGCAACTTCAAGGAATCTCTTTACAATAATCGCCTGCAAATCTTTTGGATAAGCATCATAATGCCGGATAGTGCAGGCAGAAATATCGAAAAAATCATTCAACAGTATTTCAGATTGGATATTTTTGTTGATAAAACCTTTTAGTACTTCATTTTCCTTACAAACAATTAAAATATCAATTGCTGTCATTTTAGACATTTCATCGATTTCTTGTTGAAAGTTTGAACCAATATTTTTTGCTTTTGAAAGTAAGGCGGTTTGCATTTTTTTGTTAATGGGCAAATTTTTGTTTTTAAACCGTTCTACCCAATAATCTCCTGCATAACCTGCAGCAAAATACTCAACAAAAGCAACACTATCGGCTTTATTAAGAGCATTCGCATCATTAATCCATAAAACCATAGTTAAAGATTCATCCAACTGCTCGTCGTTCTCCGAAACAGCAGTACCAATGGCTTTAATTAAACTTTTTATTGCCGCTTTTTTCCAAGCCGGTGAAACTTTTATGATTTTTTCTACCCTGGGTTGAGTAAAATGTAAATCGGCAATTTCGCAAAACCAGTTTTCGATTAGAGCCATTTCGTGCTTGTTTCCGGGAGGTAAATCGTTCAATAAGCTCAAAACATTGGTTTTGTTGCATTCCAGAGCCCAAACAGCATAATTGTTTGGAAGAATTACTGTGTCTAAAAGAACATCAGGGTCAGGAAAAATTTTCCAGTTGATTTTATCAAAATCAATATTGGCATTACTCATTAAAATATCTGTTGAATCCCTAACATAAAAACATCCGGAAGAGAAAGGCGTTCCATCTTTAAGCATGTGAAAAAAGTCGTAAACTTTATTATTTAATCCCACTGCAAAATGTTGTTTATCTGGTGAAAACTTGATTTTGAATTCGGCTAGAGCTTTCTCCAGATCTACATTTTCAGGAGCATCAAACTCACATATATTTTTGATTTCGGGCCGACTATCAACCTCTAAATAATAATCAACTGTGAACCAAATGGTTTTATCTATATGGATATCTTCGTTAATCCTTAGTTTTCTATTGGTAACCCGGTTTTTATTTGCAGTTACTTCAATTTGTATACCATCTGCTTTTTGCGTTCTGCTCTCTTGATCAACAATAACGCTGGTGGTGCATCCATTACAACCACCACAACCATTTTGGCAGTTAATTGCAATAAAAGACATGAAGAAAAACATAACCAATAGCTTTGAATTGCCTTTGAATAAATATTTAAAACTGCTCATACAATAGAATTAATTTACGAATTTGTTAGGGAAAGATAATAAATTATTTTGGAAAAAGCTTCAATTTTCCTTTAAGGAATTTAAATGGAAGCAGTGAATTTAGATTTTCTAAAATTCAATTATTCTGCGATATATGAAATAAAAGTAGATCGATTTGTTCTGGCAATCATTGCAAATTAACAAGTCAACCCTGTTCCGAACTTTGCTTTAATCTTTCTGTTTCGCAATGATAGCGGGAAAACCATTTTTTTATAATAATCAAAGAAGCATTTTTTTAATTTATCGCTTGCCTTTTCAGTACAAATATTCTCTTTAAATATTTTTATATCAATCAATTTTCCACAAGAATCAATTGTAAGCCCTGCATCAATATAAATATAAACACAACCAGCACAGCTCATTTTTAAATTGTTTACTTTTAGGCAAGGAAAATAGACTTCTTTCATCCATACATGGTTTATAGAATCCCATTTATGCCAAGCTTCTCCATCTAATTGATAAGACCAAACATAATTAGTATCACTTTGGGCAATTAAATGACCTGCAATTGTTGTAAATAGAAAAATTATCAGATATTTTTTTAATGCTTTCATTTAGGAAAGATAATGAATTAATTTGTAAAAGTTCTATTTTTTATATCGATTTTTTACAATGATCTACAGCATGATTTCATCAGTTAATTCTTTGTATCCTCAGTAATATCAACACATTTGAAGCATTTATCAGATGTTAATTCCCTACAGCTTTTACAGTGCTAAAAGATTATTGAATAATATTATTATATTTGTTTTTATCCATTTTAACTGGCATTTGTTCATTACAAGAATATTTCTAAAAGTATTAATTTGAAACAGGTACAGTCCATAAACCGTTTAAGTGTTATCATATTGGTAATAATGTTATTACTATTTACAAAAACCTCCACCCTTTTTAGTCAAAAACAATCACTTTATTTTAATTCATATACATCAGAAAATGGCCTTTCACAAAATTCCATCAATTCGATTGTACAAGACAAAAAGGGCTTTATCTGGATTGGAACCCAAAGCGGATTAAACCGTTTTGATGGATACAAATTCAAAAATTGGTTTCAGGAACCTGATAATCCAAATAGCTTAACATCTGGATTTGTTAATCACCTGGCTACCGACAAGCAAGATAATATTTGGATTGGCACAACAACTGGATTAAACTGCTTTGACTCCAAGGTTAATAAATTTTATTCTTTTGGTCATTTAATTAAAAATAAAGAGCTTTCGCACGAACATATCAATTACATTTTTGTTGATTCTGAAAATCATTTATGGGTTGGTACTAAAAATGGTTTAAATCGATCAAAATCTTCACTTGATAAACATAAGCCAGGTTTTTCTGATTTAAAATTTACTAATTTCTTTCAACAGAAATCATCTGTAAGTTTAAGTAATAATGAAATTACTTGTATTTCGGAAGACAATAGAGCAAATATTTGGATAGGTACAAAAAATGGATTGAATAAATATAATAAAGAGTCCGGTAAGTTTGAACAATTTTATTTTGGGGTCTATCGCTCAGGCCAGAATGGAGCCAATGAAGTTAATGATATAGAACAATTGAACGATTCAATATTTTGGATTGCTACAGAAGCCGGACTATTCGAATTAAATATAAAATCGAAAGCTTATGGTAATTTTGAAACCAATGCTTTTTTTATAAAAAACAGGATTTACGGAAGCATCCGTTCTATTTTAACTGATAGCAAGCATAATATTTGGCTTGGAACATTTGGCAATGGACTTTTATTATACATAACCAAAGACAAAGAATTTCATCAGATAAAAAAAAGTGAAATCTCAAAAAACAATGTTTCCGATAATTTTATTACTACCCTATTTGAAGATAAATCTGGAACTCTTTTCATTGGTAATTTTACTAATGGCCTTAATACCACCAAAATTGACCAAAATCATTTTGAATTATTCAGGCATAACGAAAATGATAAATCAAGTTTATCCGAAAATATAACTCGCCACATTTATTGTCAGGATGAAAATACAGTTTGGATGGGGACTCTTTCAACAGGCCTTGAAAAATTTAATCCCAAAACCAAGAAGTTTGAACACTTTCCACTGAGTAATTTGAAGAAAAATAAAGCACCTGTAGCCCTCCAGTTTGTTCTACCAAAAAGCCAAAATAAACTTTGGATTGCTACAAATAGAGCAGGATTACTTTTGTACAATCATAAAACAAACACATATAAACAATATTTACATAGTGATGCTGAAAACAGTATTTCCGGAAATGATATTTATTGGTTATATGCTGATTATGATTCAGTTCTATGGATAGGATCATATGGTACCGGACTCGATAAATTGGATTTAAAGACAGGTAAATTTAAAAATTACAAAGTTAATTATGATGATTCATCATCGACCAGTGATGGAATAATAACCTATATAATACCTGATAAAAACAATGAACTTTGGATTGGCAGCTGGGGAGGTGGCATTATGAAATTTAATCCAAAAACCGAAAAGATTACACATTATAGAAATTCAATAGTAAATAGCAACACAGTTTCATCAGATTTTGTGCTTGCAATTCATATTGATAAAAATGGAATTTTGTGGTTTGGAACCTCCGCAGGTTTAAATAAATACAATCCAATAACAGATAAATTTGTTCATTACGGGAAGAAAAATGGATTTAAGGATGAATTCATCAATAGCATCGAAGAAGACAAACATGACAATTTATGGGTGAGTACCAACAAGGGCATTGTTAAATTTAATAAACAAAATTCAACAGTTACATGTTTTGATGTGATTGATGGTCTTCAGGACAATGAGTTTAGCAGCGGTATTAATACCACTCTACCTGATGGAAGAATGATATTTGGTGGAATTAAGGGTTTTAATATTTTTCATCCAGATAGTATCAGACCTGGAAATTTTGGTCCAAATATAGTTATTACCGAGTTTCAGCTTTTTTATAAAGATATAGTAACCGGCCAAAAGTATTCTGATGATTATCAAATTACCAAATCAATTAGTGATTTAGATACAATAATTCTGAATTATAAAGACAATGTAATTGGTTTTGAATTTGCAGCACTCGATTTTAAAAACCCTGACAATATAAAATATTCATTCAGGTTAAAAGGATTTCAGGAAAATTGGAACAATACGGATCATAAAGAAAGATTTGCCAGATATACAAATCTGGGTTATGGAAAATATGTATTGCAAATTAAATCAACCAATAGTGACGGAATATGGAGCAATGAAATAAAAGAATTGACCATTATAATAAAAGCACCATTTTGGGTAACCACTGAGTTTAGGCTAATTTTAACAATAGCATTTGCCTTACTTGTACTGCTATTATATAGGCTAAGACTGAGAATACTAAAATCACAAAAAAAGAAGCTCGAAGAACAAGTTACAGAAAGGACCATTGAGATTACTGATAAAAATATTGAGCTAAAGGAAAAATATGAGGAAATTGTAGCACAGGAAGAAGAAATCAGGGAACAAGCTGAAGAACTTCATACTTTGAGTGATAAACTCAGGGAATCAAACCAATCACTATCACTAAAAGTTAAAGAAAGAACCATTGAGTTAGAGGCAGCACTTTATAAAGCCGAAGATTCGCAAAAATTGATTTCATCATTTCTTTCAAACCTTTCACATGAAATAAGAACTCCATTAAATGCTATTTTAGGATTTACCCAACTTATAGGTATGGGAGAAATTTCCGAAACAATTAAAAACAACTATACCAAAATTATAGAACATAATGTAGATGCACTTTTGACACAAATTGGAAACATAATGGATGTTGCAAAATTGCACTCAGGACAATATAAACTAAACAACTCGGCCTTTTCTTTAAACCAGCTTTTTACGGAAGTTTATAATGAAATGGAAATGCTGAGCAATGACAGACCTAAAAATATTTCGTTAAAATTGATAAACAACAATAGTGCTCTTAATCTTCATTCTGATCGTGGTGCTTTAAAAAATATTCTAATGAACCTGGTCGAAAATGCAATCAAATATACTGATAAAGGAGAGGTAGAATTTGGTTTTCACATCGCTCCTTTTTCAATCGATGGAAAACAAGAATACATAATAAGCAGTAATTCAGACATTAAACTTAAAATCTTTGTCAATGACACAGGCATTGGTATTTCGGAAAATGAACAAACCAGAATTTTTGACGCTTTTATGAAAATTGAAAATAGCAAAAAAAAGCTATACAGGGGAACAGGCATCGGACTTACATTAGTAAAAAGCCTTACCGAAAATCTAAATGGACAAATTAAATTGGAGAGTAAACTTGGTGAAGGCTCTAAGTTTTTGATCAATTTTTCGCTTATGGAAATCTAAGTGGTAATATTTTTAAATCAATCTTTTTATTTTTGAATTGATATTCAAATTTTTTAATCAATAATGGTGGAAAAAGTAACAGGATATAATATAAATACGCTAGTTATTGACTTCACTGGGGAGCTGGAATTCTCAGATAATCAGCAACTTTCAAAAATAATTTATGCCGATTATAGTAATAATATTTTCAATTTCATACGCCCTCATTTAAATGATGACATAAAAAAGATTCTAAATTGTGTAAAGAACGGAGAAACAATAATATGGGATAAAGAAAAACAGTTATTCATGAATAACTTTGAGTGCAAGGCAATAAAATTTTCTCCATTTTATAATCATAAAAGCGAAATTAAATATGTGTCCATAACAATATTGATGATTGAAAATAATCATTTTAAAAACCCTAAAATAAACAAAAACAGATTTGAATATTTATTTAATACCGCAAAGGATGCCATTTTTGTCACAGATATTGAAGGTAACTATATTGAAGTGAACCAAACTGCAATTGATAGAACGGGTTTAAGCAGAACTGAATTTTTAAAGGTTAACATTAAAGATACACCTACAAAAAATCCAAATCAAATTTCCGAGAATTATTTGTACGAATTATCTGTTCTGGGAGAATCGACAAACTTTATCAATTATGTGAATTCAAAAGGTAATATTATTGAAACCGAAATTTCGGGAAAAAAAATCATTCTTGATGGACAAGAAGCTTTATTACATATATCTAGAGAAATATCGGGTAGAAATCAACAACATGCAGAAAACCTGGATTCAATTATCCAATCTGAAGAAAAGGAAAGAAGTGCTTTTGCATATGAAATCAATGAAATTATGGGCCCAAACTTATCTTTGGTTAAAATGTATATTGAAACCTATTTCAAATCTACAGATGCGAAGATTAAAGAAGATATGATTACAAAAATTAACATTGCAATTGATAATTCGCTAGAAGGGGTTACAATGTTATCAAATAGAATCAGTCCGCACATTTTAAAAAATCTTGGCTTAAAAATAGCGTTGGAAGTTTTTATAAAGAAGATGCAGGATACTTCAAAAATGAAACTTAATTTTGATTTAAAAATACCAGATAATATTGCAGATAACATTGCCATAGTCTCTTATCGTGCAGTAACAGAGATTTTGAAGAATATCAACAAGCATTCTAATGCTCTTGAAGTAACAATCAATGCAAAATCAAGGAATAATTATATCATATTCGATATAAATGATAATGGTATTGGTTTTGATATCGTTCAGGTTTTAGAAAGTAAAAACTACAAAGGAATTTACAATATTACCAATAAAGTGAAGTCCATAAGAGGAACCATAGACATTACGAGTAAACCTGGAATAGGAACTCATGTAAAAATAGAAATTCCAAACAATGAAGAAACAAAAAATTGATCTCGTATTGGTCGATGACCACAATCTGTTTAGAGAAGGGATATCCTATCTACTTTCCCAGATTGAATTTCTAAATATAGTTGGTGAAGCTTCAAATGGAAAAGAATTTTTAACCTTATTAGAAACGATTGAAATGCCTGATATTGTTCTTCTAGACATAACTATGCCCGAAATGAACGGTATTGAAGCCTGTAAAATAGCGACTAAAAAGTATCCTGGCATTAATATTATAGCTTTATCGATGAACGACGAACAAGAATATTATTTCCAAATGATTCAGGCAGGAGCCCGGGGATTTGTGCTTAAACAATCAGGTAAAGAGAAACTCAAAGAGGCAATCAACGAAGTACTAAATGGTGGAAGTTATTTTCCGGAAGATATATTGAGGAAAATTATTTTCAAATTCGGAACAGATGAATCTGTTGAAAATCAGCTTGAAAGTCAGTTTGGCCTAACCAAGCGTGAAAAAGAAGTTTTAGCTTTGCTATGTCAGGGATTTACCAATGCTGAAATTGCAGATCAATTATTTTTAAGCGCAAAAACCATTGAAGGCCATCGGGCTAATTTACTTTCAAAAACTGGAACAAAAAACTCAGCCCACCTTGTAATGTTTGCAATAAAGAAAGGAATTATCAAAATTTAAGCCCCGTTCTATAATAATCAGGTGTTTTTCCTGATTATTATAGTAAAAATACCCTTACCCAAAATCACAGTCTCCCATACTTTTGTATAAAAAAAATAATGGAGACCAAAATTCGACAATCAATACTTTTTGTAAGCAAAGACAAGATTTACACATCCGCAATTACATTCATTATAAATCTAACTTATAAATTAGATATTACTGCTGAATTGGATTTAAATGGAAATTTATACAAGCGATTCTTAATGCTAAATCCCGACTTTGTAATTGTGGATCTGGATACATTCACTCCCTCTGAAATTGAATCTGTGAATGATTTTAAGAAGAATATCCCTAAAGCCAGCATTATAGCCCTGATCCATGAAAAGGGACGCATTTATTTTTCAGACAAAGTATTCGAAAATACTATTTACAAAACAAAATTCTATGAAGGGTTTACATCAATTTTAGCGAATCAATCCACCGTTTGTGAAGAATTTAATCATACTGAAATAATTTTCCCCGAAAAAAACATTTTCCAATTGAAGAATACCTTTATTGGTAAACGGTTGTTTCCTGTATATAATCTGGCTAATACTTAATAAACTTAAAATAACTCCTCTCTTTACTTTTGCAATTCAAATTTATACTACAAAAATAAATTAATATTTTTTTGAAAAATATTTGCAAGATATCATACAATTGCACAAGTTTTGTTTAATAATTGTCAACAAACCTAAATAAATTACCTTAGATGTTAATACGTTTTATCACCATCATTTCTTTGAATATCATGATTATATGCAGCACATATACCGTTCATGCTGTAAATCAAACCAAAACGATATCAATTAATTTTGGACAGAATCATATCATAAGCAAGCTGACCAATAGATTTTCAATATTCAAAATACCAAATTTGGCTTTCAACAATAGAAGCAGCATAAATTTGGAACCTACTCTAAACCCACAGCCAATTTGTAACATGGAAAAATTAGTAATACTGATTACTTCCGTTAGTCTTTGTTTCTTTTTAGTTCTTACTATTTTTCTTGTGAATAGTAAAAACAAACTAAAAATTGCAAATCGGAAAATCAAAGAAAACTTAAATTTCATTGCAGATCAGCATGAAGAGATATTGATACAGTTTGAGTTAATAAAACGAAAAAACAAAGAATTAAACAAATACCGAGATCATCTAGAAAAAATCGATAAAAACATGATGCATAAATTAGATTCTGTCAAAGAAAAAGCTAAAGAAAGCGACAGATTAAAATCTACTATAATAAGCAATATTTATCATGAAATACGAACACCGTTAAATGCTATTATGGGTTTTATCCAGTTAATAAGTGTTGAAGAAGATCTTAAAAATAAGCATTATATCGAAATTATAGAAAAAAATGCAGATGACTTGTTATTGCTTGTTGACAATATGATAGAGTTTTCAAAACTTCAGACTAAAGCTACGGTACTATCCATTACAGAAATATCAATTAAAGAATTACTGGAGATTATTTATAATGAAACTGTTAGCATCAGAAGGGCATACAAAAAACATAATATTGATATTGATTTGGCATTAGATGAATTAAGTGAAGACGAGACCATTTTTACAGACAAGGAAAAACTTTATAAAATCCTCAAACAACTAGTTGATAATGCCTTAAAATATACACGCGAAGGCAGGATTTCAATTGGATGCACTAGGAATGCCGGAAGCACAAGCTTTTTTATTAGTGATACCGGTACTGGCATTGAAAATGAAAAACTTCCATCCATTTTTAATGCATTTCATAAAATTGAAGATCACGACAATTTAACCAGGGGAATAGGAATTGGACTGGCAATTGTAAAACAATTGGCCTCACAAATAAGAGGGGAAATTCAGGTAGCGTCGGAACTTAAGAAAGGCACAAAATTTACATTGCAAATTCCTGACATGCAACCTGTGGCAGCTAATTAATGTTCATCCTTAAACCCGGTTTTTGAAAGTATCACGGCATTTATGCCGTTTTTAAGTTACTAATGCGAATTAAGGGTTGGAATTTTTCAATAGCCGCCTGCTTTAGCTGGCGGATGAAAAAGAAAGAACAATTTGGCTTTAGCCAAAACTAAATATTAATTTTGGCTAAAGCCCTTCAGATAAGTTTATTCCGATCCACCGGCTAAAGCCGGCGGCAATTCAACTGTTAATTCGCATTA
>JANYKN010000018.1 GCA_025361565.1 Bacteroidota bacterium | reverse complement strand
AAAGATTCTTTAATTTTACCACATAGTCACATAGTTTTCTTACAGAACAATATAAATTAAGCAAGAATTGAAACTTATCAGTTTTGAGGATCAACCAGCAGGTAATAATTCAAAAGTTCAACTATTAATTCGCATTAATATATTTTCATCGCTATAATCAAAATAGCCAAACAATTTATCGACAATTTGTTTTGTTTTTTTCAAAAAAATAGGGTTCGAGCACCACTTTCCCTAATGTTTTTCTATTATTAGACCGTTTATTTTTTGCAAATAATTCCAGTTTGTCGGTAAAAAAAGCCTTTGCGTCCATTTCATTTCTTTCTCGATAGCAACGAACTTAAATTTATTCTAAAATCAAAAGAGATGAAAAAAAATAGAATGATAAAACTTAGTCTAATACTGATGGTTTCGCTATTAAGCATCAGTACAAGGGCACAAAACAAAGACACTGTCTGGACGCTTCCACTTTGCATTGACCAGGCCATGCAAAAAAATATAAGTATCCAGGAAAAAGCACTTTCTAATGAAACCAATAAGGTTTATACAGAGCAAGCCAGGGCAGATCTTTTTCCATCGGTAAATGCATCAATATCGCAAAATTTCCAATGGAGCAAGCATGCAGATGCCAACGATAATTTCGGACCTTACACTAACTCTAATGGTACTAGTTTTGGAATCAATTCAAAGGTTACTCTTTACAATGGTTTTAAAACTCAAAACACTATAAAACAATCCGAATTAAGCTATAAAGCTGGTGGTTATGATGTAGAGGCTTTGAAAGAATCTATAAGCTTAGAAGTACTTTCGGCTTATTTACAGGTTCTTTACTCGGAGGAACTGGTTCGAAATTCTCAAAAACAAGTTGAATCAACTTCTGAGCAATTAACATTATCTGAAGAACGATTAAAATTAGGATCAGTTGCAAAATCGGATTATTTACAAGTAAAATCAGAACTTGCCAATGAAAACCTAACGCTTGCCAATGCAACAAATCAATTGCAGCTTAACCAACTAACATTAATGCAATTGATGGAAATTCCGATAACCAGTAAGTTTTCTATAGAACAACCAAAATTTGATATTTCAAAGGATTTGGATACTGGCCTTGACGCTGATTCTATATATGAAACAGCACTTTCCATTAAACCTCAGATTAAAAGTGCAGAAATGAACCAACAAATTTCCGAACTGGATATTTCCATTGCAAAAGCTGGATATCAGCCAAGCTTGACTATGAGTGCAGGATTAAATACAAGTTATCAATCCGGATTGGGAATGGCTTACAACAACCAACTGCAAAACCAGATTGTTCCCACATTGAGTCTGACTTTGTCTATTCCAATTTATGAAAACAGGCAAATTCGATCTTCAATTGCATTAGCTAAAATTGGAACCGCCAATGCAACTTTAAACGAAACCAATATTAAAAATCAGTTACGTAAATCTATTGAACAGGCCGATGTCGATTACAACTCAGCTATTACGCAATATCAGGCAAGTATTGAAAAATTCAATTCAGCTCAGGAATCGTACGATGTAGCTCAAGAAAAGTACAAGCAAGGAATATTAAACTCTGTAGATTTTCTAATTCAGAAAACCAATTTAATAACTGCCGAAAGTGCATTGCTTCAGTCGAAATACAACCTTTTATTTAGTAAGAAAATTCTGGATTTCTACACTGGAGTTCCATTAACCTTATAAAAAAAACTATATAAATTAAAAATTAAAGAGATGAAAACAAAAATTATAATTGGAGGTTCTTTACTGGTTATCATACTCCTGGTAACTATTGGGTTCAGTATAAATCAAAAAGAATCTAATCAGATTTCCTTTGAAACTTCAAAGGTAAAAATAGGATCTGTAAGCAATACTGTAACAGCTACAGGTACTGTAGAGGCAATCAAAACAGTGAATGTGGGCACACAGGTTTCAGGCATTGTTAATAAAATTTATGTAGACTTTAATTCACATGTTAAAGCTGGCGATTTGCTTGCAGAGCTTGACAAAAAAACCTTGCTCACAAGTCTGGAAAACTCACAGGCAAGCCTAGATAATGCAAAAGCACAAATGACCTTTCAAACGGCTAATTATAACCGAACAAAAGCTCTATCGGATAAAAACCTGGTTGCACAGAGCGATTACGATCAGGCACTTTTTGATTATGAAAAAGCAAAGGCTACATTAAAAGCAGCGCAATTGGATTATGATCGTTCAAAAATAAACCTGGATTATGCAAGCATCCATTCACCAATTGATGGAGTGGTTTTGCTACGCGCAGTTGACGAAGGGCAAACTGTAGCTGCAAGTTTTAGCACACCAACCTTGTTTACTATTGCAAACGATTTAACTCAGATGCAGGTAGAGGCTTCAATCGATGAAGCTGATATAGGAAAAGTGAAAGTTGGCCAGCGGGTATCATTTACCGTTGATGCATTTCCTGATTTAAATTTTGACGGAAAGGTTGTTCAAATTCGGCTTCAACCAATTACTAAATCTAACGTAGTGACTTACACCGTAATTGTAAAGGCGCCGAATCCAGGAATGAAATTGATGCCAGGAATGACAGCCAGCATCACAGTGTATTTTGAAGAGGCAAATAATGTTCTAATCGTTTCGAGTAAAGCTTTGCATTTTTCTCCTGATTCTAGTCTTTTGGCAAAGTATATGCAAAATTTACCGGAAAAAGATAATTCGAAGGAACACCATTTTTCTAAATCACATTCAATGAATTCTGATTCTACATTCAGTAGAGTGTGGGTAAAAAATGGCGAAATGATTCATCCAATGCATGTAAAAGTAGGAATTGACGACGATTTAAATGCCCAGATTATTGATGGGCTAAAAGAAGGTGATGAGGTTCTGATTGCACTGAAAAATTCTTCCAAAATAACATCTGTTAAAACAGATTCGCAAAGCAGTAGCCCTTTTATGCCTAAAATGCCGGGCCGTAAATCTGGTAATGGCAGCAAACCTAATTAAAACTGAACGAGTTGATAAATTGGAACAATTAATAAAATAAAAGATGAAAAAAATAATAGAAATAAAAAACTTAAGGAAGGATTTTCATGTTGGGGAAGTTACCGTACATGCCTTGCGTGGAGTTTCATTCGAAATTGAAGAAGGCGAATTTGTTGCCATAATGGGTTCCAGTGGATCAGGTAAATCAACTATGCTAAATATTATTGGATGTTTGGACAAACCCACTGCAGGTGAATATCTTCTTGATGAAATCAATATGTCGAACATGACAAAAAACGAATTGGCCTTGCTCAGAAACCGGAAACTGGGTTTTGTGTTTCAATCGTACAATTTGCTTCCACGTACAACAGCTTTAGAAAATGTTGAGTTACCATTGTTGTACAACAACACAATAAAAGCTAAGGAAAGAAGGCAACTGGCAATCAATGCTCTGGAATCGGTAGGTTTAGCAGATAGAATGCATCATATGCCCAATCAACTTTCAGGAGGGCAACAACAAAGGGTTGCTATTGCAAGGTCGCTGGTGAATGATCCGGTTGTAATTTTGGCTGATGAGGCTACAGGAAACCTTGATACAAGAACCTCATACGAAATTATGGCGCTCTTTCAGGAACTTAATCAGAAGGGCAAAACCATTGTATTTGTAACTCATGAACCTGATATTGCAAGGTTTACAAGTAGCAGCATTATATTTAAAGATGGCCACATTATCCACCAGGCAAAATCTATAGACAAATTAGAAGCCAGACAGATATTAATGGAATTACCGGTTGAAAATGGTTATGAATGATTATAAAAAACAATAAAAATGAACTATTCAAATCTTATTAAAATAGCAATCAATGCCTTGAGAAGGAATAAGTTGAGGGCATTTTTGACCATGCTAGGGATTATTATTGGAGTGGCTTCAGTTATAACCATGCTTGCAATTGGTCAGGGGTCAAAGAAAAGCATTCAGGATCAGGTATCGAGTATGGGATCCAATATGTTATTTGTAATGCCTGGCGGACAAGCCATGGGTGGTGTGCAAATGGGAAATTCAGACAGTAAAAGTCTGACTTTGGAAGACATTGAAGCTATCCGATCTCAAAGTACGTCAGTTGGAAAATTATCGCCTGTTGTAAGAAGTAGCGGACAGGTTATTTATGGAAATAAAAACGCCCCCACTTCAATTTTTGGCACCAATACAGATTACCTTGATATCCGTAAAATAACAATCAAATCAGGTCGGATGTTTACAGAAGCGGAAATCAAATCGGCAGCAAAGGTTTGCCTGATTGGAAAAACAGTAATTACAAATGTTTTTGGCGAAAATGTTGATCCAACAGGGCTTGAAATCCGTTTTAATAGTATCCCGATAAAAATTATTGGAGTATTGGATGAGAAAGGACAAAGTACATTTGGCCAGGACCAGGACGATTTGATACTTGCTCCTTTTACTACGGTTCAAAAAAGGATTTTAGCCATTACTAATATCCAGAATATTTATGCTTCGGCTGTGTCTGAAGACAAATCGCCACTTGCCAAAACTGAAATAGAAACAATTCTTCGTGAAAAACATAAAATTAAAGAAGGAGCCGATGATGATTTTACAGTCCGGTCGCAGGATGAGTTAATAAAAACATTTAGTTCAATAAGTGATATACTTACTGTTTTGTTGGGCATAATTGCAGGCATTTCACTTCTAATTGGAGGTATTGGTATTATGAATATTATGTATGTTTCAGTAACCGAACGAACTCGTGAAATTGGTTTGCGGATGTCAATCGGTGGGCGTGGTATAGACATTTTGATGCAGTTTTTAACCGAATCAATTTTATTAAGTGTAATTGGAGGTATCATCGGTATTTTATTGGGGATTGGAGCAGCTTCTGGCGTTGGAAAAATGATGACCTGGCCAGTAATAGTAATGCCTCAGTCTGTTATACTATCTTTTTTGGTTTGCACAGTTATTGGCGTGTTTTTTGGATGGTATCCAGCCCGAAAAGCTGCAAATCTTGATCCTATTGATGCTTTGAGATATGAATAGTTTTTCAGTAGCATTGTAATCATTAAAATGTTTTGAAACGCAGACCAGCTAAATTAATCAGAAAATTTTATAGCTTTGAATACTCAATTATCATATAAAAATATGTTGGTATTTTCGAGGAAAAAAATGTCAATCCTGTTGCATATTGTCGCATGGACAATTTTGCTGCTGCTTCCTATGTATCTTATTACAGTTGAGCAGGATAGAGATATGTATTTTGTTCATAGGATATATCTTAGGACTATAATTTATGTTCTTCTTTTTTATCTTAATTTTTTCTGGTTGATTCCTGTTTTTCTCTTTAAAGGAAAGAAATGGAGATATTATGTATTTGTTTCAGCCATTATCATTGGATTATATAGTGTAAACGAAGTTGTCAACCGTGTTTTTTTTGTAAATGAAGAGAAAAAATTAAAAGAAGTTTTTGATAAGATAAGAAAAGACATGCCAGCCCCTAAAATGCCTTGGAAATTTGACATTTATAATTATTTTATCACTTCACTTTTAATTTCAGGATTTAGTGTAGGACTTAGAATGACAGGAAGATTTCAGGAAAATGAAAAAAAGCAAAAAGAAATGGAAAAGGAAATGCTCGGTTCTGAGCTGGCATTTCTCAAAAGTCAGGTTAGTCCTCATTTTTTCTTTAATACGCTTAATAATATTTATTCATTGACAGAAATTAATACCAAAGACGCACAAAACGCCATTCTTCAATTATCAAAATTGATGCGTTATTTGTTATACGAATCCGAAAAAGGCAATACCAAATTGAGCGGTGAAATTGAGTTTATGAAAAACTATATTGAGCTAATGAAACTTAGGTTAAGTGATAAAGTCTCACTTGCTTTCTTATTTCCTGAAAACTTTAAGGATATTGATTTCCCACCATTATTGTTCATTTCTTTTATCGAAAATGCATTTAAGCATGGAATTAGTTACAGGGAATCTTCGTTTATCAATATTGAACTCAATTTAAAGGAAAACACCATTCATTTTCTGTGCAAAAACAGTATAGGAAGAAACGTCGAAAACGACCAAGAATCAGGAATAGGCCTGGAAAACATTAAAAAACGGCTTGCTCTTTTATTTCCTGAAAAGCATCGTTTAACAATCCTGGAAACAGATAAAACTTTCGAAGTTGATTTATCAATCACACTTTCAGAAAAAATATGATACGAACCATTGCAATCGACGATGAACCATTGGCTCTGCAATTGGTCACTGGTTATATCAAAAAAACACCATTTCTGGAATTGGTTGAATCTTTTGACAATCCTTTGAGTGCAATGGAATTTTTGGAACAGAATCCGGTTCAGCTTATTTTCCTCGATATTCAAATGCCTGATTTAACCGGAACAGAGTTTGCCCGTATCAATCAATCCGAAAGTAAAATTATATTCACCACTGCCTATGAAAAATATGCACTCGAAGGCTTTAAATTAGAGGCAGTCGATTATCTTTTAAAACCATTTGGATATGAGGAATTCCTTGTTGCTGCTCAAAAAGCCCGTAAATTAATTGAATTGGAACAGAAGGCAGTTGCACAAATTGAAGCCAATTCTGAGTTTCTTTTCCTAAAATCGGATTACAAAATCCGTCGCATTAATTTCAACGATATTTTGTATATTGAAGGGATGAAAGATTATGTGAAAGTATATTTACAAAACGAAACTAAACCCATTCTTTCGCTTAGCACTTTAAAAGCGGTAGAGGCCAAATTGCCTGAAAATAAATTTATGCGTGTGCATAAATCATTTATTGTTAATCTGGAACGAATCAACACCATTGATCGTTCACGAATTGTTTTTGGCGAAACGTATATTCCTGTCAGCGAGCAATATAATGATAAATTCAGAGAGTTTTTGGACAAGAATTTTTTGTAGCGAAGCTTTACGAATTTGGTTTAATTTGATTGAAAAGGTGCAAAATCCAATTTGCACCCTTTCATTCTAAACTACTCCGTTTTTTTGTCTGTACTTAAACCAAATGGCCAATACAATGGGCAAAAGCTGATTAAGCTTGTAAGCACAAATACTGCAGCCAAGGCCAATAGTACAAATCCCAATATGCCACTTACTACATTTGTAAAGAATAAAACTGCAAAAACAATTGCAATTACTATCCTTATCACTTTGTCAATAGTACCAATGTTCTTTTTCATAATTCTAATTTTTAATGATAAATAATTTAATATTAGATAGTTGATAATGTATTTTTTAATTGCGATTTGTTGTGCACACCTGCTTGTTTGTATTTAATTACGCCATTTTTAAAGATCATTAGTGTTGGAACACTTTGGATTTGATAACGGCTTGCAATTTCGGGGTTTTGATCGACATCGATTTTTATTACCCTCACACGTTCGCCAAGTTCATCGGCCAATTCTTTTAAAATAGGCGACTGCATTTTGCACGGGCCACACCAAACGGCATGAAAATCAACAACCACAGGCCGTGTATCATTTATTAATGTGTCAAAATTTGCTTTCATTTTACGATGCTTTTTTAATTTGTTGAAACAAAAATTCTTTGGATTTTACACCCACAAAACGGTTTATTTCCTTTCCATCTTTAAACAATATCAAAGTAGGAATACTGCGGACTTTGAATTTCTGCGCAAGTGACTGGTATTGTTCAATGTTTACTTTCCCGATATGCGAATTTCCTGTCAGCTCTTTGGCTACATCGTTCAAAACTGGCGCCATCATTCGGCAAGGACCGCACCAGCTTGCCCAAAAATCGACCAATACCAATTTGTTCTTTGTTTGGTGTTGAAAATTCTGATCGGTCAAAGTTAGTATCTTATCGTTGTCTTCAACCATCGGGATTTTCTTCATTTTTGCCTTTGCATTAAGCACTAGAATTACAAATCCTGTTATTATGAGTATGATTACAATTGTTGTCGTTTGCATATTAAATTGCTATTAGTTCTTTGTTTTTAACTTTTGATTCGTGTAAATAATTGGATGCTGCCAAAGCTGCAATTGTTCCATCAGCCACAGCGGTAGTAATCTGTCGGTATCGTTTTGCAATGCTATCACCAGCGGCATAAACCCCTTCTATATTTGTCGACATATCAGGTTTTACCAAAATCTTGCCCCATTTGTTCAGTTCAATTTTCCCTTTCATAAATTCGGTGTTGGGTATATATCCAATAAAAATGAACACGCCATCGGTTTTGAAATTTTCGGTTTTACCAGTTTTAAGGTTTTTGATATCAACACTTTCCAGGTTTTCTTTGCCATAAAAAGCGGTGATGGTTGATTCCATCACAAAATTTATTTTTGGATGATTTTCAGCCTCTTCAATTGCATGCTCAAAAGCCTGAAAATGATCAAATTGATGCACAATGCTTACTTTACTTGCATATTTGGTAAGTGAAACTGCTTCTTCGAGCGCTGAATTTCCACCACCTACTACCACTATTTCTTTATCGGTAAAAAAATCACCATCGCAAGTGGCACAATATGAAATGCCTTTGCCTTTAAAGTTTTCTTCGCCCATTACGCCTAATGTTCGTGATCTTCCTCCTGGTGTAAGAATGATGCTGTTGCTTGTATAAACATTTCCTTCGGAAGTGGTAATACGCTTTAAATCTCCAGTTAGTTCAAAATTTGCGACTTCGATATTTGATTTGATATCGCAACCAAAAGATTTAGCTTGCTTTTTCATAATATTGGCAAGTTGATAACCGCTAATACTTTCAACTCCAGGATAATTGGCAATTTCGTGGGTAAGCACCATTTGTCCGCCTACTGTGCCTTCATTCACAATCAGAGTTTTCAGCCTTGCGCGCGATAGGTAAATGCCTGCCGTTAATCCGGCAGGACCTGCACCTATCACAATAGCATCATAATGGTTGTTTGTATTCATTTTATTATGCGTTAACAGTAGCAAATTCTCTATCTAAAATTGCAGTTACTTGTGATTTGGTTTGTATGCTTGAAGTGGCTTTTGCAACTTTTCCGTTTTTGTAATAAATGGTGAAAGGAATTCCCATAAAACCTTTTACCTCGGGTAAACTCCTGATTACGTGCGATTCTGGATTATCAAATTCCATATCGCAGAATTTTACGTGTTTGTATTCGCCTTCAATATCTTCCGCAATTCCGTAAACAGGGATACACATTGGACCCATGCGGCCACATATCACCATTACGTTTTCGTTTTCATTTATAATTTGTGCATGTTCTGAAGCACTTTCGATGTGTTTTAAATTTGTATATAACATGATTTTAATTGTTTATTGATTATTTTTTATTGTTTATTTGAAAATAATTTTCATTCGTTTAAGTTATCGTTTCAACAAGCGTTCGACTGAGCTCACGCCGAAGTCTCAACATGCATTTAATAAGTGCTGGACGCTGAGCCTGTCGAAGTGTTTTGAACTATACAATATCCGATTATTATTCTAAGATTTTAATTTCGTAAGTTAATTCCATCGCTTTTCTATACATAGCCGACACTCCGCAATATTTTTCTTGTGAAAGATCCACGGCTTTTTTCAATTTTTCCATTTCAAGGTTTTCACCTTTAAACATATAAGTGATGTGCATTTTTGAATATTGTTTTGGGTGTTCTTCAGTAAGGTCTGCTTCCACTTCTATCTTGAAAGATTCTAGCTCCACCTTCATTTTTTTTAAGATAGAAGCTACATCCATGCCCGTGCAACCAGCCACGGAAGCCAGCATCAATTCTTTAGGCCGGGGACCTGAGTTTTCGCCTCCAACTTCGGGTAAAGCATCCATGATTACATGATGTCCGCTAACCAAAGCGTCGAATTTCATATTTCCTTTCCAGGACGATTCAATTTTGTGTTTCATAATCGTTAAATTTTATGGTACAAAGGTAAATCGTGCCAGCACATTATTAAAGAAATTTGGCTAGTAGCGCGATAACTCAAAAGTTGTTTTTGCACAACTTTTTTATTGAATTAGATTAACTTTGCCTTGTATTTATTGATTTGAATAAATGAAAACTATACTTGAAACAGACAACGGCTTTATTTGTGATATTGATGCTCCATGTTTTCAAATTCTTTCGACAGAAGAAGCAGAACTGGTGAGGGCAAGCAAAACACAGGTACTTTTTCGCAAAGGAGACCACTTAACAAAACAAGGGGCTTTTGCTTCATACGTATTATTTATAATCAGCGGATTGGCCAGGCAATATGTTGAGGGCGATGGCATAAAAAGTTACAACCTCCGCTTTATCAAGCCAGGCGAATTTGTTGGGCTTTCGGCAGTTTTTACAAAAAACACCTTTAATTATTCATCTGTGGCTTTGACCGATTGCCAGGTATTTCTGGTTGAGAAAGATGCCATTGCCAATGTAGTAAAGCAGAACGGTAACTTCGCGTTTAGCATTATTAAACGCTATTGCGAACAAAACTCGAATTTATATGATACCGTCAGAAATATCATGTATAAACAAATGAATGGACGGATGGCGGAAACCTTGCTGTATATCAATGGTTTAAAGGCTGAAAATTCTGATATTTTTCAAATCTTGTCGCGCAAAGATATAGCTGATTTTGCTGGTATTTCGACAGAAAGCGCAGTGAAATTACTAAAAAGTTTTGAGAAAGACGGTTTGATTGAGCTTCACGAAAAAGACATCAAACTATTGAAAACAGAGGCTTTGATGGAGATTAGCAAAAGGGGGTGATTATTGGTTTTATGAATTGAAAACAGTATTGAAATTAAAACGCATTAAATCCTGAAAGAAAATCTTATTAAGATGGAAATATCGGTTAGAAATTATTTCTTGACTTGAAATGAAATCTTATTAATGGATTAGCCTTATTGATAAATATTATTTTAAATGAACTAAATTACCAAATAATTGCTTGATAGACTAATGATTAGAATGACTAAAACAATTGAAGTTATTATCACATATACCCAGTCTTTTTCGAAAAGAAAACCAAATAATGAAAAAATTACCCTGGCAACTGGCGTTGCGATAAGCAATAAAAGGCCTAATTGAATGATTGGCCGACCCCTTAACTCAAAAGCTTCTTTTATAATTAGATTAACTTCTCTCAATCTAGCCGGTTCACTTTTAAAAACGGAATAATCAATTATCTCCTTTGGGTGTTGGATAAAAAATAGAACTCCCCCAATTATTGTAATTGAAGCAGCTGATAATACTCCAATGCGTAATAATGAACCCATCAACCCCCTCATTTTCTCATCGTCCCAGGTTTTTAATATCTTTAGCATATTAAATGTTTTTAACAATACCATTGTATATCATTTCTAAAGCAAGTACAAATATTACCAGGGCAAAAACAATGCGAATTGATTTTGTTTTGGCTTTCAGCAGAATTTTGGCACCAACAAGGGAACCTATTAAAACTCCAATCATGACTGGAAATGACAAAACAGGATCAATATATCCACGGTTCATATAAATACCTGCACTTGCGGCAGCAGTAACACCAATCATAAAATTACTGGTGGAAGTAGAAACTTTGAAAGGCATTTTCATCACAGAATCCATTGCAATTACTTTGAGGGCTCCCGACCCAATACCTAATAATCCCGATAGAATACCTGCAAATATCATAACTATGAAACCACCACCCAAATGTTGCAATTTGTAGGTTTTCTTTCCACTTGCTGTAATATAAGTGCCATTTGCTTTCAATAATTCATCAATTTTGCGGATTTTTCTTTCAGGTACGATTTCGACATTCTCGTCCAGTTTTCTCTTTTTAAATGAAACTATTGATGAATATAAAATTACAAAACCAAAAATTATGGCTATAACGTGTGTTGGTGCGAATATTGCAATTGCTGTACCTGCAATTGCTCCCAAAGTTGTAGCAATTTCAAGAAACATTCCAGCTCGTATATTTAATAAACCTTCTTTTAAATAAGCCGATGCTGCTCCGGACGATGTTGCTATGACTGAAATTAGGGAAGTGCCAATTGCGTATCTTATGTCAATTCCAAAACCCAAAGTTAAAAGCGGTACAATGATAACGCCTCCACCCAAGCCAGTAAGAGAACCTAAAAACCCAGCAAATAGAGCACCTGCAAACAATATGGATAGCAAAACAACCAATGATCTCTATTTTATAAATATCAAATTAATTTATTATTTTCTTACTTTAAGTTTACGAGTTGTTTTATTTACTCATTATTTTAATTTCAAAGTTAAAAAATTGGTCGAACAATTATTTGAAGTCAATGTTAAGAAAAGGTTATTTTTCGAAGATTTCTGTGTTTATATCACAAAGGATGAATTTTAATAACATTTTTTTTGGGAAAATGCATGATTATTATTTAGCTTTTCCTGTTCTTTTAAATTTTACTATATAATTTCTTTGCCTTATGGGATGTTTTTAATTCCAATGATCAAGTAATCAGATATATAATCAATAATTTATTGCTTGCAATATTATAATGTTCTTAATGTTTTTATAAAAAAAATTTTCTTTTCTAGCAACAACTCTTAGCACTTGTAGGGGAAAAGTAGCTTGATCAACATTAAACTTTATACTCCAAACTACCATTGGGACAAGCTACCACACATTTAAGGCATTTGGAGCAAGTATAACTATCGCCTGGTTTTTCCAAATTTGGCTTGTACAAACTATATTTTACGGGTTCCATGGCTACAATATAGCATTGCTTGTCGCAAATATTGCAGCTTTTGCAAGTTTCCGTGTTTAATTTTATACGAAAAATCGAGAATTTATTCAGCCAACCAGAAACCCAAGCTATTGGGCAACCCATTTTATGATACTGGTACATTTGCTTAACTTTACCATCGGGACTTAGGTTCATCAGCATTTCCATAACCAATCCCATTGGGCAAATCCAGCGACAAAAAACTTTTCCAAAAACCACTCCAAGCACTACCCCAAACAATATCACATACCAAAGAGAAATATTAAAATGCGAAACTATCAGA
The DNA here is from genome assembly GCA_025361565.1 of Bacteroidota bacterium. GTDB lineage: Bacteria > Bacteroidota > Bacteroidia > Bacteroidales > NBLH01 > NBLH01. The sequence goes on along the minus strand of JANYKN010000018.1, from coordinate 214,493 downwards.
TACGTTGAAACACCAAAAATGGAAAGTATTATAATTCGTTTATCTACAAGTACTTTTAATGTTTTTTGCATAATATATTGTAATAAGATAGAAATCAATAACATTTAGTTAAGCCGATTAGCGAATCCCTTCAAGCGGTTGAAAACCCTTGAAGAGGTTGAGCGGTTTATATAGAGTTCTAATTTCCAATTTCAAATTTCTTTATTTATCATCTACATCCCCGGCAACCTTGGAAAACCTCCAATTTTTGTCAACCGTGCATAAACACCCCAGCCTTTTTTTAACCAGTGGCCTACAATCGGCAATGGAATCATAAACGCTTTTTTACCGTTTCGGAACACAAAAGCGGCTCCATCGCCAGTATCCATCACGCAAAGTATATTTAAATGTTCCTGGTATCCTTTTCTTTTGGTGCTTCCTTTTTCGATTTCGGAAATATTATATACGGCATTTCTGGCCATCAGCTCAGCAATATGACCTTGTTTGGCTATCCATTCAGGGCCTTCTAAAGCAGCAATATCGCCAACGGCAAAAACATTCGAAAAACCAATCACTTGCCCATTGTTGTCAATTTTGATAAAACCTGCATCGGATAATGGCAAATCAGAGGTTTTGAGCGCTTCTGGGCCATTTCCTGCAGCAATGAACATGATAAAATCGGAATCCAATTTGGAATCGTCTTCGAAAATTACTCCGTTTTCGACAAATTCCTTTATCTTTTTGCCAAATCGCTTATTGATGTTGTATTTGGTGAACATTTTATCAAGCATGGCCAATGAAGCCTTGCCCATTCTGGCTCCCGGCTCTTCCATGGGTGCAAAAAATGTCAATTCAAAATTTTTCCTGATTTTTTTCTTTTTCAGATGGTTGTGGATGTTAAACATCAGTTCAAATGCCGGCCCACCGCGCACTGCCGATTTGTCTTTTGGATTGCCCCCAAAACCGATTGCAATTTTGCCGCTTCCTTTTTGAACCAATTCGTCTATTTTATTTCTAATTTCCAATGCCATTTCAGGTTTGGCGCATATTGAAAGTGTATTGTTTATGCCTTTGTGTGTCATTTTTTCGGCCCCGAAAGCTACTACCAAATAATCATAACTTAAAGTTTGGTTGGTGCAAACTACCTTGTTTTCAGCCGCATGGATCTCCGTAACTTTATCTACAATAAGTTTAAACGGATATTTTTTTTGAATTTTAGTGAGCGGAACTTTTACATCTTCAAATTCCTTGATATGCACAGGAACCCAAATAGAAATGGGATACAAATACAAATAATCGCGGTCGGAAACCAAAGTAACATCAAAAATGCCTTTTTTCTGCAATTCAATGGCTGATTGAACGCCGGCAAATCCGCCGCCAAGTATGATTATTTTCTTCATTTTTTAAATGTATTGTGATTTTTTATAGGACGATACGTAAATTTATTGCAAAAGAATTACATTATCAGACACATTTCAGTGGTTCTGATACAAAAGTAAATCAACATCTCAATGAGAAATAGTTTAACTTTTAGACTTGTTTAAATGGAAAAGAAATTGAAAAGGCTATAGTTAAGGTTATCTGAGATTCTGATATTTTCTATTTAATGATCAATTCAACAATGGCGAACCGAGTTTGAGATTGTAAAAATCTGAATATTATTGAGTTCAAACTTTAATTATGGTCAATCATTTTGTCTTATTTTTTAAACATAGAACAATCCGAATACTCTCCTTTTCCTTCGGTATCAAACATTACAGCTGTTTTCAATAATTCTCTTTTTTTCTTTTTTCTTTTCCATGATGAAAAGAAACAAAAATCTAGACAAAAATATCCTTTTCCGTTCTTTTACTTTAGCAAGGAGCACGGCCGACGGATTTTTGTCAAAGTGCGCCCAATGCACTCTACAATTTCATCCATAAAAACGCTTTCCTTTCCTTATTAACATCAAAGTACAAATATTCAATATCAAATTTATTTTATCATTTAACCAAAATTGAATTAGTTTTTAGCTAATAACATTTCATATTTGCACTTTAATTCAAATTTAAAATTCTAATTATCTAATAGTTATAAAAACACAGAAGATCAAAACTATAACCATTGAAAATTATAGCAATCTCACCTTCAGATCAATAAAAAATGAAGATGGGATTGCTAATAAATTTAGAAAGATCCAATAACTGATTTAACAATATCAAAAGTTTCGTCAGAGGCTCCATGCATAGCCGTAGCTACTTCGGTAGGCATTCCAGTTGTCATTTCTGCTATATTTAGCAATGCTAAATAGGTTTTTCCATCCTCTTTTTCATATACCGAAATTCTTACAGGCATTAAAACCGAAGCAATTCTTTCGTGGTTTTTTTCAAGCATATGCCCTGAATAATCTGGTTTACAGACCTCAACAACTTGAACTGGCCTCACTGTTTTACCTGATTTTGACAACGAGTGCTGAAAGTCGTGAACCGCAGGATTCTGCCATCCCTTATTAGTTGCAGCTTCTATCAACTTTTTAACGGTGCTTGCCACATCAAATGGACTTGGATGTTCAATAATAAATTGGTTTGAATACATGGTAGATCAATTAATTAAGGTTAATTTAATTCCTTTGCAATAGCAATTGCAGCAATGGTTCCATCGGCAACTGCAGTAGTAATTTGTCTGTATTTTTTACTGATAACATCGCCAACCGCATAAATATCTGGCATGCTGGTGAGCATATCTTCGTTTGCTTTGATATATCCCCAACTATCCAGTTCGAGTTTATCCTTAAACATTTCAATATTCGGTTTCATGCCAATAAACACAAAAACGCCATCGCTAACCAGTTTTTTAATCTCTTTGGTTTTTAAGTCTTCCACTTCGGTCACCATTTTTTCGCCTTCGCGTTTGAATGACCTTGGCTCGTGCTCAAAAAGAGTAGTAATTTTTGGATTCGCAAATAGTTTAGCCTGTGCCTGTTTATTCGCAGTAAATGCATCGAATTGGTGAACCATGGTGATTTTAGATGCAAACTTGCTGATGAAATCCGCTTCTTCAACAGCCGAGTTTCCACCGCCAATTACAACAACTTCCTTATCTCCATAATATTTGGCATCGCAAGTGGCGCAATATGAAATTCCTTTTCCTTTCAATTCCCTTTCGCCAGGCGCACCCATTAAATTTGGTGACGTTCCGGTTGCAATGATTATTTTCTTTGCTTTTACGGTTTCAAATTCGTCGATAACCACTTCTTTCTTTTCCAAATCAATTTTGGTCACATCAACAGCTACTTTGTAGATTGTACCGCATAATTTGGTCTGTTCTGACATGTTGTGCGAAAGCAAATAACCAGGCTGTGGATCAATAAATCCAGGATAGTTCGATACTTCATGGGTTGTAGAAACATGGCCACCTGGAAGCGCAATATCGATAAGTACTGTATTTATTTTGGATTGGCAAAGATACAGGCCAGCAGTTAATCCACCTGGACCTGCACCAAGTATAAGAACATCAAATTCCGAAACTGTTGGTTTGATAAGTGATTTAATTTCGTTCACTCTTTCTGTGGGCAACATGCTGTCCAGCTGATGGATAATGTCGCTTCGTTTGATTCCACCAGTGAGCATATTGGGCAATTGTTTTCCGTTTTCGAAAAACAGCAATGTTGGTGACGAACGCACACCCAATTGTTCGGCCAAAGGCTTATTCTGCTGACGGAACATTTTTACAAACTTGATGTCGTTGCCATAAATATTAGCCAAACCTTCAAATTTTGGAGCCAAAGCATCGCAAGGCGGACACTCGGTTGAATAAAAATCCAATACTACTTTTCCTCCATTCTTGACTTCATTGTCGAAGTCTACCATCGAAATTTCTTTCATTTTTTTAATTTTTTAATGCATTAATTGGGTTATGATTATAAACCCTATCTTTTACCAACAATGTAGTTGTATATGATTTGATGTTTTTTTGAAACAAAATGTCGTGCCCCAGGCAAAGTCCCATGCTTACAGTAAAATCCACATTTTGAGTGTTGATTTGTTCGGCTTGGGCCAATGGGTTGCACGAAACCGATTCGATTGTGCTGTTTTCATTAACAGCGGATTGTTTAAACCCTCCCGTAGTGCATGAAACAGGATAAGTTTTAAATCCCGATTCGCGAAAAATCTGTGCGACTAATGCCGCATCTTTTTCCATACCGTAACAATAGGCCAAACCAATTCGGTTAAAATTCATGCTTTTTGAAAATTCAATAATTTCTTGCAAACGCGATAAAGTTCCTGCCCTGCCATGGTCGACCAATTCGGCTGCAGCCTGAACAATTTTTTGATTATCAGGCAGATGATATTCAGCAATAAGTGTTTCGTTGTCAAACTTTTGCGATTGACACGATTCCGTTGTTCTGCAAGTTTTGATATTACACCTTGTACAATCCATTTTTAATTTTCTAAGTAGGCACTAAATCCCAATTCGAGCAATTCTTTAACTGGTCTACAATCCGTTGAACAAATATTTCCTGTCCTGTTTTTGGCAACTGAGCCGCATCCACCGCCACAAGCCAGTTGCATTGAGCAAGTGCTACATGCTTCTATTGTAGTTACATCGCGGCTTTCCCAGGCATTTATCATATCTTCTTTGCGAGAAATTTCTGGGAAGAAAGTTCCCAGGGATTCGTCGGCTTTTCCAACCGTTGCGGTGCATGAATAAATATGCCCTGTATAATCAAAAGCCCATTCGGTTTTGCATGCAGGGCAAGCATCAAACAAAGGATCGGGTAAATCGCCGTTTTCGGAAAGGAATTTGGCCACCGAATAAGCTGGTTTATAAAATTCTACAATATGAGGATGCTGCTGTATCAATTCATAAAGCGTTTCGTATAAAGAAACCCTGGTGAAAAGCTTGTCTGGCGCTGACTGACAATGGTGTAGTTCGTAATTTCGGCCAATTTGTGTTTTGAAATATGGACTTTTGGTCCAAGCTTTATCAATAGCAAACTGAGCCAGTTCAGGAAGGTTGTTCATATTTTCCTTGTCAATTACCATCCTTAAATTTACGGATAATTTGTTGGCAATACAAGCATCGATACCTTCAACAATTTTATTGAAAGTACCCGCCCCGCCTTTAAGTGTGCGGCGATTGTCATGAATGGAAGCTGTGCCGTCAAGGGTAATCTGTATTTCGCGAACCGTTCCCTGTTTTAAAATATCGATATAATCAACAAGCGTATAACCATTGGTAACAAAGGAAACATCAATTTTAGACAAATTGGCTAGGTTGATTAAGTAGCCAATATTTTGTTTTTGTAGTGGCGAATTCAATAGAGGTTCACCACCAAAAACGGTGATGTATTTTCGTTTTCCTGCAAATTCTTTTTGGATATAGGTAAAAAAGGAATCAATAATATCGGTGGTCAATAAGCCCCTGGTTGGCGCATATTCATCCTGGTAACAGTATGAACACGAAAAATTGCAGCTGTAATTGGGTACAAAAAACAATTGAATTTCATCGTCTTCCCTGCCATCTATAAAATCGAGATATTTGTTCCTGTATAATTTATTTTCGTCATGCTCATTAACCCAATAGCCTTTTTCAGAAAGTTCATTCGCAAAATTTTCATCGGTAATATTTTCATTTTTAATGATATTGCCAATTTTTTTGGCATCTTCGGGACTTAAAATATCGGCATTTCCTGATAGAAGGTTTACGATAAAGTAATTTTTAGAATTCTTTATTTTGGAGAATATATTGTGTTTTGAGAAAATCATTTTAAGGATATAATTTAAAGTTTAATTGGCAAGCGAAGAAAGGATATAGATAAAATAAAAAAAGTTCTAATTTTCAAGGTCAAATTTCCAAGTTCTAATTTCTAATATCCAATTTCACTTAAAGAAATGAATCAGGAAGCTACCAAAATTCTCTAAAATTCTTTAAAAGGAAATTTTAATAACAACCTGATTCCAACAAAATTAATCGTGACAGCCAGCCACGTTTTTTGATATTTTTGCACAGCATTGTGCAACTTTTGCATTAACTTCGGTTTCTTTTGCTTTTTCTTTTCTTTTTCGGATTAAACTTTTCATATTCAATTTATTAAAATTATTTAACTAATAAAACTTCATTAATTGCTCTTACAAGTTCTTCTTTAGGTATAGCGCCCATTGATGACTGAGGTTGGCCTTTTGCAGGAATAAATAACAAAGTTGGCAAATTGGTAATACCCATGTTTTGAGCCAATTGATTTTCTTCGTCCGTGTCAACTTTGTAAACTATAATTTTTCCTGCATATTCTTTTGCAATTTCCTCAACCCTTGGCGATAATTGGCGACATGGCCCGCACCATGTGGCATAAAAATCAATGATAACAGGCAAATCGCCTTCAAATTTCCATTCCTTGTTTACCTCGTAATTGAATACCTTTTGTTTAAACATTTCGTTGGTCATAACAATTACGTTACTTCCGTTGCTTTTACTTTCTTTCGCTTTTTCCTGGCCACCTGCATTACAATTGCTCAATAATAAGGCTAAGCCAAGTGATAAAATTAAAACGTTTCTCATTACTGTAAATTTAATAAATTTTAATGTATAATTTAGTTATTGCAAGCACATTTATCCGAAGGTTTTTTAGCCGCAATTGTCCAGCTGGCAACCTTTATTTTTCCTTTGTCATAAGGTGTGGATTCTTCAATAATGCTGATTGACGAAAAACCTGCGTCTTCAAGCTGTGTCAAATACTCATCTCGTGTTACTGAGCCAGCCCAACATTCGGCAATTGCCTCAGGGTCATTCCTATATTCTTCAGGAACAGGGCTTGTTGAGTAAATATCGCTTACCACAAAGCGACCGCCTTTTTTTAAAATGCGGTAAATTTCGTTCCAAACCGCTTGTTTGTCGGATGCATGGTTAATGGTACAATTTGAAATGACCAGGTCAGCAACATTATCGGTAAGTTCAAGTTTTTCGAGTTCGCTGTGTACAAAGCTTACATTGGTTACCTTGAACTTTTCGGCATTTAATCTGGCTTTTTCAAGCATTCCGTCCGAAATATCGATGCCATAAACAAAACCAGTTTCGCCAACCGATTCCGCCATACGCAAAACATCCGTTCCACGACCGCTTCCTAAATCCACACATACTTCGCCAGTTTTTGGTTCAGCATAATTGATGGCACCGCCGCACGAAAGGCAACATTCTGTTGTGGCCAATTGGCTGTATCTTTTATTGATTTCTATTATACTCATATATTATTGATGATTGACGATTGATTAATAGATCAATTTAGTAATTAACACCTTCCTCTCACGCACGGGCTGTTTATCACAAAATATCCCATAAATCCGCCCATTAGAATGCTCATGTAAGGATTACTTGTAATTGCACATGATCCTGAAGTACATCCTACAAAATGGTAATACAAAAAACCAAGAATTCCACCAATGATTACGGCCGATGCTGGTTTCCAAAAGGCGGAAGAGCGCACGAATTCTTTGATTGTTTTGGGCTTGTTATCTGTTTCGAAATTATTTTCCATTTGACAATTTATATTAAGACGCCGCAAAAGTAAATATTAATTTTTAATAAATCGCATTGATATCACTTAAATCTTTTTAATATCACTAATTTTATTTAATTTTGTCGCAAATTATTAGGAATGATTGATTTGAATTTAAGAGAAGGTTTGACCGATGAACAGCTAGAACTGTTGTTCAACAGCGATGAAGATTGCTTCGAGTTTTTGGCAAACCTTAAATGGGCAAATGGTTTTGAGTGCCGCAAATGTGGAAATACCAACTTCTGCAAAGGCAAAACTGCGCATTCGCGCCGATGTACAAAATGCAAATCAGAAGAATCGGCCACTACGGATACCATTTTCCACAACTGTAAATTCCCCATTAGCAAAGCCTTTTACATTGCCTACAATGTTTGTAAGGGAAACGACGATATTTCAACATATGAGTTTGCCCGCAGATTATCGCTACGGCAAATGACTTGTTGGAATTTTAAAGCAAAAACGCTCCATGCATTAAATCAAATGCAATCGCTCACAGAAATTGAGAAATCGGCTATACAGAAGATGTTGGCGGGGTAGGATTTACTAAGGATTTCTAAAATTGCCCAGATTTTTTTCTTCTCTATTTTAAAAAGTACCACGGCATTTATGCCGTTTTTAGTAGTGGATAAAAATTATTCTAAAATAATCGGGATAAATCCCGAGATACTTGTATCACAGCATTTATGCTTTTTTTGGTTGCCTACAAACAATATTCAAAAAAACTCGGGATTCATCCCGAGATACTTTATGGAATTCCATCCAATTTTCATCTCTATTCTATAACTTAAAATGAATGATGATGAAAAAATATGAAGAGAATACCCAAGCTAAAGCGATTAACTTAGAAAATCCATTTCAGGGATTGCGAATTGCTTATTTTATAATATCAATTCTTCTGATTTTGTTGTTAATGGCTGCTAACAAGACAAATGCTCAAAACGTGCCCGTATACAACAAGTGTAGTTCCGAAAATGCAGTTTATGATTTAGCAAAAGACAATGCGACTGGCGAAACCAAAAGAGTTAAAGTTGAAGCTGATCAGCACGGAAATGCGAAAGGAAATCAATATGATTTGGCGGTAGATGGCGCGTTTGAAGGTCAAACCGTTGCAATATTGCAGTTTTACACAGGTGAGGGATTTGATTTTAGTCTTCCAAAAGCAGCACTGAAAGAAAAAGGCTTTTCTGTTTACCGTTGGATGGACAATCCGCCTAGTCCCGAGGAATTGGAAGAAAAACTTAAAAAGGCTTGTGAGTTATGGATTATTTCAGGCAATGTTCAGAAACTGACAGAGGCTCATTTAAAAGTCATCAAAAAATTCTTCGACAGTGGCAAAGGCGTTTACATTTGGGGCGATAATGATCCGTATTATGCTGATGCCAATTATGTTGCCAAATATTTATTCGATGTTGAAATGTTGGGAAATCTTCCCGGAGAAGTAGTTGTAGGCCTAAATAATAAAGGAACGAATGTTGGACTTACTCCAAAGCATTTGATTACTACCGGGTTGGAATATATTTACGAAGGAATAACCATTGCAACCATTCAAAAAACTTCTGTTTTGCAGCCACTGATTTATGGTCACGAAGGCAATTTGGTAACTGCCATTTACGATCAGGATGGAAAAAGGGCAATCCTTGATGGTGGATTTACCCGTTTGTACATTGCTTGGGACAATGCAGGAACTGGTCGCTATGTTAAAAATGCAGCAGCTTGGTTGGTTAATTATGAAAGATTTTCGCACGTTTCGAAATAATTTTAACATGTTAGGTATTTAAAATCTTTATAAATAGTGATTTAAATGGATTTTTTTTGAGCCTATAGAGGATTAAGTTCATGGATATTTCATAATTTTAAATATGACTAAAAAAGACATTATATTTCCGTTTGCTATTGTAATTCTGACAATTGCATTTGCTTTTATCTGTCTGGCGGTCTATTTAACCAACGGAAAATCAAAAAAATGGATAGCCCGCAAAATGAAAATAGGAGGAATTTTACTTGGCCTTTCAGCATTTTCAACAGGAACCGGATGTATAACAACATGCTACAAACCAGAGTATGTGCCTGACCATGTGGTAATTAATCAATCAAATGGTTATTCTATTGAAATTGACTTAGATACAGGAAATGTTTTAACTGGAATAATAAATAATTTTGATTCAAAGGTATTCTCATTTTTGATTGCTGATACAACAGAACTAAAGAAACAAAAGGGCTTTCTAATCCCCAATGATGGTGAATTTAGCGATCAGACAGAATCTTTTAGTCTCCAAGTTGACAATAATCTATCAAAAGGAAATTATTTTCTTAGAATATTTGCTTGTGACACAAGTATTCAGGATACTCAAAATCCAATCAATGATTTTTATTTATGCATAAAAAAGAAATGATAATGCCTTTATTGGTAATTGGTTTAAGCGCTTTTTTCGCTTTTGTTTCGTTTACAGTTTTTGTAACCAACGGAAAATCAAAAAAATGGATAGCCCGAAAAATGAAAATTGGTGGATTGTTGTTGACCCTTACAGCAGCAGTATCTGCAAGTGGGCAGGAAATTCATCCAAGTTGTTACGAAATGGCTGCTGTTGAAACAGATATTATTACGATGAAAAATATTGGCAGCGAAAAAATGGATTATGAAAAACTGCGCGAAATTCAGGGAAACGTTAGTGAAAGGGCATCTGATCATTTTTCGTTTTGTTTAATCAACTACTTTGGCACAAAGGTATATTCGGACAATATCAAAGCATTGGATGGAAAGTTTGAAGAACCGGATGAAGATTTTAGTATTCGAATGCCCGATAAATTGCCGGAAGGTCAGTATCAGTTGGTTTTTTATTCCGACAGTAAGAACAATCAAAGAAAGGAAAATGAAAAAAGTCGGTTTATAATCAGTTTGTAAAATGAACAAAAAAGAAATTATCACGCCAATCCTTGCAATTGGGCTTGGTTTGGCCTTTGCGATTGTTTCATTTGCTGTTTTCATTTCAAAAGGTAAATCCAAAAAATGGGTGGCACGCAAAATGAAAATTGGGGGGCTTTTGTTGACTCTTACTTTTACTGCTTGTGATCAATTAGTTAGAACTTGTTACGATATGCCTGCACCACCAAACACAATAACCATTTATCCCAACACCCAAAATGGTATTGAACTGATGCTTGATACCGGAAATGTAATTACTGGAATCATAAACGAATGGCAGGGCGAGAACTTCTCATTTAATATTGAAAATACCAATAATCAAATTGTGCAAAGTGATTTGCTTATACCAATTGATGGAAAGTTTGATAATTACACCGAAGAGTTTAAAATTGAAATAGATACAAATTTGATAACTGGAACTTATTTATTAAAATTGTACGATGTAGATATTGCCATACAAGCCAATACCATTCCAAAACAAGAAATAAATTTGTTGATTAAAAACAACTAAAATGAATAAAAAAGAAATTTTTATACCATTTTTAGTAGTAGGATTGACACTGCTGTTTGCCGGAATTTCATTTGCGGTATTCATTACCAATGGAAAATCAAAAAGTTGGGTTGCCCGAAAAATGAAAATTGGGGGCTTACTATTAACTATCACGGCGGCATCCTGCCATACAGGAGGAGGAGAAGTGACTTGTTACGATACAGTTGCATCAAACTCAATTTGGATGAATGCCCATGGAGAAAAAGGCATTGAACTTAATTTAGATACCAGCAATGTACTTTTTGGGCGGATAAGCGGAGTTCAGGGAAGTGATTTTTCATTTTGCATTACTGATGAAAAAGGCAAAAAAGTTCAAAAGAGTGAATTAATCCCTGCTGACGGAAAGTTCGACAATTTTGACGAAACTTTTAAAATTGAGCTGAACAAAAATACACTGCCGGGCACTTATCAGTTAAAGCTATTTGCAGTTTCTGTTAACGCTCAGGATTCCGTGCAACCTCAAAATCAGCTTCCTTTGATTATCAAAAATGAGTAAGAAACGATTCCTTTTTAACAATTGTATACTTTGATAGTTTTTAAAGGATTTTCGAAATTATATTATACAGGAATTTAATTAAAATGAAAGTAGATCTCCCATATATTACCTTTGAAACTACATCGGTTTGCAATTTAAAATGCCGTTATTGTTACAATATTTGGAAAATGCCAGGCACTGAAGATTTCGAACCGTTTAATTCGTATAAACAAGCCCGAAAAACATTGAAAAAGTTATTTCAACTTGCCAATGTCAATCACGTTACTTTTACCGGAGGTGAACCTTTTTTAGCTGAACGCTTTGCTGAACTGGTATTGTTTACCAGACTTAAAAACAAGTCAGTAGCCATTATTACAAACGGGAATAAAGCAAATGAAGCAGATTATAAACAAATACTTGATTTGGGAGTAGGTTTGTTTGAAGTACCAATTCATTCACCGGACTCGAAGGCGCATGATTATATGACGAACACAGCTGGTTCATGGGAGAAATCGCTGAATTCATTACAAACACTGGTAAATTTGGGAGCAAATGTGGTTGCGGTGATAGTAATCACAAAAGCAAATTATCACCAGGTTAAAGAAACCTTGCTTTTTATTAAAGATCAAGGGATTAACCGGATTATGTTAAATCGTTTTAATATTGGTGGGGCAGGAATTTTAGAAAAGGAAAATTTGTGGCTTTCGCATGATGAACTTAAAGCAACTTACCGAATAGCCAGCGAAACCGGGCGGAAACATAAACTCAATCTTTCGTCAAATGTATGTACACCGGTTTGTGTTTTAAATCCGGCAGAATATCCCGGAATTGCTTTTTCGCATTGTTCCCCCGAAGTTACAAGACGGCCTTTAACCCTTGATATAATTGGTAATCTACGATTTTGTAACCATTCGCCAACCATTTTAGGAAATATTTTTAAAGATAAATTGAGTGATATGCTTCATTCCGAAAAAGCCGAACTTTGGAGTAAAGTAACACCCGATTTTTGTGGTTCCTGTCATTTGTATTCCAAATGCATGGGTGGTTGCAGGGCAGCTTCAGAGCAATTGAACCTTTCGTTGAATGCGGTTGATCCGGTGGTGGAGATTTTGAGCTGATTAAACCTGTCAGCTTTGGTTTGTCAATTGTATTGATACTTAAAAACTTACAGAGCTATTTGGAAAAAAGCTGTCAGGTTTTTCAAATGAAATTATTTCTCAAACTTTTTAACCTCAAACTTTTCACCATCAAAAACACCATAAGTAAAGTTATTTAGCCAATCGCCCAGGTTAATGTATCCGCTTTTCTCACCAATTGGAATATTTATTGGTACATGTCTGTGTCCATAAACAAAATAGTCGAAATATTCTTTCGATAAAATATCTTTAGAGTGCAAGTATAACCATTCTTTATCAGTGCCATGGAAATATGGTGCACGCTCTGCCATTCGCCTGTTGGTCGACCATTTTTGACCAATCCAAAGTGCAAAATCTGGATGCAATCTTTTAAAACCCCATTGGAGGATTTTATTGGTAAATATCTTCTTTAAAAGTTTATAACCTGTATCGCCAGGTCCAATTCCATCGCCATGAGCGAGATAGAATTTTTTATCCAAAATTTCAGTTTTAAATTCTTTGCGGTGCAAGATGAGTCCAATTTCACGGGGCAAATAATTGTAAATCCAAATATCGTGGTTACCGGTAAACAAATGTATTGGAATTCCACTATCAGAAATTTCCGACAGTTTGCCCAAAAATCTGGTAAACCCTTGTGGGGCAGTGCGTTTCCATTCATGCCAGAAATCAAAAACATCACCAAGCAGATAAAGGGCCGAAGCGTCAGGCTTTATCATATCCAACCATTTTACGATATGTTTTTCGCGAACCAGGCTTTTTTCGAAATTGGGTAATCCCAGGTGTATATCTGAGGCAAAATAGACTTTTTTATTATCAGTATTCAATTTTCAAATCTTAAATTCATTGCAAAAATAAGTGAAAAATAAGTATATTTACCACCGTTTAATTATAATCAATACGAGGAATTTAATTATGGCACATTTGATTTTTAGATCTGTAATAATGCTTGTTATTGCAATTCCTACGGCTTATCTTGTATTACGTTATTTTTTCAAGAACAGTATCTTGTTTAAGATTGCGTTACTTTGGATGACAACGCTTCTTTTTATAATTGTAAACACCAGATTTACTGATTTTTATCCTCAATATTATCCATACCCTTTGGCGGTAATTATTGCTATTGTAATTTCATGTGTAGCTATAGCATTGGTGAATAAAATGGTTAAAATTCCGTTTCAAAAAATAATTATTGATATTGAACGGGTAGCAAAAGGTGAAATAAAAATTGATAAAAATGATTTAAGAATAAATGAAAAAAACGAATTGGGTGTTTTGTACCGTTCCGTTGTTATCCTTTCAGATAGGTTAAAGGGAGCGTTTTACAATCTTCAGCAAATCTCGGAAAAAATAAATCAAATTGGTCATGCACTTAATTCAACCTCAATGGAATTAAGCAACAGTACTTCTGATCAAGCTAGTTCACTCGAAGAAATTTCTGCATCTATGGAAGAAATGGTTGCCAATATACAGATGAATTCAGAAAATTCAGGTAAAACCGAAAAAATTGCCCTTGATGCTAATTTGGCGGTTAAAAAAGGTAATGATTCTGCAGTTACAGCTCTTGAATCTATCAAAGAAATTGCTGCAAATATTAAAATTATCAACGATATTGCATTTCAAACCAATATATTAGCTCTAAATGCAGCAGTTGAAGCTGCTCATGCCGGAGAACAGGGAAAAGGTTTTGCGGTAGTTGCAATTGAAGTGCGCAAATTGGCGCAGGAAAGTAAAAAAGCTGCCAATAAAATTGAGGCAATGACTAATCATGGAAGCAAAATATCTGAAGAAGCCATCCAGTTGTTAAACAGCACTTTACCATTAATGCAACAAACCAGCAATTTAATTCAGGATATCAGTTCTGCCAGCCAGGAGCAAAGCGATGGTTCCATGCAAATAAACACATCTATTCAAAGTATGAATGCTTCCACACAAACCAATGCCATTACCGCTGATAGGATTACCAGTTATTCTAAAGACTTATTGGAGCAGGCCGAACTATTATTAAAAAATACAAAGTATTTTCAAACCCGATAGAACTAATAATTATTGCGTAATTCCCTGTACTTGCTTAAATACACGCATAAAATTACCTGACCAGATTTTTTCAATATCCTTTGCAGAGTAGTTGCGTTTTACCAATTCATAGGTAATATTGCAGGCTTGGCTGATGTCAAAAAAGCCGGTAATTCCGCCACCACCATCAAAATCGGTTCCGATGCCAACGTGATCGATTCCAGCAATTTTAACCATATGATCAATGTGATCAATTGCATCGGAAACTGTCGCCATTTCTTCAGGATAATCGATTTTGATTTGTCTCCACTCTTTCATTCTTTGAGCTTTTTGTTCAGGGCTCATATCATCAACATTATTATACTTTTCGCGCAATGCTTTTTGAGCCAAATCACGCTCTGCATTTGGAGCCTGGGCTTTAATGTAACTATTTAAAACGCACAATTGGATAACACCACCATTATCTGCAATTGTTTTTAACATGGCATCGTCGAAATTGCGAGGATGGTTGCAGATAGCGCGTGCCGAAGAGTGCGAAGCAATAACCGGAAATTTCGATAATTTTATTACATCATAAAATGATTTATCCGAAATGTGTGAAACATCAACCATCATTCCAAGCCGGTTCATCTCAATTACTACTTTTTCGCCAAAAGTACTTAAACCATTGTGTTCTGGGCCATTTTCATCGGTTGAGGAATCGCAGATATCATTGTTTTTTGAATGGCAAAGTGTAATATATCGGGCACCCAGAGTATAAAACTCTTCAATATTCGAAATTTCGGAGCCAATGGCGTATCCGTTTTCAATGCCAATATAAATGGCTCTTTTACCAGATTTTTGAATCCGGTAAGCATCATCAGGAACTATAGCAATTTCGGCTAATTTTGGATATTTTTTAAGTTGATTATTAATGGCTGAAAATATGGCAAATGCACTTTCTTTGGCCTTTGTGTTTGATTCTGCATCACGTTTTCCCTGGCTTATAAACACAGCAAAAAAAGAAGCATCCAATCCGCCTTCTTTCATCCTTGGGAAATCAATTTTAGAACCGGTTTTGTACACATCATTTCTGGTTCCCATATCAATTTTATCGTACATAATTGACAAAGGGGTATCGCAATGCGAATCGAGCGTTAAAATGCGGTTGTGAATTTTTGCAGCTTGTCTTTTTAATTTTTCCTTTTCGGATTCTATACCAATTTGTGCATTCATATTTGGAATCAAGGTAATTCCTGCTGCTGAAATAGCTGCTGTTTTAATAAATTTTCTTCTCGAAATTGTCATGTTTATTTTTTTCAAAAATAGGAATTCATTTTTGAAATCTGATTTTTTCGTCAATAAAATGATGCAAACAGACTCAATGTCTACTTGGAATTCCTTAACTTTACGTTGCTCATATGTTTTAAAATAAATCACATTAGAATTTTTTGTATGAATAAAATAAGTATTACAGCATATCATTTAAGAGAAAGGCTGGATTTAAAAAAACTTAAAAACAGTTTAACGTTTAATTGCATTTGCGAAGATCCAACAGAACTGCTCTATCAAATAGAGGAAAGCATTTATTTTCAAATATTTGACTATGGAAGCGTTGTTTTTTTTGGGACCAATCAAATCAATCAAACTGATATACTAAGCTCGGTTAGGAGTATTTTGCAATTGGATTCAATTGAATTGATGAGGGAAAACTACGATGTAGAAGTACTTCCGGATTCTCAATATAAAGCCATGTTTGATAGAATTGTGATAAAGGATTTGAATCTTGACTTAATCAAAATTTTAATGTTAAACATAGCTCAATCTGTTGCTCTTGAATATTATACTGTACAATCGGATTTATTGCTCTCTCAAACTGTTAAGTATAGTGGAGAGCTTGAAGAATATGGCAAATTTTCATTAAGAGGAAAAAAGTTACTTAAGTTTATTGGAAGAACCCTTAATTTGAGGAACAAGATAGTAAACAACCTCTATATTTTTGATAGTCATAAAAGTACCTGGAACAATGAGTTTTTAAATCAGGTTGACATTGATTTGTATCGCGAACTTGACATAGGTCTTCGCTACAGAAGCCTTCAGGAAAACCTTAATATTGTTACTGAAAACCTTGGAATATTCAAAGATTTGAATCAATATTCGCAAAGTTTAAAATTGGAATGGGTAATTATTACTTTAATTGCTGTTGAGATAATTAATTTACTTATTGAAAAGATATTCTAAAATCTTTCAAAAAATAGTCCATTAATCTTAAATCATTTTATTTTTTCTGACTTTCATAAATAATTATAACATCCTGCATTTCAGCCAAGTGCAATTTAAAATGACTAAAATAGCCATTGATGATGTCGGTCAATGTTAATAATTCATTTTCACCATTGAGCCAGCTGTTATTTAACTCAAACTCATCCACATTATCAATAATATAGGCCAAATGGAGATTAAAATATTTCCACAATTGGATAATGGTAAGCTTATCTTCTTCTTGATAATGCTGTATGTTAATCCAATTTTCGTTTTGATGCGTATAATCAGGAAAAATAAGGCTTTGATTGTATTGGAGCCTCACAATCCGCTGATGGTTGTTTGATGCTGAATCGATTAAATGACCGACGATTTGTTTAATGGTTCTTCCCTGATGGTTTTCAATGCCCGAAAAAACAGTTTCATCTAATTTCAAAAGCTTTTTTTCCCATTCATTTACCGAACGCCGTAAATCTTCTGTTAGATTCGAAAAACTCATAATTTTTGTTTTTATATGGTATTACTTATCCAAAGATACGAAATTTCTTTATTATTAAATGAAGCCGCAATTTTGATAAAAAAAATATGTACTTTTAACTTAAGAACTACAAACATATTTTAAAACCGGCAACAGAGATGCGCCATTTGGTGTGCTTTCGGTAGGAAGAAGCAAAAATTAAGTAAAACCTTTGAAAGCAGGCTTTTTTTGTTCATTCTTGTCATGATTCCATCATTCAAAATTATTCTCTGGAGCCGGTTTATTTTGACTTGTTATAATGGTTAAAAGTGTTCTAAATGGCTTGTACGAAGTGCATTATTGGTTAGAAACACTGAGTTTTTTTGAGTTCCGAGCCTACCGTCAAAAAGAAAAACTAAGTGTTTATAAAACCATTGTCGAAAATAAGCAATACCTTCAAATGGCGGATCAGGTGCTTGCCGGAAATTATATTTTTGGACATCCGCTTAAGCTGGTTGTTAATAAGTTTCAAACCGGAAAGAAAAAAATTGTTTATCTGTTCGAATCTCATGATGATTTTCTTTTAAAGGTGATTAACCGGATTTTGACTAACCGATTTTCTTCTATTATTTCTCCGGCCTGCCATTCGTTTCAAAAGCAAAAAGGTGCAAAAACTGCATTCCGCTCTTTGCTAAATGATTTTGATATCGATAAAAAAGCTTGTTTAAAAACCGATGTCCGGAATTTTTTCAATAGTATAAATCCGATTGATTTTATTGAGCATTTGCCGGATTGCATCAAAAATGACAAGATTTTATTGGAATTAATCAAGCAGCTTTTGTTGAACAATAAAGCTCGCATTGCCGATGGAAGATTTGTTGATGAGCCAAAAGGCTTAATGGCAGGTTGTCCGCTATCACCGTTTTTATCGAATATTTATCTCAGGGATTTGGACGCCTGGTTTATTGGCAATCAAATCAATTATATGCGCTATTCCGATGATATTGTGATTTTTGATTATGAGGAAAATATAAATGCACATTTTGAATTTATTGAAAAGTATCTGGCACACAAAAAATTAAAAATAAACAAAGCAAAAACATCCATCACTCAAGCCGGTAAAATAGCTGTTTTTCTTGGGTTTTCTTATTATCATGGAGTCGTTGATTTATCTCCGGTTTCGGTTCAGAAAATGAAAAGTAAAATCAGGCGATTATCAAGGGCTTTTCACCGGAGAATTGAAAGAAGAAAGATGGAACCACACGAAGCATTAATGAAATTTATTGTCCGCATTAATCGAAAACTTTATGGCGTGGATGCAATTGAGAATGAGCTGTGCTGGGCACATTGGTTTTTTCCGGTTATTAATTGCCATCATTCATTGGAAATTTTAGATAAATATATTCAGAACAGGCTCCGTTATACTTTAACGGGAAAATACAGTACTTCAAATTATCGAAAAGTACCATATCAAATTATTAAAAGATCGGGCTATATTCCTTTGAAATCATCCTATTTTGCTTTCAAGACCAATTATGAACAGTATCTCGAAATGATCAATAAAAACCTTCCAACTTAATTACTGCAGTTTTGAATCGTCACTTGAACTTTATCAACATCAAATCCGTTT
This sequence comes from Bacteroidota bacterium, assembly GCA_025361565.1. Classification (GTDB taxonomy): domain Bacteria; phylum Bacteroidota; class Bacteroidia; order Bacteroidales; family NBLH01; genus NBLH01. The sequence goes on along the minus strand of JANYKN010000018.1, from coordinate 195,558 downwards.
TTTTTAGCAGTTTCCATTAAGTACTGATAAGTTGTATTGTCACTGTTTTAGAAGTACTATTATTCATAAATATTTCTTGGATTAACAGCAAAATTATATCCTAAAATAGATCGGTTTGTATTCTATGGAAAAGAATCAATTTAAATACTTCTCAAGCAATAAAATTAAATCATTGCTTTTTAGTGGTTTTGAAATGTAGTCGTTGCAGCCGGCTTCTGTAGCATTTTCAATATCGGTTGCCATGGCAAATGCTGATTGGGCAATAATCGGTAAGTCGGGTCTCATTTTTTTTATTGCTTTGGTAGCATCAAGTCCATGTAAAACAGGCATTTTAATATCCATTAAAATCAAATCAATATTAGGATTTGTTTCACAAAACTGAATGGCTTCCTTTCCATTTGTTGCGTGAATTAAGTTTATATTTGTTTCGAGCAATAATTCCTTTAAAAAATTAAAATTCGACTCTTCATCTTCAGCAACCAAAACAGTATAATTTTTCCAATCTTTTGTATTAACTACTTGTAAATCAGAATTTGATTTGATTGATTTCTGAATTTTTTCGTATGGCACAGTAAAATTGAAGGTAGAGCCTTTTCCATAATCAGAATTTACCCAAATCTGACCCTTCATCAGCTCAACAAAACTGCTGCAAATCGATAATCCCAAACCAGTGCCGCCGTATTGCCTCGACAATCCTTTTTCTATTTGGCGGAATCTTTCAAATATTAAGGATTGATCGGATTGTTTTATTCCAATTCCGGTGTCTTCAACATAAAATCTTACATATTGTGCATCGAAATGACAGCCAAATTTAATAAAACCTTTTTCGGTGAATTTAAGTGCATTTGAAAGGAGATTGTTTAAAATTTGTTGAATTTTGGTCCGGTCTCCAAAAATTTCTTTTTGATGATTTCCAATCTCTTTTTCGAGTAGCAAATCCAATAATTTAGTATCAGCCAATGGTTTAAAATTCCGGTAAGTATCGTTTAAAAGCTCTTCTACTTCAAATTCTGAATTTGTCAATTCAACGGAATCGGTTTCAATTTTAGATATATCGAGCAAATTGTTGACGATGGCCATCAATTCTTTTCCATTTTTGATAATGTAATTGGTGTAATGCCTAACCTTTTCTTGGTCAACTCCATCTTTATTTAGTAATTCCGAAAAACCAATTATTCCGTTCATCGGGGTTCGTATTTCATGCGAAATGTTGGAAATAAAGGCAGTTTTTAATTCACTAAATTCTTCTGCTTTTTCTTTAGCCAGTCTAAGGTTGTTTTCTGATTTAGTAAGTTTTGAGATGTGATTTTTTATTAAAATAAAAAGCAAAGAGCCTGTAAACAATACATAGAACCAACCTTTGTAAGTTTGTAATTTGGTCAATACTTGTACATTGTCAACAAATAGTAAAATGGCCTTGTCCGAAAACAAAATCCATAAAAATCCTATTAATATGTATATCAGTACAATCCGATAGGCAAAATTGTTTTTCATCTGAAAATTTATTGAATTCCTCTTTGTTAAGTAAAATTAATTGATAATTATTCACAAAACAATAGCTCATTGAATTAAATAAAAAAATTATCTAACTTGCTTCCGTAATTTTAGCGATAGAACGATGAAAGGAAAAAGGAGAGGAAAGGTTCACGATCCTGAACAAATTGAATTTATTGGAAATAAATATCTTGATGAGTATTATATACAGTTATTTGATTATGATAAAGCCAAGGTAAATGAAACACATGAGTATTCAAGTATAAATTTAAATGATTTTACAAGTGTTGACAAGGTTTCATGGCTTAATGTCAATGGCTTGCACGATGACAAGCCAATTAAACATATTTGTTCTAAGTTAGGTATACACAAGTTGGTTTTGCAGGATATATTGGATACAAACCAACGGCCTAAATTGCAGGAATTTGATAATTATGTTCAATTTTCAATAAAATCAATATTGCCACATTCGAGTAATAATCTGGAAACAGAGCAGATAAGTTTTGTGTTGAGTAAGAATTATTTACTTTCTTTTCAGGAAAAGAAGGGCGATCATTTTGAACATATTAGAGATCGGATAAGGGGAAACAAAGGTATAGTGAGGGAACGCGGTGCAGATTACCTTCTGTTTTTATTGCTTGGGGCAATACTCGAGAACTATTTTGAAACGGTTGAAGCCATCGAAGAAAAAACTTTCAAAATAACAAGTATTGACGTCAATTCCAATCCACATCCCGATACGATTATGGAAATAGAAAGGTTGAAACAGGAACTTCAGTTCATTAAAAAAAACATGGAACCTTTTAAAACCTCCATTGGCACTATAGAAAAAGGCATGAGTTTTATTGATGATCGTCACCTTAAATATTATTACGAATTAAAGGATCATAGCAGTCAATTGCTTGACGAAATATACACTTTGATAATTCGTCTGGAAAGTGCAACCAATATGTTTTTTTCCTTGCAGGGCTTTAAAATGAACCAGATAATGAAAACCCTTACAATTATATCAACTATTTTTATTCCACTTACTTTTATTGTTGGTGTATATGGGATGAACTTTGATGTGATGCCAGAAATTAAATGGCGATATGGATATTTTGCAATTTGGGCCATTATGCTGATAACCATTATTATAATGCTTATTTATTTTAGAAGGAAGAAATGGTTTTGACAAGTTATTAGTACGGTTAATTCAATATTTATCTAAACAAACACAATCAAATGAAAAGTTTCAAGAGCGATTTATCACAAAATGAATTTCCAATTACTGAGCGGATTTCAGGAAAAATGGTAAGAACATCAATTTTAAAATTAATTCAAAAAGATAATCCTTTATTTACTACCGATAAAGCTATGTCTTCCAGTGAGTTGAATATTTATAGAGAAAAATATATTGAGAATTATCTTGCTAAGCAAATTTCTGATCTTACAGATTTAGATAAAGCGGTATTGGAATCGATGAAAGACCATACTATATTAACAGACAAAATTGACGAAGACGACAAACATTTGATGACTTTTGGACAAAGAATTGCCGATAAAGTGGCAACTTTTGGTGGAAGCTGGACATTCATTATTTCATTCGGGTTTTTTCTTTTGATTTGGATTTTTTTTAATGTTTTTTGGCTTGCAAACAAGGGGTTCGATCCATATCCATTTATACTTTTGAATTTAATTTTATCGAGTTTGGCTGCAATACAAGCGCCAGTTATTATGATGAGCCAAAACCGGCAAGAAGAAAAAGATAGGGAAAGGGGTAAAAAAGATTATATGATAAATCTTAAATCAGAACTTGAAATTAGAATGCTTCACGAGAAAATTGACCATTTAATTGTAAACCAGCAACAAGAAGTTCTTGAGATACATACCGTACAAATAGAAATGATGAATGATATTCTTAAAAGGCTTGAAAAGAAATAAGGATCTTGGATTTTATTTTTGACAGTTGTTTTATAAGAATGCTAATAGTGCTTTGAATCTGTATTTTAGTGGACGTTTTTAATAACAAAAAACCGTTTCAATATAACTATTGAAACGGCTCCATTTTGGGGAATTAATAATTCGCTTACTTCTGGATTGAAACTGTTTTATTGTAAGTTTTGTCATTGCTAATCATAGATATTTGATAATCACCTGATTTTAAGAATTTGTAAACTCTGCCAGAATCGGCTTTGCCTTTCAAAGTTTCTTCATACACAACCGCATTGTCACTGTTAAGGATGGTTATGCTCAAAGGTTTGTTATCAAGATTGAACTTTGAAACATAAACTTTTGAACCTTTTTCATAAATAATTGGTTTATAAGTTTCCAATTTATTTATCCCGGTTGCTGCAATTTTATCATCAACAATATTAATCGGAAAAGAAACAATTTTCACAGAACCGTCAATTTCAACTTCGTATTTTCCATCTGGCAAAACCGTTAAATCAAATACTTTAGAGTACCCATCAATAGATTTGCTTATAGTTTCGGTGTAAAAAGTAAAACCATTTAAATCTTTAATTACCAACTGGGTAGTTTCTGAAACGTTTCCAATTTTCAGTTCAATTTTATTATCTCCTGAAACCCTGATTTCTGGAGTGAAAGCTGAGGCATAGCCTACAGTTAGCAACAACGCTGTTGCTGTAAAAACTTTTTTAAAATTAATTGTTTTCATAATCATTTTTTTAGTTAAAAATATATTTATTAATAAGCCACAAAGATATCTTCTATTTCTGAATTGTGAAAGCAAAAATCAGGGGTGTTATGTTAAAAAACAATAAAAAAAACAATAAATAGTATAAAAAATTAGGGGTATTAAAATTTTAATAAATAAAAAAAGTAATTATATATTAAAAAAATAGGGGTATAAATAAAAAAAACTAATTATGTAGTTTTGAGATCTTAAATTGGATGTTTCAAAAAAGGGCTTACAAATTATAGGTTATTCATGAATTTTTAATATAAGATTGGAATGAAATACTAATCAGTTAATTAAAATAAAAAAAGCGCAGTTTTTGCCGCGCTTTCTAATAAATCAACTTAAACTATATTGCGAAATGTTAAAAAAATTTATCCCTATTTATTAAGGTTTAAAAAAGCCACAAGCTTTATGAATTATAACAATTCAAAACCATCTTCTATCAAATCAACCGAATTTCCTCCCACAAATACTTTAAACTGTCCGGGTTCCGATTTGAATTGCATATTGACATCATAAAAGCGCAAATCTTTTGCAGTAATTGCAAATTCAATTTCCTTTTGTTCACCAGCTTTTAAAAATACTTTATTAAATCCTTTTAGCTCTTTTACTGGTCGAGTTACACTACCAATCAAATCCCTGATATAAAGCTGAGCAATTTCCTCGCCATCAAATTGACCGGTATTTTTTAATGTAACAGTAATCTTTAAAGTATCGGAATCATGGATGGTTTTTGTGTTCAGTTTTAGATTCGAATATTCAAATTGGGTATAACTTAAACCATAGCCAAAAGGAAATAAAGGTTCGTTTGCGATATCCAGATACTTGCTTGTGAACCTATTGTTGGCTTCGAAAGGGCGGCCAGTATTTTTAGAAGCATAGAATATTGGAATTTGCCCTACGCTTCTAGGAAATGTTATAACCAACTTGGCCGAAGGATTATAATCGCCACACAAAACTTCAGCAATTGCATCGCCAGAGCGTGTTCCAAGATGCCCGGCAAACAGAATGGCGTTTACGTTTTTGGTAAGCCATTCAATGGTCAAAGGCCTTCCAGCCAAAACAACAGCTATTATGGGCTTTCCGGTTTTAACCAGTTCTTCCATCAATTCTTGTTGAACACCGGGAAGTCCAATGTCTGAACGGCTTCCTGCCTCACCACTTTGACCATCGTTTTCGCCAATTGCGCAAATTACAATATCAGATTTGTTGGCAATATTTATGGCAGCATCGAATCCTGATTTATCATTTCCTTCAAAATCAGCACCTTTGGCATATTGAATATTGGCTTGTGGAAATTTATTTTTTAAACCATTTATCAAGGTAGTTACTTTTGTTTTATCGCCTGCTCCATACCATGTTCCAAGCATATCTTCTTGATTGTCAGCAAGAGGACCAATTATGGCAATATTTTTAACCGTTTTACTCATCGGAAGTAACTTTTGTCCTTTGAATGGTTCGTTTTTCAACAGCACAATCGATTTTTTTGCCGACAATAAAGCATGATCCATAATTTCTTTTGAAAAAACGGTTTCTTGTTCACGCTTTTCGTCCAGGTATAAATAGGGGTTTTTAAATAGTCCCAACTCATATTTCAGGTTCAAGATTCTCCTAACCGACATATTTATTTGCTTTTTGTTTATTTTACCTTCTTCAAGTGATTTCTTGAGATATTTAGAAAAAACACCACCTTGCATATCCATATCAGTTCCTGCACTCAGGGCAAGTTCGCCTGCCTGTTTTTCGTCCACAGAATAACCATGTTTGATCATTTCCGGAATACCAGTATAATCAGTAACCACAAAACCTTTGAAACCCCATTCTTCCCTTAAGATTTTGTTCATCAGATATTCGTTTGCAGTAGCAGGCACTCCGTTTAATTCATTAAATGAACACATAACAGTGGCAACTCCCGCGTCAACTGCGGCTTTGTAGGATGGAAGATAGGTCTCGCGCAATACACGATCCGACATATCGACTGTACTGTAATCCCTTCCGGCCTGAGGTGCGCCATATGCCGCATAATGCTTTACGCAGGCAGCGATGGTAAATGGATCGTCAAGGTTTTTCCCTTGATATCCATGTACTTTGGCTGCTGCAATCAGGCATCCAAGGTAAGTATCTTCACCTGAACCTTCGGCAATTCTTCCCCAACGAGGATCGCGGGCTATATCTACCATTGGGCTAAAAGTCCAGTTTAAGCCTGATGCACTTGCTTCCATGGCGGAATAATGAGCTGATTTTTCGATAATATCCATATCCCAGGTACATGCTTCAGCCAATGGAATTGGAAAAGTTGTTTTGTAGCCATGGATTACATCATAGCCAAACAAAAGTGGAATGCCCAAACGAGTTTCCTCAACTGCAATTTTTTGTAATTTTGTGATGTATTTAACAGTTAGCGCATTAAAAATATTTCCGCATTTTCCGGATTTAACATCCTTTTCGTAGTTTGGATTTAAAGTTGGGCCGGTAACACTCCAATCACTGGTGTAAAGGGTCAATTGCCCAATTTTTTCGTCCATTGTCATTTTCGACATCAATGAATCAACAAAATGGTCTCTTTCTGACTGTGGTGTTGATACTTTGGAACAATTGACCAATGCAAGTACGATTGGGATGATTAGCAATGCAAGGATTAGTTTTTTCATGTGGCAAATTTTATGAGTTATCGATTATTTTATCCTATTTTGGAAGCATTTGGTTAATCTACTTTAATTGTTTTGCTAATTAAACCAACCCCGTTTTCGTTAATAGCCTCAATGGCAAAATAGTATGGTTTTTCCTTATCCATGGTTTTTAACCAATATTCATTGGCGTTGTAAACCATAATGCAGTTGTATAATTTATCAGGTTCAGTGCCCATATAAATATTGTATGCATAAGCTTTATCAATAGGTTTCCATTTAAGCCATGCACTGCGCTTGTCTTTTTCGGTACGCAGAATAATAAACTGCTCAACAGCCGAAGGTTTTTCACCTTTGCCGTTTCCAAATACTCGCAATCCGCTAATTGCGAACTTTCCTGTAGGCATGTGAATATTTACCAGTTTGATAAAACGGGTTTCAACCGGGCTAGGCAATTCTATATAATCATGCGGAACATCAGTTTTATTTGCACTTTTATCAACCAGTAAGTTCCACTTTTTACCATCTTTTGATTCAAAGATTTTATATTGGTGAAAAACACCTAAGCTTTTGCCCAGAAATTCAACGTCTTGATCTGCATAATTAACTTGAATAGCTCTAACCATAGAAATGTCTCCTAAATCTGTCTGGATCCATTCATTTTCGTTTGCAGAGGCGGCGCTCCAATAAGTTTTGATACTTTCGTCAACTGCATAATTTGCATAATACGAACCATAAGTAGAAGAAACTAAAACCGGTTTTTGATAGTTCAATAACATCCAGCCTGTAAATTGGCTTTGAAGGTGATCTTCTTTTCCTGTTGGAAGATAGGTTGGATAATCGCCAAATGCTGTATTGCAGTACATTACATCATCTTTGTCGAATCCTGTAGGCCAAATGCCAATCCTCCGCTCAAAATTGTTTTTTACTGAAATTGCAATTGTGGAAACATGCCAGTAATTGTTCCAGTTATCCTGAAAAGTGGAACCGTGGCCTGCACCATGGGCAAAACCGCCAGCTTTATAGCTAAGTGGCATCGATTGTGGAGTAAACGGGCCCAATGGGCTTGTGCCAACAACAACACCGTCAGCGTATCCACTGAATTCAGTTCCTGGAGCGCCATATTGCAAATAATATTTACCGTTATTTTTTGTCATCCACGAGCCTTCAATAAATGGATCAAGAAAAGTATCATCCATGTATTCGCCAAAGCGTTGCCAGCCATAGCGCCAAGGTTCCAGCAGATACATTTCTCCACGATTACCCATCGGCTGCATGGTTTTTCGGTTTAATTCCACGCCGTAGACCGGATATCGGTTGCTACTTCCATTGTACATGTAAAATCTACCATCGTTATCGGTGAAAAAAGCTGGATCCCAACCTCCGATAGCAAAGGAATCAACAAGTGGTTTCCATTGGTTTTCTTTTGGATTTGTACTCATCCAAATGGTGAAATTATTGGTATAAGTAGATCCGAAAACGATCATTGTATCGCCAACAATACCAACGGCAGGTGCACAAAGTTCGTCATAACCTTCATTCCATGGGCGCAAAAACTTTTTGGAAATGAAATTCCATTTCAACATATCTTTGCTCCACCAATATCCCCATTGATTGGTCGAAAACAGGTAGAAATCGCCTTTGTAATTTACTATCACTGGATCAGCAGTTGCGCGGTGTTTTCCCCATTCGCCGAAATTAGGAATGGGAGTGTAGCCGTAATCTATATTTACTGGGTTGCAATAGGTTTTCAATTCTTGTGCCTGTAATACTTCTGCAAAGCAATAGACTACAATTAATATAATTGTGAATTTTATATTCATGTGCTTAATTTATTTTATAGCTAATTATTTAATACATGGTGAAACAAACCCAAGCTTTGTTAACCCAGCTTTTACTTCAGGGCAGCTCATAAACAATTTCCACAATAAACCTGAACGATAGTTTTCAATCATCACGGGTATTGGCCCTTGATCAATGGCTAGATATTGCTGGGGATACCATTTGTCGGTTTCACTGAATGCATCATAAAACCCGTAAGATCCCCATAATTTATCGTTCATATCGTAATACCAATGTTTTAATGCGGCCATAGATTGATCTGGTGTATATGGAAATGATGAAAGTGCCGCTGTTGGTGAAATAACACCTAAATCGCTATTCTCATCCGGAGCATGTGCAGAATAAAATTTGACTGAGTAGCTGGCAGTCAGTCCCCAGCTGTTTTTACCATAACCTTTGAATTTTTTGGGATTATTTGTGCACCAAGTATAGTTGATGAGTGTTTGATTGGTGTTTTCTTGCCAGTAATCGGCATAAGTATCTTTTAATCCCTTGGGGTTCAATCCCAAATAAGAATAATGCGACCAGAACAAAGGCGCTCCATTTGGCGGGTTTCCCTGATAACGAAGGCTCAAAGGAAAACCCAAAGCCTGATGTGTATATTTTAATTTGCCTCCTTGGGCCCAGCCCTGGTGATAAACTTCGGCGGAAATTCCGTGAGTTGGCGATGATGCTGCCAAAACATACATGATCAAACATTCATTATATCCATGGACAGGAAAATTCATTTCCCATTTATAGTTTGGGCTCCAGTGCCAGTAAAGCACATTTTGGCCATTGCGGAACCAGTCGAATTCTACTTCTTTCCACAATTTATCAATGCGTTGGGCAATTCCTTTTTCTTTTTCACTACCATCTTTCAAATATTGGCGTGCACAAAGCAAACCCTGCAGCATATATGAAGTTTCCACCAGATCTGCACCATTGTCCTTTTGGCCAAAAGGTTTTACTTTACCTGTTTCACCGTTCCACCAATGTGGCCAAGCGCCATGGAAATGATCTGCAGTTTCAAGAAAATGGACAATTTTTTCCAATTGTTGGATACCTTCTTCCCTGGAAATAAATTTTCTTTCCATGCCTACAATCAGCGCCATCACACCAAAACCGCTACCACCACTGGTAACAATATTTTTATCATTTTCGGGATAGATATTGTCCACATTGAATCGTTCACGGGCCATTCCACTTGTTGGTTCTGCACCTTCGGTAAAATATTTAATGGTTTGTTTCTGTACCAAATCCAATAACGATGAATCGGAAATGATGGCAATATTCTCAATTTCAGCAGTTTGATTTTTGTTTGTGGATAAACAAGCGCTGAAAGAAAATAGAATGAATGTTGCGGTTATAATTTTATTTACCATTTTGTTTAGTTAATGTATTGATTCAACCCCAATAGAATTGAATCAATATCCAGTAAATCCTAAGCCATGTAATGCTCCTGAAGCTCCTGTAATCTCAGGGCATGACATAAATAAATTCCATAATAATTGTGTACGGTAATTTTCAATCATTATTATCATAGGTCCCTGATCAATAGCAAGGGATGAACTTGCCCACCAGTTTTCTGTTATGTTAAAGGCATCATAAAATCCATAGTCACCCCAGGTTTTGTCTCCGAGCAAATAATAAAAATTCCTGATTGCATTCATGGATTGTTCCGGGCAGTAGGGGAGAGATGAAACGGCTGCTGTGGGCGAAATCACTCCCAAATCGTTTGTAGGTTGATGTGCATCATAGCCATTTTGGTCGTCGCTGGCTGTTAATCCCCAGCAATCCTTGCTGTAGCCGACAAATTTTTTCGGATTGGCCATGCAGTATGACCAATTAATTAACGAATGGTTTACGTTTTGTGTCCAGTAATTTGCATAATTATCTTGCAAATTTCGGGGATCAAGGCCCAGGAAAGAGTAATGGGCAAAAAACAAAGGGCCGCCATAATCATATCCTATCGGAAGCACATAGCCATAAAAAGTCTTACCATTTATAATGCCACCACTCCTGCACCAACCCTCGTGATAAAGATTGGTGGCAATGCCATGTGTTGGCGATGCTGTGGCCAGGATATATGTAATCATCGCTTCGTAATATCCACGAAGTGCAAAGTTCATGTCCCAGTTGAAGTTTGGCGACCAATGCCAGTACAGTACATTTTGTCCTCCTTGTGTATACCAGTTCCATTCCACGCCTTGCCACAATGTATTTATTTTAGTGATTAATGTATTTTCTGCTGGCACTCCGGGATTCAAATACTGTCTGAAAGTAAGCAAACCTTGAACAAGGAACGAAGTTTCAACCAAATCGCCGCCATCATCTTTGGTGCCAAACGGTATAACTTTTCCGGTGACGCCATTCATCCAATGTGGCCATGCGCCATGAAAACGATCGGCAGTTCCAAGGAAATCAACAATGGTTTCCATCCTTGCAAGGCCTTGGGCACGAGTGATAAAATTGCGGTCCATGCCTACAATCAGCGCCATAATTCCAAATCCGGAACCTCCGGTGGTAACAATATCACCAGAAGTATTTCTTTCTCTTGCCAATCCACAGGTTGGATGGCCAAAATCCCAAAAATATTTGAAGGTTTGCTTTTGGATAAGTTCAAGTAGTTCATCATCTGTAATTTGGGGGAATTTAGAGGTGGAGTCCAGGGAAGTGTAGAAACGATTGTTGAAACCTGCAAATTCGAAACCATTTGCGGCACGCAAACTCGGCGAGATATTCAAATAATAGCGACTTAAATCAGTAAATTGTGAATTATTGGTAATTGTTAGTTTTGTATTGTTTTCAGACAATGCAAAAGTGACTGATGGATTTCCTGTTAAGCTGATTGCCGATTGGTAGTTTGAAGCATTTAGTGCTTCCGAAAACAGGATTTCTATATTAATGTTTTTATAGTCAATGTTTTGTGGAACATTTGGATTTAAAAAATTAGTAGTATTGATATTTATTTCTTGAACTTTAAAAGTGCCTGTAACTGTTTTAAATGAATAATTGCTTCCTGCAAAAATCTGATTTTCAATACTTTTTAATCCGCTATGAATTTCTAGTGTATAAAGTGATTTTGAATCAAAGGAACTGATTGGACTTAAAATAATTATTTTGTTATTGTTGTTGTATTGGATAGAAAAAGGAATTAATCCGCCTCCGGATTTCAATAAAATGATGTTATCTCTGACTGTATTTGTGTCAATAGATTTGGTAAATTCAATAGTGATATTTTTATCGACAGGAACACCATCAACAGTAGCAGACTCATTGAGCGATATTGTACCAATTTTTACATAGTTGATGCTCAACTGCTCAGGTTTTGGGTTGTCGTTTTGTTTTTTACAAGCGAAAGGAATGAGTAGTATAATGATAAAAATCAAATAGTTAATCTTCATTTTCTTATTTTTGAATTGCTAAGAGTTTCTGTAGAATGATTGATTATAAGGCTGTCCGGTAACTTCCAGACAGCCTTGATAATAACCAATTAATCGATACTATTTAAATAACCAACTTTTAACTAATTAATTCTCATTAGCAATAATTGTTTGAATTTCAGTTTGCGAAAGTTCTTTGTTGAACAAGCGCAATTCATCATACAAACTTAGATCAGACAAGTGCCCCAATAGGTAAAGTTTGGGGCTCCGGATCCGATACTTATTGCATCACAACCAGTCCAATCCATACCACCTGCTGAGGCTACATCAGCAGCAACTACACCATTAATATAAATGATACAATGCGACGATGAAACTGTAAATGCGATATGTACCCAATCTGTAACAGTTGCATCAATCTGTTGACCATCGTTCCATGTTTCTCCAGTCCCAGCTGTTCCTATTCCAATATTAAGTTTGATGCGTTGTAAGTTTGCATCGCCTTCACGGAACAAACGGAAGCCTTTGGTCCGGTCTTCACCTGTCAGGCTGGTATTTAGTATACCTGCTGCAGTGGGAGAAGCATTTACTTTGTACCAAAAAACTGCACTATATGAAGATCCTGTAATTCCTGCTGTTGGGAAAGTAAGGTACGAATCAGCTGCACCTGCATAAGCCTGACCTTTTTTACCTAATGCATCAAATCCGGGAGTTCCAACAACTGAAGCGTCAGTTTTGCTAACAAGTTCTTTATAATTTCCATCAAATGGCATATAAAGCACTTCGCCATCGTATTTAGGAGTATAAGGCTTATCGTTTTCAATCAAAGCAGCAATTTCTTCTTGAGTTAGTGCTTTATTGAACAACCGTAATTCATCCATATCACTCAGGTCAGATTTATGGTTCCAATAAGTAAAATTTGGTGCACCAGATTCAATACCAAGTACACTGCATCCAGTCCAATCAATAGGTCCAGCTAATGCTGCTTCTGCCGCCACCTGGCCATTGATGTAAATGATGCAACTTGTTTGTGAGATGGTGAAAGCGATATGGACCCATTCCGTACCTGGCGCAACAATCTCCTGCCCATCATTCCATGTTTCTGCTGATCCAGTTCCAACATTAAGCTTGATTCGCTGTGCGCTTGCACTTCCTTCGCGGAATAGTCTGAATCCTTTGGTTCTGTCTTCACCAACAGGGCTTATATTCAGGATACCTGACCTATCTGGAGATGCATTTACTTTATACCAGAAGGCACCACTAAACTCGGTGCTAACCAGATTGGTAATTGGAAAAGTTAAGTAAGCATCAGTTGCTCCTCTATAAGCATTCGAACCTTTCAGCCCACTTCCCGAGAATCCTGGCATACCAACAATTGTAGCATAAGCATATGAAATTCTGTCAACATAGTTTCCATCAAAATTCATGTACAAGGTTTCGCTTGCAAGTACAGGCACATACGCTTTTTTCTGGAAATTGGAAATAGTAGTAGTGCTTTTACCTTCAAGGTCGGTAGCAGTAATAGATAGTACATGATCCCCATTCGTTTTAAGTTGAGTATAAAGATATTCAAGAATGGCATGGCGATAATCCTTAAAGCTATCGAAACTAGCGATTTCAACTCCGTCAATTTTTACCGCGACGGTTTTTATTTCAATATCATCAGTAACGTCAAACTTGATGTTTACAGCAGTATCCATATCAGAAACCTCTGTTCCATCTGCGGGGTAAGTTATTTTAACCACAGGTGCTGACTCGTCAACACCAGGGGCTACAGAACTAATCGGATCTATACCTTTGTTACATGCTAATGCAAAAAACAAGGTAAATATTCCTAAAATAAGTTGTTTATATATTTTCATAAAATTGTTTTTAAATAGTTAATTAGTGCTATTTATTTTGCAAAGCAGGAAGTAAATCTACCTGAATCTGTGGATAAGGAAGATAAGCTTTGTCCTCAGTAAATGTTCTTCCATCGTAACTCAACTCGCTAAATTTACCTAATCTTATCATATCGTAATAACGAGTGCCCCATTCCATTGCCAGTTCGGCAAATTTTTCGTCCATAACCTGTCCATTGGTAACACCTGTTAATGGAGCAAGACCTGCCCTATCTCTAACTGCATTTACAGCCTCATCCGCTGTCATTCCTGAACCAGTAGCACCTTGTGTTAGCGCTTCAGCATGCATCAACAATATTTCAGCATAGCGAATGCAGGTGAAATTTTTATTAGTGCCATATACTGTCCTTCCGGGAGTAAGTTGATCTGATGGAAGATAATGTTTACCACTGGCAAACTTGGCACGGGCATAATCATTTAATACATCGCCCGAAGGTGTTGTATTGGTAATCCATGCCGGCAAAGTACTGTAATTTGGATCACTTTCAATTTCTGTTATTCCACGGTCGGTGAAAAGCACGCTTGTTTGTAAACGGGTAGTTTCGCCCCTGTCAAGCATAAATTTAATCCATTTAATACTTGGTTCATAAAATCCCCATCCACCAGTGGCGCCTGATACTGCAGGTGTCCATCCTTGGGGACCAAAGAATTCAAAAGGATAGATCATATTATCCCCTGTACCTTTTCCAAAGTCTGAAAATTGCATCTCAAACAAATTTTCACTGTTCAGTTTACCTGCAATTTTGAAAAGTTCGTAAAAATCAGGTTCAAGGCTAAATTTACCGGAGCTGATTATTTGAGAAGTTGCATCGGCGACCCCTTGGTAGTTTTTTAATTCAAGATTGGCCAATGCTTTTATGGCAAGCGCTGTATATTTGGTTACTCCGCCTGGTATATCGACACGTTCATTTGGATGCATATCCTTCAACAACGGAATAACCTCGTCCATTTGATCGGAGATGTGTTGCATTACTTCATCTTTTGTTGCTAAATTAGCAACCAGCAAATCCGAAGGATCTGAACTGGTAGGAATAAATACAGCACCCCAAACACGAGATATTTGAAATAGCAAAAATGCGCGGAGTACTTTTGCTTCTGCTATATATTCATCAGCAGTGCTTGGGTTGGCAGCAAATTCTTTGTATTTTAATATTTGCTCCATAGACGATTCTGTTTTAAAAATATCAGCATACAAATTTTGCCATACCGAGTTAAACATCCAATAATCTTTGTTGTAATTGAATTTATCCTCTTCGGTAAAATCTTGTTGATCACCAAGGCCACCTGCATTTACATCATCTCCCCTGACAGAAATCATTGGAAAATCTTCCCATCCCCTTGATTGGAATTCAGCATAGGCCCCGAGCAATGGCAAAACCATATTGTCGGTAATTGTGTAATCTGTTTCTCCTGTAAATTTTGTATTTTCAGGCGGAGTATCCAATTTTTCGTTACAAGCTGCTATAAACAGCAGAGTAATCATCAGGAAATTTATTTTTATCGAGAAATTAAATAATTTCATAGTCATCATATTTTAGATAATTAAAAACTAACATTTAGCCCAAAGGTATAAACTGCCGGAATTGGATAGGTTTGTGTATCTATACCATTTGCAATTTCAGGATTGAAACCATTATATTTGAATAAGGTTAATGGTCTGGCAGCTGTCATTGAAATTCTTATTGCCGGTATTGGGGCACCAAACATTTTTTTGCCTTTAATATTATAGGCTAACTGAACATTTTGAATCCTGAAGAAAGAACCATCCTCAACAAAATAGGAGCTCATTTTTTGGTTCCAGCCTTTTCGTAAACCTGCCGATGATGGATAAGAATTTGATGTACCCTCACCATGCCAACGGTTAATGGCAAGATCTGCGTCCAAATTTCCATCGTTTGTCCAAATCATTTCACCACGTTTGCGGTTAAGGATTTTATTTCCTTTTTGGCCCATTAAATTGGCCGAAAATTCAAAGTTTTTCCAGTTAACGCCCAAATTAAAACCATAAGTAAATGAAGGGAAATAGGAACCCAGCACAACCCTATCGCTACCATCAATAATACCGTTATTATCCTGGTCTTTATATTTGAAATCTCCGGGAACAAGATCATTTGCAACAGCAACAGGATCTGCAGCAATTTCTGCATCATTCTGATAAACTCCAGCTACTTCTAATCCATAAAATGCCATAAGCGGATCCCCAACAATTGACCGTTGACGGAATTCGGCGCTACCACCATCAATATAAGGTTGTCCATAAAGATCGCGAACCTCATTTTTAAGTGTAGATAAATTTAAACCAACATTATAAGAAAGGTCATTTGTAATATTATTGTTCCAGTTCAAAGCAAGTTCGAAACCTGAATTTCTGATTTGACCAGCGTTTTTCCTTGTACTGCCTAATCCAAATGGATATTGGATTGGGATTACTGCATTTTTTGTATCACGTATATAATAATCTGCATCAACAGACAAATGGCTATTAATCAATTTTGAGGTAATACCAAAATTGGATTCTTCAATTACTTCCCAACCAAGCCAGGTGAAAGTACTTGTAGTAACTGCTCCTGAAACTAGTTGACCATTAATTGCAGTATTTACAGCAGTAGTGGTTGTTGCACCATCACTGGCATCTACTTTGTCGTTACCAAGTCTTCCCCATGAGGCACGTAATTTTAAAAAGTTAATCTGGCTTATATTTTTAAGGAAACTCTCTTCCGAAATTACCCAACCAACACCTACTGATGGGAAGTATCCCCATTTCTCCTGGTATTTTGAGGTTCCATCGGCTCTTAAAGTTCCATAAACCAAATATTTATTATCATAGTTGTAAGACACCCTTCCGAAATATGAAAAACCATATTCCCGATATCCTCCATCACCAACACCTGAAGTTAGAACATTAGCTTCTCCAACTTGATTAATATACCAAAGTCTTTCATCCTGTGAATCGATTTTATTTGCTGCTGCGTAAAGATTCTCCCCAGCTTCGTCTCTGTAAGAGGTTCCCAACATCACTGTTAAATCGTGTTTCCCAAATTTGTCGGTATAAGTCAGTACATTATCCCAATAGTTGCGGGTACCAAGCGCTGATGACTTTGAGAGATATGAATCATCTCTTTTGAGCACTGGACTTACAAAATAAGGTAGGCCAACTATACGATTGTTAAGCTGTTCAAGGCTATATGAATAGGTAGTTTTAAAAGACAACTTGTTGGGGATTATATCAATGTTTGCATAAAAAGTAGTGAGCAATTTCATTATTTTAAGACGATTTTCGTTGAAATCCATCGTAGGAAAAGGGTTTTTCCCATCCCTATATCCCAAATATTCAGCCGAGGAATACTTTGTGGGCGTTGCATTGGTATTCAATTCGTCATAAACCGGCATAATAGGAATTGCGAAATAAGCTTCGTTCCAGGCAGAAGCTTGTTCACTATATTTTGTAGCGTTGCTCCAAACGGTGTTTGTTCCAACGGTAAGCCAATTATTAGCTTTATAATCTAATTTTGATCTGAGGTTGAAACGCTCATAATCATTTTTCATGGCAAGTATGCCTTCTTGAGCAAAATAGCTTGCACCAATTGAATAGCTTGCATTTTGTCCGCCACCATCAATAGACAAACTGTGGTTTTGAATGGGAGCAGTGCGCAATATTTCTTTGTACCAATCTGTATTTACATCAGGTACATTTGGGTTTATCCGGCTTCTGCCATAACGCTGCATAGCATTTCCGATAAAACTGATATCTGCGGCAGAACCTGATTCCATGGCCATTGTTGTAAACTGCTCGGCGTTTGCCATTTTTAAAACGTTTTGGGCAACTTGAGTTCCAAAATAACCATCATATGTAATTTTAGACTTTTGATTATAGGTACCTGACTTGGTTTCTATTAAAACAACTCCATTTGCAGCACGCACTCCATAAATTGCAGAGGCTGAGGCATCTTTTAATACCGAAATTGTAGCAATATCTGACGGGTTTAAAAAATCGATATTATCGTAAAACATGCCATCTACTACAAACAAAGGATTTTGATCAGCGTCAGCATATGAACCGAGACCTCTAATACGGATAGTTGGAGAATTACCCGGTGCTCCATTGCCAATTACCTGTACACCTGAAATCTTTCCTTGCAATGCTTGCATGGCTTGTCCGGATGGGATTGCTGAAATTTCACCGGATTTAAGGGTAGTAATAGAAGAAGTTAAATCTTTTACGTTTAACTTACCATAACCTACCACTACCACTTCATTTACAAATTGTTCGGATGACTTTAAGGCAACATTAATAGCAGTTTGGCTACCAACCAATACTTCCTGTGTTTCCATACCTACGAAACTGAAAACCAATATATCCTGAGGATTATTAACATTAATAGTGTATTTTCCATCAAGATCTGTCATTGACCCGTTTGTGCTGCCCTTTATTGCAACATTAACCCCGGGAAGGCCCATGCCGTCTTCGGCAGAAGTAACAATACCTGTTATTGTTTGTGAAAAAATGTTTAAGGATAGCAACAGAAATACCATTGCAATACCTAAACGTTTAAACTTGAATTCTAACAATTTTTGTTTCATATTATATTGAATTTAGGTTTTGTGAAAATAATAAGCCTGCAGGGCTATTTTTTAATAATATTATTTTACCATCGAAAGTTAAAACTTGTTAAAATGATATCATAAAATTGAACCACATAAAAATTACACCATGTTAAAATGTAGTAATTTTTTACCTCACTTTTTCTTCACTTCTATTTTGTAAATATTTAAAAGATAATAATTTATAATTGTGTGAAGTGTTAAAATATTTCAATAATAAATGAGGAAAAAAAACAAATATCGCTTTAAACGTTTTCAGGATTTTAAATATTTCAATCTAAATTTCAAGAATCGGTTTCACAATTAACAATTACTTGGTAGATTTTTGTATTAATTGTAAAAGTTGATTTTATGTATTCCAAACTTCCACCTAAGAATTTTAAATCTGGGCGACTTTTACTTTTAGGTGTTGGAATGATAAAGGGATAGAATTGAAAGGATACTTTAGCTGGCAATCATCTAAAGGCGAAACCTTTTTAAAAGGTTTCGTCTTTCCTGCAACTTAACCTCCCCTTTGATTGATACCCGAAAAGCCATTCTTTTAGAACAAAAAACCCGGCTTGTGGCCAGGTTTTTTGGGTGTTGGATTGGTTTGATAGAATTACATCCGCAATACCAACCGGAGAACTTTCTTTGTTTAAAACTAAAAGGCTCAATTTAATGGAAGCTTTTGTTTATTGCTACATAGAGGTACGTAATGTCGAGTGTGCCTGAGGTAATTTTTCATCTTTGATCAGTGGGGATTTCAATTGCAATTACATGGTAATTTTCCATCAATACTCAAATCATAAGTTAATCCATTCCTTTTCAAATAAACTTTATAGCAGTCTTTCTTTTTTGATATTGAATCTCCAATTGATATCTTATATACTTCATATAGAGCATAAGGTCCGATATAATACCATTCATTATTGATACTAATAGAATAATAACCTTTTTCTTCAATTTTGATGCTATCAATTCTTCCATTCATTTCATAATTACAGAAATTCAATCCTGCTTTATAAGACCGAAATAATATAATACTGACACCAATTATTGCAACAACCCCTAAAATATATTGAAATAGTCTTTTCATTTTTTTATTTTTTAAATTGATTTAATTTTCCCATGATACCAATATACTAAAGACTTATTGGAATTTAACTCCCCCGCTGCCGCACGATTGTATCGTGTGGCAATCACTATCTAACTACAATCACATCATTTATCAGCCCCTTTTCCCCTGCATAATCTCTTGCACTACTATAAACATAATCTTGTGGATTATAAACCAAACCTTCTTCAACCGGATTACTATGTATATAATTTATTTTCTCAAAAATCACCTTGTTGCTCCATAATTCAATAGGTTTATTGTCATGTCTCCAAAATTGATATTGTTTTACATTTGATGATTCTGCACCTGCTTTTATGAATTGTTCCAACAACCACTCTTTTCGACTCTCCCTGGGGTTCTCTTTTATCTCATTTACTATTGCCTTGCTTGTAAATCTCTTAAAATCACCTAATAACAATTCAGGTTTCTGCCCATTATTACTGCGGAAAATCAAATGCATATGGTTTGTCATTATACACCATGCAAAAACTTCCATGCCTTTTTCCTTCTGACAAAAGTGAATACTGTCAATAAGGATTTTCTTATATTCGTTCCTGGTAAAAACATCTAACCATTCAACTACTGCAAAGCTCACAAAATAGACTCCTTCCGGGTTATGGAATTTATAATTTCTGCTCATGGAACAAATATAGGCTTTCTTTTCTACATAGCCACACGAGAGGACTCGTGCGGCAGCGGGGGTTGGAATGATAAAAGGATAAAATTGAAAGGATACTTTAGCTGGCAATCATCTAAAGGCGAAACCTTTTTTAAAGGTTTCGCCTTTTTCAACAATTTAGCTTTTGTTGGTACAAACAAGCCTCGCTAAGCAAAGCTGAAAAATTAGCTCAGGCGCTTTGGCTAGCGGTGATTTTGATAATTTTATTCTACTTAGAATTTCATTAAATAATCAATCAGGTTGGAATCGTGTTCGAGCCCCATTTTTTTGCGTAACCTATATCGATGATTTTCTACGCCACGGATAGTGATGCCCAATAAAAGCGCTATTTTTTTTGAGGAAAGGTTCATCCTTAAGTATGCACAAAGCTTTAAATCACTGGGCGTGAGTTCCGGAAATTTCTCCCTAATCCTTTTCAAAAATTCTTCGTGCGCTTGTTCAAAATTGTTTTCAAATATTTTCCAGTCATCTTCGTTCGAAATGTTTTTGTCCAAAAGCCTAATCAGTCCGGTCTGTTTTGGAAATTGACTGGTAGTGCTTTGTCTTCGCTGATACATGAGCATTTTGCGAATTTCCAAAAGCATTTCGTTTTTTTTGATTATCGAAAAAGTGGTGTTGGCCAAATCTTTGCTTTTGTGCATGATTTCAGCTTCCAGCTTTTCATTC
The DNA here is from genome assembly GCA_025361565.1 of Bacteroidota bacterium. GTDB lineage: Bacteria > Bacteroidota > Bacteroidia > Bacteroidales > NBLH01 > NBLH01. Next base: position 174,600 of record JANYKN010000018.1, on the reverse strand, counting down.
CTCACTTTTATTAATTCTCTCTCTTTTTCAATTTTCAATTTTCTGGTCTGTTGTTTTAACCTTTTTCTGTAATAATAGCGGATTAGCAGCATCAAAGCAACTACTATTGCCAAATAAAAAACTTTGGCCAGTTTGGTCAAATACCACGGAGATTTTATATGAAATGACCATTGAATGGGCTCCGACACTATTCCATTTGCATTTACAGCTTTTAGTATAAAAGTATAATTTCCCGGCGGAAGCCTGTCGTATTCATATTCGGGCCTTTCGGTTTTGATCCATTTGTTGTCAAGGCCTTGCAGCTGTGCCAAAAAATAACTGGAACTTCGAAAATAGGGAAATGAATAATGGAAAATCATATTATTGTTCCAATAAGATAAAGTAGGGACATTATTGCCATTGCTTTGCTTTAAGGTCAATTGAATTTCTGATTCTCCAGTTGAAATTATGCTTGTAAATAAAGGTTTACTTAAAATCGAATCTTTATTTGCAATCGTATCCGATTTAATATAAGCCAGTCCGTTGTCAAGTGCCAATATAGCGTTGCCACCGGCAAGAGGGAGAATGAATTCCTGACCGGAAATCACTTTATCGTAAAAAAGATCGGATGGATATAATTTTTTGAGTTTCCATGTATCTTTTTCCATGCTCAGGTTTAAAATTCCTTGATCGGAAATAATCCAGGAACTATTGGCATTGGCCTGGGTAATATATTTAATCCTGAGTTTCATGCCTAATTGCTTTTCCAAGGTAGTAAATGGAATAATCGAATCAAGCAAATCGTTGTATGTGAACAATTTTCCATCATTTATAAACACAATTCTGTTTTGCAGCCTTGTTACCATAATTTGGTAATCAGAATTGAATCCTTTTTTTGTACCATAAAAAACCAAATGTTCAATCCTTTTTAATGAATCATCGAGGTTTAGCCGGAAGAGTCCTTTTACAAAATGGCTGGCCCAAATATTGCCCAAATAGTCAATTTTAATTTGTTTAATCGGGTGCATAAAATCTTCAATCGTATTTCTGAACCGCCACTTGCCGCCATTTTTCTCGTAAAGAACCAGTTTTGTATAAGTGCAGCCCAATAGATATTCCTTGTTTTTATAACTAAATGTCTCATACGAAAGTCCACCAGAAACATCTGAAATATTATTAAATTGTTCATTGTCAACTTCAAAAGTTCCTTTGTTGTGACCACATAAAAGTTGATTGCCGGCATCAAAAATATTCCAGACCTGGCCTTGCGAATTATTGATTAGATTAAAGTTGGGCAAGTAGGGTTTATCCATATTGTTTGGCAAAGAGCTATAATAAAGACCCTGATTGGTGCCAATATATAAATTGTTGTTCTTTATTTGAACGGCATAAACAGAACCAATTTTTCCCGAGAAATCATAGTAAAAAGAAATATCCGAATTAAGGATTAATAAGTCGATTCCCCGGTCAAGGCCTACCCAAACATCGCCATGGATATCGTTGAATAAATCTAGCACAGTATTGTTTTGCAGCCCATTTTGTTTGTTGATGTGCTGAAGCAGTGTGCCTTGTTTTGTTAATATATAAACCCCATTTAAAATAGTGCCAAGAACAATTTTACCATCATTTGTAGCCAATCCCCTGTTTACCTGATCATGTTCGAAAGAAAGCTGTAAATCAGTTTTCCATTTAGTTAATCCATTCTTTTGGTTGTATAGATAAACGCCTTTTTGCGAGCTGGCAATTAACCAATTGTTATTGTCAAATGGAAGAACAGAAGCAATGGCTTCAGCTTTGAAAAAAGAGTTTTCACAAACAGTTTTGAAGTGGCTACCATCAAGTTCTATTAAACCCTTGGTATTAACGGCAAGGATAAGCCGATCATCGACTTTTGAAAAACAATTAACAAAGCCGCCCGGTAATAATGTTTTGATTTTGTTGTTGCTATATTCGAAAACTACCAGAAATGATTGAAAATAAACTGCATTTTTATGGATGATGATTTTCCAGATTTCTTCGTTATGGAAATCGTAGTTTTTTAGCAGAGCCGATAAAGATACATAATGAAGCACTCCAAATTCGTCGGGTTCAAAATAGCCAAACTCTTCAAAAGAGCCAACATATATCCTTCCGTTTTGATCCGTGGCTACCGATCGCACGGTTGTTTGGTTTGGAAGTGTGCAAAGTTTCCATGTGTTGCCGTTAAACACCAAAAGTCCGTTGTTGTTGCCCGAATAAATAATTCCATTTTTGTCCTGTGCAATGCTCCAGTTTTGATTGCCCGATTTATAATCGTTCCTTCCATAATTTTGGACAGGAAGTTGGTCAAAACCAAAATTGGATTGCGCCTTCATTGCAGTTGCAACAATCACTATAACAAATATTTGTAAAATAAATTTAAATATTCTCATTATATGTTTTACTTGTATCTATCTGTTAAATACAAATTTAACAATTCCAATGAAACTTCGAATTTTAATTGTGAAAAAATGTTAAAGCTCCTAATAAGACATGAGTTTCTATCTTATGGAAAGATAGAACCTATTAATAAAAAAGTAATATAGTCTTTCACTACTGACCGACAAAAAATAGTGTTTTGGGCTAAAGCCCAATGCCATCGTGATTTTAATAGCCCCTGGCTTAAGCCAGGGGTAATTTATAAAATAGTATGAATTGGGCTTTAGCCCAAATATTAATTGATTGATAACTAATGTTCTAAAAGATGTTTTTTGATATTTTAATTCTGACTTTATAATTTATCGGTCAGTAGTGATAGTCTTTAATCAAAAGAAAATTCATCAGTAAAAATAGAAGGAAAAATTCTAATTTTTAATCTGCAAATTAATGGATTATATCGATTTGATTAACTATCAAGGAAGCTTTGGTTAATTAGCTGATTAATAGTGTGCATATGGGTGTTGATTAGTTACAATAATTATTATTACTTTAGCCGTTTTTAAAAAATTTATATTTTTTATTATGTGGAAAAAACTTGCCGGAATTATCCTGAACTATAGGATTACAATATTGATAATTATTGCAGCCATTACTGCATTTATGGCTTATAAGGCAAAAGATGTTAGCCTCGATTACAACTATGTTTCATTACTGCCAAAAACCGACAGGTATTATATTGAATTTGCCAACTTTAAAAAGGTATTTGGCGAAGATGCAAATCTTACCATTATCGGTATTCAGGATTCCAACTTTTTCCAGTTAAATAAATTCAACGATTGGAAAAAATTGCAGGATTCGATGAAAAAGATTCATGGAATTAAGCAGGTTCTTTCTATCTCCAATGCGGTTGATATAGTGAAAAACATGGAAACCAAAAAGTTCCAGGGAAAACCTATTTTTGAGAAAGAAATTCAAACACAGCAACAACTGGATAGTCTTGCTATCATTTTTAAACAAAGGCCATTTTACAATGGATTGATTTATAATGACTCAACCCACACTGTTCTGATGGTTCTTACCATGGACAAAGATATTATCAATAGCAAAGCACGCGAAGGAATGATTAGCGATATTGATAAACTTGCTGGCGGTTTTAGTAAAAAATATAATACAGAAGTTCATTATTCCGGTTTGCCATATGCCAGAACAAAAATTTCACTACTTATCCGTGGCGAACTTTTTATGTTTATTTTTCTGGCCATGTTTGTTACGGCTTTGATTTTATATTTGTTTTTCAGGTCATTTAAAGTCGTTCTTTTTTCAATGCTTATTGTTGGGATTGGTGTTGTTTGGTCAGTTGGCACCATGGGAATCTTTGATTATAAAATAACCATCCTTACGGGAATGATTCCACCTCTAATCATCATAATTGGTATTCCAAACTGTGTATATTTACTTAATAAGTACCACAACGAATATCGAAAATCAGGGGATAGATATAAATCATTGTATATTATGATTCACCGGGTAGGAACCGCAACATTTTTAACCAATGTTACTGCCGCAATTGGATTTGGTGCATTTATAGTAACAGGTAACCGGTTCTTGGTTGAGTTTGGTGTGGTAGCTTCCATCAACATTATGGGATTATCGCTTTTGTCCGTTACACTTATCCCAATTTTTTTCAGTTTTCTGGCTCCACCAAAATCTCGTCATACCAAGCACCTTGACTATAAATTTATAAACAGATTTGTTGAAAAGCTAGTTTATTTGGTTGAGCACAAACGTAAATTGGTTTATGGAGTAGTTATTCTATTTATGATCATTAGTGCTTATGGAATTACCAAGGTAAAAACCGAAAGTTATATTATCGATGATATTCCCAAAAGCAACCCGGTTTATAAAGATTTAAAATTTCTCGAAAATAATATTGGTGGAGTAATGCCGCTTGAAATTACCATTGATACCAAAAAGAAAAAAGGTGTTTTTCAGTATAACACGCTTAAAAAAATGGATCAATTGATCAACAGGCTTTCTTCTGTACATGATTTATCAAAACCAAATTCTATTGTTGATGCATTAAAATTTGCACGTCAGGCTTATTACAATGGCAGCGAAACTGCGTTTAAACTTCCATCGCAACAGGAACTGGCATTTATTTTTCCATATTTACCTGAGCAAAAGGAGAACAGTAATTTCAACGTAATCAAATCGTTTGTTGACAGTACTCAGCAAATTACACGTATAAGTTATCGATTAAACGATGTTGGAACAACAAAAAACAAAGTACTTATCGATACAATTTCAAGAATAGCACAGGAAATATTCCCTGCAACAAAATATAATGTGGTAGTAACCGGGTCCAGCATTGTTTTTAACCAGGGCACTTCATTTATGGTCTCAAACTTGTTTTCGAGCGTTTTGTTGGCCATCATTTTGATTGCTATTTTTATGGCCACTATGTTTACCTCGTTGAGGATGATAATTATATCATTGGTGCCCAATTTTGTTCCCTTGTTGCTCACAGCTGCAGTTATGGGATATTTTCATATTCCGTTAAAACCATCAACCATTCTGGTTTTCAGCATATCTTTTGGTATTTCGGTCGATAATGCCATTCGGGTATTGGCAAAATACAGACAGGATCTGATTATTACCGGTGGCAAAATTCAGGAGTCGGCAGTACTTGCGCTTCACGAAATTGGGATAAGCATTGTGTACACTGCTTTGATATTGTTTTTTGGTTTTGGAATATTTACCTTATCCAAGTTTGGAGGAACTCAGGCTCTTGGTTTATTGGTTTCTATAACACTTTTAATCTCCATGTTTTCAAACATGATTTTTTTACCTGCTCTTTTATTATCGATCAAACATTCGGTTTCGGGAAAAGCATTTGAAAAGCCACTAATTTTGATCGAAGAAGATGGTATAAACGGAAATGGCGGTAATGGAGATGTAGTGGAAACAGAAATAAAACCATGAGCAGGATATTTAATTTTCAAGAATTACTGCATCTTGTTCACACGTCAATCAGTGAATTGGAAATAGGCTCAAAACCTTCTGAGCTCTACGATCCAATTAAATATAGTTTAGATGCGGGAGGCAAGAGGATTAGACCGGTTCTTGTTCTTGCTGCATGCAATTTATTTTCAAATGATGTTAAGCCTGCAATTTTTCCAGCCATGGCTGTTGAAATTTTCCATAATTTCACGCTCCTTCATGATGATATTATGGACAAAGCAGATGTACGTCGCAACAGGCCAACTGTTCATAAAAAATGGAACGAGAATATCGCAATTCTCTCCGGTGATGCAATGGTAATAAAAGCCTATCAGCAAATAATAAAAGCGCCAAAAGAAAACCTTGTTGCAATTGTAGAATTATTTAATAAAACAGCAAACGAGGTATGCGAAGGCCAGCAATATGACATGAATTTTGAGCAACGTAAAGAAGTTTCTGAAAGCGAATATATTGAAATGATTCGGTTAAAAACTTCGGTTTTGGTGGCAGCAAGTCTTAAAATTGGGGCACTTTCTGCCGGAGCAGATGAAACCGAAGCTCAGAAATTATACGAATTTGGTTTAAACCTGGGACTTGCCTTTCAACTTCAGGATGATTACCTCGACGTTTATGGCGATCCATTAAAATTTGGGAAAAAAATTGGTGGGGATATTGTAGCCAATAAAAAAACCTATATGCTTATTAAAGCAATGCAACTTGCTGATGCTTCTGATCGTTTAATTATCGATCGATTACTGATTGAAAACAGCAATGATCCTGCAAATAAAATAGCAAGCATGATTGCTATTTTTGATAAATTAAATATCAAACATTTTGTTAAAACCAAAATGGAATCGTATTATCATTTGGCTATGCAAGCGTTGAATTCAGTAAATGTTGAACAACCAAATAAACTACAGCTCATTGATTTTGCCGATAAATTAATGGAAAGGGAAAGCTAGGAGCATTAATACAACAATAAAAATTCATTGGAGATTAAAATTCCAGGCTTTCGCATAAGTAGCGAGCGTCACTACGAGCGGAGCAAAGCAGTCTCATTCAATAACAGATACAGCCAATTTGGACTAGCTTGCTGCAAAGCGGATGGGAGGGATTGCTTCGCTGCGCTCGCAATGACATTGAAACTTAAGTCCTAATTTCAAATTTCTAATTAGAAAACCAATCCTGCAACATCAACAACTCTTTTGCAAATTTTGGCGATAAAGTTCCAACCAAATGCCCGTTTTCATCAATTAAAAACTTTTGAAAATTCCATTCAATTTGTGTATCCATTACTCCATTTAATTCTTTGGTGGTAAGCCATTTGTAAATTTCGTCGGTACTCACTTTTTTGGCTTTTGCTGGATCAATCGGATGAGATTCATAAATATAATCGCAAACCGAAACCTTGGCCATCATTGGAAAAGTGACGCCATAGTTTTTAGTACAGAATTCTTTGATATCAGCGTTAGAACCCGGTTCTTGCGATAAAAAGTTATTTGCCGGGAAACCAATAATTTCGAATTTGCTTTTATCCATTTTTTCGTACAATTTCTGTAAAATTTCATACTGTGGTGTATTCCCGCATTTCGAAGCGGTGTTTACAACCAATACTTTTTTCCCTTTCAATGTTGAAAGATCAAAATCTTTTCCATCGATGGTTTTTACTTTAAAATCGTAGAAAGTTTTAAATTTTGGGCTTTCCGATGATGATGATAATTGCTGTGAAAATGCATGATTAGAAACAAAAAAGGAAATGATGAGTAGTAATATTATTGATGTTTTCATATTAAAATCGTTTATTAGTTTGATATAAAAGTAAGTCGTTGAATTTATCGGTGATTATTCTTATTTAGAATTAATTGATTTAAAAAACCCAAAGTCATTTGCCTATCCATAATATCAACATAATTAATTTCTTTATTATTACTAAGCAATTGTTAATTGGCGAGGAATCATTACTTTAATTATATAATTTCGCAGATGAATATAATGTGAAACATCATTTGCAAATAATAATCGAATACTATAAAAGACGAATCATTGAAAACAACAAATAACTTAATCATCGTTGCACTAGCAGCAATCATTTTTTTATCTTGCACAATTATAAAAGAAACCGATCCCATTGATATTCTTTTAAGCCGCACAACAGATCCAAAATTAAAAGAACAAATCATTGTTTTTAAAAAAGGAGGTTATGAACTAAAAGCCAACTATAAAAACCACAATGTGGAAGCAATTATCAAATCAGCCGAATCATTTTTGGGAACTCCTCACCAAATGGGTGGTTTAACCAACAAAGGCATCGATTGTTCGGGTTTGGTTATGGTTGCCCATCAGCTCAATGAAGTGAAATTACCGCACGATGGCAACGAACAAGCCCGATATGGCAAAATTTTCCTTTCTGTAAGCGATTTGGAGCGTGGCGATTTGGTTTTTTTTCATTCCACATACAATACCGATAAATTAATTACTCACAGTGGCATTTATCTCGGAAATAATCAGTTTATACATACTTCATCAAAGATAGGCGTGAGTGTGGTTGATATCAACAGCAAGTATTGGTCAGTGCATTTTTTGTTTGGAACCAGATTATAACCCTTCTATCAGTCATCCATTCTCGAAGCGATTTAAACTTCTTTTCAATGATTATAAACCATTTGAAAGAAATATCTTTAAAGGCATTAAAATATATGTAAAATACATTATATAAAATGTATTATTGCTCACATATTATGTAAATTCGAGCATATAAGCTTTATTAGATAGTATAAAGGTTGTAGTACTATTAATATATAACGTATTATATTTAATAAACATGTTATTATAAAGTATATCAAATGTTTAATCATTTATAAATAATGTAGATTAGATAATATATGTTATAATATCAATTAATTATATACTATAATATCAATATATATTTGTATTATACATAATTAATATTCATATTTATGTATTTTATTCTCTAAAATCACATATACGATGCAAAAGATTAATGTAATGCAAATGGTATTAGACGAAATGACAAATCAACATGTCTCCGTGGTTGATCTTTCGCGCAAAATGAGCCGACCTTATGCTACAATAGTTGGTATGATTGAAAGGCCAACGATACAAGTAAGCCGTCTGATTGAATTTTCGGAGGTATTTCAATATAATTTTTTCAGAAGAATAGCAGAGATGCTTCCTTACGAAAATCCAATCATTAAAAAAGACAACAGTTCTGTTGAGGGAGAAATTGCGAGTTTAAAAGAAAGGCTAAAAGTTTTGGAAATTGAAAATACTATTTTAAAAGATACGTTGAAAACTTTGGCTGGCTCACGTTAGAAAAGGCTTTATTAATTTGAAATTGAGTTTTATATTGATACCAATAAATATTTTATGGTGAGTTGGAATTAAAATAAGCTAAGGATTCTAATTCAAAAATCCCTCAAAATTACCTTTGGAGTCGAATCCTAAATCATATTTACCACTACCATCCATAGTTTCAATGGTGATTTGTATAATTAATCCGTCCATTTTATTGTAGGTGGTTTTTTTGCTTTTCATTAATAGGTTTACACTTTTACACTCTACATCTTTTCCCTTTTTTTCCGAAACTACCTTTTCTTTCGAAACATCAACCATATCAACCAATTTAGATAGATCAAAATCACCATTGATAGTAAAAAGCAAATCCGAAGGTTTTTGATTTTCAAGTTTAAGCGGGATGTCAGATTTCTTTTCCCAGCTACCATTCATAAATAGCCATTCTTCCAAACCAGTAGAATCCAAATCCTTTGCCACTTTTACAAGTATTGAATTACCCATTATCTTATCGTACGAAAACATAATGGTGCTATATGCTGCTTTTTCAGTGAATTTTTGGTTCAAATCTTTGATGAGGCTTGAGAATTGTTTGCCGGATTCATAAACTGCTCCGCTTTTGTTGTTACCACTACAAGCTAGAAATGAGCAAAAGGCTAAAAAGTAGATGAATCTATAAACATTTTTCATAAAAATTGGGTTTGGTATATAAAATTAGATTTAAAAGAATGATTTCTGTTGCAAATGGTTGCGAAGTGCAATATTGTTTAATCAACATTCAGCAAAAATCAAAACAATAAGCTAATATATAGCGAAAAAGTAAATCTTCAAAAATATTATATGCAAACTATTGATTGTCAGAAGCAAACCATTCGGCGCATGAGGTTGCAGTTTCATATAGTTTTAAACTGTAAAGTTCAACTCCCGCAGGCAGCAAACCTTTTATCTGCATGGCAAAATCAACAACCATATTTTCGCAGGTTGGCTGATAATCGAGCAAATGAATGCGATCGAACATTTGTTTGGTATGAATAAAATCTTTTGTCGGTGCATTTTTATTTAAAACCACCGAATGGTCAAAAACATCAACAATGGTGGTTTTTACTATTTTTTTAATATCTCCAAAATCGATTACCATACCTAATTTTGTGCTGCTTTTGTCTGTTATGGGAACTCCAATTACGGTAGCAAACAATTTGTAGGAATGGCCATGGAGGTTTTTACAAAGACCATCATAATCCCATAAGGCGTGGGCCATTTCAAAATCAAACTCTTTGGTTACCCTTACTTTGTTGTTGTTCATAAGATGCAATATTAATTTAAAATTGGATTTAACGAATGCAAAATTAATAATAAATTTAATTGTTTAGAATTATTCTAAATAAAAATCCACATAAGGATTCCAATAGTGCTTAATTTAAAAATCACATATAATTTCAGTTTTTTTTTCTATCATTGCCAAATTCTACAAAATTTAATAAAATGGATAATTTCAGAAAACACATCGAAAGATTACGCGTAATGCTTCAGGACATAAACCATCAACTACCGTATGCCGAAAAAATAAGCGAAGGACCGGTGAGTTTTCATTTTGCTGAAAATCTATCAGACGATGCAGATATAGCAATTCATAAAGATTTTGGGAGTAATCTGGCACCTAACCTGGTGGTTCACCGTCAGCGCGAAGTCGAATCGTGGCGAAATGGAATAGTTCAACTCTGGAATAAGTTTGACACGGAAGTTTGGTTTGTAAACTCTCGTGATAAAGAAGTTTCAGTAGTTCATAAAGACAATGAACAATTATTTGCTCCAGGTCAGGATATTCGCTCCAATGTTTTTCCGCATTTGCAAATTTCTGTTCGACAATTATTTGAAATAGATTAATCGGTTTCAGCCTCCGTTTCAATGGTTTCAATATTGCCATTGGGTAAGATTTTATAGTATTCGAATGTTACTTCGTCTTTAACAGTGATATAATTCATTCCGGTAACATTTCCTTCGTCATCAAGCACTTCTTTAAGTCCACCTTCGTTAATATAGTGTTTGCATTCAAGTTCATCGTTGGCTTTTAACTGGCAAACGATTGATTCTGAAAAATAATCACCATATGTACCTGATCCATAATCAAAATCGGTTATTAGATTTCCTTCCCAATCATAAATACACAGTTGGGATTCTTCACTTCTTTCCATATCAGACAAAGTATAAACTATCAGGCCAACAAAACCAACTCTGTTTAAAAGCACACTTATTTCTGTTTCCGATTCGTCGTCTTTTTTTGGCACATCATTAATAAATAGAAGATAGACAGAATCTGCAATTTGAAGATTTTTGTCCTTTTCTTTTTGTTCAAGCAGATTAATGAATTCTTTGAAGGATATTTCATTTTCTTGCGATTTTGCTAAAAAGGGGCAAAGTCCAATTATAGCAATGCAAATATTACATATCAGGATCAATTTTTTCATTTCTGACAGATTAAAGGATTATCTATTTTATAACCTTTTGGTAGATAATTTAGAATGGATGATTAATAAAGGGATACTTTGCTAAATCTTAAAAATCTTTATAATTTCTTTTAATCGAAATGCTTCGTTTGTCAAGTTTTCGGCTTTGTTGTTCAATTCTTCCGAAACTTGCGCATTTTTCTGTGCGATTTTATTTAATTCATGCACAACATTTTGAATTTGCTCTGCACCCTGGCTTTCCTCTATATTTGCATTCACAATTTCTTTTAACAAAAGTGCAGTCTTTTCAATTTCAGGAAGCAGGTTCCACAAATCTTGTTCAGCTTGTGATGAAATATTCACGCCATTTTCAGAAAGTTCATTTATTTGCTCTGCTGCTTCTTGCGCATGATTTGCAAGTGCTTTAACTTCATTGGCAACTACAGCAAAACCTTTTCCATGTTCACCAGCTCTGGCGGCTTCAATAGCTGCATTTAGCGATAGAATATTTGTTTGTTTTGAAATTTCCTGGATTAGTGAAACTTTTTCAACAATTTGGTGTATCGAATTTGCGGATTTTTTTGCGGATTGACTTCCATTTTTAACAGCAACCAATGATTTTTCAGCAATTATTTCAGTTTCTTTTACATTTTCTAGATTACTAAGAATATTCGAAGCCATTTCTTCAATCGAAGCCAGTGCTTGCTCAACAGAAACAGCTTGACTTGATGAACCTTGCAATAATTCTGATGAATAAATGGTGATTTCGTCGCTTGCATTTTTTATAGAATCGGAACTTTTAGAAATATTGGAAACTACTGTTTTCAGTTTTTTTGACATCTGATTTAGTGCTGTAGCCAATTCGGCAATTTCATTTTTTCCGTTTACTTCTATTTGGTTAGTCAAATCTCCTTTTGCAATTGTCTCGGAATATTTTATAGCTGTATGCAATCGTTTTGTAATGATGTCAAGTATAAAGTAAAGGATTACGCAAAGAATTAATATTCCTATTATTCCAATAACAATTGTTCTGAAGAAAATCCGATTTGATTCTTCAAGTACCGAACTGATTGGTGTTTCTGTGCCAAGTGCCCAAATTTCATTATCACGTCCAATATTTAAAGGGATTAGGCTAACGTAAATTTCTTCCCCCTTTTCATTTTTGTATATAAAAGAATTCTGCTTGTTCTGTTTTATTGAAACTAAAGCTTCGCCAAAAGAATTTTTCCGCTCCTTATTATCTAATAGATTTTTATTATAATATGCCTCATCTGTATGAGCAACAATGATATTATTTGGAGATAGAAGGTAGGCTGTAGATTGTTCAAAAGGTTTTATTTTTTTTACAATATTCTGTATGTGTCTCATGTCTAAATCAATGCCAACCATTCCCTGGAATTTACCATTAAACATAATCGGTACCGATGGACTAACCATTAGAATTCCTTTAAGTCCTTCTGTATTATCATCATAGTATGGATCACCCATTATTTCTTTTCCAGTATTTTTAATATCATAATATGCTGATTTCAAATCCTCGTTGGTAGTGTCCATTATCTCGCGCTTAAAATTAACTTTACCCCCGGATAGGAACAAAATATTACTTATGCGGCCATTTTTTTTATTGTAGCTTGGATTAATGACATTGACTTCCCAATCGAACCAAACCGATAAAAAATCTGGATTATTCAACAATGTTTTTGATAAAATTGTTTTGGCGTTAGGATTGATTTCATTGATTGTAAAATCTTTATTTTCACTTACAGCATTAACAAGTGTTCTTGTTACACCCAATGCTTCGTTACAAAGACCCTGTATTTCAACTGCAAAGCCCTTGGTATATTGATCAACAATGATTTTAGAATTTTTTTTGGTTTGATTTCTAACATTAATCCCTAAATAAACGATCGTAAATGCAAATATAACAAAGCAGAAAGATAGAACAGCAGTAAGGATAATTGTCTTTAATCTGAAATTTTCAAAATATTTATACATACTAAGTGCTTTAACCGATGAAGAGGGACTATTTCATTGACAATATAGTATAAAAATGTTAATTAAACAAAACCATATATTTTTTGCAAATAATTGGTCTTGGCCGGATTATGTAAAGTTTTTTATATCCTGAAATATTGTATAAATTCTTTTAGTGAACTTGCTTCATCAGCCAATTGTTTAGCTTGACTGTTTAGTTCATCAGATAGAGCAGCATTTTTTTGAGCAATATTATTTAATTGCATGATAGATTCCTGTATTTGCTCGGCCCCACTGCTCTGTTCAACATTTGAGCTGGAAATAGCTCTTACTAGTTCTGTTGTTTTTTCAACATCTGGAACAAGATTTGTCAGTTCTTTTTCGGCCATAATAGAAATTTCAACACCTTTGGCCGAAATATTATCAATTTCTGCTGCCGCTTTCTGAGCGCGTTCAGCTAATTTTTTAACCTCATTTGCAACAACAGTGAAGCCTTTACCAAATTGACCGGCACGGGCAGCTTCTATAGCCGCATTTAATGCCAGAATATTGGTTTGTTTAGATATTTCATCGACAACTGATATTTTTTTAGCAATTTCATGAATGGAATTGAGTGTTTGATGGGCTGATTTACTTCCATTTCTAATTCCAATCAACGCTTTTTCGGCAATTATTTCTGTTTGACGGGCATTATCAGTATTGCTAAAAAGACTGGAATTCATTTCTTCAATGGATGCCATTACTTCCTCAGCCGAAGATGCCTGATTACTTGCCCCATCTGCCAGTTCTGATGCATGGTTGGTGATTTCAGAACTTGTTTTGGTGATATTATCGGAACTTCTGGTTATATTGGTAACAATTGTTTTTATTTTATCTGCCATATTGTTCATCGAAAAAACAAGTTTTCCAATTTCGTCATTTTCAGATACTTGTATACGACTTGTCAAATCACCATTACTTATTTTATTTGAAAACTCTATGGCATTTGAAAGTCTGTTTGTTATTTTATTTATTAAAATTGAAACAACCAGAGCAAGAAGCAATAACCCAAGAAATCCAACTAAAATGGTAATCCTAAAAAGCTTGTCTGATTTTGCTGTTAATATATTTATTGGAGTTTCGGTAACAAGAGCCCATACTTTTCCATCATTCCCTAATTTAATTGGTGATAGTGAAACATATATTTCTTCGTTGTTTTTTGAACGGGTTATCTGAAACGAACAGGTTTTGTTTTTATTGATAGAATCCAATGCCAGCTTGAATTCTGTTTCCGATTCTTTATTCTCTTCAATCAAATCCTTATTGTAAAAGCTAGAATCAGTATGGGCAACAATTTTATTATTTGGAGCTACCAAATAGGCAACTGACGATTCAAACGGGTTTATGTTTTGAACTATTTGTTGAATCCTGGTCATCGCAAGATCAACTCCCACCTGGCCAAGATATCTGCCATTATCGAACATTGGCATAATTGGGCTTACCATTAAAATACCTTTTAACTCAGGCTGATGTGTATCGTAGTAAGGATCGCTCATAATTAAAACGCCCCCATTTTTTGCATAATAGTAGAGGCCGCTAACTTCTTCGTTGGTGGTATCGGAATAGTTTTGTGAAAAATAATACTTATCAGTCAGCTTAAAAGCAATATTTCTCTGCCTGCCGTTTTTTTTGTTGTAGTTTGGATTCAAAACTTTCATATCATATTGCATCCATACCGATAGAAAATCCTCATTGCTTTTTAAAATTTTAACAAGGATTTTTTTGTTGGTTGTATCTCTTATTCCATTTTCGAGATTCAGGTTTTCAAGAAAAGCATCTGAAAGTGAGCCTGCAACAGTCAACGAATGATTAAACAATTTGTCAATTTCACTTGCAAAACGTTTAGTTTCACTATCTGCCAGAAGTTTTGAATCTGCAACAGAGTTTTTTCTGATGTTGATGCTAAAGAATAATATGGTAAATAATAATACCAAGGTTGTAACAGTTAAAACAACTGTCAGAATTCTGGCCTTTAAACTGAATTTTGCTATGAATGAATCCATTTTAGAGTTTTTGAAATTCGAATAAATAATTTAGCTAATGTAGATAAAATTTGTCATTTTAATGGATTTCAGATGCATGATTTTGGTATACAAATAATAATTGGATGGAATGAAATTAATATCATTTTGGCATTAATCCTCAATTAGAATTTTTATGATCTAAAGCGGGCTTCCTACAAAAAAAACTGCCAAAAACATGAATTAAATCAGATTATGCCCTTTTTCTTAAAAATTCAAATTTAATTCAGAATTCAATTCTAAGTTTGCTCACAGAACCAAGTGAAAAGGATATGATAGGATTAGTCGGAATTAGTTTTAAGTCAGCAGACATAAGCATTCGTGAGCAATATGCTTTTTCATCAGAGGATATTGGTAAATTTTCTAAAATACTTCAACATAATCCCGACCATAAGGGTTTGGTTATTTTATCAACATGTAACCGCACCGAAATTTATTTCCATTGTCGCAAACGGAATGATCAGGATGCCTATGGATTAATACTTAGTGCGTTAACCACATTTAAGAATTATTCCGATTCTCATAAATCCAGTTTCTATTTTAAAACTGGCAAAGATGCTTCTGAGCATTTATTCAAAGTTACTTCAGGAATTGATTCCTTGGTAATTGGCGAAGATCAGATTATTGGGCAAGTTAAAAATGCATTTTGCACCGCGCAGGAGTATAATTGTGCCGATACTGTATTGTCAAGATTGTTTACCAAAGCATTTGAAGCAGGTAAAAAAGTAAGATCAGAAACTTCAATTAACGAAGGTTCCGCTTCTGTAAGCTCTGCAGCTGTTGATTTGTGTCAAAAATATTATCCAAATCTTTCCGAAAGTACAGTTATGATGATTGGCGCAGGCCAAACAGGTCAGTTGGTTCTTACCAGTTTAGGAAAACGCGAAATCAAAACTTTATATGTTGCCAACCGTACCGTTGAAAAAGCCGAAATTGTTGCTCAAAAATACAATGGAATAGCAATTGGTCTTCAAGAAATTGAAAAGTACTTGTCAGTTAGCGATATCGTAATTGTTGCAACCGATTCTCAATCTTATCTTCTCACCAAAGAAATGATGAAAAGAACAAGAGAATTAGCCGATGCAGTTCAAGTGCAACTGTTTATTGACCTTTCAGTTCCTCGTAATATTGATCCTTCCATTTCGGGGATGCAGGGAGTGAATCTTTTTGCAGTTGATGATTTAACCGAAATTGTAAATAGTACAACACATAGAAGAACCCAAGCCGTAGACGATGCAATAAAAATTATTGATGAGGTAAATGTTGATTTTATGGATTGGCTTGTTGTTCGGGGCCTGTCACCTGTTTTTGAAAAAATAAAAACCAATTTTCACCAAATCAACCAAACCGAATTGGATGGTTTTGTAAAAGTGAACAACATCAGCGATCAAAAAGCAATTGAAGAATACGGAAAACATCTTACAGATAAATATGCCCGCCTTTTCATCCGAAATCTCAGGGGTCTGGTAAAAAATGGTGAGAATAAACACAGCATCGAAGCCATTAATGAACTTTTTGAACTTTAATTCATTAAAGCCAAATCTGTTCTAGTTCTAAATTCAATATTGCTTTTGAGAGATAGTGTATTTATATTAACCGCAAATAAATAGTCCAATACAAAACATGAGCAAAATAATCAGGATAGGAACACGAGGAAGTCAATTGGCATTGTATCAAGCCAATAAGGTTAAAAGCGAATTGGAAGTCAAGTTTCCTGACCTGCAATTCGAAATTGAAATTATAAAAACGAAAGGTGATAAAATTCTCGATGTTGCTTTATCGAAAATTGGTGACAAAGGATTGTTTACCAAAGAAATAGAAACTGCTTTAACCGACGGTATTGTTGATTTGGCCGTTCACAGTTTAAAAGATTTACCCACTGTTTTGCCAGAAGGTTTAATTCTTGGCGGAGTTTTAAAAAGAGCTGAATTCAGGGATGCATTGGTTAGCATTTCGGGTAAAAAAGTAGCAGACCTCGATGCCAATGATATTATTGCAACTTCAAGTTTACGTAGAAAAGCCCAATTGCTAAAGTTAAATCCCAATTTTAAAATTGTGGACATTAGAGGAAATGTGAATACACGCCTTGCCAAAATGGAAGATGGTTATTGTACTGCAATGATTATGGCAGCGGCTGGTTTGCAAAGACTTGGGTTTGATAAATATATTTCAGAAGTAATTGACGAAGAAACCATTATTCCCGCAGTAAGCCAGGGAATTATTGCCATTGAAACCCGCGAAAACGATGGTTTTATACAATCGTTGGTTGATCAGATTAACGACGAAGACACCAATACAACCGCAAGGGCGGAGCGTATTTTTCTAAATGTATTGCAAGGTGGTTGTCAGGTTCCTGTTGGTTGTTATACCAAAAGCACCCTTACTGAATTTAGTATTTGCGGATTTATTTCCATGCCCGATGGTACTGGGGTAATTCAAGACACTTATACAGGAAAAAGAAGTGATGCAGAGCAAATTGCAAAAAAATTGGCTTTGTCGTTTTACGAAAAAGGCGCAAGCAAAATTATTGAATATATTAGGGAAATAAGTGATTAATAGAAAAGGGAGACTTTCTAAGTTTTTAAAACTTGGAAAGTCTAAAATTTAAATAAAATGCCAACACTTCAAAAGCTTGTCATTAGCACACAAATGCCAGATCAGTTCCAAAAGTTCGCAAAACTGTTTGGAGAAGATTTCAAGCTTTTAAATGTACCAATGATAAAGATTGAATTTATTGAACTCAATGCCGAGTTATTTGAAACAATCAATCTAGTTCCTGGTTTCGACTGGGTAATATTCACAAGTATGAGAGGAGTTCAAGCATTCTTTGAATTACTGGTTCAAGCTCGTTATACTCGCAATCATATTCCTGATTTAAAATTCGCCTGCATAGGTAGCGCAACAGAGGAGGAACTCAAAAAATTTGACCATTATGCTTCATACATAAATCCAGGAAATACTTCAAAAGAATTTAGCCAACATCTTATTCAAGATATCATTAAAAGTAACAATAAGGTTTTATTGCCTTTGGGCGAAAAAGCGGACACTTATCTAACCGAATCACTTCAAAAAGTTTGCTCTGCAACAAGAATTAATGTTTATAAAACTATTGATATTGAGCATATTGATTCGAATATTCTAAATATCATTGATGAAGATAAATATGGATTGTTGGTTTTTACAAGTCCATCAGCATTTGATAATTTTATTACTTTAACAGGATATTCGCCTGAAACAAAAAACTTGCAAATAGCTACAATTGGTAGACGAACTAGCGAAGCAGTGGAAAATAAATCTTTTCAAGTAACCGTGGAGGCCAAAAATTCAAGCATGGAAGGTTTGGCTTTATCGATTATTGAATATTTTAGTAATTAAGTGGTTTTTCAAATGATAATTATTGTTTAATTTTAATTCATGCCAAATCTTTTAATTTATAAATATTAAACAGTAAAATGATTCTGTCCCACCAAAGCTTATAGAAACAAATTCCCCCTTGGAGAAGGGGGTAAAGGGGGATTGATTATTAAAAAAGTAAAACAGAACCTAAAATAACAGATTGAGAAACATTCAATCCCCCAACCCCCTTCGCCAAGGGGGAAGAGGTCAACTAAAATTCAATCAATACTTTATGTTTCGATTTTCATATAAATTCCAAAACTCAAAAATTTAAACTTTAAATAATAATAATATGAACTTTCCAACTACACGATTAAGAAGATTACGATACAGTCCTGTTGTACGCAACATGGTAACCGAAACCAAAGTTGACTTGGACGATTTGGTAATGCCTTTGTTTGCCATTCATGGCAGTAAAGTTAAAAACCCGATTAAATCGATGCCAGGAAATTTCCAACTTTCAGTTGAAAACCTGGTTGAAGAATGTAAATTGCTTTCAGGCAAAGGAATACAGTCGGTATTGTTGTTTGGAATTCCTGAACATAAAGACGATACAGGAATGATCGGCGCTCATGAACACGGTATTATTTCGGAAGCAATCCGTGCCATTAAAAAAGCATTGCCAAATATGTTTATTATTGCCGATGTTTGTAATTGCGAGTATACCAGCCATGGCCATTGTGGCACCATTGTGAACGGTGATGTAGAAAACGATTCAACCCTTGAAACCCTTGCAGCACAAAGTATTGCTTTTGCAAATGCAGGTGTTGATATGATAGCCCCAAGCGATATGATGGACGGACGCGTTGGAAAAATCCGTGAATCGTTGGATGAGCATGGTTTTAATAGAATTCCTATTATGGCTTATTCTGCAAAATATGCATCTGGTTTTTATGGCCCATTCAGGGATGCCGCTGGTAGCGCACCACAATTCGGAAACCGTGCCACTTACCAAATGAATCCTGCCAATTCAAACGAAGCCATGCGCGAAATTGAATTGGATATCATGGAAGGTGCAGATATTGTTATGGTTAAACCAGCATTAAGTTATCTTGATATTATTCGCAGAGCAAAGGATTCTTTCAACATTCCAATTGCTGCATACAATGTAAGTGGTGAATTTGCAATGGTTAAAGCGGCTGCTGCCAACGGTTGGATTGATGAAGAACGAATTGTAAAAGAAATTCTAACCTCAATTAAAAGAGCAGGATCTGATATTATTCTTACTTATCATGCAAAGGAATTTGCTGATTATTTAAAATAGAACTTTGAACATAGAAATTAGAACTTAGGCAGTAACTAATTTCTAATTTCCAACTTCTAAGCACCAATTTCTAATGTCTAATTTCCAAATATGAACAATACAAAAAGCCTAATCGAATTCAAACGTTCGCAAAAAGTTATCCCAGGTGGCGTAAACTCACCGGTTCGTGCATTTAAAAGCATCAATGGCCAACCCATTTTTATTGATCGGGGAAAAGGATCAAAAATATATGATATTGATGGAAACGAGTATATTGATTTTGTTTCTTCATGGGGGCCGCTAATTCTTGGCCACGCCCACGATGAAGTTGTTGAAACAATAAAAAAAGCAGCCGAAAGAGGAACCAGTTATGGAGCACCAACCATTGCAGAATCTGCCATGGCAGAACTGATTATCGATATGGTTCCATCTATAGAATGTGTTCGTATGGTTAATTCAGGCACCGAAGCCACCATGAGCGCTTTGCGCCTTGCACGCGGGTTTACGGGTCGCGAAAAAATCATCAAATTTGAAGGTTGCTATCACGGTCATGCCGATAGCTTTTTAATTAAAGCAGGTTCAGGAGCCATTACACTTGGATTACCTGACAGTCCTGGTGTAACCAAAGGAACAGCAAAAGATACTTTGATTGCAAATTATAACGATATAGATTCAGTTAAAAAGCTTTTTGAAGAAAACAAAGATCAAATTGCAGCAGTAATTATAGAGCCGGTTGCCGGAAATGTTGGTGTTTTATTGCCACAAGCTGGTTTCTTGCAAGCTTTGCGCGATTTAACGCATCAATCTGGTGCTTTGTTGATTTTCGATGAGGTAATTTCAGGATTTAGGTTGGCAAAAGGTGGAGCACAAGAATTATATGGTGTTTTTCCCGATATTACAACTTTAGGAAAAATAATTGGAGGCGGTTTGCCAGTTGGCGCATATGGAGCACGCATGGAAATCATGCAAAAATTAGCACCTGCAGGCCCAATTTACCAGGCGGGTACGCTTTCTGGCAATCCATTGGCCATGGCTGCCGGATATAAAACGCTCGAAATCATCAATAACGATCCTCAGTTTTATGCAAAGCTTGATGCCAAAGCTAAAGTATTGGAAGACGGTATTTTAAAAAACATTAGAGAAACCGGTACTGATGCCATTATTAACCGTGTTGGTTCGATGATGACTTTATTTTTCAATAAACAAGGCAAAATCAATTCATATACCGATGCCATGAAATCAGAACCTGCAACTTATGCCAAATACTTTAAAATGGCTTTGGAAAGTGGAATTTATTTGGCCCCATCGCAATATGAGTGTGCATTTGTTTCGGCAGCGCATACCGATATGGATATTGAAATTGCTATCGGCGCCAATTTGCAGGCATTGAAAAATTTAAAGGGATAGAAAACTAAATCCTGATTGCAATTGTTTAAACTACAAAAAATATGGAAACTGAAAGAATATTAGGTAGTATTTTTCAAATTTTGTATTTTTTGTAGTTTGTCATTTGAGATTTTTTAGTTCTATAGAATGTTATTGAAGCAATAAATTACAAACAAGAAATTTACTTTTTAAATATCAACACATTAAAAGACACATGGGAAAATCCATTTTACTAGATACTTTACAAGGAAAACCTACCGACAGGCCACCAGTTTGGTATATGCGCCAAGCTGGCCGCGTGTTGCCATCATATCTTGAATTAAAAGAAAAGCACACTTTTTGGGAAATGATGAAAGTTCCCGAATTGGCTGCCCAAGTGACCCTTTTGCCAGTCACTGATTTGGATGTAGATGCAGCCATCCTGTTTTCGGATATTTTGGTAATCCCTTATGCAATGGGTATGGGGCTTGATTTTACCGATAAAGGACCAGTTTTCGATAATCCGTTAAAAGATATCAAAAATCCGATGGGCTTGTTTAATCCCGATTCTTCAAAATTGGATTATATATACAAGTCTATCGATGTGATAATCAATACAAAACCGGCAAATATTCCATTAATTGGATTTTGCGGTGCACCTTTAACAGTGCTAACTTTTATGATTCAAGGCTTGGGTAGCCGTTCCAATTTTGAAGATGCCATCAAATATTTTTTTCGTGAAAAACAGCAAACCAAAAAAATAATTGAAATGGTAACCGAGCTTTCCATTGAATATGCTTTGAACCAGATCAAGCATGGCGTTGAAGTATTTCAGTTGTTCGATACCAATTCTGGATTGATACCCAACGATTTGTATTTTGAATTGTTTATGCCTTCGATAAAAAAAATTGGTGAAAAAGTTCGTGAAACCGGAACGCCATTTATCTTTTTCCCAAAAGGAATTGGAACAGGGATTTCGGAAATTGATTATGATATTTGTGATTTTGTAAGTGTTGATTGGCAAACTCCAATTGAAAAGGCACGTAAAATGGTAGATCCTTTGGTTGGCCTACAAGGCAATTTAGATCCCCGAATTGTATTTGCCGATAAAGCAACAATTGAAGCTGAGCTCAACAAATTCCTAGCTTTTGGTAGAAAAAATAAAAATTGGATTTTTAATCTTGGTCATGGATTTTTACCTGAAACGCCTTTTGAAAATGCCAGATTTATAACGGATTGGGTTAAGTCGCAGAAGTGGAGGTAGAAGTGAAGAATTGTTGAACACTTTCAGTGTTCCAGTCCCTAATACTTTATGATCCCCAGATTGCATCTGGGGTTATTCAAAGGTTTAACCACTTCGTGGTTCTGGATAAGAAAACGCTTAAAAAAAGGATTGCAAGTTGAAAAACAAAGAGAAGCGAACAATAAAATAATCCCAAAGGGATTAAACCAAGAATAGCCCCGAATGAAATTCGGGGAAATAAATGCAGAATATTTGAGAACCCTGAAAGGGTTCAACTATAAATGAACAAAATGAGCACTTTTACCCAAATTCTCTATCAAGTAGTATTCTCTACAAAAAATAGGGAAAACACGTTGGTTGAAGATGGACATAAAAGACTTTTTACTTATATATGGCAATTGCTTCAAAACAAAAATTGTCACTTATATCGTATTGGAGGAGTTGAAGATCATTTGCATATTGTAACTCATATCCACCCAATGGTTGCCCCAGCTATTTTAATCAAAGATATAAAATTGGCAGCCAGCGATTTTATTTATACAGAAAAACTATTTCCGAAATTCAATGGTTGGCAGGATGGATATGGTGCTTTTACTTACCATATATCAGCTAAAGCTAATTTGATTGAATATGTAAAAAATCAGCAAGAACACCATAAGAAAAACACTTTTAGGGATGAATATATTTCTTTGCTGCAAGAACATGGAATTGAATTTGAAGAAAAATATTTATTTTGAGTGGTTGAACCCTTTCAGGGTTCACAATGCATATGTATTCTAAGCCCAGGTTGCACCTGGGGTTATTCAAAAGTTAAACCACTTAGTGGTTTTGAAACAAATTGAACAGATGCCTGTTATAATTTTTCGAAAATAAAATAATCCCAAAGGGATTAAACCATGAATAGCCCAGTATGAAATGCGGGGGAATCAAAATTATTAATAAATTTAAAACAATGAATATACAAATAATAAAAAAATACAATAAACCGGGTCCCAGGTACACCAGTTATCCGCCCGCCACTTTTTTCCACGATGGATTTGGAAAAGAGCAATACGTGAAGCATCTCGAAATATCAAATTCGGAGGAACCTAAAAATATTTCATTTTATGTACACATTCCTTTTTGTTCCAAGCTTTGCTTTTTTTGTGGCTGCAATACCAGTATATTAAAGAGCGATGAGGTTGTAAAACGATATGTAAACGCGGTAATCAAAGAAATTAAAACAGTTTCTTCTTATTTGGATAAGAGCAGGAAAGTAAGTCAGATACATTGGGGCGGAGGCACACCAAATGCAATATCGATAAATTATATCAGCCAAATAATGGATGCGCTTAAATCGGATTTTGAGTTTACATCCAATGCCGAAATTGCGATGGAATGCAATCCTGCTTATCTTGAATTTGAAGACATCGATCAGCTTGCAAAAATAGGTTTTAACAGGCTGAGTCTTGGAATCCAGGATTTTGATCCAAAAATATTGAAAAGCGTTAACCGCGATCCATCAAAATATCCTGTAAAAGACTTGGTGACACACATGAAAAAAACAGGATTTCAAGGAGTTAACCTGGATTTAATATATGGATTGCCTTATCAAACAGTTGAAAGTTTTAAAGAATCCATTAAAAAAGCCATAGATATTTCACCAGACAGATTGGTTACTTTCTCATATGCACATGTGCCTTGGGTTAAAACAATGCAGAAAAAGCTAGAAAGCAACGGTTTACCTACACTTGAGGAAAAATTGGCCATGTTTGATGCGGGATTGCATCTGTTAACTGAAGCTGGCTATATTTCGGTTGGCATGGATCATTACGCAAAACCTGAAGATGAGTTGAATATTGCTTATAAAAACAAAACCCTTCACCGTAATTTTCAAGGATATTGCACACGCGAAACCACTGGGCAGGTTTATGGTTTTGGAACTTCATCAATTAGCCAGTTGAATGGCGCATATATCCAAAACACAAAAGCACTCGGCGATTATATGGAACAAATTGAAAATACAGGTTTTGCAGTTGAGCGTGGATATGAATTGAGCAAAATGGATCGAATCAGGCGAGATGTAATTACCGAAATTATGTGTAACGGATATTTGAGCTTTAAACAAATCGCAAAGCGATATGATATTTCGGAACAAGAAATTATCGAAATAGTGGAATTTTCGGAAGATAAATTAGATGAGTTCAAAGCCGATGATTTGATAGAATTTAGCGACGGTATTTTGCAATTAAAAGAACAGGGATATTTCGTAATTAGGAATATTGCTATGGCTTTTGATCCATTGCTTACCAAATCTAATGCACAATATTCGAAAACAGTTTAGAAAATAGAAATTAGTCATTTGAAATTAGATAATTAAACTGGCTTTAATTGCAGCTACTGAAAAAATTGTCAATAAACAATATTCAATAAGAAAATGGAGCAAAAAGACATTGTAATCATTGGTGCCGGACTAACCGGCTTAACCACTGCTTTTTATTTAAATAAAGCTGGGGCTGATTTTAAAGTACTCGATTTATTGGACAGGCCAGGCGGTGTAATTCATTCCATGCAAGAAAATGACTTTAATTACGAGGAAGGTCCAAATACTGGTGTGGTTGGAACTGCCGAAGTGTTTGATCTATTTGAAGATTTAAAAGGATTATGTGAGTTGGAAGTAGCCAATGATGCGGTAAATAAGCGTTATATCCTTAAAAATGGCAAATGGGAAAAACTGCCTTCTGGCTTAAAAGAGGGTATTAAAACCCCATTGTTTACTTTAAAAGATAAGTTCAGAATTCTTGGTGAGCCATTTCGCCGAAAAGGCACAAATCCGCACGAAACGCTTGCCGAATTGGTAAAACGCAGAATGGGCCAAAGCTTTTTGGATTACGCCATCGACCCTTTTATTTTAGGTGTTTATGCAGGCGATCCAAATTATCTGGTACCAAAATATGCCCTTCCCAAATTATGGAATTTAGAGCAAGACTTTGGTAGTTTCATTGGTGGTTCAATCAAAAAATCATTTCAAAAAAAGGATGAGCAGTCAAAAAAAGTTACCCGCAAAGTGTTTTCTGCCAAAAATGGATTGTCTTCTTTAACAAATGCACTTTATCAAGCATCAAAACCTGAAAATTTCGATTTGGGAGTAAAAAACATCCAAATAAATCATGAAAATGGTCTTTATATAATCACTGGTCAAAATGGGGATAAACAAATCGAAATTGCGGCCAAAAAGGTTATCACCGCTACGGGAGCTTATGCCCTTGATAAGATTTTGCCATTTATTCCAGCCAACGAAATGAATAAAATGACCAATCTTACTTACGCAAAAGTTATAGAAGTAACACTTGGTTTTAAAACGTGGAAAGGCCGACCGCTTGATGGTTTTGGAGGTTTAATTCCATTTAAGGAAAACAGGGATGTGCTTGGTTATTTATTTTTATCCGCATTTTTGTCAGATAAAGCACCAAAGGAAGGCGCATTGCTTACCATTTTTATGGGAGGTGTGCGCAAAGCTGAGCTAACATATTTATCAGATGATAAAATTAGGGAAATGGTGGAAAAAGAAACCACAGATTTAATGGATCTGTCGGAATTTAAACCCGATTTATTTAAATTAACAAGATACAACCACGCCATTCCGCAATATGGCGCAGATAGTGGAATTCGGTTCGATACCATTGACAAAATTCAAATGGATTTTCCGGGATTATTAATTGGCGGTAATTTACGTGGAGGAATTGGTATGGCTGATAGAATAAAGCAAGGCAAAGAATTGGCAGATCAATTACTGAAAACCAATATTTAAGATTAATTTCTTAGTCTATAAATTGTTCTAATATTTATGTAATATGGTAGTGTTCAAATATTTATAATTATTATTGTTCAAAAGATATTTCTTTTATAGGCATTTCAAAGAAGAAGAAAAACCATATATATTTTATTAATCATATCCATGCATAAAATACTCGTTACCATTCATGTCTGGTCAAGTGCACTTTTTACAATAGTGGCTATTATTCTTTGTTTATACGCATTAAAGGGGGTGATGTTTAAAAATGAATATAAAAAATCACATGTTTATTTGGAATACATATTCATTGCCCTGCTCTACATGGGTTTTATTTTGGGTGTTGTCCTTTATTTTTTTGTAGATCCTTCCGAAGATTTACGGAAACTCCCGGTTGAAGAATTGATAAAAAAACAAAATTCGCAATTTTGGGCAATTGAGCATTTCAGTGTCATGCTATTTGCTTTACTTATTGCTCAAATAGGTAGATTTTTTACCAGCAAAGCCATAACCAGTAAGGATAAATTCAAATATGCATTGTTTTATTATGGTGCAGCAACCTCAATTACCTTTATTTCGTTGGGTTTTTATCTTTATTATAAATATATGTAAAAGATTATAAATGAATAAAACTGCTGTAATCCTTATCAATCTTGGTACACCCGATGGTCCTGATAAAAACAAAGTCCGTAAATTTCTTTCAAAGTTTTTAAATGACTACCGGGTAATTGATTTGCCATATTTGGCCAGATTGATATTGGTTAACCTGATTATTGTGCCATTCAGGGCATCAAAATCTTCAAAAATGTATAAAAAAGTTTGGACAGAGAATGGCTCGCCAATTATTTACCATGGCACCAATTTGGTAAATAAACTAAATGAGGAAAAATCCGAAACTACTAAATTTTTTCTGACCATGCGTTTTGGTGAACCGTCGTTGGTAAAGACCCTGGAAAATATCCGCATGCAACATTTTTCAAAAATAGTTTTCGTTCCTTTGTTTCCGCAATACGCTTCATCAACCAGTGGTTCGGTTATTGAATATTTTTTGCAGATTGTTCAAAAATGGTCCGAAATACCAAATATCCAAATTGTTAACGAATTTTATAATCATCCAGCTTTTATCAATTCTTGGATTCAGCGATTAAATCCATACAATCCAAAAACATACGATCATATTTTGTTCAGTTTTCATGGATTACCGGTCAATCAAGTTGAAGAAACACATTTTAACGAAACTTGCGAAAAACATCATTGCAAAACGGAAATAAATCAGGCAAACCGTTTTTGCTACCAGGCTCAATGTTATGAAACCATGCGTTTAATTGCTACGAAACTTGAATTAAAAGAGAGTGATTACAGTATTTGTTTCCAATCGCGTTTTGGTAAAAAATGGTTAAACCCCTTTGCCGATAAAGTAATTGAAGAAAAAGCAAAACAAGGAGTTAAAAAGCTTTTGGTAATTCCACTTTCTTTTGTTGCCGATTGCCTCGAAACCAATTTTGAAATTGCCACCGAATATGCAGAATTATTTAAAGAATTGGGTGGCGAAAAACTACAAATGGTCGAAAGCTTAAATGCGGAGGAATATTGGGTTGAGGCTGTTAAGAAAATTGCACTCTAATCCGCTGTTATTCAGTTTTTTTAAGTCTATAAAGCAAGCCATGTGACTTGCTTTTATATTTTATAGAACATAGTTTCTGCAAAGTATATAAAACAGAAAAGCCACCGTTTGGTGGCTTTTTGCTCTCGCTCAAGGACTTGAACCTTGGACCCTCTGATTAACAGTCAGATGCTCTAACCAACTGAGCTAAGCGAGAATTCAATTTCGAGTGGCAAAAGTAGTTTCTTTTTTTACATTTGCAAAATATTTGGAAAAAAAGTGGAAAAATAATTTAAAAATTATTTTCTTTCATAAGAATGAAGGTTTGAAACTTTTGTCTTCTTATATTTGACCGTTTTTATGCGTAATTCAAATATTTTTATTAAATTTATATCAATCAATAAACTAAAACTTATGAAATTATTAGTAGTTGGTAGTGTGGCTTATGATGCAATTGAAACACCTTTTGGAAAGACCGATAAAATCCTTGGTGGTGCTGGTACTTATATTAGTTTAGCCGCGTCTTATGCCGGAGCACAGCCACAAGTTGTATCTGTAGTTGGGGGCGATTTTGAAAAAGAGAATATCACTCTTTTAGAAAACCATAATATTGATGTAAAAGGTATTCAAATCAAAAAAGAAGAGAAAACTTTTTTCTGGTCAGGGAAATATCACAACGATATGAACTCGAGAGATACTCTTGTTACCGAGCTTAATTCTTTGGGCACTTTTAATCCAATTGTACCAGATGCCTATAAAAACACGGAATATTTAATATTGGGTAACCTTTCACCCGTTGTGCAAAGGCAAGTTATTGAGCAAATGACCACTCGGCCTCGATTAATCATCATGGATACCATGAATTTTTGGATGGATATTATGCTTGACGAATTGAAAAATACCATTGCAATGGTTGACGTTATTTCTGTTAATGATGAGGAAGCCAGGCAGTTGTCAGGAGAATATTCTCTGATAAAGGCAGCAAAAGCAATACGTAAAATGGGACCTAATATTGTTATTATTAAAAAAGGTGAACATGGTGCACTTTTATTTGACGAAACACAAGTGTTTTATGCTCCTGCTTTGCCGCTCGAAGAAGTATTTGACCCAACCGGTGCAGGCGACACATTTGCAGGCGGATTTGCCGGATATCTTGCAAAAAGTGGCGATATTTCTTTTGCGAACATGAAAAATGCAGTCATCTTTGGTTCAGCACTAGCTTCATTTTGTGTAGAGAAGTTTGGAACAGAAAGATTGCAAAATCTGACCAAAGAGGAAATTTATGATCGCGTTTTACGATTTGTAGATCTTGTTAATTTTGATTACAAAGTGCATTAATTTTCAGAATTTATTTTGAGATAGTAGCCTGGGCAATATTGTCCGGGCTTTTTTTATGTCAAATTTATACTTTGGTTTTATTGCAGGATGGTTTTGATTACAAAAAGTTCCAGGATTTCATTCCCTGAATTTATCCATTTCCTGTTTGAGCCCGCTGGTATTTCTATTAATTCACCTTTACTTACTTGGTTTTCCTTGCTATCGATAATTAGTTTTGCTTGCCCACTAACGATGAAAAAAGTCATTAAATTTTCCTGAACGTGGTCATCAGTTCCGCTATATGGCTCAAATTTCAGATACAGGTATTCAAGGTTTCCTTGTTTTAGTATTTTTTTACCAACTACGCCATTCTGATTAAATATGACCTCCGCATTTTCAATATCAAATTTTGTTTTCATCATGATTTAGTTTTGGTTCTGAAAAATTTGTTTTTATGCGTTTTTCATTTTCAATTTTTATTATTGTATAAATGAGTAATAAAACCATCAAAATGCTAAAAAATAATGCGGCATTAATGCCTTTGTCTGTTCCTATTTTGTCAGCCTTTTCAGCAATTTCGCCATTTAAATAAAAGGCTGTTACAGCGATACTATTATTTACAAAATGAGCTAAGACAGAAAGCCACAAATTACCGGACCAGTAGAATAAATATCCAAAAAAAGCACCCAATAACATACGTGGAATAAATCCGTAAAATTGCATATGCATGGCGCTAAAAAGTATCGCAGCAAGCCATATGGCAATGTGAATATTTTTGGTCCAATCCTTAAACATTCGTTGAAAAATTCCACGAAACATAAATTCCTCCCCAATTGCTGGAATAACAGCCATTACCAGCATATTAGCAAGATATACAGAAAATGAATTGGCTTTAAGAAAGGAGCCACTTATTACTTCGGCTTCTTTTTCAAGCGATTTTAGTTCAGTTTCCAAACCTGCCATTGAAGCTGGAAATGTAATGCTTTGGTTCAACAACATCAGATAATTGATTAATGGCAAAGCAAAAAACATGATCAGGCAAACAAATACAATAGACAATGGAGATGGAATTTTTTTGATTTGAAGATATTCCCCTATTTTACCATTAAAAAATAAAGCGATTATAAACGCAGGAAAAATGAACATTCCAATAGAATAAAAAGCTTGTAAAAATTTGAGGACAGAAATATTTGCAGGATTTGAAGCGTTGAGCGATCCTGAAAAATCATTGATATTAACACCAAAGATGGGGATTGATATTAGAATTCCAATAACCACAAAAAAAACACATCCAACTAAAATGGAAAAGAGGATGAATATAAATTTTGTGAAATTAGGAGCGTTTTTAAAGGATTCTGCTATCATAAAACAATATAAATTTGGCTTGCAAATATACAATAATCATAGCTTGGTTTTGATTAAACAATAAAATTAAAAGAAATCAAAATTAACCAGATTAGGAGCCAAATCAATTTTCATTTAAAATAATTCATTTAAAATATTAAGATTATCTTTGCGCCTCAAAAATAAATAAACACTAAAAAATATAGCATGAGCACATGGTTCGAATGTAAGGTAAAATATATGAAAATGGATCAGAATGGTAAAGAAAAAATGGTTTCTGAACCTTATTTGGTCGATGCTGTTTCGTTTACCGAAGCTGAAAAAAGAATTCATGAAATGTTGAAACCTTATATTTCTGGAGAATTTACGGTTACCAATATTAAAATTGCCAATTATAGCGATCTAATACCCAATGAGGATGGTGACAAATGGTTTAAAGTAAAAGTTACATATATTGGTTATGATGAAGAAAAAAAGGTGGAACGCCGCACCAATACGTATATGCTTATACAAGCCAACAATTTAAAAGAAGCTTACGACAATACCGAAAATGCTATGCACGGAATGGTTAGTGATTTTGAAATACCGGCCATCCAGCAATCTACCATTATGGATGTATTCCCTTATTTTGAAAAAGCCGAAATTCCTGAACATTTAAAGCCCGTTGAGGATTTGGAGTTTGAAAAAGAAGAAGAATTATAGAGACAAAGAATTTTGCAAATAATACATTCTTTTTTAAATAATTATAAAAGTTATGCTTCATATTTATTACTGAGCATAACTTTTTTTATTTCATAATTTGTATTAATTCAGAATGTATAGCCAGTCCATGAATCTATTTCCCCAAATCTTAATTCATTCCAAATAAGAAATCCCCTAAAAATCTTGTAGCGCCTTATTTTTTTATTCAATTTATGATAAATTTATCTTAAATTTAAGATAGCCGTGTTGTTCCTTTTGGTTACAATTGGTAAATTTGAAGAAGGGTTAAAAGCAATTTTTGGAATAGAACAAGTAGTGTTTTAAGTTTTTAATTGTTTATAGTTTTTTTTTATTTTTAGTAGTTAATCCAATAGTTTTTCAAATCCCAGGTTTTACGTCCGTTAACCTGGGATATTTTTTTGTCAAGATAAGTAACCTATTTTACTTTTCCCCATTATAGATTAGTGCCACTTGGTTGAATTATCAATCATTTTATCGGTGTTGATGTTTCAAATCCGGATTGCATGCATTCAAAAACATAATTCATTATTTAATTTAGGATTAGAATCAACATTTTCATACATTTGCAAACTTAAAAAAATAACATTTTTGATAGGAGCAGAAGTATGGCAAGCGAAGATTTGTTTAAAAAAATTATAGCACACGCAAAGGAATATGGTTTTATTTTTCCTTCTAGCGAAATTTACGATGGATTAGGTGCAGTTTATGATTATGGCCAAAATGGTGTTGAATTAAAAAACAATATCAAAAACTACTGGTGGTCGGCAATGGTGAAGCTTAACGAAGAAATTGTAGGCCTCGATTCTGCCATTTTCATGCATCCTACCGTTTGGAAAGCTTCTGGGCACGTAAATGCATTTAATGATCCTTTGATCGATAACAAAGATTCCAAAAAAAGATACCGCGCCGATGTTCTAATCGAAGATCATCGCGCTAAAATACAAGCCAAAATTGACAAGGAAGTAGAAAAAGCAAAAGCCAAATTTGGCGATACATTTGATGAAGCACAATTTTTGGCCACCAATCAAAGAGTGCTTGAAAACCAGGCTAAAATTGATGCTTTAAACAAACGATTCGTTTCCGCACTCGAAACTGATAATCTTGAGGAACTTAAGCAAATTATCATCGATTGCGAGATTGTTTGTCCCATTTCAGGTTCAAAAAACTGGACAGATGTTAGGCAGTTCAATTTAATGTTCGATACCAAAATTGGCTCGTTGAGCGATGATGCCAATGTTATTTATTTGCGTCCAGAAACTGCACAGGGTATTTTTGTAAACTACCTGAATGTTCAAAAAACAGGAAGGATGAAAATTCCATTCGGAATCGCTCAAATTGGAAAAGCCTTTAGAAATGAAATAGTTGCACGTCAGTTTATTTTCCGTATGCGTGAGTTTGAGCAAATGGAAATGCAATATTTTGTAAAACCCGGCGATGAGATGCATTGGTATGAGAAATGGAAAGCTACCCGCATGAAATGGCACAAAGCTCTTGGTCTTGGCGAAAATAAATACCGTTTCCACAATCATGATAAATTGGCACATTATGCCAATGCTGCGGCCGATGTTGAATTTGAATTTCCTTTTGGTTTCAAAGAATTAGAAGGCATCCATTCCCGCACCGATTTTGACTTGAAAAACCATCAGGAATTCTCAGGTAAAAAGCTGCAATATTTTGATAATGAAGCCAATGAATCGTATGTCCCTTACGTAGTTGAAACATCAATTGGTCTGGACAGAATGTTCCTTGCCGTTTTATCTTCGGCATATTTCGAAGAAACATTGACAAAGGAAGATGGTACAACCGATCAACGTGTTGTGTTAAGGATTCCACCACAATTAGCTCCTGTAAAAGTGGCAGTATTGCCTTTGATGAAAAAGGATGGATTGCCTGAAATGGCCCGTGAAATAATGAAGGAATTACAATTTGATTTCAATTGTCAATACGAAGAAAAAGATACCATTGGCCGTCGTTACAGAAGACATGATGCTATTGGTACACCATTCTGTATCACCATTGATCATCAATCGTTGGAAGATAAAACGGTTACCATACGATACCGCGATACAATGGAACAGGAAAGAGTAGAAATTAAAAAATTACCAGAAATTATTGATGGTCTGGTTAGTTTTAAAAATCTGCTTAAAAAACTTTAATTAGTAATTAGAATTAAGAATAAAATCTGCATAATAATTTGTAAAATGGAAAACCTAAAAACCTACTTTCAGAAAGCGCTGCCTTATTTATTGGCAATTGTTTTTTTTGTGGTACTGAGCTATATTTATTTTAGCCCATTGCTTAATGGGAAAGACCTTCCCCAAATGGATCAGACCCATGCAAAAGGAATAGCAAAAGAATTGGTCGATTTTAAAGAAAAGACAGGTACCGACAGCCAGTGGACAAATTCCATGTTTGGCGGTATGCCGGCTTATCAAATTTCAGGTGGCACCTCATACAATGTGTATTTGTATATCCAGCGTTTTTTACGCCTGGGATTGCCATACACCACTGTTGCTATACTTTTCATATACATGTTTGGTTTTTATTTGCTTTTGCTAAGTCTTAAATTCACTAATTTGCAAAGCATTTTAGGAGGTATTGCATTTGGCATGGCGTCCTACAATATAATTATTATTGCAGTTGGGCATATCACTAAAACTTATGCCATTGCATATATGGCTCCTGTAATAGCTGGGGTAATAATGACTTATCAGGGAAAATATCTTTGGGGAGGAATACTTACTACATTTGCCCTGGGTGTTGAAATTGCAACAAATCATATTCAAATAGCATATTATCTGGCTCTTATGGTTTTTGTGTTGGTTGGGGTTCAATTTATTTATGCGATTATTGAAAAAGATCTAAAAAAATTCATGTCTGCCTCAATGGTGTTGGCATTGGCAGCAGTTTTGGCTTTATTGCCGAATATCACCAATTTACTTACAACCTACGAGTATGGCAAAGAAAGTATTCGCGGACCTTCAGAATTGACTGATAGTAAAGGTGAAAAAGCATCAGGAACAGACAAGGATTATGCTTATTCATGGAGCTATGGAATTGACGAAACCTGGACTTTATTAATCCCAAACGCAAAAGGAGGATCAAGCCAGCCAATCGGCTTTGACAAGCCGGAATTGTTTAAAAATGTAGATCAAAACTATGTTGAATATATTGGAAAATATTCATCATATTACGGTGACCAAAGTTTCACATCCGGACCGGTTTATATTGGGGCCATTATTGTTTTCCTTTTTATTTTGGGTTTGTTTATCGTTGATGGTTCTGTTAAATGGTGGTTGCTGATTTCTGCAATTCTGGGTATCTTGCTATCGTGGGGTGGAAATATCAGGGGATTTACAGATTTTTTCTTAGATTACGTTCCGCTTTATAACAAATTCAGGACATTGTCAATGGCATTGGTAATTACCAGTTTTGCAGCAGCACTAATGGCCATGCTTACCGTAAAGGAAATTATAGATAAACCCGATTTGTTAAAAAAGCAGAGAAAGTGGATTTATGTTGCTTTTGGATTAACTGCAGGTATTAGCTTATTGTTTTATCTTGCACCATCTATGTTTTTTGATTTTTTAAGTGCCAGAGAAGTAACTTCGTTTAATGCCCAAAAGGTTGAACAGCCTCAAATGGCAAATCAAATAGTAATCTTTTCGTCAGGATTGGCCGATGTGCGCATGAAGATTTTTGCTGCCGATGCTTTGAGAAGTTTTGTTTTTATATTATTTGCCGCAGTGCTGTTGATGGCTTATTCTTACACCAAATTAGTTAAAAAAGAATACCTTGTAATAGGTTTGATAGTTCTGGTGTTATTGGATATGTGGACTATTGACAAACGATATTTGAGCGAAGAAAATTTTCAGAAAAAGAGAATAGCCAAAAATGAATTCCAAAAAACGGCTTCGGACGAAATGATTCTGAAAGATTCAGATCCCGATTACAGGGTTCTCAGCTTTTTGCAAAGCCCTTTTCAGGATGGATTTACGCCTTATTTCCACAAATCGATTGGTGGATATCATGGAGCAAAACTTCGCCGTTACCAGGATGTTATTGAACGATACTTAGCCTATGAAATTCAAGCTGTTGGTGATGCTTTTCAAAAAGATACCACAGGCAGTATCAACGATGTTATGAGCAAAATGAATGTTATTAATATGTTGAATACCAAATATATCATATACTCACCAACAGAATATGAACTGAACTGGAACTCGCTTGGTCACGTTTGGTTTGTTGATGATTATATTAAAGTTAAAAATGCCGACGAAGAACTTGCAACTTTGAGCAAATTTAATCCCAAAAAGACCGCTATTATTGATGAACACTTTAAAACAGTGATTGATAAATTACCTGCACCCCAGTTTTTCTCACTTGATACTGGTTATATTGATTTAGTGTCATATAAGCCTAATGATTTGATATACAAATCTGCGACTAAGACAGACCGTCTAGCAGTATTTTCAGAGATTTATTACGCAAAAGGCTGGAATGCTTATGTTGATGGTTTTCTGACTGATCATATCCGTGTAAATTATATTTTGAGGGGAATGATTGTACCAAAAGGAGTTCATACCATTGAGTTTAAGTTTGAACCAAAAACATATGCAATGAGCCAAAAAATAGCTGTTTCAACCTCAATTTTGGTTGTTCTGCTGCTTTTGGGAGGTACTGGAATTACTTACAGGAAAAAAAAGAAAGCAATAACTGCTGAAAAATAGAGTATAAGGAAATTACTGATTTTTAATCATAGAACCGCAGAGATTTTCCTTTGCGGTTTTTTTGATTTTATAAAATGATACAGTTTATGAAAATGTTTACTTGGCCATATTCTTAGAATGATTATATTTAAGATTCTGAATATTTGTAATTCTTTTTTTGAACTTTTTTTTTATCGAAGAATAAAATACTAAGTACTGCAATTAGCAGAATAACAAGGAATTAGTTTATTAAGCATTACAGATAATAAATTAAATATCCTCAATTTCTAAAAGATTTAAGCTGTTTTCTGATAGAGATAGCATAATGTTAGCCTTAATACAGAAAGTAGTCTTCAAATTTGGTGCTTTGTCAGGATTATTGTAAATTGCGTCAATAATATGACGGAATTATGAAATATTTAGTCAGAGATATATCTGAAAATGTAATTAAAAAACTGCAATCCAATAAAGTTGTGATTGTTTTTGGAGCGAGAAGAGTTGGGAAAACGGTACTTGTTAAGGAGATTCTAGAAAAGTTAAATGAACCTGTTCTGACTTTAAATGGAGAAGACATTAATGTACATGATAAACTAGCAATTCGGAGCGTTGAAAATTATAAACAAATTTTAGGCTCTTATAAATTGCTATATATCGATGAAGCTCAAAAAATACAGGAAATAGGTTTGAAATTGAAATTAATGATTGATGAAATAGAAGGATTAAAAATAATTATTTCAGGCTCGTCTTCTTTTGATATTCATAAAGATGCAGGTGAACCATTAACTGGCAGAAAATATTCATTTAATCTATTTGCACTTTCAGAGAATGAGTATAATCAAATCGAAAACAATATTGAAAAAATTGACAAGGTTCGTGAACGGTTAATATTTGGTAATTATCCAGAATTACTCCATTTGCCAGACAGAGTAGATAAAATAGATTATTTAAATGAAATGGTAAGTTCTTATTTACTGAAAGATATTTTAGTCTATGAAAACATTAAGAATTCGCAAAAGATATTCAATCTATTGCGTTTAATCGCTTTTCAAATTGGTGGAGAAGTTTCACTTCAAGAATTGGGAAAACAACTTGGAATAAGTAAAAATACGGTCGAAAAATATCTGGATTTATTGAGCAAAGTTTTCATCCTTCATAAAGTTGAAGGTTTTAGTAGAAATTTAAGGAAAGAGATAACAAAAAACTCAAGATGGTACTTCCTTGATAACGGAATTCGAAATGCTGTAATTGCAAATTTTAATCCAATAGAATCTAGAAACGATATTGGTGCTTTATGGGAAAACTATATGATAAGTGAGAGATTAAAATTTCAAGAATACAAGAGAATTTCATCAAATAACTATTTTTGGCGAACATATGAACAGCAAGTAGTTGATTGGGTAGAAGAAAGGGATGGTTTCTTATTTGGATACGAATTTAAATGGAAGGAGTCAAAAGTTAAAGTTCCGACTCAATGGAAAAATGCTTACCCAGACTCATCTTTTGAAGTGATTAATATGACAAATTTTGAAAAGTGGTTGAAATAATTACTAAAGCTAACATTGTGTAGCCGCCCATTTGCCCCTGGATCGGTTTCGCGGGTGCGAAACCTCTGTGAAAGGGGCAAACGGTGTCTACAAGTTGCCGTTTGCAAATATTAGGCTTGTTGGAAACCTCAATTTAATTCATAAACAAACGTAATAATGGTTTAAGCATATAAAGTTGAAAAACAAATGAATGAATATGAATAAATTAGCCTTTAATAAATTGTTTTTTTTAATATTAATAAATGGAAACTGTAGAAGATTATATTGAAACTATTAATAAAATTATCACATTTAATAAGGAAGATACATTATCTAATCATATCAAGACTTTTGTTAGGTTTTATGGTTTGGAGTATTGCGGTAATGTGAAAACTAATGAATTTAAAATTTGGAAACGAAGTCGTTCAATTGGAGCATTTTATTATGTTATTAAGGGAATTGTTATAATTCAAAATAACGAACCAAAATTAATTCTTAAAACAAAAATGAATATTTTGGGAACGATAATGAAATTTATTATTCTTGGACTACTCGGGTTTGGCATAATATCAGGAATGCTTTCTTTAACCGATTTCTCATGGTCGTTTATTTGGAAGGATTTATTGTTTATTCTTTCTATTTTAATATTATCTTGTATTTTCACTTTATTGATTTTTAGTTATCATAGAAAGGAACTGATTGATTCTTTTGCAGCTAAATTAAAAACATTTGCTAACATTGTGTAATCATCCATTTGCCATTTAATCGATTTCGTGCCCGATAAACCTTAGTGAAGCGCAACCGACAAATACCAAAATACCTTAATAATCAATAAATTAACCAGCACCATGAAATTTAAACTTATAATTTTTGCATTTTTATTGGTTTTTATT
The DNA here is from genome assembly GCA_025361565.1 of Bacteroidota bacterium. Classification (GTDB taxonomy): domain Bacteria; phylum Bacteroidota; class Bacteroidia; order Bacteroidales; family NBLH01; genus NBLH01. The sequence continues at coordinate 136,303 of JANYKN010000018.1, read as the reverse complement.
ACTGAAAAATCTCAAGGTCAAAGAATATTTGTTGCTTATGGTTTTTCTGTTGATTATCTCGACTGTCCTGATTTTGATTACAATTATCAAAGAACAAATACAAATTACTTAGATTCTGGAAATATGTCTTTAAGCGGTTTTTCTGTTTCATTGCGATTAAGTTTAACCTACAATTTAATAAAATTAGGGGATAATAACTCTATCAATTTAAATGTTTGTCCGTCATTAGGAGTTGGTAAGTGCTCTTCTGAATTAACTCCTTCAAATTACCCGGATTTTTCAGGTAAATATAATTTTATTACTCCAATTTTTCTGAGTTATAGAACTGGTGCAGGAGCCACAAAAAATTCGAGCTTTAAAAGAGGATTTTCTTTTGGTTTTGGTTATGATTTTGTAATTGCTCCGTTGATAAAATCTGAATCAATACCTTCAGACGTTCAATTAATCGGAGGAAATCCAATAAAAAACACATGGCTACAACCATGTTTCAGTTTAGGATATTTAAGATATAGGGAAAATAAGCAGCGATTATTTGAGTTTAATTTAAAATATAGTTACAATAAATTAAATTCATATACACCAGGGTGCATTTCTATTGGTTTTAGTTATTCGTTCTATCAAAAGGAGGGCAATATAATTAATGGTTTAAAAGAAAAATAGCCTTAAAATAAAAGAAAACTTTAAAGGGTGTATTTATAGCTAACCCTAACCGTTTTCATAATATTCCCAAATTTTTCCATATCACAAATCAATTCTTTTCGGGTATAAGTCTCAATTTTAAACTGATTGCCTGTTTTTTTCTGGCATTGTAAAAGTTGTTCCAAACAAATGATGCCCCTTGAAACAATAAGCATCATTTGAATAATTGCTTGCTTTTTATTTTTCATCGAGTAATCTGTTTGCTTGAATTGAGCGATCATTTGATGCGTTAACTGAACAAATTGCTGGTTCAAAGGCTCCAAATCATTGGTATTTGTAAATATACTTTGTTGGCCATTTTGGAAATCCTTATAAACATCAAAAGCATCATTGGTCAATTGCATTAGTCCACCCAAAGTAATAATTGCCTCATTTTCTTTGTTTTTTATGGGATTTTGCAGTATTGTTCTATACAATAATGTCCAACTGGCTCCTTTGTTAAGCGTAATTTCCAACAATTCACTGTGGTTCAGCTTTTCTTTTTGAAGCTGTTTAAGGCTGGCATCCTGAGCGAGAAGAGCTTCAGTAAAAATGGAATTAAATTTATCGATGCAAGCATTTGTTATTTTCCCGTACAAATAGTTTATTATCATTATTTTTTCTGAACTATTTTTATCTAAGTGCCGTAATTGTTCAAAAATTTGTTCTGAATTAATCTTTTCGGAATCAACCAAATCGTCCAAAAAAGGCGTAATTGCTCCAATATAAATTGCTTTTCGGGTCTCGGCTGAGTTAGCGTTTTTTCCCCTGAGTTGGCAAAACCAGCTATTGGTTAAGCAGCTTTGAATTGTATAAATGCGGATTCTTTTTAGTTGTTCATCTTTTAACGAGTAATTGGATTTTTCAAGAAAACTATTTAGTTCATGAATAACCTGATTGGTGCGTATTCTGTTAAATAAATAAACCTTGATGAAAAGGCTGATGCCATTGGTTAGAATGGCACAATAATGGTTTGTTTTGGAGAAGAATCCTGAAAGTTTCATTTTGTTATTTAAAATAATTGCCAACCAAATTTTTAATAAAAGAACCAGTTTCAAAAAAGAATATCCTGCAGCCTTCACTTGAATCATCAAAACCAATCAATAGAAATACCAAATTACCGGAAACGATATTTCGATAAATAAAAGAAAAATTGAATAAAAAAAAACTTCAAATAATTGGAATGGATTTGATTAATAACAATCAGATTCAATGCATCATATAAGTTAGTTTTACTAATTTATTTTGAACAAAAACAGATATAAATGGTTTAATTAATATTGTTCATCCAAACTAAAAATATCTATATTTGCAGCTTTATTTAATTTAAATAAAAATAAGGAATTGGCAAATTGATAATTTCTATTTAATATGCACATCCAAATGTCAACATAGATATTAATATTCGTTGGCAATTTTGAATTGAAACCAATGTTTAAAATTAAATACTATTATTATTAAAATCAAAAGAATGAGTTATTCAGTAGATCAAGTTTCAGAAGCACTTAAAAAGGTTAGATATCCGGATGGAAATGCCGATATTGTAAGTTTAAATATGGTGGAATCCATTGAAATTGAAGATGGAAAAATAAGTTTTTCAGTTTATTTACCAGTATTTAACAGCCCTTTTAAAAAATCGATTGAAAAAGCATGTGTTAAAGCAATTCACGATACAATTACAAAAAACATTGAAGTTAATGCAACAATTACATCCAGGGTTACATACGGGCGTATTGATAAAACTCAGGAAGAAATACTTCCGGGTGTAAAAAATATTATTGCTGTAGCATCAGGTAAAGGAGGTGTTGGCAAATCAACAATTTCAACAAATTTGGCAATTGCACTGGCAAAACTGGGTTCTAAAGTGGGTTTAATTGATGCCGATGTTTATGGGCCATCTATTCCAAAAATGTTCGGTGTTGAAGGTATTAAACCAGGAATGGAAAATGTGAATGGAAAAGATTGTATTGTTCCTGTAGAAAAATATGGAGTAAAAATGTTGTCTATCGGTTTTTTTGTAAACCCGAATGATGCGTTGATCTGGCGCGGGCCAATGGCCACGAGTGCATTAAGGCAGCTTATTGAAGATTCGGTTTGGGGAGAGTTGGATTATATGATTATCGATTTACCACCCGGAACCAGTGATATCCATTTAACACTTGTGCAAACCATGCCTGTAACAGGTGCTATTATTGTAAGCACACCTCAGGAAGTTGCCCTTGCCGATGCCCGTAAAGGAATTGGTATGTTTAGGCAAGAAAAAATCAATGTACCTATTTTAGGATTAATCGAAAATATGGCATGGTTTACACCGGATGAATTACCCAACAAAAAATTCTATATTTTCGGTAAAGATGGTTGTAAAAACCTTGCTGCCGAGCTAAACATTCCTTTTCTTGGACATATTCCAATTGTGGAATCAATTAGAGAAAATGGTGATTCCGGAGTTCCTTCCGCACTTGAAAACAGCATTCTTGGAGACTCTTTTAGGCAATTGGGCGAAAATGTTGCCCAACTTGTTGAAGAACGAAATGCAAACCTTGCACCAACACTCAAAGTTGCGATTGACCCAAATGCAAAGCATCCTACCAATTAATTGAATATAATAATTGGTTTTATCAATAAAATCGATACGTTTATGATAAAGAAAAACAACATTGAAGTAGAAGGGAAAATTTTAAGTGCCCTTGATGAAATAAGACCCTATTTGCAATCAGATGGAGGCGATGTTTCATTTGTAAATATAAATGAAGATAACGAAGTTAGAATAAAACTGTTGGGGGCATGTGGTACTTGTGCCATGAGTGTTCAAACACTGAAGCTTGGAATTGAAAGAACTATTCAGAGATCTGTACCTGAAGTAATAAGGGTTATTGCAGTTGATGACAATCTCCAGGATATCCTTGAGGAATTTTAGTCACTGTTGTCAATAAAAATGAATTGAATATACCAAAAGTCTTTTTGGTGTATTCGTTCTTTTTTTTGCAATTCTATTTTAGAAACATCAAAGTCAGTGTATGTGTTTCGGATTCATACACATACGAAATTGAGATTTTGTAAAGGTTTACTATTTTTTGTACAATTGAAAGCCCAAGGCCAAGTGACTCCGAAGTAGTTTTACCCTTTTTAAATCGATCAAACATAGATTTTGGGTCAGTTTCCATATGAAGACCGGAATTAGATATGGAAAGCATTTTGTCATTCAACGTAATATCGATACTTCCATTTTTTATGTTATGTTTTACTGCATTTGAAATCAAATTAATGATGAGAACTTCGGCCAGGGTTGGGTTCATTTGTATTAGAACAGGATTTGCAGGAATGTTTTTACTCACTTTTAATTCTTTTTGAGCAATAATATCTTCAAGATTTGCTAAAACTGATTCGATAATTTGATTCAGGTTAACATTCGCTGTATCGTGAAATTGGCTGTTTTCAATTTTAGACAAAAGTACCAGGTTCGCATTTAGCTTCGAAAGCCTGGTAACCGCTTCATACATGGATTGTACAATTGTCATTTGCTCGTTGTTTAATGGCAGGCTTTGAATCAATAATTCAAGTTTCGACTTTATTATGGCCAAAGGCGTTTGAATTTCATGCGATGCATTTTCTGTAAATTCTTTAAGGTTTATATAATTGTGAAAAATCTTATTCGACATTTGAACAAGTACCTCGTTCAGCTGCATAAATTCCGAAATATTGCTCTGGTTTAAAATCAAACCTTCTCCATTATTTATATCATACTCTTTTATTTTTTTTAACGTATTATAAAATGTCGACCAAGTTTTGCGTGAGATAAGATAATTTATTAGGATTAACGACAGTAATAGAAACAAAAACATAATAAACATCACAAAAAAGATATCTTCAAACAGTTGATTTGTATTAATCAAAGGTTTAAATATTTCTATTGAATACGATTTATGTTTTTTATTATTTGCTGAAATCAGATACCGGTATGGAATTTCTTCGTTAGATACAGTATCAGTCATTATTGTATCGTTTAATGCATATGTTGGAATAACATGATGATCGAAAAAAGTGACGACAATCTGATGACCAAAATATGGGGTAAAATCAGGAATACTGTCGGAATGGATGATTTGCTCCTCGATTAGTTCCTTTTCAGTTTTTAAATCATCATTAGCCCTACTGTTGATAATGGAAAAAATAATATGATAAAAAATAATACCACCAATTATAAATCCAATGATTGAAAAGCCAATGTAATAGTATGATGTTTTTGTAATTAGTTTCATTTCAATTGTTATTGCTTAAACGATATCCCATTTTATAAACAGTTTCGATGTAATTATCACCTCCTGCATCGATTATTTTTTTTCTCAAATTTTTTATGTGGTTATATAAAAAATCATAGGAATCAACCATGTCTATGTTATCTCCCCAAAGATGTTCTGCAATTGATTCCTTTGTAACCACCCTGTTCTTGTTAATTATCAGGTACATGATTAAATCATATTCTTTTTTAGTAAGAACTAGTTCGGTGTTATCAACGAAAACCTGGTTAAAATCAGGTAAAATTTTTATTTTTTCAAAATTAATCTCATTGTTGCCGGCAAAACTTCTTCGGCGTATAATGGATTTTAACCTTGAATTTAATTCTGATAAATGGAAAGGTTTTGTCAGGTAATCATCGGCTCCAATATCCAAACCGGTAATTTTATCACTTAATGAATTTCTGGCCGATATGATAATAATTCCAGTATCAGCTTTCGTTTTTTTTAAATTTTTAATAATATCGAGTCCGTTTCCATCAGGAAGTATTATATCAACTATCAGACAATCATAATTATATAAGTCTATTTTTTCAGATGCAAATGCAAAATTATTAACGCATTCACATATATATTTTTCCTGACTCAGATAGGATGTTATTGATGATGCGAGCTCTTTTTCGTCTTCGACAATTAAGATTTTCATGACAGATTTATTTCAATTATTAATATTTCCATTTTGAAATAATGGAATCATTTCCTTTTTTCAAAGAAGTTTTCTAAATGCAACTACAAAGTAACGAAATTAAATGATTGACGATATCTTAAAATTGTGTTTAAATAAAAAAGGCCAGGTATTACCCTGGCCTTTGGCATGTTAACATTAACAACTTTATTTCGTTGTTTTTTTGTTATTCCCAGTGGAAGTTTTTGTGTTAGTGGTTGTTTTTGTTGTAGAACTTGTTTTTGTTTTAGGTTCGATAACCTTTAAAAATTTCCCACTGTTGTCAAATGACAAACATACCATTTTCCCCTCTTTTTCAACATTTACACCAAAAGTAATTACTTTGTTTTTGTCTACTTTATAGGCATCTTTAACAGTATAACCAGCATAATCTTTGGCTATGTAATCGGTTATACTTTTTTGAAGATCGGCAACTTTGACTGGAGTTTTTGATTGTGCACTAACTAAAGCGCTCATTCCAAATACTAAGGTTAACATTAAAGCAAACTTTGTTACATTTTTAATAGTTGTTTTCATAGTTTTTAAATTTAAATATTAAGTGTTTGTTATTATTTGAAGCAAAATTATAGCTCAATTCTATTTTATTTCTGTAGCTAATTATTAAAATGTGTTAATTGTAAAATTATTTTTGTGGCTTCTGAGTGTGATCTTTTTCAGTCATAGCTGTAGTTTTGTTGTTGGTATTTGAATTACTTTTAGGCTCTATAACCTTTAAAAACTTGCCACTCTGGTCAAAAGCAAGACAAACGGTCTGGTTTCCTTTTGCAATATCAACATCAAAGGTCGTCACTTTGTTGTTTTCCTTTTTAAAGGCATCTTTGATTGTATAACCTGCATAATCCTTAGCAATATGGTCAGTTATACTTTTTTGAAGATCGGCAATTTTAATAGGAGTTTTTGATTGCGCACTAACCAATGCACTTATTCCGAATAATAAAGTTAACATCAGGGCAAACTTTTTTACATTTTCAATTGTTGTTTTCATTGTTTTTTAATTTAATTAAATATTAAGTATTTGTTATTTTATGATTCAAAATTACAGCTCAATTCTATTTTATTTCTGTAGATGGATTATTTGAATGAAGAATTTGTGAAATTCTTTTTAAAACTTTTTGGAATTAATTTTTCCCGGTATTGCGGTATCTTTGCAATGGGCATTAATTTGATGATGTGTTTTTTTTGAGGTTCAATAAACTCAATAAACACGCCATTCTTGTCATATGAAAGAAAAACAGTTTGCGTTCCTTTTACTAAATTAACATCATAAGTAATCGCCTTGTTAAGGTCTGCCTTATATGCGCTTTTAATAGTGTATCCAACATAATCTCTTGCTATTTCTTCAATTATGCTTTTTTTAAGTACGGAAACCTTTTTTGCATTTACCATCATCGTTTTCATGATTTTAGAATTTAAATAAAACATTTTGTGTTACTATCTATTGAACTAAAATTATTAACCACTTCTATTTTATTTCTGTAGTTGATCTTTGATATTTTCTAAACAAAAAAAAAGACCGGAAAATCCGGTCTCTGGTAATATAGTGTTTGTATAGTTATTTTTGCGACTTCTGAGAATGATTTTTTTCAGTCATAGCGGTAGTTTTGTTACTTGTATTTGATTTGCTCTTTGGTTCAATAACTCTTAAAAACTTTCCACTTTGATCAAAAGCAAGACAAAGAGTCTGTGTTCCTTTTACAACATTAACATCGTATGTAACTACTTTGTTTTTGTCCATTTTATAAGCATTTTTAATAGTATAACCTGCATAATCTTTGGCTATCTGATCTGTTATACTTTTTTGAAGGTCAGTAACTTTAATAGGTGTTTTGGGTCCTGCACTAACAATTGTGCTTAATCCCAATACCAAAGTTAATAATACGGCAAACTTTTTTACATTTCCAATAATTGTTTTCATAATTAAAATTTTAAATTAAATAATAAAGTGTTTGTTGTTTTATGATTCAAAATTACAGCTCAATTCTATTTTATTTCTGTAGTTGAATTATTTTTTAATTTTTATTCAGAATTAATAAATTTTAGAAGGGGATAAATAATTAAAATATTGATTAAAAACATTTTGTATAAATTTCGTTATTGTTACATTTTTTAGTTCAGTGCTTATTTTCTATTTTCGCCTTCTAAATTAAATTTTAAAATAATGGCCGTTATTAACAAATCAGGACAAGAACCCTTGAACACCGATGCTGATTTTTCAATAAGAAAATTCAAAATCGTTAACCGGATTACCGGCTGGCTTATTTTTGTAATTGCGTCAGCTACATACCTTTTAACCATTGAGCCTACTGCAAGTTTCTGGGATTGTGGTGAGTTTATTACAAGTTCTTATAAACTAGAGGTGGGGCATCCACCCGGAGCACCATTTTTTAATTTGATTGCGAGATTTTTTACTTTTTTTGCCGCAGATGTAAAGCATGTTGCCATAATGGTTAATTCCATGTCAGCTTTAGCCAGTGGATTTACAATTTTGTTTTTATTTTGGAGCATCACACATATTGCCCGAAATCTGATCGGAAGTAAAGAATCACTTGAAAATGGAAATTTAATTGCAATAATGGCAAGTGGAATTGTAGGAGCGTTGGCTTACACTTTTTCCGATACTTTTTGGTTTTCGGCTGTTGAAGGTGAAGTATATGCAATGTCGTCTCTTTTTACCGCATTGGTTTTTTGGGCTATTTTAAAATGGGAGAATGTTGCAGACGATAAATATGCTAATCGATGGTTAATTTTAATTGCCTATTTGATGGGTGTTTCTATTGGAGTTCACTTACTTAATCTTTTGGTAATACCTGCAATTGTATTTGTATATTATTTTAAAAAATATGAGCCTAGCAAAAAAGGAATATTACTAGCAGCCTTGGCTGCAATCGTTATTTTGGGTTCTGTAATGTATGTTATTATTCCTCAGGCTGTTAACTTGGCTGCAAAATTTGAACTTCTGTTCGTAAATGGATTTGGTTTACCTTATAATTCTGGTACTTTCTTTTATCTTGTTCTTTTATTTGGATTGTTGGCCTATGGAATTTATTATTCCATTATCAAATCAAAAGTTCTGATGAATACCGTATTAACTATGGTTACCGTAATTCTTATTGGTTACTCATCTTTTGCATTAATTATTATTCGTTCAAGTGCTAACCCTCCAATGAACCAGAATCAACCAGACAACGTGTTTAGTCTTTTATCATACCTTAACAGGGATCAATATGGAAGCCGTCCTTTGGTTTATGGGCAATACTTTAATGCGCCTATAACCGAATATACTCAGGAAGAATCAATTTATCTCCCTGAAAAAGGCCGTTACGAGCTTGTTGATCACAAAATGGATTATGAGTTTGATTCAAAATATAAAACGATTTTTCCAAGGATGTACAGTAATTCTACTTCCCCAAATCACCCACAAGGCTATATGGAATGGACTGGTATAAAGGATGATAAAAAAATACCATCATTTGGTCAGAATTTGGAATTTTTCTTTAAATACCAAGTTAATTTTATGTACATGCGCTATTTTATGTGGAATTTTGTAGGAAGACAAAATGACATTCAAGGCGATGGAAATATTATTGATGGAAACTGGATTAGTGGTATTCCTATTATTGACAACTGGCGACTTGGCCCTCAAGCTAAACTTCCTTCGGAATTAAAAAATAACAAAGGAAGGAACAAATATTACTTTTTACCATTGCTTTTGGGTTTGTTGGGCATTTTTTATATGTATAACAAAGGAAGAAATGGCAAACAATCTTTCTGGGTTGTTATGCTGTTTTTCATATTCACAGGCCTGGCAATTGTTGTTTATCTGAACCAGCCACCCTATCAGCCCCGTGAACGTGATTATGCTTATGCTGGATCATTTTATGCCTTTTCGATTTGGATTGGTTTTGGGGTTTTGTTGATTTATGATTTCCTCAAAAAATATATTACTCCTATTGGTGGGGCAACTTTTGCAGGAGTTTTAAGTATTTTTGCCGTCCCTGTTATTATGGCAAATGAAAACTGGGATGATCATGATAGAAGTAATCGTTATACTGTTATTGATTTTGCGTCAAATTATTTGAATTCTTGTAAACCGAATGCTATTTTGTTTACAAATGGCGATAACGATACTTTTCCACTTTGGTATGCTCAGGAAGTTGAAGGAATCCGAACCGATGTGCGCGTAATTAATTTAAGTTATCTGAGCACTTACTGGTATGTTGACGAGCATAAACGACAGGCATACAACGCTGCACCAACTCCTTTTTCGCTCACATATGATCAGTACAAACCTGGTAAAAGGGATTTTCTGTTTGTGCAGGAACGAACAAAAGATGCTGCTGAATTAAAAGAAGTAATCGATTTTGTAGGTTCCGATGATAAACGGGCAAAAATACAAACCCAAGATGGCGAATTTGAAAATTTTATTCCGGTTACCAAGTTATATTTAAATGTAGATTCTGCCTCAATGGTTACGAAAGGAATTGTTGAACCTAAAGATGCACATTTAATCGTGCCAAAACTAGAATGGTCTATTTCAGGAAGTTATATCTATAAAAATCAATTGATGGTTTTGGATTTACTGGCGACCAATAAATGGGAAAGACCAATTTATTTTGCGGTAACCGTAGGTGGAGAAGGTTATTATAACCTTCAGGATTATTTCCAGCTCGAAGGTTTAGCCTACAGATTGGTTCCTATTCAATCAAAAACCCAGCCTTATGAACTTGGTCATATTAATACCGACATTTTGTATGATAATATGATGAATAAGTTTAAATGGGGAGGAATAAACAACCCAAAAGTTTATTTGGATGAAAATAACCTCCGTATGTTATCCAACGTAAAAAACAATTTTACACGTCTGGCTATGCAATTGCTTGATGAAGGTAAAAAGGATTCAGCAATTGCAGTGCTTGATAGATGCACATTGATGATGCCTGAAAAGCAAATTCCATATAATTATTTCAATATATTTATGGCCGAGGCTTATTACAAAGCAGGTGAAACCAAAAAAGCCAACACAATGCTACGAACATTGGCCAACAAAACATTAGAGCAACTTGAATATTTTATTACCTTACCAACAGAATTTGCATCAAAAGTTGGAGATGAGCGTGATCATAATTTAGCTGTAGCTCAAGAAATTATGAAAGCATTAGAAGCCAATAAACAGGACGCTTTATTAAATGAATTGAACGTAAAATTTCAACGGGTTTTATCAAAGAAATAATAATCTGATTGAAGTTTGAATACTAAAAAGCCCTTCTGTAAATTTTACGGAAGGGCTTTTTCAATGATTAACGTATCCTTAAATCCACTTCACATAACAAAAATCTTGTCTGTAAACCAGTTTGTCATGCGTTGGATATAAACGAATTCCATAACTGAAATTACCAGCTTTAGGTGGGATGAATCTCAATTTATAAACCAACTTGCCATTAACCTCAGAAACTAAATCCATTGGAACAATACTTACTATTTCGTGAGGATGCATGGATGAATTTGAAACAATTACAATTTCAAGGCCCATCTTAACATATGATAATCCATTTAAATCAAGCACAACCTCGCCCTGATACTCAACACCCAGTTCAAGTTGTGATTTTAATGCATCAGAAAAACGTATCGATTCAACTTTAATTTGATCCCAATTGTGCATTACTTTTCTTTTCCAATCTGCAATTTCTTTTGCTAAAGCAAAATCATTCGCTTTCATTTCGGCACTTCGCAAAAATAATCGGTTGTAAAAACGTTCATAGTAGTCGTCCAACATCCTTTTCATTGTAAAATGTGGAGCAATTTGAACAATGCAATTTTTAATCATTTCAACCCATTTCATTGGAATGTTTTGAGCATTCCGATCATAAAACATGGGAGCTATTTCATATTCAAGTTTATTATAAATGGTCTCAACATCTAACTCGTCCTGAAATGCAGTATTTTCGTAAGTATTTTTTTCATTAAGTTCCCATCCTGCGTTTTCACGATATCCTTCGCACCACCAGCCATCTAGAACGCTAAAGTTCATAACGCCATTCATAACTGCTTTCATTCCACTTGTGCCTGATGCTTCTAAAGGCCTGGTTGGTGTGTTGAGCCAAATGTCAACTCCTTGTACCAATTTTTTTGCAAGTTCAATATCATAATCTTCAACAAATAGAATTTTGCCTAAAAATTCTGGTCGCTTAGACATTTCAACTATTTGCTTAATAATACCTTGACCTGCACCATCATTTGGATGCGCTTTTCCTGCAAAAATAAAGCGAATTGGCCTTTCGGGATGGTTAACAAGGCTTTTCAAACGTTCCAAATCGCTTAATAATAAATTTCCACGCTTGTAGGTAGCAAATCTTCTTGCAAAACCAATGGTCAGACATTTTTCAGATAATCCTTCATTAATAGTCGAAATGTCTTTTGGGCTTCTGTATAATTGTATGGACTTGTCTGTTATATACGATTTCAGATAGGTATAGAGCTTGGATCGTTCAATATTTCTATTTTCCCAAATAGTTTGGTTATCAATTTGGTATATTCCGCTCCATGCATCTTCGTTGGCTTGATTTGTAAGAATTTGAGGGCCAAGTTTGTCAATATAAAGTTTCATCCAATTTTCGGATGTCCAACTTGCAAGGTGTACTCCATTCGTAACATAACCAATAGGTGATTCTTCTACAAAATATCCTTCCCATAAATTGTTAAACATATCTTTGGTCACTTCGCCGTGGAGTTTACTAACCCCATTAATTTCCTGAGATAAATTAGCGGCAAGATAACTCATTGAAAAATTTTCTTCCCTTTTACCAGGCCTTGAACGTCCCAAATCCATAAATTCATCCCAGGTAATTTTTAACCTATCGGGATAATGCCCCATGAAAGACATAATCAAATCTTCGCTAAAAGCATCATGGCCTGCAGGAACAGGAGTATGTGTGGTAAAGAGGCTTGATGATCTTACTATTTCAAAAGATTCTGAAAACATCAGGTTTTCATTTTTCATCAATGAGTTAACCCTTTCAATACAAGCAAAAGCTGCATGGCCTTCGTTCATATGGTAAACTTCTTTTTGAATTCCAAGTTTTTCCAAAATTCTTATACCACCTATTCCAAGAATAATCTCTTGTTGCAGGCGATAATTATTATTGCCACCGTACAAATTATAGGTTAATGCGCGATCTTCCTCTGTATTGTCTTTTCTGTCAGTATCTAAAAGATATAACTTAATCCGGCCAACATTCACCATCCAAACCTGTATTTTTAGAACTCTACCTGGAAAAGCAACTTCAATAAAAATAGGATGGCCTTCTTCATCTCTTAACAATGTTGCAGGTAAATTGGCAAGTATTTGTTCAATATAATTAGTCTGCTGCTCACCTTGTATGGAAAGACCCTGGCTAAAATAGCCATATTTGTATAAGATACCAACTCCTACCAAATCGATATTCGAATCGGAAGCTTGTTTGAGATAATCTCCGGCTAAAATACCTAAACCACCTGAGTATATTTTTAAACTATTGCATATTCCAAACTCCATACTGAAATACGCAATTCCTTTCTGGTTTTCAGCAGGTTTTTCGCTGATATAAGCCATGAATTTTCGTAAAACTTTTTGATAATATTCAATAAAAGTTGGATTTTTTTCTAGTTCAACAATCCGCTCATACGAAACCTGATTTAGCAATGCCAGTGGGTCGCAGTCTGTTTTTTCCCAGGTTTCCTCGTCAATGTACTTAAATAGATTAATTGCATCTGAATTCCATGACCACCAAAGGTTTTTTGCCAATTCTTCGAGTTGTGGAAATGTACTTGTTGGGTTTGGTTTAACTTCCAGTCCACGCCAAATTGGTTTGTTGCTCTTGAAGCTGACAATTTGAACTGAAGTATCAGTTGGTAATGGGCGATTTATTTCTTCGCGATATTTTTTGCTCTTTTCAATAGCAATTTCATAGGCCTGGTAATAATTCTGGATGAAATTTTTCCAAAGAGCGATTCTTGAAAGCTCGTGAGAATTTTGCCTGATTATTTGAAATTCCTGTTCTGTTTTTTCGCTACATGTTAAAATGATTTGCGAAATTTCATCAACAACCTCAGAATAATTATCATCGGTACGATCTATAACTTTTATACAAGTATCAATTTGCTTATTTTCATTTAATATCCAACGGCCAAAACCTGAGAGGTTTGTTGTAATAGTGGGTACATAAAAAGCTAGACTTTCAAGTGGAGTGTAACCCCAAGGTTCATAGTATGATGCAAATACAGTCATATCTATGCCAATAAGTAAATCCCAATAGTTAAGATTAAAAATACCATCTTGCCCGTCCAAATAGACTGGTGCAAAAATGACTTTTACTTTATCTGACTGACTATTGGTAAGATTATTATTTTTAATCTTTTGTAAAATTGGATCATAATCAGCGTCGTGCAAGTAATGTGTTAACACATTATTGGTACCGGCATCTGTGTAAGTATTGTCTGATAAACTTTGAAGTAAATCTTTACGTGGACCATAATTGTTTGCTGGAATCAGAAAGAAAGCTACAATATCACAACCAGAATCCTTCTCTTTATTTGCTTTTCCAAGTGCATCAATAAAAACATCAATTCCTTTATTTGAAAATTCATACCGTCCGCTAGTTGCTACAAATTTTACTTTTTTGTCAAGTTTATAGCTAAATAAAGATTCTGCAATTTTTGTTAATCTATCGCGTGCAAAAGTTCTTTTTTGCTCAAAATTTTCAGGAATTGGAATAAAGTCATCTTCAAAACCATTAGGAGTGACAACATCAACTTCACGTTCAAGAAATTGCTTGCATTCAACAGCAGTAATTTCACTAACTGTTGTAAAACAATCCGCATTGGCAGCAGCCAATTTTTCCAGAGATTGCTTTGGCACAACATTTAATTCTTTGGCTTTTCCATCACCATCATATAGTTGAAGATTTTTATAGAGTGGAAGTCCATTTCCTGAAATTGATCTTCCTACTGTTGTTGCGTGAGTTGTAAATAAAGTTGAAATATGAGGAGCATTGTTTTTGAGGTACAGAACTCCGGAACCAGTCATCCATTCATGGAAATGAGCTAAAGCTACATCTTTAAATGAAAGATAAAAATTGCAAAAACTTTCGATAAGCATACCTGCAGCGTAGCCAAAAACAGCGGGTTCAATGTAATCCCATTGCCCGGCAAGCGAATCAAGTTTGTATATTTCCCAAAACTCGCTAAAAATATCATTTTTTTTAGCAATGAATGGCGTAAAATCTAGCAGAATAACAATTGGATTCCCTGATATTTTCCATCGGCCTATTTTTACTTTCAGTCCATTTTTACCAGCAGTGCTTTTCCAGTTTTTAAACAAAGTGGGATCTTCTATAAATTCAGGGTTTGAACCCCGGTCTCTCCACAAATCCGGACCAATTAAAATTAGTTTATCGCCAAAAGCTTCTGTTAGAGTTAATGCTTTTGTTGAGATGACGGTGTGAATACCCCCAACTTTATTGCAAATTTCCCAACTTGTTTCGAAAATATAATCTGGTTTTAACATAATAGTTTTTTCAAATAATTATCCAATAGTGTTGATTATCAATTAATAGGTATAATTGTATTCGTTACAAAAATAATATAGTTTTTGATTTTTAAAGATCATTTATAAAATTTGTTATGATTATTGCAAGATAAAAAGACATTTAAATCAGGTTTAATCATTGCAATGCGTTGCCATATTTATGTTAAATGTATACAGATTTTCTTGATTTTTTATTTGAAAATGCTAAAATAATTTTCAACAATAAATAGTAAGCATTGCATTTGGTGATAATGATAATAAATTCTTTGTAAATTCGGATTCCCGAAGGTTATAAATAAAAAAACCCGAATTATATCGGGTTCTGTTTGTTATTCCTTTTCCGAAGAAAAGAGTTTGTCTTTATCTACTTTTTCAACAGGCAAATCATTTTTAAGCTTTTTCGAAATTACGCTATATGGAGCAGTTATAATTTCTGTACTATCTGAAATACCTGAAATAATTTCAATATAATTGTCATCCTGAATACCTGTTTTTACTTCTTTCATTAAAGCCTTGCCTTTATTAAACAGAAAAACAACCTCTATTGGTTTTGCTTCCTTTTTGTCTTTTTTGTCCTTTTTTTGTTGATCTTCAGTACTTACAGTCGCTTCTTCTTTATTTTGGGTATCTTCTTTTTTCTCGGCAATAATTCCAGTTGAATCGGTTCTAGTAGTTATTGCTTGGATGGGTACAGAAAGCACTCCGAATTTAGTATTTGTTTGTATATCAGCTGTTGCCGACATTCCTGGCCTAAACGGATAGTAGATTTTTTTATCTTTTGGCATTAGATTCTGGTAAGATTCTTTCAGAATTAGCACTTTTATTTCAAAATTAGTTACTACATCCGTTCCTGTTCCAGAAACCGATGCTGAATTTGCAATTTCGGTAACTACTCCTTTAAATTTTTTACCTAGATATGCGTCAACTTCAATAACCGCAGTATCATTATTTTCAACTTTAACAATGTCATTTTCATTAACATCAACCAAAACCTCCATTTTATCGAGGTTGGCAATCCGCATCAACTCTGTACCTGCCATTTGAATGGTTCCCAAAACACGTTCGCCAACTTCAACATTAAGTGCAGATATGGTACCCGACATTGGCGCATATATGGTTGTTTTTGCAAGATTTTCGCGTGATTCTCTCACTGAAGCTTCTGAGCTCGTTACATTAAACTTAGCTGAATTTACGCTTTCACGCGCTGCTTCAACATCTGATTTCGACATTTCGTACTTTGAAGTTGCGGCTTCGAATTCTGCATCAGAAATTGCTTTATCGTTCCATAGCTTTTTATTTCGGTTATACGATAATTCATCAGCTTTAAATTGCGATTCGGTTTGTGCCAAACGGGCTTTTGAATTGGCATAATTTGCTTTGGCGGTATTTAAAGTTGCCTCCATTCGTTCAATGCCTGCAAGATATATTTCAGGATTGATTTTAACCAACAGATCTCCAGCCTTCACTTCCTGTCCTTCTTTTACATACAATTGAACAACTTCTCCTGAAACTTCGGAACTTATTTTTATTTCAACCTGAGGTTGAATTTTACCATTTGCGGTAATAATTTCAACAATAGTTCTTTTTTGAGCTATTTCAGTAGCTACCTGAGTGGATTTGGTTTTTCCAAACCATCCGGCTTTTTTACCTATTATGGCAAATACGATTAAAACTCCTGCTGCAATTAATAGATACTTTAGTAATTTATTGGTTTTCATTTTCTTAGATTTAGTTCTCCAGGTTTATAATAACAAATAAATTTGGAGTAATACAAATTATGAGAATTGTTTATTATTTAAATGAGTTCGCTAAATTAATTCATTTATAAGTATTGTCAAATTTTAAAACCATCATAATTGGATTGGTTCTATTTAATCAATATTTCAAGGTTTTTATTATCCGTAAATTTTCAAGTAACAAAATACTTTAACTCAAATTTAGATCTAATTTTCTTGTTCGTAATAAACCTGGTAAAAATGCAGACCTGTTGATGGATCAAATCCTTTTACAATCCGGGTTCTGTCACCATGGATATAAATATGAAAGTTTTTATCCAATTTTAAAACGCTTTTGAATTGTGCTTTGCCTTTTTTAACTGCCGACGCCGAAATGCCAAATTGATCTTTAATTTCAACTTCGCGTTCATCGGCATATCGGTCCTTGTATTCTTTAAATGCATTAATAACTTCATTGTTTTCAATCACTTTATTCTCAAAATCGTTCAAGTCAAAATCTTCTTTTTCCTCAAAATAATTGGCTGTTTTATTGAGCATGTCTATTTGATCTGCTCTTTCAATACCATTTTTTTCGTTAAAGACTTCATTCACAAAACCTTTACACATTTGCATATAATTCTGAGTTTGATAAAAATCGTCTTTGCGTTGCTGCAATTGAAGAAAATCATCTTTCCAATAACTGGCTTCTTTTGATTTTCCTGAAAGATCAACCATGCAAATCTTGTAGCCTTGTGTTTTTTCAGTATTGAAAACAATACAGCCTTTGTCAAGTTTATTGATGTTTATTCCAATATCATAAGTAAGATCTAGATTATCTTGTTTTTGTAGAATTTTAAGAAATGGATCTTTATTTTCTGATTTAAAAATACCAATGGCACTGGTCAATTCGTCATCAACAATACATTTATTGAAATAAACTATATAAAGCTCGCCATGTTTAATTTTAGGATGATAGGTTTGTTCGAAAAGATGTTTGGCTATTTGGTGGGATTGCGCTATAAATTGATCTTCATTTTCGAAAATTTCTGCGGAGCTTAAATAAATTTGGTTATTATCTAAAATATCATCAGTTCCTATAAATTGATAATAAATAGGTTCCTTAAAACTTCCCAAAAAATAAGTTTTGAGTATGTTTTGCAATTCTTCATCAGGCTGAAGCTCTATTTCAGACAATAAAAGTTTTCCATCTTCGTGTTTGTTTCCAACCTGATGAACTATTACTTTTTCAATTTCAACTTCGGAGAAATATAACATATTTTTATGATTAAATGCGTAAATGCTTAAATGCATGAATGATTTTCGTCTTGCATCTTAAATCTTGATTTCTTCAAAATTACGCCCAAAAACTCCCATTACTTTTGCCACTGAAATGAAAGCATTTTTGTCTATTTCTTTAACTATCTGGAGGATTTTAGGTTTGTCATCTTTTCTGGCAATTACCATTACCACTTCTATATCTTTTTTACTGAACCAGCCGTAACCTTTAAGGCATGTTACTCCCCGTTTAACTTCTTTGCTAATCCTTTCTGCAATAATATGGCTTAAATCGGAATATATCATAATCTGATAAGATTGTCTGCTTCCATCCAGCCACAAATCGACTGCATATGATGAAACAGCCATTACTACGTATCCATAAACAATTTTTTCGATAGAATGGAAAAGAAACCACGACAATGAAATAACAACCACATCAAAATAAACATAAATCCTACCTGGACTGATGTTTCGATATTTATTGATAATGAGTGCAATAATATCAGTTCCTCCTGAATTTCCTCCATTTGCAAATGCAATTCCTACGCCTATACCAGAAAGTCCACCACCAATCAATGCCGCCATAAATTGATCTGCAACAAAAGGTGCAGTAATATATTTTTGTAAAACAATAAAGAATATAGAACTCAATATGATTCCATAAATAGTGTTTATTCCAAAGCGTGCACCCAAGATTCTTAGTGCTATTATAATTAAAATTGTATTTGCAATCAAAGTTGTATATCCTACAGGGAATCCAATTGCGAAAAAGATCAACGCTCCAAGTCCCACAATTCCACCACCAAATATTTCGGAAGGCAATAGAAAAGCTGTCCAGCCAAAAGCAAAAATGAATAAACCCAAAGTGATTAAAAAGTATGATTTTATAAAATCAAGCAGCTTATTTCCCATAAATATCTGGTAATTTGGATATTGAAAATTATTTTTTCAATATAATTAAACTTTGCAAAATTAGCTAAAGATTAGAAATAAAATGAATGGAACAATAATTTAATTAGTTTGTAAAAGAAAAACCTTCCAATACTTAATTTAAATTGGGAATGTTTCTGTACTTGAGGCGGTTATATTAATTGGCTAAACTATTTTTTAAACAAAGCCATTAAAATCTTTTCAGGGGTAAATGGCAAATCAAATGCAATTTTATAGTCTTTGTTAAATGCTTTTATCGCATTTTGAACGGCAAAATAAGCACCAATACCATAAATAAAGGGTGGTTCCCCAATGGCTTTTGATTTGAAAATGGCCATTTCGTGGCCTTCGGTTTTTAAATGTTCAATTTCAAATACTTTGGGTATTGAATAAATATCGGGGACTTTGTAGGATGATAGGGCGTTGGATAATAGCTGACCTTTTTTATTGTGAACAATTTCTTCCATAGTTACCCAACCAATAGCCTGAATTACTGCGCCTTCAATCTGGCCTCTGTCAATATTAAGGTTGATGCTTTTTCCTGAATCGTGAATAATGGTAACTTCTTCGATTTTGGAAATTCCCCTGATACAGTCTACCTCTGCAACAATTGCGGCAGTTCCATAAACATGGTATGCAAAAGGATGACCTTTTTCTTTTGTTTTGTCGAAATGAATGTTTGGTGTGGCGTAATGCCCTATTTCAGATAAGTTTATACGGCTAAAAAATGCTTTTTCAATCAACTTTTGCCAACTTAAATCTGATTTTTGACCTTCAATAAAAATATAGTTTTCGGTAAAATGCAAATGGCCGGCATCTATATTTAAAATTTCAGCAGCTTTATTTTTTAGTCTAGAAACCAGACTATTACAAGCAATCTCAAGTGCCTTTCCATTCAAATCGGCGGCAGAACTGGCTGCGGTTGGTGAAGTATTTGCTACTCTTGAAGTGTTTGTGGTTTCAAGTTTGATATCATTGGCAGAAATCCCAAATATAAGCGATGCAATTTGTAACAATTTAGTGTTAACCCCTTGTCCCATTTCAATTGCTCCTGTGCTTATTCCCACACTTCCATCCTGATAAATATGCACCAAACATCGGGCATGGTTCATCACTGTATTTGTAAATGAAATTCCAAAACAAATGGGCATAAGTGCCATTCCTTTTTTAAAGTGCTTATTTTCAGAATTGAACTTGTCAATTTCAATATTTTTGGACGAAAAATGTATTTTTTCTTCCAACAGATTCCATGTATTTCTTGCTTCTACTTCTGATGCTATCTGTCCAAATGAGAACTCATCATTATCCTTTAACAAATTAATTTTTTGAATTTTGAAGGCATCAATTTTCAATTCTGATGCGGCACGAGAAATGGCAGATTCAATCACAAACACACCCTGTGGGGCACCAAATCCTCTGAATGCCGTATTCGGTGGCAGATTGGTACGACAGCTATGTGCTGTTAGACTTACGTTTGGAATAAAATAAGAATTGGTTCCATGAAACAAAGTACGCTCCATAATTGCAGGCGATAAATCAGCCGCTGCACCTGCATTTTGATAATAAATGGCTTGATAAGCTATGATTTTCAAATTTTTGTCAAGTCCAATTTTATAATCGGAACTATATGGATGCCTTTTTCCAGTCATTCGCATATCATCCGGCCGCTGCAAACAAAACTTAACGGGTTTTTTTAAATGAAAAGTGGCCAAAGCGGTCATCACTGCCCATGCAGTTGCCTGATCTTCTTTTCCTCCAAAAGCACCGCCAAGTCTGATTACATCAACTTCAATTTTATGCATTGAAATGCCCAGCACACTTGCAGCAATTTTTTGAGCAGCGGTTGGCCCTTGTGTAGCCGAAGAAATACGGATATTCCCTTTTTCAGTGGTATATGAATATGCACCCTGAGTTTCGAGGTAAAGATGTTCCTGGGCTCCGGACTCAACTTTTCCTTCAAAAACATAATCGCATTCAGCCCAGGCTGTATCTATGTTCCCAAGCTTAAAACTTCGGCTTGGCATAATTAGTTCACCTTTTTCAAAAGCTATCCTGGGATTTGTAATTGGCTCTTTCTCATCTATTTCGATGCGGATTAATTTTTTTGCTTTTTTTGCGATGTTTTCCGATTCAGCGACTATAAACGCAATGGGTTGGCCGACAAAATGAACTTCATTTTCAGCAAGCAAATGTTCGTCCTTAATGATAATCCCTATTTGATTTTGGCCGGGGATATCTTTATAAGTAAAAATCCTGATTACACCTTCTAATTTTAAGGCATCCGATAAATCGAATTTTTTAATAGTTCCTTTGGCCACTGGTGAATCAAAAACATAACCAAACAAAGTGCCTTCGAGTATTGGCAAATCATCAATATAGAGCGATTCTCCTTTTGCGTGGGCAAGTGAATCAATATTTTTCATTTGGCTACTTTATTATTTAACAATTCGTTCAATTCAAACTTATCTGGAAATAATTTGATGAAATGAGCAAAGAAAAGCTGTCTGGTTAAAAGTCTTTTATATTCTGCACTTCCCCTCACGTCGCTAATCGGTGAAATTTCCTGATCCAGGATTTCTATTGCAGATTGAATTGTTTGAGTATTTAATACTTTGCCAGTCATGTATTTGCAAGTTTTATGAAGCATTAATGGAACAGGACTTACTCCGCCAACCGAAATTTGAATTGTTTTAATTATGTTTTGCTCAATTTGAACCAGAAATGCTGAATTTACTGAAGCAATATCTAAATGCTCTCGTTTACTTACTTTTTCAAAATTAAATAAATCTGAACCACCAGGAAGTTTGAATTCTATTTCTGCAACATATTCATTTTCATTCAAATCAATTTGTTTATAAGCTTTAAAAAAAGTATCCAGTTTGATTTTTCGAATATTACTTGAAGAATTTTTCAACAATAATGAAGCATCAAGTGCCAAAAAAAGAATGCTCAAATCGCCAATTGGTGAAGCATTTACAATGTTACCTGCAATGGTTGCTATGTTTCGGATTAAATTGGAAGCAATCAATTGCATGTAACTATTTAGGCCGGGAATCCTTGCATTTAAGATTTCATTGTTCAAAATATCTGAAATTTTACTGGCTGCACCAATTCTGCAAAGATTGTTATCGAAAGTGATATGGTTCAATTCTGGGATATCAGAAAAGAAGTTCAAATCCTTATCTATCAGTTCATCAGGTTTCTGCACATATAAATCTGTGCCTCCGCCAACAATCATTTTAGAATCAGGAACAGGCGCTTTTTCTTGAATTGTAGAAAGCATTCTTTGGATTTCAGCAAACGAGGCAGGCAAATAACCTTTATTTATCAATTCCACAAAACGATTATTCGTATTGATCAATTCCAATGGTTTTAAAATTAACTCCAAAGCTCTTTCAATTGATTTATAACCAGTGCAGCGACAAATATTTCCGGCAATGGCATCTTTGGCTGAATCGAAATTAAAATTCTGATTAGAAAGAAGATATCCGGTTAACGAAAGTACAATTCCCGGTGTGCAATATCCACATTGAATAGCTCCTGAATCAATAAGCGCTTGTTGAATAGGTGAAATTTTATCCTGATCCAATCCTTCAATGGTTACAACATGTTTACCATTGATATTACCAATTGGTGTAATGCAAGAAGTAATGGCCTTGTATTCAAGTTTGTTATTTTTTAAAGAACCAACCAAAACAGTGCATGATCCACAATCACCTTCGCGACAAGCCGATTTGGTTCCTTTTAGCCTTTTGGAATCACGAATATAATCAAGCAATACAGTCCCTTTTGGAACCTCGGCCAGTACAAGTTGGTTGTTTAATATAAAGTGGATCATGTTCAAAAGTAAAGAATTTTATAGAAAGATCTATTTTAGATTAAAAGATTTTTAGTTTATGCCAATCCATTATATAGACATCTTATCAAAAAAAATAGTTTGTCCGATATTTTAATTTTCAAAAAGCCTTACCTTTGAAATAATGCAATGAAAAATCCAATTAAAAACATTGATATGAATATAATAAGAACAGTTTTCATTTTTCTTGTAATTACACTTACAAGCTGCACTATTACTCAGGAATTTCAGTTTAACAAAGATTTTTCTGGAAACACTAAGCTCTCCATCGACATGGGTAGCCTAATGGAAATGATGGCTGGTTTGGATACGACGGGAACCAAGACAAAGGACATGAAAGATTCTCTCGATTTTGTATTTAAAGAAAGCTTGGTAAAGCTCGACAGCCTTGGTATTAAAAATATCAAATATGGCTGGGAAGAAGGAACTTATGTGTTATTTATGTCGTATGATTTTGATAATATCGAAACACTTAATAAATCGCTAAATGCATCCAACCAAGGAAATGCGGCATTTAGCCAAACTGTTAGCGCTGCCCCTCATGAATATTTTAGCCGCAATGGAAAAACGCTGACTTATAAGGGCCCAAAATCGGCAAACGAAATGAGTAAAAATGCCGATTTGGAATCCATGAAGGATTACTATAAATATTCATTGATTTTTAATTTTGAAAGGAAAATTAAAAAGATTGATAATAAAAATGTTACACTTTCATCAGACAATAAAAAAGCTGAATTGAATGGAAGCATGTTTGAAATCATCTCTCCGGAATACAACTCGGATATTACTTTTAAATTGAAATAGTTTGAAGATTTATAATTGTGGTTTTTTATTAAAAAATTGATCGCAAATGAAAGACACTGTCTTTTTTAAAGATAGTATATTTATGATAAACAAATTGTTAAAAGATATTTCGACCGTTTTTAAAATAAAAAAAATATAGAAAGGATTGTTGTGACACATAAACCTGCAAAGAGAATATTGATTTGTCCATTGGATTGGGGTTTGGGTCATGCCGGACGCGATATTCAAATTATTGAGGAATTGATTGATGCTGGGTTTGAAGTAATTATTGGGGCCGATAACGCCCCTTTATTTTTTTTACAACAACATTTTAATGAGATACCGTTTATCAAATTTCCTTCTTTTAAAATTGAGTACCCGTCAAATGGTTCGATGGTTTTAAAAATGGCACTTTCAATTCCTAAAATTCTATTCGGAATTTTTACAGAACACATCCAATTAAAAAAGATAATTAAAGCTGAAAGAATTGATTGTGTAATTTCTGATAATCGATATGGATTATGGGATAAAAAGGTTTATAGCATTTTTATTGGCCACCAGTTGTTTATTCAAATGCCTATTAGGATTAAAATATTTGAGCGCATATTAAATTATATAAATCATTGGTTTATCAATAAATTCGATGATTGCTGGGTACCTGATTTTCAGGGTGAATTAAATCTTTCAGGAACACTTTCGCACAACAATAAATTGCCTAAAAATGTTTCATATATTGGTATTTTATCAAGATTCAAAGCGCTGGATAACAGTGTAATGGGGAATAAAAATCAGATTAGTAATTTTGATATTTTAGTTGTTCTTTCCGGACCGGAACCGCAGCGCACTATTTTTGAAAAAATATTGATTGAACAAATTTCAGCTTCACCTTATTCTGCATTATTGGTGCAGGGAAAGCCTTTAGAAATGAATAATTCTAAATTCGGTAATATAAAATTTGCCAATCATCTCGAAACAAGCAAGTTAGAAAAATTAATCCTTAAAACTCCCATCATTATTAGTCGCTCCGGTTATTCTACTATTATGGATTTAGTGCGGTTAGGAAAAAGCGCAATTCTCGTTGCCACACCTGGGCAAACTGAACAAGAATATCTTGCCAAAAGGATGATAGAAAAGAAATGGTTTTATGCTGTTTCACAAAATAAGTTTATGCTCGAAGAGGCTATTCAATCACTTGGAAATTATTCGCCTGACAAAATTCAGGAAAGAAATAATTTATTGAAAGAGAAAATAGATGCGTTTGCTTTGGTATTAAATTCCAATTAAAAATAATAATTTCAGGAAATTGTCAGAGATGCAATTAAAGGTTGGATAATATTGCTTATCATATCGCAATTATTTCGTAATTTCATCCAAAACTAAATTTTATGAAAAAGACGATTGCTTTAACATTCATTGTTTTTATTTTCGCTTTTTGTGAAATGAAACCAGATAAAAAACCAATCTCACCACAGGCAAAAGTTGAGTTTAGGCTTGCTTTTGACAATCCTACCGAAGGATTTGAAGAAAAGGAAATTAAAAGTCAGAAAATTTATCTAAGCCCCAAAATTGAAATTTCAGAAAAAGATATTGCCTTTATTTATAAAACAAAAAATAAAGGAGGTAATCAAGACTTGTTCTTTGAATTGAAACCTTTGGCAACAAAGAAATTTGAAACTTTAACTGCCAATAATATTCAAAAAAAATTAGCAATTTTGGTAAATGGAAATCTGATTATGTGCCCGATTATTCAAACAAAAATACCAGGAGGCAAAATTGAAATTTCCCAAAATTTTTCCGAACCTGAATTGGATAGCTTGTTCAAAAGCCTTACAGAACCATTATAATGGATTTTATCGAATAACAGTAATTATATCACAAATAAAAGGAATTATGAGATTACTAATAAACTTAATTATTAATGGATTGGCTGTTATGCTTTGTGCATACCTTATTCCGGGAATTGAAGTAAATAGTTTTTTTAGTGCTATTTTAGTAGCTATTGTATTGTCAATTCTAAATACATTTATCAAACCAATTTTGGTATTGCTAACCATACCCATAACTATTATAACACTAGGCATTTTCCTTCTGTTTATAAATGTGGCAATCATTAAACTGGCAGGGATTTTGATTCCCGGATTTGAAGTAAATGGTTTCTGGCCTGCCTTGTTTTTCAGTTTTCTTTTAAGTTTTATAGGCTGGTTGTTTATGGATAAATCGAATAAAAACTAGTACTTAAAGGAAAGTTAATTTTTGATAAGATAGTATGAATTGCAACAATCAGTGGCTAAAATATTTGATATTATTAATAATTTCGGGCTTTCTATCCGTTTTTTCATATGCACAAAAGTCGCAGTTTGATCTGGCTCAACTTAAACAGATAAAAAACTACAAGAGTTTTCAACTTGAAAATGGACTCACTGTTTTGCTTCTTAACAATAACGATTCTACACAGTTTTTTATAAGGGCTTATACCAATTTACCAAAATATGTGGCTAAAAATAACCGTCTGCCACTTGCCATTGATAACGAAATTAGAAATTTAAAAGGGTTTTTATTACCCTCAAATTGGACAGTACAATCATTAAGTGAATTGGATATTAAACCTGATCAGGACGAAAATGGATTTTATGCCACTTGTGGTTCAGAAAGGCTTGATACTTCGCTGTTTTTCTTTTCTGAGCTTTTCCAAAAACCAGTAATAGAAAGCATTGTCATTGAAAAGGCAAAAAGAAATATTCTTACCAGGTCTGACAGTATTTCAAAATTACCGGAAGATAAAATCGATAAAATAACTAAAAGCATAATTTATGGATTAGATCACCCTATTTTAAAAAAATATAACCCAGTTGAAATAAACGGCGTTTCGAGAGAAATTTATCTTGATTTTTATAACCGTTTTTATAAACCAAATAACAGCTTTCTGATTGTAATCGGTAAAATTACAGAAGATTCACTTCGTATATTGGCTAATAAAAACCTTGGTCAATGGAAGAAAAAAGAGATTGTTGAATCTAATTATAAATTGATACCAATCGAAGAACCAAAAATTGTTTTTTTCGATACAATACCCACAGGAGAAACCAATATTAAAATATTATTCCCTTTTGCTTTATACCCTTATACTTTTGATTCTGAAAAAGCAGAATTGTTAAGTTTACTTTTCCAAAAAGTTTTAACTGAAAAGTTAATCACTCAAATGAAGCTTGCCAAAAAAATTGATGCCAGATTTGAATCAGATAAAATAACTGGGAATTATCAATTAAATGTAAAGCTCGAAAAAGACTCGTTAAACTTGGTAATCCAGGCTATTATTGAAAGTATTTCCGATTTAAAAGCAGGAAAATTTCCGATAGATGATTTAAATTTGGCCAAAAAACAAATTGTCGATGATTTTAAAAATCATGAAACTAATGATTCATACCTCTCGTGGTTGATTATAAATACCGAAAGGAGCAATCTTTCCAAAGATTATTATGCCGATTTTATTGAATCAATAACTGCTGTTGATCAGGCAGGCATCCAAACGTTTACAGCCAAATACCTGAATTACAATACAGCATTATTTCAAATTCCTGGACATTGGTACCAATCGCTTAATGAGTTTATTAAACTTTGTAAGCAGTTTAGGATAGAACTATATCAATTGGATGGTCAAATTAAAAAGGTGATACCCAAAGGGTTTAATGGTTTTTCGGTGGTTGATAATTATGTAACAGCAATTGGAGGTATTGATAATATTCAAAAAATTAAAGATGTGAGCATTAAATATGGAGCTATTTATGAACTGGCAACAGGTAATAATTTATTTGTTGACGGTCAGATGCTTCACAAATCTGAGGATAAATATTTTGAGGAAAGCCGGATGATCAGGCCCAAAAAGGATACTGTTTTTCTGAATCAAGAGGTATTTGATGGAAGTCTGGGGTTTGACAGTTCAATGCAGCAAAAGAAAATATTGAAAGATTTAGATCTGGAACTGCTTAAATATAAGTCGCCGTTTGTTCCCGAAATAAAATATAAAGAATGGGGCTTCAAAGCCAATCTTGTAAAAGCCGACACGCTGAATGGAAGTTATGTTTGGGTTGTAGTGCTTGATAATCCTGCAAAACAGAAAATGGTCGATTTTTATGATGTAGATAAAGGTTTAAGATTGAAAAGGAATATTGAAGATCAGGCATATTTTAATAAGAGGGTTATCGAGTATAGTAAATATCAAAGAAATGAAGAAAAGGAAATACTTTATCCTTTTTTAAAAATAATTACCACAAACGATGCAGTTATACGAATGCTAATCAGGGAAGTGGATTACAAAACCAAATTGAATAAAAAGCTTTTTGAAATTGTTCAATAGATTATTTATATGATTTTTAAATTGCTTTTTCAAATAATTTCAATTGAATCCCAACCAAAGGAAAAATACCTGTAATCCAAGCCCCAACCAAAAAGTAGCGAAACCAGTTACTTAAATTGTTTTCGGGTAGAATCATTTTTAGTCCTGCCAAAATTCCAATAGTAACAGCTATTCCAATAATATAGCGAAGGAATTTTTTCCATCCGGTAGCTGAATTTGTGAAAGCAAATTTCTTTTCTTCGAACCAATATCCCAGAATGCATCCACTGGCAATTCCAACAAGAATAATATAACTTTTCAGTTCAAGTGGCTCGTTTAGTGCAAATTCATTCAAGCAAATAATGGTGAATAAGATAAAATAGAATATGCCTAAAATAATGAATATAGTTTTAAAAAATTTTGCAGTCTGCTCATGCATTTTATTTAGAAAAGGATAAAAAACTAATACAGTAACAATTCCACCCAAAAATCCACCCAATACGTCAATTGGCCAATGTACACCCAAATATACCCTTGAAACGGCCACCAGCAGTGAGATTTGAATAGCAAAAACTATATATATCGTTTTTTTTAAAACAAGGGCCAGGTTTACAAACAATATAGTTGCACCTTGCGTGTGACCACTTGGAAAAGAAAACCCAATAGCGGTTTCAACTCGTTTACCATTAAAGTTTTCAAGTTTTTGAAAAGGTCTTTTGGTTTGAAAAATATCTTTTAAAAGTAGGTTAAACATGGTCGAAATCAGAAAGATAAGCATCATGATAAAACCATCTTTTTTGGAGTAATTCCAGAATATCCAGGCAACAATAAGTATTATAAAATATTGTTCCCCCAACATGGTAACATATGTGAAAAATTTATCCCAAAAAGGGGTTGCAACGGATTGGAAAAATCGAAGTATGGTTTCTTGCATCTAAATAAATTTTCTTATCTGGTTTCTACTATCTTCAACAATTAAAATATTCATCTATTTTACAAATGAGCTTTCAAGTTTTTGTTGATTCTGAAATTCTTCAATGGCATAATTGATCAAATGATCAATCAGTTCAGTATAAGGAATTCCAGAATGTTCCCACATTGCTGGGTACATACTTATTTTTGTAAAACCAGGGATTGTATTTACTTCATTGATAATTAATTGATTATCAATAGTGAGGAACATATCAACTCGTGTCATTCCTTTACATTCAAGGCATTGATAAGTTTTTATAGCAATTTCCTGAACTTTTTTAGTTGTTTCAGCATCCAATTTTGCAGGTATTTCAAGTCCAGCGCCATCGGCATCAAGATATTTGCTGTCATAATTATAAAAGCCTTTTTTAGGTATAACTTCGCCAGGAATAGAAGCTTTTGGAAAATCATTTCCCAACACTGCACATTCAATTTCGCGTCCGGTAATTTTTTCTTCAACAATTACTTTATCGTCATATAAAAATGCTTCTTTTAGTGCAATTTCAAATTTCCCTTTGTTTTCAGCAAATGAAACCCCAACCGATGAACCCATGTTTGCTGGCTTTACAAAAAGCTCGTTACCAAGTTTTTCAACTATTTTTTCATAAGTATAATCAAACAGTTTTGATTTACGCAGCGTAACAAATTTGGCAATAGAAATTTCCGAATCGCGGAGTAAGCGCTTTGCAACATCTTTGTCCATTCCCACGGCTGAGGCTAAAATACCGGGACCCACACAAGGAATGCCCGCAAGTTTGGCAAATCCCTGAATAGAACCATCTTCGCCATAAGGGCCGTGCAATACCGGAAAAATTACATCCAAAGTTGCAATTACCTCAGCATTGCTCAATGATATTAATTGGTGGTCGCCATAGTTTTGCGAAAGCACAACGGGCAAGTCATTACAGAACCATTTGCCGGACTTGTCAATTTTTATTTTTAAGATTTTATATTTTTCCTGGTTGATAAATTTCAAGATATTTTCGGCAGAAACCAGACTTACTTCATGTTCAGCAGATTTACCTCCAAATATAATTCCGATTGTTTTTTTAGTATTCATTTTTTAAATTTGAAATAAAACACTATTTTCACGAATAATTATTAAAAATTGATAGAATATAATTCAAACTCAATTTTTTTGTAGAAGAGAAAGTAAAAGTATAAAATATGCTCAATTTGTGTATTTTTTATTGTAATGAATATCATTTTTTAATGTTTTAGAATGGAATAGAATACTTATATAAAAGAAAATTAACACTTTAGATTTTTTAAGAATTGAGAATATAAAAAAACCAAAGCATGATTGAAAGTTACGAAATTATTCCAGGTAGGGGTGTTGGTAATATCCTACTGGGCATGAACAAAAAGGATGTTGAAAAGATTCTTGGTCAACCAGATGAAAAAGAAGAAGTTACACATGACGAAGGTGATACTTCATGTACCTATTATTATGATGATTTAGGAATAAATTTAAGTTTTGAGTCAGACGATGACGATCGTTTGAGCTATATTTCATTTGATGGAGAGGAATTCCATTTTAAGAACAAAATTAAAATTGGAGAATTAAAGGCCAATGTGATAAAACTTTGCAAAGAATTATCATTTTCCAAGCCCGAAGAAGAGGATTTGAGCAAAGAGGGACTTCCAAATCAAATATTAGTAGCCTATGAGAAAGAAAATATGAATTTTTGGTTTACTGATAATGTATTAGATGAAATTGAGATTGGTCCTTTTTGGCAAGACGATGATAATCCTATTTGGCCATCATAGTTTTTCGATTTAGCATTTCAAATAATTGAAATACGATATTACAAGTTGTTTATAATTCATTATAATCCAATAGAATGTTATGGCTAGCAAATACATTTTATTGGATTTTATTTTGTAAAATACTTTTTTTAAGAAAATACATTTTATTGAAATAATCTGCAATTAAGCCTTAATGATGGGAATCTTAAATTTTTATTTTGAATAATTTTCCTATAACGTTAGATATTTAAAAAATGTTTTAATTCAAGAAAAGTTCGTTTCAAACAACTTGTTTCATTAATCAAAAAAGCTTTTTATTACTGATTAATATTTTTACATTTAGCCTCTCAAATAATTGTTTATCTGTATTATATCTGTTTTTTTCGACTTTTAGTATCGATTAAATATTAATTATGAGCTCATTTTATATTTTTATCGGACTGGTCTTAATTTGTATTCCAGCAGCAATTGTTATTCTAAAATATATATTCAAAAAATCAATTCTTTTTGTAACCGGACTTATCTGGTTGATAGTTCAAACTATACTGGTTTTTTTTGCCTATTACATGGGCATGCGGCAAAAAAGTTCCGATTTATTTTGGGCTGGCCCAATGACGATAATGCTTGTTTCATTGGCCTATTATTATTTATATCAGTATATTAGCCGACCTATAAAAGGAGTTATTCAATCAATTTCAGATATTAGTCATGGAAATTTAAATGTTCAGTTCAAAGATAAATATTTATCTCGCAAGGATGAGTTGGGAAGTATTTCCACTGAAATAAACAATATGGCAAAAATTCTAAAAAAAGTTATAATTAGTATAAATAACGAATCTGCCAGTTTAAATAAAACAAGCATTTTACTTACAGAAAAATCATCAGGAATGATGGAAATGGCTACCGAACATGCAAGTTCTTATGAAGAATTGGCAGCTTCAATGGAGCAAATGGCAGCAAATATTCAACAAAATGCCGAGAATTCTAAAATTACTCATGAATTATCTTCAAAAACATCTCAAAATATTGAAAGCATAAAAAACGCAACAAATCAAAGCGTAGAATCAATTTATTCTATCGTGGATATGATTGCCATCGTAAACGATATTGCTTTTCAAACCAATATACTGGCATTGAACGCCGCTGTTGAAGCTTCTCATGCGGGAGAACACGGTAAAGGGTTTGCTGTGGTTGCCATTGAAGTTAAAAAGCTGGCAGAGCGCAGTAAGGCCGCAGCTCGTGAAATTGCAATTTTATCAAAAAGAAGTGTTGAAGTTGGAGAAGAATCAAATGCATCCATTAACTTGATGCTTATGGATTTACAAAAAATTTCGAGTTTAGTAAATGAGATTACTTCAGCGAGTATGGAACAAAATTCAGGAGCAGACATTATAAATAGCTCAATACAGGAATTAAACAATACTACCCAACAAAATGCAATGGCTTCAGAAGAAATGGCAGCCACCTCCAGTATGCTTGCTGAGCAGTCAAAAGCAATGAAAAGGATTATTTCATTTTTCAAGTTCTGATTTCTGTAGACATTCTAAATAGATTAATTGAAAAGCTTTGATAGCTAAATTATAAATAATACAAACCTCTGAATGATAAAGAATTATATTTTGGAGTTATTTAATTTACTCTAAGTGGCTTGATAATAATTAACAATTTAGTTTATGTATATAGTTTCTACCAATATCGGGAATCCCACCACCATACAATGGAAAGGGAAAGAACAAATTACAGGAATTTACAAAAGACCTGTTAATGAACCCATTTATTTGGAAAATAATGATGTATTGAAGGATTCTGTAATTGATCGCAAATACCACGGAGGAAATGACAAAGCATGTTATGCCTTTTCCGAAAAGCATTATTCTTATTGGAAAAAATTGTATCCAGATTTGGATTGGAGCTGGGGTATGTTTGGCGAAAATCTTAGCATTTCAAAATTAGACGAATCAGAGATTTTTATTGGTGATATTTTTAAAATTGGCGAAGCGGTTGTTCAGGTTAGTCAGCCTCGGCAGCCATGCTTTAAACTAGGAATCCGCTTTGGCTCGCAACAAATGGTAAAACAATTTGTGGAATTTGGTTATTCAGGAGTTTATTTCCGTGTTTTGACCAAAGGTTTTGTAAAAACTGGAGATAAAGTAGAACTTGTCGATAAAAATATTGACAGTCTCTCAGTCAAAGAAGTTTTTAGGTTAATTTATCAAAATAACCAGAATAATAAAGACCAAGTTATCAAGGCATTAAAATTAGAAACTTTGGCAGAAAGTTGTAAAAATGATTTAAAACAACATTGGAAAATCTAAAATCATTTACATTTTTTATCACATTTTGTTTTGTTTTCTTTTATTATGTTAATAATGCTTGCCAAATACTTTATTTTCAAAAGTGATCCAGCAATAAAATAATCAAATTAGTTTATTTAGGCAATAAATGATCTGAATTATTCAATAATATTCTAATTTTGTCGACTGAGATTTTAAATTAAAAGTTTGAAAATATGAAAGTAGCTGTAGTCGGCGCTACCGGAATGGTAGGCAATGTGATGTTGAAAGTTTTAGAAGAACGTAATTTTCCAGTATCAGAATTATTGGTGGTTGCAAGTCAAAAATCAGTAGGAAAAGAACTTACATTCAAAGGCAAAAGCTATAAGGTTATTGGAATGCAAGATGCAGTTAATCAAAAACCAGATATTGCACTTTTTTCTGCCGGAGGTTCCACATCAAAAGACTGGGCGCCAAAATTTGCCGAAGCTGGAACTTTTGTCATTGACAATTCTTCGCAATGGCGAATGGATGACCACATTAAATTGGTTGTACCTGAGATTAATGCTAAAAAACTTACAAAAAGCGATAAAATAATTGCAAATCCAAATTGCTCAACTATTCAATTGGTAGCAGTACTTGCCCCATTGCATAGCCGTTATAAAATTAAAAGGCTTGTGGTTTCTACTTATCAATCGGTGACTGGAACCGGAGTTAAAGCTGTTCGTCAAATGGAAAACGAGCGCAATGGAATTAAGGGCGAAATGGCTTATCCTTATCCAATTGATAAAAATTGTTTTCCGCATGGTGGAACTTTTGCTGAAGATGGTTATACAACCGAAGAAATTAAATTAGTTAACGAAACCCGCAAAATACTTGGAGATAACAGTATCCGTGTAACCGCTACTGTTGCTCGTATTCCTGTAGTTGGCGGCCATTCCGAAGCAGTAAATATCGAGTTTGAAAATGATTTTGATTTGAACGAAGTCCGCACAATTTTAACAGACACAACTGGAGTTGTTGTTCTGGATGATGTTACAAAAAATATTTATCCAATGCCCTTGTATTCCGAGGGGAAAGATGAGGTTTTTGTAGGCCGCATTCGCAGAGATTTATCAAATGAAAAAAGCCTTAATTTATGGGTGGTTTCTGATAATTTGCGCAAAGGTGCAGCAACCAATGCTGTTCAAATTGCTGAATACTTAGTTAATAACAAATTGGTTTAAAAATAATTAATCCCTGTTTTGGGTCAGTCCAAAGCAGGGACAGATTAAAGATTTAACCTCATATTTTCCTCTGATAATCGTGCATTCATTTTTCCATTCAAATATATTTCAGCAACTAATTATACCCATAATGGGCGAGCTATCAATTTGATTACTGGATGAAATCCGCATTCAGCAAATATTCACAACATGTTAAGATACAAATCAATGTATTTTTAATATTGAAAGTCATTTTTGTTAAAACTATCAAACAAATTATATAGATTCATTAAAAGTTTAAATATTTGAATTCATTCACTTTCTACTCCTGTTTTTTTTACATTTGCAGTAAATGCAAAAACCGTTATGAATATTGAATTATTTAAAATTTTATTCATTTTATTTATCTTTCAGGTACATGCGCTTTATGCCCAAAATCAAGCTTTTTCTTCTAATGATAAGGATTTTAAGAGAATTGAGTGGCTTAAAAAAATTGCAGATGATTACATTTTAACGAAGGATTTAAGCGACACCATATCCTTAGATAAGTTTGATAAGCAAATTAAGAAAAAGCAAATCACCAATTACAGCGAAATTCTTTTTTTATGGGGATATTATAATTATCTTAAAAATGACAATGTAAATTCAATCCGATTTTTTTTGAAGGCTAAGGAAACAGTTGATTCAAGCGAAAATAAGGATTTGAGTTCTGAAATTTTTCTTCAATTGGCAAATTCGTATCAGCGATTATTTTATCTCGAGAAATCAATCTTTTATTATCAGAAATCACTTGATTTCCGAAATGATTTTATTGTAAAATCAAGAACAAACAGAATTATTATGAATATTGGTAATTCATATTTTGAATTACATGATAATTTATTGGCTTTGAAATATTACAATCAGGCTTATGAAAATGCTTTAATTCAGAATGATAGTGTCAATATAGTTGTTGGTTTATTAAATATTGGCAATGTAAATCTAACAATGAAAGAATTTGATAAAGCAAGTAAAGCGATAGATCAGGCCTTGGTTTTTAGCAGAAATTACAATATCCAGAAATTAATTGGAATGTGTCATTTTACTCGAGGTGAATTAAAATATGACACCAAAGATTTTCATGAATCTGAAATTTGTTTTAATGAGGCCGTAAAAGAATTCGAGGAATGTAATATGGAAAGGGTTATTCCCGAAATCTATAAATATCTTGTACTTATTAATTATGAGCAGAAAGATATCCCCAAAACGTTTGATTATTGTGATAAATTTCGAAAAGAGGCTTATAAGTATCAAGTTCAGGAAAAATTACTACGGTCGATAAAATCTGTAAATGAGGTTTTGTCAAAATTGGAATCTTACCCAAAAGCAAGGACTTTATTATATCAAAATATACAATTGCTTGATACAGTTTTAATTAAAGAAATTGCCGCCAAAAAATCACTTACCGAATCCTTAAATCAAATTGCTGAACTCGAAAAGAATAATCGTGAACTTGAGCAGGAGAATCTTGTTCAAGAAGAAAGACTTACCACTTCATATATTGTAATTGCCCTCATTTTTATTATCCTTACAATCATTTCAATTGCGTTATATTTATTTAAAAAAGCCAAAGACAAAATAAAAAATCAGAACATACTGATTAAAAGTCAAATGAAGGATATTGAAATTAAAAATGAACAAGCCAGGATTTTAATTCAGCAAAAAGAACAACAAACCGAGGAAATATTAAATCAAAATGAGCAATTATTTCGTTATCAAAATAGGCTTGAACTTCTAATTGAGGAACGTACCAAGGAGTTGTCATCTGCATTGCTGAAAGTCCAGGATAGTGATAATCTCAAAACCTATTTTCTACAGAATATTTCGCACGAAATTCGAACTCCACTCAATGCAATAAGTGGTTTTTCACAACTTTTATCTATTGATAATTCAAATAATCCAGAATATCTAGAAATAATTAGTCAAAGCGTTAATGATCTTCTTAAAATTATTGATAATATCCTTGTGTTTTCTAAGCTTCAGGCAAATCAAATACCTATAAACAAAAAGCAGTTTTCAATGTTAAAATTATTGCAACATTTGGATTATGAAACACAACAAATATGTCAAAAATATGTAAAGAAAGATATTCGTTTTCATGTAATAAATAATCTATCATCAGATTATCAGTTGAATACAGATTTTTCATTTCTAATGATAATTCTTATCCAACTAATCGAAAATGCCTTTAAATTTACTGAAAATGGCGAAATTTGTATCAAATGTTCTAATGATAATAAATGGATTACATTTTTTATTATAGATACCGGAATTGGAATTAAAGAAGAAAAACTCCCTTATATTTTTGAATCTTTCCGAAAAATAGAAGGAGATAAAAAGCTTTTTAGAGGCACTGGTATTGGGTTGGCACTGGTAAACAAGCTGGTTGATATCTTAAATGGAAAGCTTAACATACAATCTGAATTTGGATCGGGAACCACAATTTCTATCTCAATTCCTGTTTAAATTATAAAACATACATTATGCCGATAAAGAAAAGTTTAATATTATCTGTATTGTTTTTCATCGGATTTGTAGCTAAATCGCAAGAAAAGAATCACAGAGATTCGATAAATGTTTTGCATTATGCTATCAATCTTGATTTGTCAAAACTATCTACAAAACAGTTGAACGGTCGAACCGATATCACTTTTGTTTCAGTTTTTGGGAATAAAACATTGGTTAAATTCGATTTTGAAGGATTAGTTACCGATGAAATTAAACTGAAAAATAAAAGCTTAAAATTTAGTCAGACAGCTGATGTTTTGTCGATCAATTTGAATTCGCAAATTGCTATAAATGATACAGTAACAATAAGTATTTTTTACCATGGCTCTCCAAAGCATGATAAGTCTTGGGGTGGCTTTTTTATCGCATCGGACTATGCTTATAATTATGGAGTTGGCATGGAAGCAACTCCTCCAAACTATGGACGGGTGTGGTATCCGTGTATCGACAATTTTACCGATAGGGCTACTTATGACTATTATGTTAAAACCAGCAATAAATACAAGGCAGCTTGTCCTGGATTATTACAGTCGGTTGATAATCAGGATGAAGAGACAAAAAACTTTCATTGGAAAATGAATCAAAGTATTCCAACTTATCTATCGTCAGTAGCTGTTGGAGATTATATTGTGATAAAAGATACAGTAAAAGGTATTGATAGGATTATTCCGATTGAATTGTATGTAAATAGTGATCAGGAAAAGCAAGCTATTATAACTTTTGAAAATGTAAAAAGCTTTTTCCATGCATTTGAATCCCGGTTTGGGCCTTATCGTTGGGATAAAATCGGATATGTTTCCACTCCTTTTGAGCAAGGAGCAATGGAACATGCTACAAACATAGCATATAGTAAATATTGTAATGGAACTTCAAGTTGCGAATCTACATTGGCGCATGAACTTTCGCATCATTGGTTTGGTGACCTGGTAACTTGTAGAACTGAAAAAGATATGTGGTTAAACGAAGGTTGGGCAAGATATTGTGAGGCAATTTATTATGAGTATAAAGATGGAAAAATTGCATATAAAGATCAAATACGTAAAAATCATGCTGAAGTTTTAAATTGGGCACAATTAAATCCAAATTCATTCGGGGCATTATATGGAATGCCTCACAGCGAAACATATGGAAGCGTTGTATACAACAAAGGTGGCGATGTTGCTCATACTTTGCGAGGACAAATGGGAGATAGTTTGTTTTTTTCATCCCTTAAAAATTATTTTAAAGCGTATGCATTCAAAGATGTATCAGTAGCTGACTTCAAGGATATTTTGAGCAGAAATTCTTTAGTAGATTTAACAGATTTTTTTGATTTTTGGATTTATAATCCGGGATTTCCTCATTTTTCGATCAACAAATTTACGTTAGAGCAAAAGGATTTTAAATATATTTTACAAGTTGAAATTCTTCAAAGGCTTATAAACACTAACAAATTTGCAAAATCAACAAAGCTTGAAATTGGTGTTCTCGATAAAAACTTGAAAATGACCAAATTCCCTGTTGTTATTGATGGTGAATCGGTAACTAAATCAATAGAATTGAATTTTGAACCATATCTGGTAATGCTTGATCCGGATGAAAAAGTTTCTGATGCTACTACTGATGAATATATGGTTATTACCG
This sequence comes from Bacteroidota bacterium, assembly GCA_025361565.1. Lineage (GTDB taxonomy): Bacteria > Bacteroidota > Bacteroidia > Bacteroidales > NBLH01 > NBLH01. Next base: position 97,819 of record JANYKN010000018.1, on the reverse strand, counting down.
AAAAGTCAACGTATGATTTTAACTCAGAGCTTTTTAGTTTATCAATTAATCGGATAGAAAAACCAATATTTTTTCGGATTACCCAAAATTGGATAAATCCTTTAAATCAAAAAATAAATCCCAACTTTAATAAATTCGAAGATAAATATTGGGAAATTCAATTCACAGATAAGGATTCATTTAATGCCGGAGGATATTTTTATTTACCACTTGATAAGAATCTTTATGATAATTTAGGAACTCAAAAGTTGCAAAATATCAAGTTATTCTACCGTAAAAATAATCAGGAAGAATGGTTGCAAGTTAATTCTGAAATACAGGTTCAAAATGGAACCGTTTATTTTTATGTAAATGATATCAATAATGGCCAATATGCTTTTGCATCAGTAAAATAGATTTCTGGAATATAATTTCATCTAAAAATTTCCATTTGAATTATTCATTTGCAAACTACTTAAGAATATTTTTTAATCAATAATATCTTGTTGAAAATAAGATATTTACACTTCACCTAAAGGGCAACGGAAGTTGTGTATTTCAAGATTGAGAAACTTTTATTTGATATTAATATGTATAAAATGTAAAGTTTGTACTACTTTAGCGATATGGTACGAATATTGCATACCTAGATTTGAATAAATACCAATGAATATGAATACAAGATTGAATTGTTTAGTAATACTGCTTCTTTTTATTAATTTTTCTGTTTTTGCGCAGGAAGCAAGTAAAATTAAACCTGTTAAAATTGTTTGGGTAGCTGATGGGGATACAATTGATATTGATCAGGCTCAAAGAGGAATTGATATGCCAAACAATCTCGAAATTGCTGTTGTTTTTGATATGCGGACCATTGGAAAATTGGATGGGCAGAAATTGGAATTTAAATGGTTTAAAAAAGGAGCTACCCGCGATTATATGACAAATAGTTTCTATTCCGAAATAAGCGCATCAATAAAAGGACCTAAAGCATATACAATTTCAACGGGTCGGGGAGAATTGAAACAAGGTTGGTGGAAAGTTCAAATTGAAGCATATGCTGATCGTAATTTACTTTCGTACAGAAATAAGCAAGTATTTTGGATAAATCTTAAATAATATAAGTTGGATAGAAAAATATAAATACCAAGTAGATAATTGAGCGGAAATCACTTTTAGTTGAAAAGTGATTTCCGTTTTTTTTATGGAATTTTAGCTTTATATCAGAATTTAAGTGTGTTATTTTGTACACATTACGTTTTAAAATGTGCTTAATAAAATTGAGCATTTTGTCAATTTTTAATATAAATATTATAAATTTACAGTATATTTAGCATTTTAATCATAGAATATCAAAGCAATGGAAAAAAAAGAACCTGGCTTAAAAAGCACTGCTTTTCTGCGTGACGCACTAGTTGATGCTGAAATATTGCTGTCGCATGCCTCGGAATATGGTATAAGCATTGATCCTAAATATATTAAAGCAATAGTTACCGCTAAAAAGAATGAACAATCAGGTGATTGGTTCGAGGAAGAAGAAATTGATTTTTGGATAGCTTTTCAAACATTGTCTAAGGCCATTCTACCTGTATCTATTGACAGTTTAAGGGCAGCAAGTGTACCAAAAGATCAACGAATCAGCAAGATTAACAAGTTCTTGGGAAGAACAAAGAAATCGCTTGTAGAAAGATCTGTTTCTTTTTATCGACGGTTCGCTCTAATCGCAATGCTTATAATGCTTGCTTTGCAGATTTATTCTTTGATTGGAACTGCTTTATTGGCAAAATATAATTCAGACAACACACGCATATTGGAAATTGGACAACGTATGCAATCCTTGATAATTATAACTTCCTCAAATCCTGAAGATAAATCATCAAGCACGGAAAAAAGCAACCTTGAAAATGAACTCGATGAGTTGACAGATGAGGTTCAAACAGGTATTCAATTATTAGATGATTGGCTTAATTTTACAGTGAATATCTACTCTTCAAGCACACATGAAATTACCACCAAAATTAAGGCGGTTCAATCTGACAATCCTGACGGAACGCCTGACGGTGCTAATAATGGAAGTTTGAACAATATTGTAATTATACAAAAAGCAAAAAGTCTTGCCATTGTTTTAAATCAATACATATTACCATTACTTTATGGATTCCTTGGTGGAATAGCTTTTGTACTCAGGGAGCTTGCCAGTGAAAGCAGATCGATAACTTATACACCAACTTCAAATATAAAATATGGTTTGCGAATAAATCTTGGAGCACTTGCTGGTTTGGTTATTGGATTTCTTTGGGGCGATTTACAAGGCAAATCATTTGGTGTTGTGGAGTCACTTTCGCCGCTTGCCGTTGCATTTTTAGCTGGCTATAGTGTTGACTTTCTTTTTAGAATGCTGGATTCCGTAATTGGTACTGCAGGTAAAAAAATGGCTGAGACCTCAACCAGTGGTGAGGGCGATTCGATTAAAAAGTAGTTTACTTGTAATTACTGTTAGCCTGTAAAAAGTCTAGAATGTTGATATTTTGATAATTAGCAATTATTTGTTATGTTCTGATCTTTAATTTTTAAAGTTCTTGAATACAAATGTTCTGAAAAAGCTTGTTACGAAGGGCTTAATTCTTTCTTGATCTATATTCCGATATCCTCATACTTAAATGACTGATAATACTTATTGCAAAAATTAAAAGTGGAAACCCTGATATGATAATCCATGCAATAAACGAAAAACTCATTTTGTCAACAAAGATCAGATTATGCTTATCCGCAAGTAGATAAGTAATAATTAACCAAAAAATTGAAATATAGAAAGAAAAAGAAGAAACAAACCGCAATTTTTTGTAGTTTCTATTTAACTTAAGAGAAATTAAAGAACAGGCAATTAATCCAATCCAACCAATTATTGTTCCCAGATGAAATCCAAATAAAATATTTACACGATATAATAGCCAATCCTCACCTGATAACAAGGCAAGTATGCTTAAAACCAAAACTACAGGTACAATTGTTTTGTAAATAAAAGGTTTTTTGAAAAACATTTAATTTATTGCCGAATAGAGACTTCAAAAATACTGTTTTGAAATGAATATATTCTTATAACTTATTAGAAATTTTAATTTTCATCAACTACACTTCTTCAGAATTTGGATAATTTTAATGCCTTTCAAAGAATTTGTTTATCAATCAATTATAATTTTGATAGACTGCACTAAAAAATCACAATTTTAAAACTTATCAAAGAATAAAAGTGAATCATTTTCAAACAAAAAAAGTCAGATGAAAATTGTTTAAAAAGGAAAATATACTACATTTGTAATCATTATCAAATGTATAATAAAAACATAATTCATGTCCCAGAATATTGGAGAAATTATACAGGTTATTGGGCCTGTTATTGATGTAAGTTTTGAAAAATCAGGTGGAACATTGCCCGAAATATATGACGCCCTCGAAATAAAAAGAGAAGACGGCACGGTGTTAATTTTGGAGGTAGAACAGCACATTGGTGAAGATACTGTACGGACAATTGCCATGGATGCTACTGACGGCCTGCATAGAGGTATGCCTGTTTATTCAACCGGAGCAGCAATTAAAATGCCGATTGGTGAAGCTATTAAAGGACGTTTACTTAATGTTGTGGGTGATACAATAGATGGAATTGGTTCGATTCCCAAAAAAGATGGTTATCCGATACATAAAGATCCACCAAAATTCAGTAAACTTTCTACCGAATCTGAAATACTTTATACAGGTATTAAGGTTATAGATTTGATTGAACCTTATTCAAAAGGAGGAAAAGTTGGTCTTTTTGGTGGAGCAGGAGTTGGTAAAACTGTTATTATCATGGAATTGATTAATAACATTGCCAAAGCATACTCCGGGTTGTCAGTCTTTTCGGGTGTAGGTGAAAGAACCCGTGAAGGAAATGACCTTTTGAGAGAAATGCTTGAATCAGGAGTTATGACCTATGGCGAAGAATTTTTAAAGGACATGGAAAATGGGGGTTGGGATTTGAGCAAAGTGGATATCAACGCTTTGAAAGAATCAAAAGTTACCATGGTTTTCGGACAAATGAACGAACCACCCGGAGCGCGTGCCAGAGTAGCTCTTTCAGGATTGGCTGTTGCTGAGTACTTTAGAGATGGTGATAGCGCAACTGGTAAAGGAAATGATATTTTACTTTTCGTTGATAATATTTTCCGTTTTACCCAGGCAGGTTCTGAGGTTTCGGCATTGTTAGGAAGGATGCCTTCAGCTGTGGGTTATCAACCGACTTTATCTACCGAAATGGGTGAATTACAGGAACGAATTGCTTCAACCAGTACAGGTTCTATTACTTCAGTGCAAGCAGTATATGTTCCTGCCGACGATTTAACAGACCCAGCACCGGCAACTACATTTGCCCACCTCGACGCAACTACTGTGTTAAACCGTAAAATCTCTGAACTTGGAATTTATCCTGCTGTTGACCCTTTAGATTCAACATCAAGAATATTATCTCCTGAAATTGTTGGTGAAGCACATTACAATACTGCTCAGAGGGTTAAGGAAATCCTTCAGCGATACAAAGCTTTGCAAGATATCATTGCTATTTTGGGTATGGAAGAACTAAGTGAAGAAGATAAACTTGTAGTGCACAGGGCACGAAGGGTGCAACGTTTTCTTTCGCAGCCATTTCATGTAGCTGAACAATTTACCGGATTAAAAGGTGCATTGGTTTCAATTGAAGACACCATTAAAGGTTTTAATATGATTATGGATGGCGAGGTGGATAAATATCCTGAAGCAGCTTTTAATCTTGTTGGAACAATTGAACAAGCAATTGAAAAAGGTGAAAAGTTATTGGCTCAAAGTGCAGAATAATAAATAATATTTATGGAACTTGATATACTAACTCCAGATAAGAAAATATATTCTGGCGAAATTAAACTGGTTAAACTACCTGGTTCTTCAGGTTCTTTTGGAATACTTAAAAACCATGCCCCTTTAATTTCCACACTCGAAAAAGGTCAAATTAAAGTAATTGATATGAATAATGATATTCAATTATTTGATGTTTCTGAAGGAGTAGTTGAGGTTTTAAATAACCGGATTATTGTTTTGGTGGGTTCAGTTTAATCGATAATTAATAAATTTGAAGAGGCCGGTAATTCCGGCCTTTTTTTTTGTGCGGCGCATACAATTTATCTATGCAGAGCAAACCCTGAATGATTCTGCCAATATGAAGTCGTTAGCAGAAGGCGAAGGTGGCTATTGTGAGAAAAAAAGTTTTCAGTTAAAACAATGCAAGAAAGCCATTGGAATAGTTAGGATTCTGCAAAAAAAATTGAGCTAGAAATACATTATGTTGGCGAACTGCCTTATAAGCAAATACATCTGGGGGTATAAGAGGACAGCGGAGATAATTATACTCAACTTTAACTCCTTCTTTAATTTTATTTCAATATACGGATTCTATAATTGCAATAATCAACAATCATTATTCAATTCGTTTCTATTGCCTATGATTCTCAAAAACATACAAGTCTTATTAATTAATTATTAACAAATCAAGTTTATGAAGGCTGAATTCCGTAATTTTACATACAGTTAAAAACACCCTACTAGTCGAGATAATTATCATATAATCAGAGAGTAAAGAGAAATGAGAGATTTTGTCCATTTGCATGTTCATACCCAATATTCAATCTTAGATGGCGCATCAAATATATATAGCCTGATAAAAAAAGCCAAAGCTGATGGGATGAAAGCTGTTGCAATTACAGATCATGGTAATATGTTTGGGGCTAAATCATTTCATAGTGCGGCAAAAAAAGAAGGTATTAAAGCAATTTTAGGTGTTGAAGCTTATGTTGCGAAAGGACTTTATACTTCAAAAACCGAAAAAATAGATAGAGAGCGCAATCATCTTATTATATTAGCCAAAAATCTTGTCGGTTATCATAATTTAATAAAACTAGTTTCGCATGCGTGGCTTCATGGATATTACTACAAACCACGTATTGATAAGGAACTTTTATTCAAATACAAAGAAGGATTAATCATTTCGTCATCATGCCTTGGAGGCGAAATTCCTGAACTTATCCGCAAAGGCCAAATTGAGGAAGCCACAGCCACCATCAAGCAATTTAAAGAAGCTTTTGGCGATGATTTTTACCTTGAACTTCAACGACATAAAACAGGAAACCCACAGATTGATAGCGATACATTTGCCAAGCAACAATTGGTAAATGCCAAAGTGCTTGAATTGGGCAAGGAATTTGGCGTTAAATGCATAGCTACCAATGATGTACATTTTGTAAATGCCGAAGATGCCGAAGCCCACGATATCCTCATTTGCCTAAACACAGGAAAAGACAAAGACGATCCGAACCGTATGCGATATTCCGGCCAAGAGTTTTTTAAGACCAAAAAGGAAATGTCGCTGTTGTTTGCCGATGTACCTGATATTCTTGAAAATACTGCTGAAATTGCAGACAAGATTGAAGAATACTCGCTCGACCGTGATCCAATTATGCCCGATTTTAAAATGCCCGAAGGTTTTACCAACGAGGACGAGTATCTGGCGCATATCACCTACCAAGGAGCCAAAGAGCGATATGGCAAAGTGGAAGGAGACATAAAAGAACGTGTTGATTTTGAATTAGCGACCATTAAAAAAATGGGATTCCCCGGCTATTTCCTCATTGTTTGGGATTTTTTGAAAGCTGCCCGTGATTTGGGCGTTGCCGTTGGCCCCGGACGTGGTTCAGCCGCAGGATCAGTAGTTGCCTATTCTTTAAAAATTACCAATATTGACCCACTCGCGTACAATCTGCTTTTTGAGCGGTTCCTGAATCCTGATCGTGTGTCAATGCCCGATATAGATATTGACTTTGACGAGGACGGTCGTGAACGTGTACTCAATTGGGTAACAGAGAAATACGGAAAAGATCGGGTTGCAGCCATCATTACTTTTGGTACAATGGCCGCTAAAATGGCCATCCGCGATGTGGCCAGGGTTCAAAAGCTACCCTTGTCGGATGCGGATCGTATTGCCAAAATGGTTCCAACCAGACCGGGTATTACTTTGGAAATGGCCTACAAAGAAGTTCACGAGCTAGAAACTGAACGTAAAAAAGGCACTGAGCTGGTGATGAAAACCCTCAAATTTGCCGAAAATTTAGAAGGTTCTATTCGCGGAACAGGCGTTCATGCTTGTGGTGTTATTATCGGGAAAGAGGATTTGATTGAATATCTGCCACTTAGCGTTGCAAAAGATTCGCCTTTATACGTTACCCAATACGATGGAAAGCATGTAGAATCGGTTGGAATGCTAAAGATGGACTTTCTAGGATTAAAAACGCTTTCTATTATAAAAGATGCTGTTGAAAATGTTAAAATTTCTAAGGGAATAGATCTTGACATTGACAACGTTGACCTCAATGATAAAGAAACTTACGAATTATTTGCACGGGGTGAAACTACAGCGTTGTTTCAATTCGAGTCCGATGGAATGAAAAAACACCTTAAAGCTTTAAAACCCAATCGTTTTGAAGACTTAATTGCTATGAATGCCTTGTACCGCCCGGGTCCGATGGAATATATCCCTAGTTTCGTAAACCGTAAAAATGGCCGCGAAGTAATTAAGTACGATTTGCCCGAAATGGAAGAGTACTTAAAGGAAACATACGGTATCACGGTGTATCAGGAACAGGTGATGTTACTTTCGCAAAAACTGGCCGGTTTTACCAAAGGTCAGGCCGATTCGCTGCGTAAAGCAATGGGTAAAAAAATCAAGTCAATGATGGACGACTTGAAGAGCAAATTTGTGGAAGGTTGCGAAAAAAACGGACATAAAAGAGAAATCGTTGAAAAAATCTGGAAAGACTGGGAGGCCTTTGCACAATATGCTTTTAACAAATCACATTCTACTTGTTACGCTTATTTGGCCTATCAAACAGCCTACTTAAAAACACATTATCCTGCCGAGTTTATGGCTGCGGTGCTTAGCCGGAACCTATCAAACGTGGATAAGATTAGTATTTTCATGGATGAGTGCAAAAGAATGGGTGCAGCCCTGCTTGGTCCGGACGTGAACGAAAGCCGTGGAAAATTTGCAGTGAACCGCAAAGGTGGAATCCGATTTGGAATGGCAGCCATCAAAGGTGTGGGCGAAGCTGCTGTGGAACAAATCATTAACGAGCGTGAAGCCAATGGCCCATTTAAGGATATTTTTAATTTTGCGGAACGGGTAAGCCTTCAATCGGTAAACAAGAAAAACTTTGAAGCTTTGGCCATAGCTGGTGCTTTCGATAGTTTTGAAGGCACAAAGCGAAGCCAGTTTTTTGAGTCGGTTAATGGCAACGGCTCATTTATTGAGGAATTGATTAAATATGCCAACAAGCTAAAAGGCGAAGTTGATTTATCGCAGCAATCCTTGTTTGGAGGCGCAAATAAAATTGAAATCAAAAAGCCTGATATTCCAGTTTGTGCCGAGTGGGATATGATTGAAAAATTGAACCGTGAAAAGGAACTCATTGGCATCTACCTTTCTGCCCATCCGCTTGACGATTATAAGCTTGAAATTCAATCCTATTGTAACTGTAACCTTTCGGAATTGGATGATTTAAAATCGCTGTTCGGAAAAGAATTGAAAATAGCAGGAATAGTAACAGCAATTGAAAACAGAACCACAAAAACAGGAAATCCGTTTGGCTCAATAACCATTGAAGATTATACCGATTCGCATAAAATTACCTTTTTTGGTAACGATTACCTCGATCAGAAAAAATACTTTACTGTTGGATACCAATTGGTTATAAAGGGTAAAGTACAGTATAGATTTAACAAGCCAGATGGCGATTTAGAATTTAAACCTAGCAATATCAATATGTTGTCCGAAATTAAAGATAAAGTGTTTAACAGCATTGCAATTAAAATTCAGGTTGATCAACTTTCGGATAAGTTAATATCTGAAGTTCAAGAACTTGCCGAATCGAACAAAGGAAACGCCATGCTCAAGTTTTTGATTTATGAACCAAATACCAAAGTTTGGGTTCAAATGTTTTCAAGAACACATAAGGTAAACATTTCCAAAGAATTGGTTAATTATTTGGATCAAAAACCAGAACTGGAGTATAAAATATTTTAGTTAATTTAAATTTACAGGATTAGTAAATAGCAAATTATTAAATTCGAAATAAGATTGAATTTATTATTTAGAATGATTCTTATTTAAATTGAAATGTTTATTTTTGCAAAATAATATTTTAATCAATTATAAAAAATAAAGCTATGGTAATTGAAGGAACAGATGCTAATTTCGACGAAATAGTAATTAATTCAGATAAACCTGTACTTGTTGATTTTTGGGCAGAATGGTGTGGCCCTTGCCGGATGATCGGTCCAATTGTAAAAGAACTTGGCGATGATTATGATGGAAAAGCAATTATGGTAAAAGTGGATGTAGACAGCAATCCTGGAATTTCTCAACGTTTTGGAATAAGAAATATCCCAACCATTTTATTCTTTAAAAATGGTAAAGATGTTGACAAACAAGTTGGTGCAGTACCTAAAAAGGTATTGACAGCCAAATTGGATGCGCTTTTATAAGCTTCTGAATATTATTTACATAAGTTATAATTCCGGCAAGTTTATCTAATAAACTTGCCGGATATTTTATCACGAGCTGCTTGTTAAAACTACTCTCAATTGAAAAACACCATTGAAATACAAGATTTTCAGCAGTTCAACAACTTGGAATTCCTTGCCAAACAGGTGGTTGAAGGTTTTATAACCGGTTTGCACAAAAGCCCTTTCCATGGTTTTTCAGTAGAATTTGCCGAGCACCGTTTATACAACAAAGGCGAACCCACCAGACATATCGATTGGAAATTATACGCCCGTAGCGATAAACTTTTTGTAAAACGCTATGAAGAAGAGACTAACCTGAGAAGCCAAATCCTGATCGATACCTCATCTTCGATGCTATTTCCTTATGGTCAGCATTTTACTCAAAACAAACTTAGTTTTTCTGTTCTACTTTCTGCTGCTCTTATCTATTTACTTAATAAACAGCGGGATGCAGTTGGTTTGAGTTTTTTTTCGGATAATATTGAGTTGCATACCGATGCCCGTCTATCTTCAACCCACGCAAAAAGACTATACTCGGAATTAAGCAGACTGCTGAATCGCGATGAATACGTATTAAAAAAGAATACCTCCATTGCTTCTGTTTTACATACCATTGCTGAGCAAATCCATAAACGTTCACTCGTTATTATTTTTAGTGATATGATAAGTGATATGAATATTGATGGCATATTTTCAGCACTTCAGCATTTGCGGCACAATAAGCACGAAATAATCCTTTTTCATGTGGTTGACAAACAACACGAAGTGGATTTTAAATACCAGAACCGGCCTTATAAATTTATTGATTTGGAATCGGGTAAATCCATCAAATTAAACCCGAACGATGTACGCGAAATTTTCCAAAAACAATCCGCGGAACTTTTCGATCAATTGAAATTAAAATGTGCACAATATCAAATCGATTTTATCGAAGCCGATATCAAAGGCGATTTTACCGAAGTACTTATCCCTTATTTGATTAAGAGGAAGAAATTGCATTGAGGTTTTTTTTAAATGCCAAGATCTAAACTTTGAGGTTTGGCTAACTGAAAAGCAAATTTCTAAAAATAAAGACTATTTGTTATTTGAATAAATTGCATCAGAACGGATCCTTGTGTTAGTTTTTTACTACTATTTAAACTTTCCCCCAAATCCTCGTATTCAACTGTAAATCTTTCGAGATATCGAGCAAAGTACCAATAATCTGGTAAATAGGTTCAATGGTTTCGAAATTGGTCATATCATGAAAAATGAAGGGAGTCAATGAATCAGAATCGCTTGGAACTGCAATGTATAGCTTATTATTGATGAATGAAAAGTAAGTATCCTTTTCCAGTTTCGATTTAATAGTTTTTATCCGTTCAATCATGAATGGCGATAAAATATATCGTGCCTCAACCTGATCGGTAGAATAAACGGCAAATTGCTTTTCAAATTCGGTATCTTCGAGCGTAACCAAATGGGTATTGTCAAATTCAAATGTACGGTTCAACATTTCGCCAAATTGCATTCCCAATACTTGCCGTGCATAATCGGGAAAAATAACGGTCCTTCCCGAAAAGGTTTTGTTAAAATCGGCGACATAGAAAAGTCCTTTGAAAAGTTCCGATATTTTTGTTTCGGTTTTTCCTCCTGAGCTGGAGGTTGTTCTTTGCATTACCACCAATTGACTAAATTCGAAATTACCTTCGCCATAACTGCCCATAACGCCATCGGAACCATTGTAAGAATAAATTTCCATGTGCCTGAACAAACAACTTTCGTCAAAACTGGCTTGTTTGATAAAATTATTTGGATCGAATTTTATAGCAGGATTAAAAAAAGCCAGAATTTTAGGTAATATCTCCGATTTGAAGTTTTGGATAAATTCCTTTTCGAAAGAACCAAACGCATAACTTAGAAATGCAAGAAATAAAAGTGCTGCAAATGCAAGTATATATCTCACAAAAAACATAACAGTCCCAAATACAACACCTAGGTAAAAATGCCCTATTACAGAGGCAATCGAAATAGTAATTATACTTGCAATTGCAGTATAAACATAGATTCTTGTTTTATTTTCAAGCAATTCTTTTGCCCCTCTTATCTCTAAAATATATTGTATCGCTTTTTGCAAAATACCAAACACTACAATGATTAATACCAAATAAAAAAAGCCCTGAAAAACATATGTAATAAACGCCATTCCAAACTCTTCGAATGGAAAAGCATTTAAAAAACCCATAAAAATGCTTAGAAATACCGTAACAGTTGCTATATTAAGTAGTTTGGCAACAATCACTTTATTTATGATTTTTCTTCGTGTAGCTTCAATGTCAATCATATTAAAAGCCAATTGTCTATCGAAGTGATTTTTATATTTTAAGTTGGTTTCCATAGATTTGAAGTTTTGGATTGAAAGATATATAACCCTAAATTAATTATTTATTTGATTTAATTTTATAATTTTAAACGGTCTTATTCATAATGCCATCAATTCCTTATAAAACAAATTAATCACTGACTTAATGCTTCACGTTATGGGTTCTATATTCTTTATTATCATCGCACTTTTGGTATTTATAGTTTTGGTTTTCATTCTTACCTACAACTCCTTGGTTAATAGAAAAAATCAGATTGCCAATGCCGAAGGTAGCGTGGATGCGATGTTGAAAAAGCGTTTCGACCTCATTCCAAACCTGGTTGACACTTGTAAAGTTTACCTGTCGCACGAAAAAGATGTGTTCAACCATTTGGCTGAGTTACGAACGCAATCCACTGGTGGTAAAATGGATATTACCCAAATGGAAAACATCAATGCAGCTGCAACAAAAACAGTCGGTAACCTATTGTTGATGGCCGAAAATTATCCCGAATTAAAATCAAGTAATAATTTCATTCAATTACAAGCAGCCTGGAACGAAACAGAAGATCAAATTGCTGCAAGCCGTCGTTTCTATAATTCAGCTGTAACGGAGTATAACAATGCCATGCAAATGTTTCCCTCGAATATTGTGGCAGGCATTTTTGGATACAAAACCAAACAAGTTTTCAGTGTGGAAGAAATTGAAAAAGCCAATGTTTCAGCTAAGAATTTATTTAATAACTAGGTTAAGTACTCAATTTCAATGAATTGTTTAAAATACATATCCCAACTTAGAGGTGTTGACAAACCTGATGAATTACCTGAAAATTTTTCTGGTAATACATGGCATGCAAAAACCATGGTTTTAGATATTGAAAAACATGCCTCTAAAACATTCGAAACATGGAAAGCGCTTAAGGAGTATTATATGCAATATATTGCCAATACTGATTTTGTTGCAAAAGATATAAACACCGTCATCGACTGTAAAAGTATCATTGAAAAATTTTGCTTTATTGAGATTGTTGAGAATACCTGGAACTTTGCTCCTAAAGAATTTGAAACCATTATAATACAGAACTTTCCAAAAACAAATTTCTTTGAGTTGTACAATTACATGGTTATTTTTTCAAGGCCCGAAATCAGTATAGCTGTTTATAAAAAATACCAAAAAAGGTTTAGCGATGTAGGGTTTACAATGGAGAAATATCTTGAAACTCTTGCTGAATGGCTTTTTTCGTATACCGTAGTTAATAAATTGGAATTTGAATTCAGCGGAGATCAAATCTATTTAGAAACGGGTAAAGCAATGAGCGAATGGCTTGCACCTGAAGAAATCGAATTTTGGGTACGATATACCATTCGTAGTAGATATGGCGATTCAATATTTGAATCATATTGGTTTTGGCTCCGGACACTGGTCATTTTTAATATTTGCAAACATAGTTCATTCCGTTTGTCTTTTAAAGCATTTGAAATGATCCTTAATTCTGGCCTTCTCGAATTTGACATAGAAGTAGAAAAAGATTTAGATATGCTTGATGAGTTTTATTGTATTGATGAGCTTACAGGTATTATCCTATATCATGAATATCAATCACCAATGGCAGATTTGATATTATATTTCAAAAAAGTGAGAGACAGGCTTGTTTCAGATAAAAATTATGACGATTTAAAAGTATTGTTTGAAAAGTACAATTGCGATTTTGAAAAGCCGGAAAGAGGTTGGTCCGTGAAAATACCTAAAAGCAATCCTGGCATTTGATGCATAAATTGAGTCAACTATAAATTATCAATCTTGCGCCCTAATGTTATTAATTGATAAGCTTGCTTTTACTTTGAATTAACCTGATTATACGTTCACTTGTATTCTGAAGAAGCACAGCTGCATTTCGAACCGATTCTTCAACACTCATGGGCTTATCAGCAATAGCAAATATGCTGGAAATACCTTTTTCATACAAGATATTCGCTCCTTGGCCAATAATTCCGCATAAAGCGATTACTGGTTTTTGATATTTAAAGGCCAGCTGCGCTACACCAAAAGGCGTTTTGCCAAATTGGGTTTGATAATCAATTTTACCTTCTGCCGTAAAAATTAAATCTGCTTGCTGAATGTGTTTCTCAAGATTGGTAATGGTTTTTACAATTTCAAAACCCGGGCTTAATGAAGCGTTTGTAAAAGCAAGCATTCCTGCACCCAAACCACCAGCAGCGCCAGCTCCAGGAATATTGGCAATGTCTTTGCCCAATTGTTCAATAATGATTTTGGAAAAATGCATCAAATTTTCATCAAGGATTTTAACCATTTCAGGACTTGCACTTTTTTGTGGTCCATAAATAGCGGATGCACCATTTGGTCCGCACAAAGGATTGGTAACATCGCAAGCAACAGTAATTACGGTATTTTTTAAGAGTGGATCTACCTTTGATGAATCAATAAAGGCCAAAGAATACAAACTTCCACCACCTTCGCCTATTTCCTGATTTTGCTTATTAAGAAAGCGGTAACCTAATGCCCGTGCCATTCCCATTCCTCCATCGTTGGTTGCACTTCCGCCTATTCCAAGAATGATACTGGTGTAGCCTTTCTCCATAACAGACTTAATCAACATTCCGGTGCCAAAAGTTGAAGTTTTTAATGGATTTCTTTCAGATGTTTTGATAAGGCCTAAGCCGGATGCTGCGGCCATTTCAATTATTGCAGTTTTTCCATCACCTGTAATTCCATAAAATGAAGAAATTGGACGCATCAATGCATCCAACGTATCGATTGGAATAATTTTGCCATTTGTAGCAGTGGTAATGGCTTCAACAGTTCCTTCACCACCATCAGCGATGGGAATGCAGGTAATAGTTGCTTCGGGCATTACCTGTAAAATGCCCAAAGCTATATTTTTAGCAACTTCTGTTGCTGTGAGGCACTCCTTGAATGAATCAGGAGCAATTAGAATCCGCATTCTACAATTAATCTAAAATTGAAATTCAATAGTTTTAATGCTGATAAAATTAAAGTCTTTGTTTTCTTATTTTTTAGATTTTACCAACTTAAGTATCCAGCTCGAAATTTCATTCAATGCCACAGGAGAAAAAGTTTGTTCAATATTGGCATACTCACTTGGTGAACCAGTAGTACATTCCTGAAAAAGATGGTTTAAGCCCGGTAATTCTTTTATCGTCACTTTTTTATTACCTCCTTTTTGCAATCCTTTTTGAATTGCCTCCAGATTGACTTTGGACGGAACCTGTAAATCTTTCGATCCATTTAACGCTAAGACCGGGCATTTTACGTCTTTTAAAATAAGAAATGGATTATATTTGATAAAATACAGCATCCAAGGGCTTGTTATTTGCACAACCTGCTGATTTACCATGTCAGGTATATCTGCATCTTTTGGTCTTTTTGATTCTGGTAAATCTTTGATGGATTTGTTGATATAGGCAGTCAGCAAGGTTTTTAAGCTATCAGTATTATTGGATTTAAGAATAATTTTAAATAAGCCCTGGTTAATTTCTTTCGAATTTTTTAATTCCTCTTCGGTTGCTCCAGAAGCTCTTCCTATCAATTCTTGTTGTAGCAACAGCAATTCATTACCTGGAATTCCTGTGCCTGCCAATAAGATAATAAAACTAATATCTTTAGATGTTGCAGCAACCATAGGTGCAATAATTCCACCTTCGCTATGACCAATTAAACCAATTTGCTTTTTATTGATTTCTTTCCTGGTTTTTAGAAAACTGACTGCGGCTTTTACATCTGAAGCAAAATCCTTGGTTGTTGCAGTACCAAATTTTCCCTGAGATTCTGCCGTTCCTCTATCATCATATCGCAAAACGGCAATTCCTTTTCTGGTCAGGTAATCGGCAATAATTAAAAATGGCTTGTGTCCCATCAATTCTTCATCTCTGTTTTGTGGACCACTTCCGGTAATCATTACCACAACAGGATAAACTCCATCTTTTGTTGGTAATGTTAATGTTCCTGCAAGCGTAATACTGTCTTTTTTATTTTCAAACTTAACCTCTTCTGTATAATATGGATAGGGCATTGTTGGTTCTTGTTCCCGTTTGATAATTTCCTTCTCCTTTTTCTCTTTGGAAAGGTCCATTGGAAGAACCATACCCGATTGTTTAAAAGTACCTACAATGTTGTTTTCCAAATCCAATTTGCCTGAATATTCAATTTTGGGATTTGTAATTTCGATGGTTAAAATAGAATTTTCAAATTTTGTTGAAGTAACAGGTATTCCAAAAGCTTTTTGATCAGGGCTGTCCATGGTGGAAACATATCCACTGTCGGTTTTGGTAATATGAAATACCAATCTCAATTGTGTTCCCTGAACTTTAAGTATTCCATTCCAGTCTCCGCTGATTTCCTGCGAATACGCAACAAATGATACGAAGGTTACGACTAAAAATAATATTGCTTTTTTCATTTCCGGATTTATTAAATTATTCACTACTTTTAATTAAAAGGATATTTATGATTTGACTATTATCAAAGTAAAAGCATTTGCATTGCATATTGCAAATTATATCCCAAGAATTTCAAAATCTAACAAAGCAGATTATTAATCGGCTTGTGTACCATTAAAATCTTCCTTTTTGTCAGCCTTGGGTTTCAGCCTGCCAGCATCTTTAAGGCTTTTATTCAACATCCACTCAATTTGTCCGTTAACACTCCTGAATTCGTCAGCAGCCCACTTCTCAATTGCTTTCATGGTTTCTGAATCAATCCTTAATGCAAATGACTTTTTCTCTCCCATAATTTATTGATGTAAGGTTCCTGTATTTATTACGGGTTCTACCACATTATCGCCACAAAGAACTACCATTAAATTACTTACCATAGCAGCCTTTTTATCTTCGTCCAATTCAATAATTTTTTTACTGGATAACAGGTTCAACGCACTTTCTACCATACCAACAGCTCCTTCAACAATTTTATGACGGGCAGCAACTACAGCAGAAGCTTGTTGTCTTCGCAACATAGAATGAGCAATTTCAGGAGCATAAGCCAAATATCCAATCCTTGATTCTATTACTTGAAGACCAGCAATTTGAAGCCTTTCCGAAATTTCGTGTTCAAGTGCTTAATTAATATCATCGAAATTGGTACTCAAAGTAATTGATGCCCTTTCATCTTCGAAATGATCATAGGGAAATGAACCGGCAAGTTTTCTAACCGCTGAATCGGTTTGAATGCGCACAAAACTTTCGTAACTATCTACTTCGAATGTTGCTTTAAAGGTATCATTTACCCGCCAGACTAATATTACGCTTATCAGAATGGGATTTCCCATCTTATCGTTAACTTTTATTTTTTCACTTTCAAAGTTCCGGGCTCTAAGCGACAATGTGATTTTTCTAAAAAACGGATTGACCCAAAATAATCCATTTTGCTTAACGCTGCCTTTATATGCTCCAAACAAAACTAAAACTTTGGAACTATTTGGACTAATAACTACCAATCCACTTAACATAAAAACAGTAAGTGCAGCACAAATGAAAATACTAAAGACATAAATGAGCTGCAACGCCACACCGTCTTGCATAGCCTGCGAAACATTTGAGAAGAGGATAATAAGCGCAACTATAATAACAAACATAATGGCTACAAAAGTGTAACCACCTACAGGGTTAAAATTTTTTTCAGTTTTCATGACAATGATATTTATATGATATTATTATGATATCACAAATATACTGCAAAAAAATAATAGGGTGGATCAAAATCTTAGATTTTTTTTCTAAATAAATTAGATTTTGTTAAAAATTGAGGCGGTTTTGCAAATTTGGGTCAAAAAAAATGCCCTGTTTTCAGGGCATTTAGATATATAAATGATAATTTATTGTTTAATCCAAAAGGTTTTAATCGCGAAAAAGCCTTACACTCATACCAACACCACGCTTTCCTTTTCCCATTTCGGCATGTTTGCTATAAGCTCCAAGCTTGAAGAATACTGCCTGATCGTCGCCTTCATCGGTTTTACTCCAGAAATAACCACTGGCACCAACACTATTAAACTCGCCATGAACATATCGCCATCCACCCAATACGCCGTTAAAACCGCTGATTCCACCAACTTTTGCATGTTCGTAAGCAGTACTGGCATTACCACCTAATTGCTTATACAAAGTTTCCCATTCTGCTTTGGTTGGTAAATGCCAGCCTTTGGGGGCCAATGTTTTTGCGGTTTCCCAGTCGTAAAGATATCCGTACTTAAAAATATTTGCATCATTATCATCGTATGACCAAAATTTGCCGTCAACTGGTTTAAAGGCAAGATTCTCTTCCATCATTATTTGAGATCCTATTTTTATCACTTTATAGGTTTTACCATCACGCTCATCAACAAAAGTTCCTTGACCGCAAATACTGCAAATTCCATTTACAAAATGATGGTGATTGGGGCGTATTTTCCCGCATTTTGAACATTTCTCGCAATCGGTTAACCAATTGTGATGATCGGTAAGGGTTTTACCACATTTCGAACATTTTTCACAGTCTTTTGACCAATCGTGCAGTTCATCATGGACTTTTCCACATTTTGAACATGTTCCACAATCAGTTGTGTACGTGTGATGCTCATCTCTGGTTTCACCACAATTTGAACATGTGCAACCTTCCCATTTATGTATACCAATTTTGCAAGTCAATGACATAGAATACCTCCTTTTTAATTTTGAGTAAAATAATCACTTGCATGAATAGTTTACTTTGAAAAGCAAATTTAATAAAAGATCTTAGAGAATAGCTATTTTTAAGAAATAAAATTCGGCGCATTTAATGTCCGAACCCATTGAAATAAATCAATGGATTTAAAGGTGATAATACATTTTTATAAGATAATAATCAAAAAAATAAACAGCAAAATATTCTATTAAGGATTAAATGATTTGTCAAGGAGTTTAATGATTTTTAAGTGCTCTTCGTTTAACGAATTCATTTCAAAAAATGAAACTCCAGCAGCATTGGCTTTTTTCGAAATAAGAATTGCTTCTTTTAATTCTTCCGGCGATAATGATGGAATAAACAAACCTGCATAAATCGGGAATCTTCCATCAACTTCTTTTACAGCTTGTTCCATACTAAAACCTATCCAATTAATATTTTGGTTGTAAAAATTGTGATAGAGCATCGGCAACACCAGGTCCAGTTTCCATGAACTCCAATCTTGTTTAACCATCATCCTTGACATTTCGGGGAATGGAAAAACAGCGGCAGATAGTCTTTTATGATTTTGGTGTGCTATTTCCGATAACTCATTTACAAGTGAAGTAACCGCGTTTAAACGATATTGTCGCCATTCGTTACTCAATTCCGGATGTTCCATTTTTATTGGATCCACACCAAATATTTCTTCAAAGCCTTTTCGTGCAAGTGGGTGATAATCATAATCATATTCAGGCATTTCATAGTTTTGCACAATATTGTATTTTGGTTGAAGTGCTGCTCCTAAAATCACATCGCAATAGCGTACATAATCCAAATGAACCGAAGCCAAACCTTTAACTTCAGCAATAGCCCGGATATTACTTTTTATATATTCCCTAGCACCTGGGCTAAATGGACTAAGCCATTGGTAATAATCTACATAAGCACGATAATCCAAACTGTTTTGCCCATTTCTATTTACTGCATACCAATCAGGATGTTGCTGGGCAATTGTATCATTTGGCCGGTTTAAAACCATTATCCATCCATGAATTTTTAGCCCTTTATTTTTTGTAATGTCAACTAGCCGACTTAATTCTGATGGTGAAGCCTGCATAAAAAAATCAGTTATTCCTGCATTTTTGAATTTAGTAAAAATGGAATCCCAGGCTGCTGCTGATTTAGCGGCATCACCTTCGCCCCAAACTGCAAAGACAAAAGACTTAGATTTTTCATGATTTGCTCGTAAAATTGTGCGATTCGGTGCACATGAAATCAGCACCAAAACTATAAATGCCAGACTAAAGTCTTTCAATCTTTTCATATTTAATATTTTAGCTTTTTAATAATTCCTTTTTGATTAATGATATAACGAGTTTGTTGATATTTAAGATTGAAAAATATTTCAAATCCTGAATATGTTAAAACAATAGACGGTATAGATTGAGCGCCATCGAAAACAAATTTTAGAGTTTCCAATTTTTGAAGATTGTTTGCGTAAAATCCATTTTTAAAAAAATATTGCTTTTCAAGTGTATAAAGATGAAACAAAGCTAAAGTAATTCCAATACTCGAATCCTGCTCAAAAACATCAGTTCCGGGCTCTTTGTCACTGAATTTTAAAAATCCCCATTTCTCAGGCTGATGCATATCAATTACTCCATGCTGAGACCAAACCCAATTATTTTCGGGTTTCAAATTACCAATTCCATCTTTTTTTCTGTTGTATTTGCCTTCAAGAATTTCATTTTCCCATTCAACTCTTGAAAAATTTATTCTCCATAATGCTGGAACTTTATTTATATTATTTATAAAGCCTAATTCCTTTAATGCATTGCGGGGAATTGCAATTTCAACAGACCATCCATTGTCTTTATCTAAAGGGCTATTGATGGTTCCATCCACATTTACGGCAACCTTCAATCCTTGTATATTCCAGCTATTCAGCGCAATACCTTTTTCTCTATAGGGTTTGGTAAGCATTAAATCCCAAATAGTGCCCAAAGCATTTATTTCAATTTCACCATACTGTGGCGAAGCAATATTGGGTTTGATAAATATCTCAAAATCATTGTTGTGGAAGATAACCGCATCTCTTTCTGTAATATCTCCCCACACGTCAGGTTCTTCAAGCTTAGCATAAAAATAAATGCAGGAATCGTCCCAAAGCATCTTAACATTCGTTTTTAAATAGGGAATTGCCTTAGTTTCTCCTTCAATATCGACAAAATTATCGGTCCATTCTGCCTGATTCCAATCTATTTCGGAATCTTTACCGTCAACAATAATTTTAGAATTAGCTTTATAAGCAATATAATATTTAGGAATGAAATACTGCCAAATTTCCCGATTAGCATTTTGGCCAAAAGAAATGATCGGCATTAATATCCATAAAAAAATTAAAATATTCCTCATTATTTAGTCTTTTCTAAAGCAGAATTAGTTCCAATGAATTGTTTATGATAAAAGTAAAAAAAGTATTCAGAATATTAATACCCACTCATTGAACCTTTTTAAAATCGATCATAATTCCAAAAATCCAAGCTATAATTAACAATAATTCAGTAAGCTGATCTAATTATCCATCAGTATTCTTTTTAGTATAAAAAAAACAAGCTAGTTTTACAAACTTTAAATAAACATATTAATGAAAAAAATCTATTTAATCACAGCCATCTTATTCATAGCAATATCTGCTAAAACACAAGATAAAAAGCTGAAAAACAGCAAAACAGAAGAAATTGTTTTTTTACACACCAACGATATCCATGGTAGCATTGCTAATTTTGCACGACTGGCATTTATTGTTGATAGTATAAGGGCAATATACAAAAATGTTTATTTGCTTAATGCCGGCGACCTGTTTACCGGAAATCCAATGGTTGATATGAGCGAAGAAAAAGGATACGCTGTTATTGATCTTATGAATAAAGTAGGATTTAATGTTTCAGCAATTGGTAACCACGAATTCGATTATGGCCAGGAAGTTTTAAAAAAGCGAATTGGAGAAGCCAATTTTCCATTTATATGTGCAAATATTATTAATGAAAATGGAATAATAAAAATCCCTGAACCATATATTAAACTTAAAACAAAAGGCAATCTAAATATCACTATTTTAAGTATTTTAGATAATTCGGCAAATGGATATCCCGAAACACATCCATCAAAATTGAAAGGTCTTAAATTTCCAGATCCTATTCCTACCATTTTAAAATATAAAAAACTTGCAAAAAAGAGTGACTTATTTATTGCACTTACACATCTTGGTATAGAAAACGACAAAGTGCTTGCAGCTCAAATGCCTGAAATTGATCTCATCATTGGTGGTCATAGTCATACAGTTATTGATAGTATTTTGCTTGTAAACGGCGTTATGATAGCTCAGGCTGGTTCAAAATTAAAATCTGTTGGCGAAATTAAATTAAGCATCCTCAAAGGCAAAATAATTGATAGAACATACAAATTAATTAGCTTGAAGGGAAAACAAAATATAAATCCTGAAATTAATGATTTAGTATATAAATACAGTCAAAACCCATTGCTAAAGGAAGTTTTAGGAAAAGCAAAAACAAAACTAGCAGGCAATGAAGAGTTGGGGTGCTTTTATACTGACGCATTGAGAAATACAAAGCAATTTGATATTGTTTTTCAAAATTCGGGAGGTATACGTATTAACGAAATACCCGAAGGTGATATAACTCTTGAAACTATCTACAAAATGGATCCATTTGGAAATTATCTGATGTCCGTTAATATGAAAACTGACGAGATTAGGTCTCTAATTACCTATTCATTTCGAAACCATGAAATTGAATTACGTGTTTCCGGAATAAATTACACCATTGTTAAAGAAAACAATTCAATTAAAGAAATATTGCTCACCGATTATCAAGGAAACCCAATTGACGAAAACAAAACGTATAACGTTGGCATGAACGATTATATACTTAGTACATATCAGTTTAAACATAATGATAAAGGATCATCACAAGGTGTAACAACTGCAGAAGTAGTGATGGAATATCTTAAAAAAGTTGGCGAAATAGATTATAAAGGCGTTAAAAGAGCTTTTTTAAAAGATTTAGATGTTAAAAATTAAACTAGAAATTTTGAAGTAATAAAAATTTCAGAAAATTCAAGGTTAACATATTTCGATAAATAATTTTCACCTGTTGAACTTGAATTTCCAATTATGGATTTTTAAATCTGGGTTTAGTCTTTATTGCTCATTATCAATAATATGTAAATTATTCTTGTAGCCGTTATCAAATAGCTTATTCAAAAAATCATTAGTTTTTGTATCTTGCGCCGTTTATTTATCAACTAAATTTGGCATTAATTGAGCAAAAAATAAATATAATCCAATAATATTGAAATGATTGAATACATCAACCTATCCAAAACATTAAAGGAACAATATCCATCCTTGGCAAAAAAAATGCCCGGGATTGTTATTGCAATCCTGAAAAAAATAATTATGCAAAAGGAAATGAACATGGCAATCAATAAATACATTGATTACCTGGGATATCCCTTTACTTCAAAAATGGTTGAAGAATTAAATCTTACCCTCGACATTAGAGGACAGGAAAATTTACCGGAAAATGGAAGGTGTTTTTTTGTTGCCAACCATCTTTATGGAATTTTAGACGGAATGATTTTAGGGCATATTGTTGGCACTAAATATGGAACTTTTATGGGTATTGGTAATGATGCTTTTCATTTAATACCTCAATTGGTATCAACTGTTGCGGCTGTAAATGTTTATGGTAAAAGTGCCAAGGCCCAAATCCTTGAACTGGATAAAATTTATAAATCTGATGTACCCATCAATCACTTTCCGGCAGGTGAAGTATCGCGTAAATACAATGGAATTATTCAGGATAAGGAATGGCAAAAAAGTTTCATTACAAAAGCAATTTCTGAAAAAAGAGATATAGTTCCCGTTTATTTTCATGGTGGAAATTCGAGACTTTTTTATTCGGTTCACAGCATCCGGAAGTTTTTTGGGATTAAAGCAAATGTAGAATTGATGCTTTTACCAAGAGAATTGTTTAATAAAAGGAATAAAAAAATCATTGTCTCCATTGGAAAACCTATTTCTTACCTTCAGCTTGATCATAAAACACCACATAATGAATTGGCAGCCAAAGTGAGATCCTATCTTTATCAATTAAAAAATAATGACCCTGATAAAATCAATTTTGTATAATTAAGGATTTAAGCATTCAAAATCGGAAAAAAAACTATATTTATATTTTTAATGCTTATTTTTTATTGCTGCTTCTATTTTTTTATACTTATTGTTAGGTATAATTAAGAAAAAGTAGTAAAAAGATGAATTTAACCTGCTCTACACTTTTGCAAATGAATATTTCACGATATCTAAAAAAAGTTTTTGTTTTACCTTATTTGATGCGTGATGCCTCAACCGAATTCAAAAACGATAATTTCAGGCTTGCAATAGATATCTATATGAAGGTAATACGTTATTTCCCTGATTATTACGAAGCACATTTATGGGCAGGAACTGCATACTCAGCCATTGACCAAAGTAAAGATGCGATTGATTGCTATAAACATGCACTGGAAATCAATGCAAAAGGTTTTGATGCCTATTATAATTACTCGTTGCTTGAATTGAAACAAAACAGATATAAAAACGCTCTGGAACTTTTAAATAAAGCTATTGAGTTTTACCCTTATAGTACTGAAACTCATAGTAATCTTTATTATCAAAAAGGAATGCTTGAGTATTATCTATTTAATTATCATGATGCACTGACAAGCTTTAATAAAGCATTGGAGATACTGCCGAATAATGAATTTGCAGAAAATGGACGTACACTCGCAGCTGAAAGTATTCTTTCGGTCAACAAAATCAGTGGGTAAAATGCAGATTTTCTAAATGTAAATCATTTATTTATATCCATTTCTCTGCCAATAAATCAATCTTAAATTATTAGTATATATTTTTTTTAAACAACAGGAATTAATTATTTTTTTATGAAATTTAACTTGCGCGATTGGCTTTTTAGAATTTGGTATTGGTATGTTAGCAATATCGATAAAAATGCAGAAATTATTTTTATGAATTATGGATACTCTAGTCCCGATCAAAAGGTAGATTTAGATCCAAAAGATGAACCAAACCGATATTCAATACAATTGTATCACCAACTTGCAGCTGCTGTTGATTTAAAAGATAAAACGTTATTAGAAATTGGAAGTGGTCGTGGAGGAGGACTTTCCTTTATTGCCAAAAATTTCCCCATTCATTCGGCCATGGGCATAGATTTAAATCAGAGAGCTGCTAATTTTTGCAACAAATATTACAAAATCAATGGTTTGAATTTTAAACAGGGAGATGCTCAGAATTTAAATATCGATGATAATAGCTTTGATAATATTTTAAATGTTGAATCTTCACATCGTTATCCGAATATGACTGCTTTTTTGGGTGAGGTAAGCCGGATTTTAAAACCAGGTGGTTACTTTCTATTCAGTGATTTTCGATATGATCATGAAATGGCAGACCTTAAGCTGGACTTAGAAAAAACAAATCTTATACAGATTAAAGAAGAAATAATTACACCTAAAGTTGTAAAAGCACTTGAAATTGACGACGAACGAAAAAGGAAACTAGTTAAAAGGTTAGCCCCCAGGTTTTTATGGAAAATTGCTTTAAATTTTGCAGGAACTAAGGGTTCTGAAACATTCAATTTTTTCGAAAGCCGTAAATATGAATATTTTACTTATATCCTTCAAAAAAAGCAAGATTAGTCGTTTTCAAATGGTTCTATTTCAAAAAATCCGGAAATTTCCGGATTTTTTATTTTATACTTTTTGCAAAATAATCTCAAATAAATGATGTTGTTCTATCTGATCTGTTCCATGCGAATGCCTTTCGCCATATCCTTCCCATTGATAAATTGGTTTAAATCTCCTAAACTTAGAAATTGCATCATCAACATCCAAAAATGTTCTAAAGTTTCCTTTATCATCAGTATATGAATTTTCCGAAGTTTTATGCCATTCCGGTGCTGTGGGTTTAAAACTGATTTCATTGGTGGTGTAACCTGTTACAAAAACCAGCCCTTTTTTCCTTAGCCACCTTCGCGATTTTTGAGCCAAATCAATAATCTGAGCTTCTGATAAAACCGGAAATAGGCTAATCAGTAAAATTGCGGAATAAGTTCTTGGTGCACAATCGAACATCTGAAAATCCATCTGAAACAACTTTAAATCCAAATGTTCATCCTTAATCATTCGATCAAGTTCATTCAATGCAACTCCGGAATTATCTATCCCGTCCACACCATAACCTTGCTGCAATAAAAAACGAGCATTCCTACCTTGGCCAATTCCAATATCTAAAATCCTGCCTTTTTTATCACACATCGAATAATAATCTCTCAACATGTTTTCAGGATGATCTCCAAAATATTGTTTGCTCGAAGAATATACCTCGTTAAAATAGTCTACAGACATATATTATGATTTAGATTTAATTAGGGCAGCGCCACTAGAATAGCCACCGCCAAAAACAGTTAAACAAAATAATTTTCCTTGTTTTATTTTTTCTAAATTTTCCGAAAGACCAATCGCTGTGCTTACACAACCGGTATTGCCCAATCGATCAATATTAACAATGGTATTCTTTTCATTAATACCCAGTTGCTCAACCACATTATTAATAATTCTAATATTGGCCTGGTGAGGAATCAAATAATCCAAATCAGCAACTGTATATCCATTTCGGGCAAGAATATCTAGGGTAATTTTTGTCATATAATTACAGGCCTGAACAAATACATCTTTGCCATACCTCATTTTAATTCCTTCTTTAAGTGGCTGCAAACCCACTCCAACAGTGCCTTTTCCAACATTTGCAAGGCCTTGTGTTATTATTTCAACAAATTCAAAATCATCTGGCGAATTTCTTTCTTTCGAAACAAATAAAGCAGCTGACGCATCACCCCACAAATGGCCTGCAAACTCATCAGTATCAACGCTATACCCGGTATTATGTTCCGAAACAATTACAAGTGCTTTTTTAGCTTTGCCCATTGCAAAATAACCTTCTACAATTTCGAGTGCATTTATTAATGATGAACAAGCTGTTGAAATAGAAATTGTTATCACATCGGATATGTCAAAATGCTCCTGAACTACATGGGCTAGTGTTCCAACTGTATCAAAAGGAGTATATGTACCACCAATTATCAAATCAACATCCTTGATTGGGAATTTGTCAATTTTAAGTAAACGGTTTACTGCTTCTATTGCCATGGTGTTGGCATTTTCATCGGGCTCTGCTTTTCTTCTTGTTTTTATTCCAGTGCGGGTGTAAATCCATTCATCTGTTAATCCGTTTTTATCTAAAAAATAATCATTTGATATTTCTATCGAGGGCAAATAATGGGCAATTGAATTCAAAAACATAAATAAAGTTTTAATTAAATTTGGGCAAATTGAGTTTGAAGGGGCGAATTTAGATACTTAATAATTTAAGTTCAAATTAATATTTTAGAATAGTTGCATGAATATGATTTATTGAGGTCAGTTATAGGGAAAAACCTATGGCTTATTCAATTGATTTACAGCAGATTATAAATGCAGACTTAAGATTAGAAAGCTCTGCTGCTATTTTATTTATACATTAAATCCTAGCAACAATGATGAATTAATAACCATGCAAGATGAATTTTCACTTAAATTCAATACTGCTTTCCAGAATTTAAAAATATGTAATTTCAGGCATAATGCCTGATTCAAGAAATCCCACTTCACAAAGCAGGCTATTTGCCAAACTACTTGCACCTATTCTGAAATATTCAGAGTTTAACCATTCTTCGCCTAGTGATTGTTTAACAATGGTATAATAAATTACCGCATCGTGCCCTTTCGAAATCCCACCTGCAGGTTTAAAACCGACCTTTTTGCCGGTCATTTTATTAAATTGCTTAATAGCTTCAACCATTACAACTGCAGCCTGAACAGTTGCGGCAGGCTGTATTTTACCTGTAGAGGTTTTAATAAAATCGGCGCCTGCATTCATTGCCACAATGGATGCTTCCCAAATTTTGAAAGGATCGATCAGTGCTCCGGTTTCCAAGATTACTTTCAAATGTTTTTTACCTATAACCGCTTTAATTGCTGCAATTTCATCATAGACGAACTGAAAGTTACCTGAAAGAAATTCGCCTATTGAAATTACAATATCAATTTCACTTGCACCATTATCAATGGCCATTTTCGATTCAAGAGTTTTAACATCAAGAAAAGTTTGTGACGATGGAAAACCTGCCGCTACAGAGGCAATTCCAATTCCATTTATTGAAAGTGATTCTTTTGCAGTTGCCACAAGACTAGGATAAACACAAAGTGCCGCTACATTTGGAAAGGAAGGAAATTCTTTTTGGAACCCATTCACTTTGAAACACATTTCCTTTACTTTGGCTTTGGTATCTGTTGAATTTAAAGTAGTTAAATCTATCAATCCGAAAACCTTTTTAAGTATTTCTACTTTGTAGTTTTGCTCACTCTCGTCAATAGCTTCCTTTACTTTTGCATCCAAACCCAAGATGCTGAATGGATAAATATATTTTGATGAAAATTCCATATTTATAATTTTTATGTTTTAATCTAAATGTTAAATTAATTTTTGATTGTTTTTGTGCCGTTCAGAATCTCTATCTGTTTTCTTTTGCATGTTTTTTTCAAAAGCTGCAGTCAAATTTACGCCAGTTTGGTTTGCAATGCAAATTAAAACGAACAATACATCAGCAAGCTCATCAGACAAATCAAGATTTTCTTCATTTTTTTTAAACGATTGATCTCCAAATTTTCTGGCAATTATCCTGGCTAATTCACCAACTTCTTCTGTCAATAAAGCCATATTTGTTAATTCGCTGAAATATCGAACACCAAATTTATTAATCCACTCATCAACTGCATGTTGAGCCTCATTCATTGTCATTTTATTCTTTGTTTTTGGTATCGATGAGTATTGTAACAGGGCCGTCATTAACCAATTCAATCTGCATATTTGCTCCAAATTCACCCGTTTTTATTTCTTTTCCAATTTCTAACCTAAGTTTTTTGTTAAACTCATTATAAATTGGAATAGCTATCTCAGGATTGGCAGCTTGAATATAGGATGGACGGTTTCCTTTCTTTGTTTTAGCCAGCAAAGTAAATTGGCTTATTAATAAAACTTCGCCTGAAATATCCATAATTGAAAGATTCATAACTCCCTGATTGTCATCAAATATCCGAAGTTTTGCAATTTTCGAACACATCCAATCAACATCTGTTGAGTTATCACTTTCTTCAATTCCAACAAGGACAAGCAAACCCTGTTTAATCTCTGCTTTAACAATCTGATTAATTGTTACAGAAGCCCTGCTAACTCTTTGAATTACAGCACGCATTTTAGCCCTGTTTTACATTCTGGGGTAATTTGTCCTTCCTTATAAATGCAATTTCTTCGCCGGTTTGCGAAATATGAAAAACCAAATATCCCATTTCACGCATATTTTCAACCGCTTTAATTGTTTTATCAATTCCAACTCCTTTAAATCGATGATGGAATTCAATTAAAACCTGTGTTGGTAAAATGTTTTTCTCTTTCATGTCGACAATTACCTCATATTCCATCCCTTCAATGTCCATTTTTAAGAGATCGACGTAGCGGTGACCCAATTGTTGCATAATACTTTTAATCGTTTTTACTTCAACCTTATATGCCTGATCGCGGGTTTCGCTCCTGTCTAACATGGTTGCCGAAATATGATTGGGATTTTTAGGTGGATGAAATTTTGCTTTACCATCGTAATTGGCCAGCCCAATTGGATGTATCACAAACTGTTTTGGCAGTTTTTGTGTCGAAATCCAATCAATTGATTTTGGTGTTGGGTCAAAAGCAAATATCTGCAAATCAAATCGGTTAATCAAGCCTAAATCAAATGAAATATCATCGCCAACTCCAAAAGAATAAACAATTGATTTTTCATCTAAAATGTCAGCATAAAGTGACCATGAAGTTCCTGAATTTCCAAAAGAAGCAATAGGAAGTGTAACATCTGGTTTTATGTAACTATCAAGTCCTTTTATTACTTTTCGTAAACGCAAAAACTTGGCAAACAATTCTTTGAAATCTATCATAAAATTTGAAATTTTGGCAAAAGTAGATATAATTAAGTTCTTTTGTACAAAATCAGTTGCAAAAAAAGAAATTATCAAATATCATATTAAAATTATATAATTATAAATAATACTCGTGAATGTTTTTACCATATCATACAGATTGATAATAATTTAGCTAGTTTAAGATTTGATGGGTTCTAACATACCACATCAAAATCTATATTTTTAAAAATAGAATTACTTAGTTTTGCAAAAAAAAAACATGATTTTACTAATTGTATCGATACTCATTTTTATCAGTAATGTTCCATTTGGTTACTGGCGGGCAAATGTGAAAAAATTTTCATTACAGTGGTTTCTGTCTATACATATTCCAATTCCTTTTATCGTTTTAGCACGTATCTTCACGGATTTAGGTTTTCAGTGGTACACCTACTTTTTTACTGTTTCTTCTTTCTTTTTTGGTCAATATAGTGGTAAATTGATATACAAAGCGTTTAAAGAAAAAAATTCCGAGATAGTCAGTTCTTTTATCTTAGTTGATATTTACCGATATTTAACTTGTTAAACTGGCATGAATTATAATTGTAAATAAAAATATCCCACAAAATTCAAAAAATTATAATACGTGTGACAATATTTTTCAGATTACAACACCTGCAAGCTTCAGATTAAATATCATTTCTTTTTAAAATTTCATACAAATTATAATGAAATTCAATTTTCCATTAGATTATTTTTGGATGAAAGAAGAATTTGAATGTTAAAAAATCTTAGTTTATATTTGTATAATAACAAAATTGCCTTGCTCTCCGTTTTAACTAAAACAATTTTCATTTTGTTTGAAAAATGAAATTTCCATTTGCAAAAAGTTCCTAAAATCCTGGAGGTAAAGAAATGGAAGTTCACCTACCGAGGTGAGACAGTTGATCTGAAAATTTAAAAAACATAAAGATGAGACTAATAATAAGCATATTAATTATTATTCTTTTTATTCCTGTAAAATATTTACGGAAAGATCAAAAAGAAAATCAACTTACTGAAGTTTTTAAACCCGGCGAAGATTTGAAATACGAAATGTCATATGGATGGGTAAAAGGTGGTGAAGCAAGTTTAAATCTGCAGGAAGTTAAATTTCAGGGAAAAAATGTATATTATGTCAAAGCTATTGGAAAAACAACGGGTGTAGCACATACACTTTATAAAGTCAGAGATATATACGAAAGTTATTTCGATCCTATTACAGGGAGACCTTATAAATCAATAATGGACTTAAAAGAAGGTGATTACCGAAACCACAATGAGGTATATTTTTATCACGACCAGAATGCTTTATTAAGCGACAAATCAGGGAAAAAAGAAATTTCAAATGATGTATTTGATATTTTATCTGCGTTTTACCATCTTAGAAAAAACATGGACAACCTTAAAAAAGGCGATAAATTGACAATTCATACATATTTTCACGATGAGCCATGGGATTTGGTGGTAAGATACAAAGGCGTTGAAACCATAAAAACCGATTTGGGAAAAATTAGTTGTTTGAAATTTAAACCTGTGGTTTTAGAAGGCACTTTCGAAAGTGAAGATGCCTTGGATATATGGATTTCTAATGACAATAACAAAATACCAATACGAGTAAAAATGAAGTTTTTTGTTGGTTCATTCAAAACCGATTTAACAAATTATTCAGGTTTAATGTATCCGATTGTATTTACAAACTAAGGAAATCTCAGAATTTCATTACCTACAATAAATTAATTTAACAGTTATTCTAGAGGTCAAATTTGCAATTTATTTTTACAAATGTTCTAGGTATTTTTAAGCAATTGAACATGGTTAAGTTAGCAGATGAAAATTGACTGATAGTTTGTGTTTTTAAAAATAGATTAAGCTTGAAATCATGATTTCTCCGCAAGCTTTTCAATTCTTTCAAATGCTAGTTTTGAACTGATAATAGCCATAGGCAAACCCGCACCTGGAATGGTTGATGCACCTACATAAAATACATTTTTATACTTTTCGTCGAAGTTTGCAGGGCGAAATGCGCCAATTTGGTTCATATTGTGCGACAATCCAAGGCCGCTTCCGCGATGCAGGTTAAATTGGTTCTGCCATTCGATAGGCGTATAAATGGTTTTGGAAATAATTTCAGGTTTAATATCTTTGTTTATCCGTTTCGAAAAATCAGCAATAATACTATCTACAATGCTGTCCTTATCTTCCCAGTTTGGTTTGTATTTTAGGTTTGGGACCGGGCATACAAAAAACAAACTTTCACAACCTTCGGGCGCACAATCCAAATTGTGTTTTGAAAGCACATTTACATAGTAATAAGGCTTTTGCAACGAATCGGGATTTTGCAAAACATTATTTGCATATTGCTCAAAATTGGTTCCCAAAAAATAATTATGATGGTTTACTTGTGGCAATTTACTTTTAATGCCCAGATAGAATGTTAAATAACCCATCGTCCAGTTCATTTTGTCCAATTTTTCAATTGAATATTTTTCGCGTTTAAAAACACGGCTCCTGAAAACCGCTGCATCGCCATTGACCAGAATAATATCAGCGGCCCATTTGTTTCCTTGTTTATCAATTAAATAATCCAGTTTTTTCGAGTTGCCAATAAAATCTACAATTTCAGTGTTGTATGTGATTTTAACATTTTCCTTTTTTAGTTCGTCCACAATTCCTTCTACAATCTTGTACATTCCTCCTTCAACATTGTAATAACCATCGTGTTCAAATTCTGTATAGGACAATAAAGTATATATGGCTGATGTGTCAAAAGGAGTGCGTCCAAGGAAGAACGCAACCAACGATACAATTTGTTGCGCTTCTTTTGAAGAGAAATTTTGTTTCACCTGCGACCAAAAACTTCGGAATAAAACGGGGATGTGCGTTGGATTTACGCACATCAACGTTAGGATGTATGAAAAAATCGAATTAAAATTGTTTTTGATTACCAGATCTACGGTATCATGAAAAAGCCTACCTGATTTTTTAAGGTATTTATTCATTTTTTGTTCAAAATCGGGTTCAATGTCTTTAAATTGTTCGGCCAATTTTTTTATGTCCTTATATAAAAAGTAAGTTTTTGGGCTATCGCTAAAATTGACGGTATATAAAGGATCAAGTTCAACATATTTAAAAGGTAAATTAATATTACACTCTTTGGCAAACTCTTTAAATTCGTATGACATGCTAAAAAAACTAGGACCAGTATCAAAAGTAAAGCCGTCTTTTTTTATCTGGTTAAGCCTTCCTCCAGCCTGCGAATTTTTTTCAATCATTTCAACTTTATAGCCTTTTTTTGCCAATCGCAAGGCAGTTGCCAATCCACCAAGACCAGCGCCAACAATCAATACTGTTTTTTGCATAATGTTTATTTTATCTTTTTTAATAATTCTGGATACAATTCATTTTTAACCCATAAAAAATTGGGTTCAATTTTCAGTATTTTTTCATAATACATTTTTGCCGTTTTGTAATATTTAAGCTCTGTGTATGACTTTCCAATCATGGTAAGTAAGCTTAAATAGTTCCAATCTTCTTTTATTTGAGTCGGATCAAGTTCCATTAAATTTTTGGCTTTTTCGTAATATTCTGCCGCTACTTTTTTTGATCCACCAAAAACAGGGGGCATATGATATTGACCATTACCATATTGAACAAATCCAAATGGTTCCTTTTCGTTTTGCTGCATTGCTAATTTGGCACAATCCACACTTTTTGGGCCCAGAAATGGAGCCTGGAATTTATTCAAGCCAATTTTAAATCCATAAAAAGCAGATTTGTATGCATTTACCAGATATAATTTGTATGCATTTTTTTCAAGCAATTGAATGTTTTTATCTCCAAGTTCAAGATACTCTTTGGCCAGTTTTTCTTTTTTATTTCCTACACACCATGCAATGTAACCATACTGATAATTAAGTAATTCCAATACAAAATCATTGCTTTTGGTTGGTTGCAAATTCATTTCGTCTATTACATTTTTCCATTTGGACATGTTATTTGAGATATAAGCATTATAAATGTCTGATTTATAAGTTGCTTTGATACTTGTTATACTAAAAACCATTATAATGGTTATAATGAAATATTTCGACCTTTCCATTGATGTTGTTTTTTAAATTTGTTGATGATTGCTTTGTAGATGAACAATCCCATGGCAAATTGCTGAGGGATAATAAAAATGATGTTTTGCAAAATATTTTGTCGACTAATTACCGAAATTAATATTCTTGTAATCAATGATATAAGTATGTAAAATATAAAAGTATTTGTAGATAAATTGAACAAAACTACTAGAAATCCAAATGTGGTGATAATCCAGAAAATAGTAGCCATCGCAAATGAATTCCCAAAAAAATTAACCACATTTTTCGAAAAACCATTGGCTGCATCGCTGAAACTATTGTACATTCTGCAAGTAATTGTATCATTGCCAGTTAGTACAGCAATTTTAATATTGTTTTGTTTATAAAAGCGTGCAATTTCAATGTCCTCCACTTTATTGGCTTTCATTTTTTCGTGGGGCAAATATTCAAGGTATTTTGCCGATTCAAAAAGCATAAACTGACCATTGGCAGCAGCAAGCGATGGAAATTTCAGTTTTCGTACCAAAATCAAAGGCAGTAGTGATAACAAAATATAGTTCATAACAGGTACTGAAATTTGTTCGCCTTTTGTAATCATAATTTGCTTTGGAAAAATAGAAAGCAATCCCAAATTGTGTTTTTTTGCCATGCCTATTGTATTAATAACAATGTCTTTACAAATTTGAACATCGGCATCTAAAAATAAAAAGTATGCACCTTTTGCATGATGGGACAAGTTGTGACATGCGTAATTTTTTCCAAGCCAACCATTGGGCAAACCGCTGGAATTGATAAGTTTAATGCGCGAATCAAGATTTGAATATTCCGAAACAATTTCGGCAGTTTTATCGGTTGAAAGATCGTTGAATACAATGATTTCAATGTTTTGATAATCTTGATTTTGTAAATCTTTTAATAGGTTTCCAATGTTTTTTTCTTCGTTGCGGGCAGGAATTAAAATAGAAACCAAAGCATTAAAATCAGGTTTGGATTTTGTGAAATTCGGTCTAAATACCAGATTTACATGAGCTACAAGCAATTGAGCAAAAGCAAATCCGAAAATAAAATAAGCCAGATAAATCATGGTTAATTTTTTAATTGCTTTTGGTTTTCAATGCTTCGTCTGTAAAATTCATTATATTGATATTGAATTGTTTCCGAGTCAAAAACCAAATCATTATATTCTTGAATATAGAAATAAATTCCAGGTTTTGGGCTCGAAAAATAATCGACCAGATTGGCCAGAAATACAATTTGAACTTTGCCTTCTTTATTCTTTAGAATAGGATCGAGACCTTTTTCGAACACCATATTTTGGCTGTGCATGGTTTGGATTTCGCCTTGAGGAAAAATAAGAACCATATTTTCTTTATTGTCAAGTAGTTCCGAAGTATATCGGATGGTTTCGATTATACTTTTTGATTTTTTATTAACCGAAAAACCACCCGTATAATTGAAAAACCAATATTTGCGCAATTGATCTTCGAGCATCATAAAATGGTATTTTCTATTGAGCACTTTCAAATTAATATACATTGCCCAAAACCCATCCCACCAGCTTATGTGATTGGATATGAGAAGTATTGGCATATTTCTATCCTGAAATTCACCGATGATTTGAATGGGTTTAAATTGCCTTTTAAGAATCCAAACGGCATACCGTTTGAAAAATGGATGAATGAAAATATTATGTTTGGCCCTTAAAATCAATGGATTAAATTATAAAAATGTATAAACTCATGAAAAACAAAATCTGACAGATGATTACTAGAAAGGCTAATTTGTTTTGGGTATTTATTTTCAATCCTTTAATGATTGAATGAAAGAATACCGAAACAACAAACCATGCCATATAATTCTGAAAAGGAACAATGTTATTGTACCAGTTCCACATATCAATTTTTGGTGCAACTTGTTCCATAACAATATCATACAAAACCATGATTAATGAAGCCAAAACTACTTTTGAGATAATATTTAATTTAAATTTTTCAAGAACCGATGATGATGTGTAGATTAAAAACAACCAATTTAATCCTATAATTAAAGGTGTATTGAAAATTGAAAATCCCAAACTTTTTCCGTACTGATAATTCCCAAAAATAAAACCAGTATTTACTCCAATTACTTCAATAAAATATCCTGAAATGAAAATTCCTGAAAAGACAAATATTGATTTTTTATTAAATTTATTGCTGTGAAATATTACAAGTGCAACAAAACTCAAAATAAGTGCAAAAGGAATCAATTTTAGGAAAAGTGGATAGGTAAATGGGATAAGTAAGCCAATGATTCCCACCACATAAAAAACAATAAAGAACAGTTTTGTTTCTTTTTGCTTGTTGGCTATAAAATCTATAAAATGAACTCCTTTAACCAACATTTTCGATAACTTTTGGTTCACCTTTTTTAAAAACGGGCTTAAGTTTGGCCATCAACAATAAATTGAACAATATCATGCTAAATCCATATCCAAAATCTTCGATGGGTATGGTGAAAATACGGATTCCCAAATTTTCCGCATTATTGTACCAAACCACTTCTTGATCAATAAAACTGCCTGTTAATATGGCGTTTACAATGAGAAATGGAATTAAAATCAATAAAAAAGTAACATAAAACTTGCTGATTACCTGTGTTTTATCGAAAACTGAAATCAGCAAAACAAGAATAACCAGACTGAAAATATAGACCGTGTAGGTTTTGTCCAAATTGAAAGCTACAACGGTTAACAGTATCAATATCAATAAAATAGAAAGTGTTTTATTTGAATTGCTGTTTAATTTTATTTGCGGAAAATACAAAATAAAAGCTTCGTGCAGAAAAATGCTTGCGTACGGAATTATTATAAAAAACAGCCATTCTTCAATTGGCAAGCCAGCAATAATTATAGACGAATGATAACGTGGATTAAAACCCCAAACACCCGTTTTTGTTAAATAAATATCGCAAAGTATATAAAAAAATGCAATGATAGAGATTGATGGCAGAACGAATTTCCATTGTTTGTAGAAGTGAAGCTTTTTATCAAAACTTAAAGCCAAAGGAACAGATATAGAGCAAATTAATAAGATAGAATAAAGGGACATTGATTTATTTATTGTTTGGATAAGTACTGATAAACCCGTTCGTATATTTTTTTGAACCAGACGGTATAGTTTTCAGGATTTGCTTTAATATCTTTAAATAAGCTAAAATAATTAAGGTATTTGTATTCCATTACTTCGCTGGAATCGATTTTTGGAATTTCATCGGAGAAACCATAAAATACGTGATCAAATTCATATTCAGTAAGTTCGTTGTCTAATTCTTCTTTATAAGTAAAACTGAACAATTCTTTCAATTTACATTTTAATCCCATTTCTTCCATTAACCTGCGATTGGAAGCTTGAAGATTTGATTCTCCAGGAAAAGGATGGCTGCAACAGGTATTTGTCCATAATCCATTGGAATGGTATTTGCCCAAAGCTCTGCGCTGCAACAGCCATTCACCTTTTGTATTGATTATAAATACGGAAATAGCACGGTGAAGCAATGCTTTCTTGTGTGCCTCCATTTTTTCCATTATACCAATCTGTATATCATTATTGTCAACCAATATTACTTGTGTTTTCTCCATTATTTATATCAAGTTAAATTTATATACCACCATGGCTTTCAAAAGTAATAGCATTTTTTTAGAATTCGAAATCCTTATTCTTGTTTCAATGATTTTGTTTGCGGGAGTTCTTTTAATTTTTCGCAACAGAATTTTGTAGTAATAATAAGCAATTAACACAGCCAATTTAGATTTCTGTGGAAGCCTTTTGATGCCAATATAAGCAGTTTTAAAATCATTTTCTATGTCGCTGATTACTTTCATCTTATTATTTTCGTCAAATCTAAGGTTTTCAATTTCAGGGAAATAGCTCCTATCCAAGATTTCCATATCGTTTTTTAAATCCCTTAAAAAATTCACTTTCTGAAATGCCGAACCCAATTTCATTGCGGAATGTTTGAGCTCTTCATATAATTTCTGGTCTCCGTTACAAAATATTTTAAGACACATCAAGCCAACCACATCTGCCGATCCATAAATATATTCGTCGGCTTCCGTTTTGCTTTTGTATTCTTTTTTTTCCAAATCGCATTTCATACTCTTTAAAAAAGCCTGAATATGTGCATCGGGAATATTGAATTTTTTTACGCTAATTTGAAAAGAATTTAATATCGGATTCAAACTAATTCCTTGCTTTACAGCATCATAATAATCACTTTCAAATTTTTCCAGTAAATACTTTTTGTCATAATCATGAAAAGTATCGACAATTTCGTCGGCAAAGCGAACAAATCCATAAACGCTGTAAATGGCATCGCGTTTTTCTTTTTCAATCAAGCTGGTGGCCAAACTGAACGATGTACTATACTTGTGGGTTATAAGTTTAGATACGTTAAAAGTAGTTTTATGATAGAGTTGCATGATCAAAAGTTTTTGTTTAAAGAAAAATCATTACCAATAATGTTTAATCTTTTGAATTATGTGTTAAACAAAACAATTGATTATTTGTTCATTCGTTAAGCAAATATTTTTTCTAAATATGAAAAATTAATTTGCATACAGAATTACGAGGAATTAATTATCTGAAAATGAAATTCTTGATCAATGTGTTAAAAAAAATTGGAAAGTACAGATCATTTGGCCTGCATATTTAATCGATAAGCATTACCCATTCTTTGGCTTTTTCTAGATTTGAAAAAATTTTGACTTTGGTCGGTTGATTTATTTCTTTACCATTAAATAAATCAACAAATTTTTGGTTGGAAAAATTAAATGCAATTTTCTTAACTCCAGAACTCATAATTACTCTGGATGCGATGTTTTTCATAACATCATTAAGCATCGCATCGTAATTTTGTGGCTCGGTATTGATGCAGGCAATGATATTTATAGGCTGATATTTGGCAATTAATGATATAAAAAATGACATTGAATAAATAAATGACTCAATATCTGAACAATTTTCCTTGGTTATTTCGTGATATAGAATAGAATTCTCTTCATCAAAAGAATAAAATTTATAATCCTCGCTTTTTTGCATAGGTACAGTTTCAAATAGAAATCACCAAAATAATTACTTAACAAACCAAATGTATAAAAAGTTCAGTCTGCTGTTTTATTTAAAAACTTTATTTGACCACCAGTTAAATTCGATAAATCTATTCTAAAAATTTTTCCAATTCTTTCATGTAAATTATTATCGCTTAATAAATTGTAATCGTAGATGCAATGTCCAAATTTTTCGTATAGCGCAAATGATTTTGGATGACTTGAACCAATATAAAAATGTTGGTATTCCAAATTTTTATAAAAGGGGAAAATGATTTCCTTTAACCATTTTTGTCCGTTGCCTTTACCTTTGTCAACAATATGAAAATATTTTAAC
This sequence comes from Bacteroidota bacterium, assembly GCA_025361565.1. GTDB lineage: Bacteria > Bacteroidota > Bacteroidia > Bacteroidales > NBLH01 > NBLH01. The sequence continues at coordinate 58,540 of JANYKN010000018.1, read as the reverse complement.
AAGAGAGATTTCTCTTCGTTTTGGATTTCTATTCTGTTTTCAACGCTTTTTAAATTGCCTCCCACTATTAGCGCCACACATGCTAAATCAGATTTATTCATCATTAAATGTGAATGGATCCACACATTTTTATTAGCCATTGCTTTGGTAAAGTATTCCGTGGCATGATATAACTCATTATAATCGTCCCATCCATTTTGAAGTTTCCAATTCACGTATTTGCCAACAGGCTCAAGATATTCCATTTTAAACTCGTCGGATAAGCAGAATCTTAATTCACTATTGCTGTATAATTCTTTGGTCATACGATTTTAAATAAATGAATAAAATTTTAATTACCTGATAATGTGTCAAATAAATTTCGGCAACTTATAATTGTTTTTCAAAACTATTTAAGTCTGTCATAACAAATCCACACTTATTAAGATATTGAATGTGTTTTTTTGTATGTCCATCGGCTATAATTTTTGTGATGCCTTTTTCTACCAAACTTTTTTGCATGCTCTGGTAAACAAATTTGCCGCTTTTAAAATCTCGAAACTCAGGCACAGCATAATCAAGCCCCACTTTTAAAACATTATTTCCTTCTTCATGTGCCAAAAAAATGCCTGCCACTGCTGTGTTTCGCAATACAAAAAAACTGATGGTGTTCATATCCGGTTTGTAATTAAATCCAGGAAAATATTTTTCAATTTCTTGTTGATGGAATTCCAGAAATTTGAACAAATATTTATTGTCTTTTCGGATTTCGAGCGTATCGAAAAAGTCATTTTTGAAATAGATTTTTCTTAAATAATACAAATCAACCAGCACAATAAAACCATTTAAAACACCAACAGGATAAGCTCCTAAAATAAATCCATAAGTTGAAAACATGGTCGCCCCCACAAAATTTATCCATCGGAATTTTATGATTGAGTTCTGGGTCATTGAAAAAGCAATAATTATTGAGGCCAAATAGCCAATCATTTGTAAGATATTCAGTTTTTCCATTTTTATTTCAATAAATTTTAGGCTGCGAAAATATACATATTGAATGGATGCAGAAAATGAACGAAATGTTTAATTTTGAAAAATGGTTCCATTTATTAATATCCATACCCACAAACCTGACACTGAGCATTTAAGTATTCTAAATACTGTTTTCGATGGTATTTGGCCCGAAAATAAATATTATAGCTGCGGCATACATCCCTGGGATATTGATAAAACTGTGATTGAACAAAAGTTTGAAATATTAAAAAAGTATTGCGAACAAAATAAATTACTTGCTGTTGGCGAAATTGGCTTAGATCTCGTAATTCAAATATCTGTCGAATTCCAAAAGGAAGTTTTTATTAAACAACTTGAAATTGCAGAAAAATATAATTTACCTGTTATTATCCATTGTGTAAAAGCCTGGAGCGATATTTTATCGATTAAGAAAAATGGAAAACATTCAGCACCTTGGATTTTTCACGGATATACTGGTAACTTGCAAACCGCCAATCAATTGATTAATGCAGGTTGCTTTCTTTCATTTGGAGCCAAATTGCTTACCAATCAAAAAGTTCAGGACACATTTAAACAAATTCCAATTGATAATATTTTTCTCGAAACCGATGATTCTGACATTAAAATTGAAGAAATTTATCAAAAAGCTGCCGAATTATATGATATTTGCATCGATGAATTAAAATCGAATTTGTATCAAAATTTTATCACAATATTTGGAGAACAATGCACGAAGAATGGTTGAAGCGGACAGAAATGTTGTTGGGTGAGGAAAAACTGGCAATTTTAAAAAGTAAAAATGTGCTGGTTATCGGTTTAGGAGGAGTTGGTTCGTTCGCTGCCGAAATGATTGCGCGTGCAGGTGTGGGACGAATGACACTCGTGGACGGCGACACCGTGAACGCTACAAATATCAACCGTCAATTGGTGGCATTGCAGAGCACGATTGGTAAAAACAAGGCCAGGGTGATGGAAGAACGCTTACTGGATATAAACCCCAAACTTGATTTAGTTGTTATTGAATCCTTTATTAAAGATGAGTTTACCAACGAAGTATTGGAAAAAGGCTTCGATTATGTGGTCGATGCCATTGATAGTCTTTCTCCAAAAGTATTCTTGATAGCCCAGGCAATGAAACTGGGAACCAAAATAGTGAGTTCCTTGGGCGCAGGTGGAAAAATGGATCCGACTAAAGTTCAGATTACCACCATGAAAAAAACATATAACTGCAAATTTGCCCAGGCAGTGCGGAAAAAGCTTAATCAATTAAATGTGGATACCAACTTTCCCGTGGTTTTTTCGCCAGAAGAAGTTGATATGACTAAAGTTAAACTGCAAGAAAACCATCTTGGACAAAAATCGATGGTTGGAACTATGGGCTACATGCCTGCTACATTTGGAATGTATGTCGCTTCGGTGGTGATTCGGGATTTGTTGGGGGAGTTTAAGGTTGAATAATGATTGTTATTTTGTGAAGATGATTATTTGTGAACTTAAAGCTAATAGAACACTAATTAAACTGATTGTTAAAAGAAAAACAAAAAAATAAATTGGCATTAAAAAAATTAGACTATATTTGTCCAAACAAATATTGTCTAATGAGATCATTTGGAGAAATCATAAAAGCTAAACGTGAAGAATATAATTTGCTACTTCGTGAAATTTCAGCTTTGACGAGTATTGACCAATCAATAATAAGTAAATTTGAAAAGGGAGAAAGAAAACCATCTAGAGAACAAGTCTTGAAATTTGCTGAAATCTATAAATTACCTCAAAATGAATTAATTATTTCTTGGCAAAGTGACAAAGTCGCATTTGATTTAATGCATGAAAATGATGCAGAAGAAATTCTGAAAGTTGCAGAATCAAAAGTTAAATATCTTAAAACTATAAAAAAATGAAAAAGAACTTGTTATCACTTTTTTCAGGTTGTGGTGGAATGGATATTGGCTTTGAAGGCGGATTTAAAATTCCTAAAGCTACAATTAACACTAACATCCACAAAGATTGGATTCAAAAAGAAGACGAAATTTATTATTATCTTAAAGAAACATTTTTTGAGACAAAATTTGCAAATGATATAAACGAACATGCCAAAATTGCTTGGAATGATTATTTTTCGAAAAAAAGAGGCTGTGATGTAAATGGAACTTTTAAAGTAGGTAGTATTGTTGATATTGTTAAAGAATATCGAAAAGGGAATAAAAATGTATTTCCCAAAAATGTAGAAATTGTTACTGGCGGTTTTCCTTGTCAAGACTTTAGTGTTGCAGGTAAACGGAACGGATTTAATTCACATAAAGATCATAACGGGAATGTTATAAATTCAGCCATTCCAACAGAAGAAACACGGGGGAAACTTTATATGTGGATGAAAGAAGTTATTGAAATTACTTTGCCTAAAATTTTCATTGCTGAAAATGTAAAAGGATTGGCCAATTTAGGGGAAGTAAAAAAAATTATCCAATCAGACTTTTCAAACACAAATGGTGACGGATATATAGTCCTATCCCCCAAAATTTTGCATTCTGGCCATTACGGTGTTCCTCAATCTAGAGAAAGAATAATTTTTATTGGATTTAAAAAATCTGCACTAACAATGAAAGCATTTGAAGAACTATCAAAAAAAGACATTTGCGAAAAATTTAATCCGTATCCGGTTGCAACACATAGACTTAATGGAGAAATTCATTATTCTTCTGTTGAACTTTTAATGAAAACATATACAAAATGTAAAGAAGTATTATTGGATTTAAAAGAGCCAGAAGAAACTACAGATTTATCACAAATTCACTATTCAAGAGCAAAGTTTATGGGTGCTCATTGCCAAGGACAAAAAGAAATTGAATTAGAAAAGCTTGCCCCAACAATACGGTCCGAACATCACGGTAACATTGAATATAGGAGGCTTAATCTTGCTAATGGAGGAAAAAAAATAGAAGAATTGCAAAAAGGACTAAAAGAAAGGCGGCTTACTTTAAGGGAATGTGCAAGAATTCAAACCTTTCCAGATGATTTTAATTTTGTAATTGAAAAGAATAAAAAGTTTTCGGTTAGTCCATCTGTTGGTTATAAGTTAGTAGGGAATGCAGTTCCTCCATTATTAGCATATCACATTGCTAAAAAGATAGAATCAAATTGGGAATTCTATTTTAATTCTATGTAAATTTGGCATCAAAACCTAATTTAGGATATGAATGGCAAAGAAAATTCATGAAATATTTAGTGAGAAGTTTTTGATCCAAAAGATTAAAGAAAAACTTCCATATCTTTTTCAGTTAGCTGAAATTGATAATTCTCGTGATGGAAAACTAGGAATGGAAATAGGATCGGCTAGAGAAAGAATAATAATTGCACTACTTATTTACAAGTTTGGAGATTCAAATATCAAAACTGATATAGCGATAACTGAAAGCGAAATAGATGTTATAGTATTTGATGAACCTATTTCAATTAAAACTGTAACAAATAGAAATATTGTTGGCGTAAAATTGATCTGGACTGTCGATGCACAGAAGGCTTTAGTTTTTATTAACAACTATTCTCCTGAATGTGATATTTTATTTGTTCATATTAATTGGGGAGGAAAGGGTGCAATGTATCTTTTATCTAAAGAAGGTCAAAAAGAAATTTTGTCTAATTATGGAAAACAATTTTATTTCAAATTACCAAAAGCAGGGACAAATCCTAGAGGTGTTGAAATTACCAATGATGCTATAAATAAACTAATTGAACATTCTTCAACAAAAAAAATTGAAATTGATTGGAATAGAGATGATTCTTTAGAATACAATTCATATGAGAGGTGGGTTGAGCATTGGAATGAGGAATAATATTTTTTGATAACTACTTGTCTAATTTAAACAAATAACAAATGGAAAAGAAGCCAGCAGGTAAATGGTGGTGTGTTTTATTGTTAAGATAATAAGGATTTCAGCGTTTCAGCATTTAATCTATCTTTGAGTAACTTTATAGGGAAGTATTTCAAGATGGGCAACAAAACCTTCCGCTATCCTTAAACATTCAACGATCGATTCGAATATTTTCCCCAAAGCCTCTTTGCTTGTTTCCTTGTAAATTCAACAACCTCATGCTCATCAACCTTTTGAACTATTCTGTCTTTTACAATCAACCTACCATTAGCAATTACATGTTGAACATGGTTCGAACTCAGCCCAAAAAGAAAATGACCCAAAAAGTTTTCACTATTCATAGGTGTTGCCGAAGGATAATCTAAAACCACCAAATTATTTTCTCCATCACCTTTAAAGTGATTGGTTTTGAGATAATCATGAACTTTTCGAAGCCGAAAATAAGCATCGCCAAAAGCAATTTTGTCAAAATTTTGTCCCACAAAATGGGCAGATTGCGTACTTCTTATCATATCGCTATGCATGCCATCAGTGCCTAAAAATATGTTTTTACCTAAACCTATCGAATTAAAAAAACCTACTTTATTGTTCAGGTTGCTTTCGGTGTTTTGTACCACATAAGCTTTGGATTTATTGATTATATTTCGTTCAATATCAGATAAATGTAGACAATGCGCCAATATGGTTTTAGGCGAATTTAATAACCCAAAATCATTTAATCTTTCAATAACCCGTTTGTTATACTTTTTAATGCATTCTTCTTGATCATATTGGTCTTCTGCAACATGAATATGAATTCCCGATTGGTATTTATGCATCAAATCTGCTGCTTTTTTCATGGTTTCATCACCAACTGTAAATGAGGCGTGCAAACCAATCAAACCTTGATGGTTTTGTAAGTATTTTTCAGTTTCAAAAAGGCCTTGTTCCGCTTTATCCATTCCATCCCTATCCGAAATTTCATAACAAAGCAAATGGCTAATGCCAATTTTTTCAAATGCCTGCGCAATAATTTCAAGCGAACCATCAATAAAATTAGGAGATGCATGGTGATCGATAACAAAAGTAGAACCTGCTTTGGCACATGCTATTGCTGTTACAAGTGCGCTTGCTTCAATCATTTCCTTGTCCAGCGCTTTATCCAGTTTCCACCAAACATATTTAAGAATTTCATGAAAATTGGCTGGATTTTTCTTTGGAGCTGGCATTCCTGTGGCCAATGCCGAATAAGCGTGATGATGGCCAACTGCAAAAGATTTTGTCACGAATTTTCCTTCGCAGTCTAAAATTGTATATTTATTGAGGTTGCGTATTTGGCTTAAATCTTTGGTAAACTGGACAGAAGCATCAATTCCTTCTTCAACCAATATATGAGATTGAATAAATTCTAAAGATTGCCAATTGATGAAGTTTGCATTTTTGAGGATAATGGGCATGATTATAATTAATAATTGATTAAAATTCAGATTATCAATTAGATACTTTTAAATTATTGAAATATCGTAAAAAGATAATACAAAAACGGAACAATTCTAAAGATTTAACCATATCAGTGCCGCCTCACGGGTCGAAAATACCTTATGCTCGTAATTGGGGATTGGGATACCTGAATCTACCAGCATTGAAATAGCTGTTTCAACTGGTTTCTGCTGAAGAACCGCTGTTTTTACTGTATCATAAGGTTCAATTTGAACCTTTAGAACTTTTAATAATTCTGTAACATCTGCTCCTGAAAGGTGATAAATTGCTGATGTTGCATCAGTTAAGATCCTAAGGTCGCATGGTAAAGATTTATTGAGTCGAATCATTTCACCATATTCAATAATATCGGTTAAATTAATATCAGCTAAATAGAAGACTTCAAGAATTTGCGAGTTACTGTTGAATTCGTATTTTATCATAAATTTACGAAGTTAAAACGTCCAAAGATAATTTATTTTTTTATATAAAACGTTACAAATTAGTTTATATAAATCTGTTGAAATGACTTTATTTATTCATGTTTATGAGAAATTGCATGATTGCCATTCCTGTTTGATAAAATCTCCAATCAAAAAAATTTAGTTAAAAATCAGTTTCCTTGGAAGTACTTAACTGTTTATTTTCGTTTCATAGGCAACCGAACTCTTCGTATTCCATCAAAAACACAAAGCGCATTGGCCACTGCTGCCGCTGTGGGTATTAGGCCTATTTCTCCAATTCCTTTGGCTCCGTATGGACCTATCAAATCTGGAACTTCAACTCCAATTACTTTTATTTCAGGAGTTTGATGTGCCCTTAATATTTTAAGATTACTAAATCTATCACTTTTTAAGTATCCGTCAACCATCGCCAATTCTTCTGTTAGCGCATAGCCCAGACCCATATGAACAGCACCTTCTATTTGGCCTTCGAAAAGCATTGGGTTCATTATTTTTCCGGCATCGTGGGCTGCAATTATTCGGCTGATTTCTCCATTTTCGTCCAAAACACAGAGTTGAGCTGCATATCCATACGAATAATGTATTATTTGTTCATCCACATCAGCTCCAGGTTTATTCGTCCAATTGCAAATAAATTGTCCAGAATATGTTTTACCTATCAATTCATTGATAGAGTGAGTTTTCAAATCAGCGTTTAAACCTTTCGAAGCATTGATGATGGCCAAACCAACCAGAGCGGTTGCCCGTGATGAAGTTGTCATCCCAGTTTTGATCTGCGCTTCGGTATCAACCACAACTTCTATATTTTCCGGATCAAAACCAGTTTCTTCACACAAGGTTTGAAGTGCCATATTATGAACGCCCTGGCCCATTTCAGTCCATCCATGGTGCAGTCGGATATGATTTTCAGAAATAATTTCAATTTTTACTTTTGATTCGTCAATCATTCCATTTCCAACACCTGAATTTTTGATTGCGCATCCAATTCCAGCATATTTCGATTGATAAAAATCTTCTTTTATCGCATCAAGGCAAGCCCTGATGCCAACTCCGTAAACTTTTTGTCCGGTTGAAGTACTCAAACCATCTACCAAAGCATTGTCGTACCTAAATTTCCATCGATCAAAACTTGCCATTTTACAAATTTCATCTATGCAACTTTCAATCGCAAAAGCTACTTGATTGGCTCCAAAGCCTCGCATAGCGCCACTTGGTATATTGTTGGTATATACAGTTTTGGCTTCAATGTCAATACAGGGTATAAAATATCCACCGGCTGCATGTCCGGCCACACGTTCCATTACTTTGGCTCCTACTGAGGCATAAGCTCCTGAATCACCAATTGCCCTGAGTTTGAGAGCAGTTAATTTTCCATTTTCGTCCGCAGCCAATTCAATATCCATAAAAACCGGATGGCGTTTGGGATGCAAACGAATGGATTCTTCCCTGCTTAATGTTAACTTTACAGGTTTATTCATTAAAAAAGCAAATAGAGCGGTTTGACCTTGTATGCTTAAATCTTCCTTACCTCCAAAACCACCACCGTTTGGAACTAAAATTACTCTTACTTTTTCTTCTGGCAAGTCCAATATCAGAGCAACTTGTCTTCGATCTTCATATACGCCCTGACTTTGACTGAAAAGTTCAATTCCGTTTTTTCCATCAGGTCTTGCAATGGCCGATTCTTTTTCAAGAAATGCATGTTCAACCCGCTGTGTTTCGAATTTGTTTTTGTAGAAATATTTTGAACCTAAAATTACTTCATCGGCATTGCCAATCTTAAATTGAGTGGTTTCAAAATTGTTTGGCCTTTCAGGATGAATCCTTTCTGCGTAAATTGCTTTAAAAACATCTGTAACAGGTTCAGATACTTCATATTCCACCTGAATAAGACTTACGGCAGTCCGGGCAATTTCTTCAGAATCTGCAACAATTCCGGCAATTACATCACCGATATAATGTGTTTTTTCGCCAATACCAATCATAATTGGCCAATCCTGTATGATAAGTCCAACTTTGTGCTGTCCTGGTATATCCGGAGCAGTAAAAATCCGATGGACTCCTTCTAGCTTTTCGGCCTCCTTTACATTGATTTGTAAAACTTTAGCACTTGGATAATCGGTGAATTTTAAAGCTGCGAAAAGCATCCCGTCCAGAGAAATATCATCTACAAAATTTCGTTTTCCAATTGCGGTTTCATACGCCTGATATTTGGGATGTGGAACTCCAATTTTACCGGAAGTTTTTGTGATTTCCAGATTTTCATGATTTCTAATCACATTTCCAGCATATTCAATAGCTTGTTCAATTTTTTTATATCCGGTACAGCGGCAAATGTGCTGTTTTAAAGCATTTTGTATCTCTGATATTGAGGGATTCGGATTTGTTTCGAGTAAAACTTTTGTTCTTACAATAAAACCGGGTGTGCAAAAACCACATTGCACCGCACCTTTGTTAACATAAGCTTTTACAATGGTTTCTTTCACATATTCAGGAAAACCTTCCATAGTGATTATCCTGGCGCCTTCTAATTTTTTCATTGCGATTATACACGATAATTTTGCTTTCCCGTCAATTTCTACAGTACAGGAGCCACATGCAGCCTGCGCAGAACAACCGTCCTTGGCAGAAGTGATGTGTTTATCGAGCCTGAGGTATTTTAATAGCGATTGTTCTGGATTTCCTTCGTATTGTTCTTTTTTACCGTTTAAAAAAAAAGTGATCATATTGGTTCATTGTTACTTAAATATTCTAATCATTAAATTGAAAGTTATCGTCAGACCATTGATATAGGTTATAAAACCGGATTACATCAGAAGGTTTCCAACACAAATTTAATCAAATATTGGATAGTAAATTTCGAAAGTTCAATTTAGTTGATTTGACAGTTCATGATTTCAATTGGATACTATTTCAGAAATCATAGCCAATTTGCCCCAAATTTATGAAACAGGCAATTATATAAAAATATAAGATATATACTTTGATATATTTAGGCATTTTTTATAAATGTCTATAAGCGTTAGCAAACAAAAATTAAACACTTGTATAGAAAAATGTACATAATTCTTGGCTATTAATTTAATATTTCATACTTTTAGCCGATTAAATACGATATTTAAAACAGATGATACATCCAATCGGGGAGAAGTCAATATGCAATTGATTGATTACCAGCGATGTTCTATGTAACCTAAACAAAACAATTAAAAATAAACAGATGAAACAAATCAGTCTTATTGCAATCCTTATTATCGCTATTGTAATTGGATCATGCGGTAAAAAAGAAGAAAAAAAAGAAGCCCTATCGAAAGACAACCAAATTATTGACGCAACTATTGATACATCGCAGAACTACTCTTCATATGAAGAATTTGTATCAGATGGTTCTGAGGATGGCCTTGCACCAGTAGACACCAGCAAAAAATCGGATATGGTTTATGTTGAGCCTACCAATGAAATACAAATAGATCCTCCTTTAGATAAAACAAAGGAAGTAAAAAAAGAAGTTACGAATGAACCTAAAAAAGAAGTAAAAAAAGAAACTAAAAAGGAAACAAAGAAAGAAGCTACAAAGGAAATTAAAAAAGAAACTGTAAAAGAAAATACAGTTGAAAAAGAATCACCAAAAACTCATGAGCAGAGGTTTTATATTGTAGTTGGAAGCTTTAAAAAGTATAGCAACGCTCAAAATTTAAACGCTTATTTTAAAACCAAAGGATATAAACCCATTATTCTTCCAAAGGCCAACGGATACAATAGGGTAGCAATCTTATCTTTTCCTGGTGAAGCTGAAGCCAGGACAAAAATTCAAAAATTAAGGGTTGAACACAATGATTTAACCTTTTGGATATATAAATGGTAACCATTTGCTAAATAATCAAAGCTCCTTTGGGGCTTTTTTTATATCCATTATTTTAGATTTAGGATTAGCATTTCGTTTAGCTAAAATCTTCAATACAATTAAAAGTTAAAATGACCTTTTGTGGGATTTAAATCGAAGGTAAATTATTTAATCCTGCAAAAGTGCAGCTTTAGTACACAAAGAGGGCTGATGAAGGAAGTAATGAAACTAAGCTTTGCGCACCTTTGAGGATTAAATAATTTAAATTTCTACGTTCTGTTCAAAAGTAAGTCAGATAGAAAACAGGTGCAATAGCAAACACTTTTCACTTTGTGAAAGGTAATGTTGAACCGATAAATGGTTGTTTTTGACCAATAACTGGTAAAAATATTTTACAGCCTGTTTAGTGCTAATCACCTATGGATTGGAACAATTTATTCTTTCACCTTTGAAATTCAATAGATCATCAATTTCAAAATAAGTGCTGACTATTTTCAATTATCTTTGTTTAAACTAATGAAATAATTACTGGAGCTATGCACTTTATTAAAAATCTGATATTCTTGATATTGTTCTCTGTGCTTATATCTTTGGGATGTGCAACTTCAATAAAAAGAATAAAAAATGATCCTGCCAGATTCGATGGCAAAAAAGTTCATATTAAAGGTCAGGTAATAAGTTCACTCGAATTAGCCGAAATAAATTGTTTCACTTTGCGTGATAATACAGGTAATTTGCTTGTTGTAACAGACAATATGCTTCCTTTAAAAAATGATAAAATAAGGGTGTCAGGAGTTGTTAATCAGCAATATCCTTATAAAGATCAAAATTTATTGATAATAAAAGAGAAGAAAATGAAATTGAGGAAAGCTCCCGCTTTCAAAAAAATTAAGGAGAAACTTTAATTTATTCTTTCATTCGTTAGTGGAACATACCAAATCAGACAATATTTTGGGTAAATATTTTTGAAATATAACCTGCTTAATATTCAATATATCAAACAATTTGATACTTTCAACTTCATGCACTATTTTTACATTCACATTTTAAAGCAGAAGGCATGATTGAAAAATTCAAAATAATGGTTGAAACGGCCTGGGAAAACCGGTCTTTACTAGAAAATACGGAAACACAAAATGCGATTAGGGCATGCATTGAATTACTGGACAAAGGAGAGCTCAGAGTTGCGCAGCCCACTATAAATGGCTGGCAGGTTAACGAATGGGTAAAAAAAGCAGTAATTATGTATTTCCCAATTCAAAAAATGGAGACTAGCATGGCTGGAGTGCTTGAGTTTCACGATAAAATGAAATTAAAATCCGGATATAAAGAATTGGGAATCAGGGTAGTACCGCATGCTGTTGCACGTTATGGAGCCTATATTTCGAAAGGTGTTATTTTAATGCCGTCTTATGTAAATATTGGGGCGTTTGTAGACGAAGGCACAATGGTTGATACCTGGGCCACAGTGGGTTCATGCGCACAAATTGGCAAGCGTGTTCATTTAAGTGGTGGAGTTGGTATTGGCGGAGTTCTTGAACCCATTCAGGCTGCACCCGTAATTATTGAAGATGATTGTTTTATAGGTTCCCGATGTATCATAGTTGAAGGTGTTCATATTGAAAAAGAATCAGTTTTAGGTGCGAATGTTGTAATTACCGGATCAACAAAAATTATTGATGTTTCAGGTCCTGAGCCAAAAGAATATAAAGGTTTTGTTCCTGCCCGCTCTGTGGTAATACCTGGCACAATTGTTAAAAAATTCCCTGCAGGTGATTATAATGTTCCGGCTGCACTTATTATTGGGCAACGAAAAGCTTCTACCAATTTAAAAACATCGTTAAATGATGCTTTGCGCGAATACAATGTCGCAGTATAAGTTGTAACCCTAACAATATTAACGTGATGGAAAAACCAAAATTTCTGGTCATTCAAACCGCATTTATTGGAGATGCTATTTTAGCTACGGCGTTGCTTGAAAAACTCCATTTTCATTTTCCGGAATCAGAAATTGATTTTATGATAAGGAAAGGAAATGAAGGGCTTTTCCAGTCACATCCTTATATAAATTTGTTAATTGTATGGGATAAAAAACAAAACAAATTGAAAAACCTGATGTCTATCTTAAATTCAGTCAGGAAAAAGAAATATGATTATATTATTAATCTTCAGCGATTTGCAAGTACGGGAATTTTTACAGTTTTATCAAAAGCGAAACAAAAGATAGGTTTTTCGAAAAATCCATTTTCATTTTTCTTCGATAGAAAAGTAATTCATCATATCGATGAAGACAGCCATGAAATCGAGCGCAACCAATTGCTTATCAGACATCTTACAGACGAAGATTATTTTAGGCCACGCTTATATCCAACAGAGCAGGATTTTGAGAAAGTGAAATCTTACAAGAATGGAAAATATATTTGTATTTCACCGGCATCGGTTTGGTATACCAAGCAGTTTCCTAAAGAAAAGTGGGTCGATTTTCTTGATAAAGTAGATAAGGGAATAGTGGTTTATTTGCTTGGTGGCCCAAGTGACAATGAACTTTGTGAATCAATTAGAATTGAAAGTTTACATGATCAGATGCAAAATTTGGCAGGAAAATTATCTCTGATAGAATCGGCGGCATTGATGAAAGATGCTTTAATGAATTATTCCAATGATTCAGCTCCGTTACATCTGGCTTCGGCAATGAATGCTCCAATAACGGCCATATTTTGTTCAACAACGCCCAATTTTGGGTTTGGTCCGTTGTCGAACAAATCTAGGATTGTGCAAAGTACCGAAGATTTGAAATGTAGGCCCTGTGGTTTGCATGGAAAAAGTGAATGCCCCGAAAAGCATTTTAAATGTGCCTATTCCATAAATATAGATGATCTTCTTTCAGTAATTAATTAATATATCCAAATTGGAAACAGAAATAAAAAATGCACTTGATGTATTGTACAAAGGTGGAATAATACTTTATCCAACTGATACAATTTGGGGTATTGGTTGCGACGCCACCAATGCAGAAGCTGTTAAAAAAGTTTATGAAATAAAAGAGCGCGAAGATACCAAAAGTATGCTTGTTTTGATTGATGATGTTGGACGAATTCCTTCATATATCAATGAAATGCCTGATATTGCTTGGGATTTGATCGAATTGAGCGATAAACCCTTAACTATTATTTTTCCGGGCGCTAAAAACCTGGCAAGTAATCTGCTATCCAATGAAAAGACTATTGGAATAAGAGTAACTTCAGAGGCTTTTACAAAAAAACTAATCCAACGGTTTAAAAAGCCAATTGTATCCACATCAGCAAATATTTCGGGAAAACCACATCCTGCAAACTTCAGCCAGATTGATGAGGTGATTAAGAACAGGGTTGATTATGTAGTAAAATACAGACAAGAAGAAGTTTCGGAATCTATTCCATCATCCATTATTCAATTGGGTGTGAATGGAGAAGTTAAGATAGTGAGAGAATGAGCCATTAATGATTGTTAAAATGATTATTGCCTCTTCATTGTGCAATAAACATTCTTTATTTTAATCCCCAAATATTTCTATTCATCGATAAAATTCCTCCGTTTACCGAAAACAATTTATCAAAAAGCCATATATTCAATAATTTTGACATTCAGTGCTTTAAGATCTATTTAACATTATTTAATATTTAAACTAAGAAAACTTTTGATTCAAATATTGTTTCCAAAGTATTCTTAGTTTACTTTTGCAGCATGAATGACGAATTAAAAAATATACTAAAAAGGGTAAATCAACTCTTCCTGAAATATGGGATAAAGAGTGTAACCATGGATGATATATCGCACGAATTGGGCATTTCGAAGAAAACCCTTTATCAGCATGTAAAGGATAAAAATGAATTAATTGACCTAATTCTTGATATGGAATTTGAAGAAAAAAATACTTGCTTTGATCATGTTGAGAGAACCTATTTGAATGCGATTGATGAACTTTACCAAGTTCAAAAAATTGTTAATATAATACTTAAAGAACATAGTCCATCGTCAGTTTACGATTTGAAAAAATATTATCCCGAAGCATATAATAAAATGCATAAATTTCGTCGCGATAAGCTGATGGACCATATAATGGAAAACTTAAGTAAGGGAAAAGCAGAAGGATTATATCGTCAGGATATTAATGAGGAACTTATCGCCAAATTACAAGTTCAGAGAATTGAAAATGCTTTTGAAAATGATTTGCTTTCAATTCAGGAAATGACCTCACCTAAACTATTTCATGAGATTTTCATTTACCACATCAGAGGTATTTCTAGCGAAAAGGGACTGAAAGAACTGGAAATAGTCCTTGAAAAATTAAAATCAGATAACTAAACGCAACTATTAACATTTAATGATTTTTTAAAATGATGAATTTAATACGAACATTTTTTTTAACCCTGATCATGCTAATTCTTGCATCATTTGCATTTGGTCAGGAATCGGCGCTTAAAGACACAATATCTTTAAGCCTTGTTGATGCTCAGAAATACGCAGCAGAATACAACCGCAATATCCAGGCTTCGAAAATTGATGTGGAGATAGCCAAGAAATTAGTAATGGAAACAACAGCAATGGGGCTTCCACAAGTAAACCTTAAAGCGGATTATCAACATCAGTTTACAGTTCCAGAAATGAGTTTTGGCGGGTATTATAATTTTGGAAGTTTACCTCCGGATCAATTTGTTACTGGCAGCGATTTAATGAGCTCCTATGTACCTGGCACACCTATTCCACTTGGTGTAAAAGATAACACCACCTTTACTTTAAGTGTATCTCAATTAATTTTCAGTGGTGAGTATATTGTTGGTTTGCAGGCATCAAGGGTTTATAAGGAACTTTCTGAACAAAGTCTTGCTGTATCTGAATTAAAAACTAAAGAATCCGTAGCAAACAGCTATTATGTTGTATTGGTGCTTGACGAAAACATTGCAATACTTAAATCGAGCAGGGATTTGGTTGCAAAAACTTTGGAAGAAATTACAAAAATGCGCGAGCAAGGATTTATGGAAGATACAGATATTGATCAAATGAAAATTAATCTTTCTAATCTGGAAACATTAATCATTTCTTTTGAAGGACAGCGATTAATATCTATTAAATTGCTTAAACTTCAAATAGGAATGGATATTCAGCAACCAATAAAGCTAACAAATGATATTGAAAGCATTATAAGTGCAGATAATATGGAATATTTAAAAGATCCGGAATTTATTATTGAAAGTTCACCAACTTATAAATTATTGCAAATTAATGAAAGTTTGCAGATGCTAAATGTGAAGCGCGAAAAATCTAAATATCTGCCAACAATTGCTGGTTTCTATCAACATCAGCAAAAACTTAAAACACCAGCATTGGATTTTATGCCTAAAGATCTGATTGGATTAACGGCCAGCATTCCAATTATTACAAGTGGACAAAGAATATCGAAAATTAAGCAGGCTGAGCTGGAACTTGAAAAAACAAGGTTGAACAAAGATTATGCTAGCCAAGGTATGGTTTTGGAGTTTGAAGCTGCACTTAACACTTACCAGATAGCGTATAAAAATTATCTTACTAATAAGGAAAGTATGGATTTAAGTGTTAAAATATACCAGAAGAACAATATCAAATATAAAGAAGGTCTTATTTCGAGCCTTGATTTGACCCAAAGCCAAGATCAATTTTTAACAGCACAACGCAATTATTATACATCAGTTGTTAACTTCTTAAACGCCAAAGTGGCACTTGATAGGATACTTTCTAAATAAATCAATTTTTTAATATTAAATGAAAAAAAATATAGATATGAAAACTATAAAATTGACTATTACCACATTACTAATTGCTTTAGCAGTAGTATCGTGCAAACAGGATAAAAGAGCGGAATTGGAGAAATTAAAGAATCAACAAAGTGAAATTACCGATAAGATTAAAAAGTTGGAACTTGAATTAGGTGGTCCAACAGAGGACTTGTCAAAAATACTTAGTGTTACAACTGAAGATTTAAAAACCACTGAATTTAAGCATTTTATTGAAGTTCAAGGCCGCCTTGATGGTGAAGAAAATGTTGATGTTCAACCCGAAGGTGCAGGTGGAACAGTTCAATCAATTTTGGTTCAAACCGGACAATATGTTACCAAGGGACAAGTGCTTGCAAAGCTGAAAGATGCAGCCCTTCAGGAGCAGTTGAAAGCAATGGAATCGAACTATGCACTTGTTAAGGAAAATTTTGACAGACAACAAAGATTATGGGATCAAAAAATTGGATCGGAAATGCAATATCTGCAAGCTAAATCAAGCAAAGAAGCGCTAGAAGGCCAAATTGCAGCAATGAATGAACAAATTAATATGAATTCGATTAAATCGCCAATTAATGGTACTGTTGAAGAAGTAAATATTAAAGTTGGTCAAATATCTTCGCCACAGATGCCAATTCCTGCTTTTAGAGTAGTTAATTTTAATACCATAAAAGTAAAAGCTGAGGTAGCCGAAGCATATTCGCAAAAAGTAGGTCTTGGAGATCCAGTTAATGTGATTTTCCCTGATCTTAATAGGGATATTGATACCAGAATAACTGCGGTTAGCCGATATATCAATCCCACAAATAGAACTTTTATTGTAGAAGTTAAGCTTGATCCTTCAAAAGATGGTTTTAAAGCCAACATGATAGCAATTTTAAAAATAAACGATTATAAGGCTGATAAAGCATTGAGTATACCTGTAAAATATATTCAAACCGATCCATCCGGAGATTTCGTTTATATTGCTAAAGCAGAGGGAAATAAGTTTTTCGCAAGAAAATCCTTTGTTAAACAAGGCCAGAGCTATAACGGAATTGTTGAAATTACTGAAGGTTTGAAGGTAGGTGATAAAATAATTACTTCTGGATATCTCGATATCGAAGAGGGCGAGGCCATAAGATTTTAATCTGGTAAAAAAACTTAAACATGAAACATAAATTTAAAGAATTTAAGCCAACCAGCTGGAGCATCGACAATAAAACCAGCATATATGTTTTGGCTATTGTTATATCGATATTTGGGATAATAAGTTATAATACGATACCAAAAGAGCAGTTTCCTGAAATTGTAATACCAACCGTACTGGTAAAAACTGTTTATGCAGGAACTTCACCTTCGGATATGGAAAACCTGATTACCAAGCCACTCGAAAAAAGACTAAAATCAATTAACGGTGTTAAAAAAATCACCAGTAGTTCGGTTCAGGATTTTTCAATGGTTGTGTTGGAATTTCAAACAGGCGTTGATGTTGCTGATGCAAAACAAAAAGTTAAAGATGCGGTTGATAAGGCAAAGGTAGATTTGCCAACAACCGGCATTACCTCTGGGCCTGACGTTGACAACATTGATTTATCAGAAATCCCTATCATGTATGTTAATTTGTCAGGGAAATACAGTCTTGATAAAATTAAAAAATACGCTGAAATGATGCAGGAACGCATCGAAGGACTAAAGGAAATTACCAGAGTTGAAATAGTTGGGGCCCTCGACCGTGAAATTCAGATTAACGTAGATATGTTCAAATTGCAGGCTGCTGGGCTTTCGTTTAATGATATTACGGGAATGATAAGTCGTGAAAATATCACTTTATCAGGTGGAAGTATCGAAATGGAAGGAATGAATAGGGCAATTAGGGTTGTTGGTGAATTTAAAGATCTCGAAACTCTTAAAAACGTTGTAATTAATTCTTCAAAAGGTGCTCATATTTACTTAAAAGATATTGCAGAGATTAAAGATACATTTGCTGATCGTCAAAGTTATGCACGGTTGAATGGAAATAATGTAATTACTTTAAATATTATTAAAAAAGGCGGCGAAAACTTGTTGGATGCTTCCGACAAGATAAAAGAAATTTCTACAGAATTAAAGAATTCAAAATTTCCAAAAGATCTTGATGTAGTAATAACCGGGGATCAGAGTAAACAAACCAGAACTTCGCTTTTTGATTTGAATAATACGATCATTATTGGATTTCTTCTGGTTACTATGGTATTGATGTTTTTTATGGGACTAACCAATGCCATGTTTGTTGGCCTTTCGGTTCCATTATCCATGTTTTTGGCCTATATATTTATGCCATTCATCGATTTTACAATGAATATGTTGGTTATGTTTTCCTTTATTTTTGCACTGGGTATTGTAGTTGACGATGCCATTGTAGTTATAGAAAACACACACCGGGTATTTAAGAAAACAAAAATGGATATTGAGAATTCTGCAAAATTTGCTGCTGGTGAAGTATTTATGCCTATACTTTCGGGTACATTGACCACATTAGCGCCATTCTTTCCATTGGCATTCTGGCCTGGAACCATTGGTAAATTTATGTTTTTTATACCGGTAACACTTATCATCACACTGTTTGCCTCACTGGTTGTTGCATATATTATAAATCCGGTATTTGCCGTATCATTTATGAAACCAAGTGATGATGAATTGCAACAATTAAGTCACAAACGGATATTCACAACTGCAGGAATAATTGGAGGTTTGGGTGCTGCTTTTCATTTGGCTGGATGGCATGCTCTTGCTAATTTAGTGATATTTGTAGCCATTTCATTTATCGGTCACAATTTGTTCCTTTATAAGATTTTATATAAATTTCAACATAATGTAATTCCGGCGATGTTGGCAAAGTACGAAAAATTCCTTGCTTGGGTGCTAACAAAACGGAGACCATATTATTTATTGTATGGAATGACCGGTTTATTAATTCTTACAATTTTAATATTGGGAATGTTTTCACCAAAAGTGGTTTTTTTCCCAGATATGGCACCAAACTCAATTTACACTTTAGTAAAACTCCCGGTAGGTACTGATGTTAGAGTGACTGATTCAATCACCAAATTGGTTGAATCCAGGGTAGTAAAAGTGATGGCAAAAGATACAGATATAGTTGAATCTATTTTAGCCAATGTTGCCAGAGGCGCATCTGAATCGAATTTCGATTTTGGAGGTGTTACCCCAAATATTGCAAAAGTTACGGTCAATTTTGTAGAGTTTGGTCAAAGGCACGGAAAAAATACTACCATATTTATGGATAGTATTAGAAATGCTATCAAAGATATTACCGGTGCCCAAATCACTGTAACCAAACCAGCAGGTGGGCCACCAACAGGAAAACCGGTGAATATAGAAGTAACTTCGGATGATTTTATGGAATTGTTGGCTACAAGCGATCGACTAATCCACTTTCTCGATTCTGTAAATATTCCTGGAATTGAAGAACTGAAAACTGATTTTGATAAAAAGAAACCCGAAGTGCTTATTGAAGTAGACAGGGTTCGGGCAAACCGCGAAGGCCTTTCTACAGCCCAGATAGGAATGGAATTGAGAACTGCCATTTTTGGAGTTGAAGCTTCAAAATATCGCGATGGAGAAGATCAGTACCCAATTCAGATTAGGTATAATTATGAGCAGCGCACCAATATTGATAAGATAATGAATACCAAAATAACCTTTATGGATATGATGACTGGAAAGGTGCGTCAAATACCACTATCGGCTGTTGCTAAAGTATCTTATCCTAATTCTTATGGAGGAATTAACCGTAAAAATTCAAAACGTATTGTTACCGTTTCATCCAACGTACTGGGTGGTTACAATGCAAATGAAATAGTTTCTGAAATAAATAAAGTTTTACCTGAATTTACAAAATCCGATAAAGTAGAAATCAAACTTACAGGTGAGCAAGAAGATCAAAAAGAAACCGGTGCATTTTTAGGAAAAGCGATGTTACTTGCTTTATGTCTTATCATGTTTATCATGATAACCCAGTTCAATTCATTGAGTAAACCGTTGATAATTATCATTGAAGTTCTCTTTAGCTTTATTGGAGTGTTTTTAGGATTTATTATTACACGAATGCCAATTTCAATTATTATGACTGGTATGGGAGTTGTTGCCTTGGCCGGTATTGTAGTTAGGAACGGTATTTTGTTGGTTGAGTTTACCGATATTTTAAAAGAGCGTGGATTAAAAACCCGCGATGCTATTATACAAGGTGGTAAAACCCGGATTACACCCGTATTACTGACAGCTACAGCAACTATTCTTGGATTGGTTCCGCTGGCAATTGGATTTAATATTGATTTTGTTGGATTATTCGAAAGTTTTAGTCCGCATATCCATTTTGGTGGCGATAACGTTGCATTTTTTGGACCCTTATCCTGGACTATTATTTTTGGATTATCGTTCGCAACTTTCTTAACTTTAATTTTTATTCCGGTGATGTACTATATTATGTATGCTGGTAAAATAAAAGCAGCTCGTAATAAGGGTTATAAGATTAAGAAAAAAGATTTAAGGCAGATGATTTAGAAAAGTGTATTAATTAGAATAGTAAATCCGCAAGTCATTTTATTAAGATTAAAGTGATTTGCGGATTTTTATTGTTAATAATTTCCACGATTGATATACCTCAATTAAAGGTTTTATTTTATTTCTAGACAAGCGGAATCTTTAAATTCAGGACTATCCAAGAAGCTATCTATTAAATCTTTATGAGTTATTAATAATCGCGAAATTTGATCTGTTGTCAAGTTTCCTGTTCTTCTCCAAATTATTTTTGGCGGACATCCGTTTATCAAACTTATTTCATAGAAATCTGAATCGAATGTTACTATTGCATAATTATTCTTTCGTGCAAATTGCCATATTTCTGAATCTTCGCAATCTAACATCCCAACATCCGAAAGATGCTTGCCATAGCAAAATGTCCACTTAGTTTATGAACTATTCGAAATGAGATATTTTGATCAAAAAGCAAGTTCATTAAGCAGAAAGTAATTTATGTTCACGATCCGCGGCATAAGCAAGGCAGGCAACAATGTCTTCCTTGGTCAATTCAGGAAAATCTATGATTATTTGGTCGTATGACATTCCAGCAGCCAACCAGCCCAATACATCATAAACCGTAATCCGTGTTTCCCTGATACATGGTTTTCCAAATCGCTTATTTGAATTTCGTCTTATAATTGTTTTATAATCAATCATATTTTAGTTTGTTATTTCATACAAAGTTATAAAATGCCAGATGAAAAAGCAATTTTGAAATTATCGGATAGATTAGTTTCAGAATCATTAAAGTAAAGTGATTCAAAATCTTATTTTTCTATTCAATATTGATATTTGATTCAAATGGTTTTAACCATTTACATATTCCTCCTATATTTCCCACCAACCTCAAATAATAGATTGGTGATTTGACCAAGCGAACTACATTTGGCTGCTTCCATCAATTCATTGAAAATATTGCCGTTTTCAAAGGCTTTTTGTTTTAGGGCTTCTAATTTTGATTCGGCAAGTTCTCCCCATGTTTTGTGCAATTGTTCCAGCATAAGTAATTGATAATCTTTTTCTTCGGTGGTTGAACGGATAACCTGTTTTGGTATAATGGTTGGCGAACCTTTGCTTGAAAGATACGTATTAACCCCTATAATAGGCAGTTCTCCATTATTCTTTAGCGTTTCATAATAAAGAGATTCCTCCTGTATTTTATTCCGCTGATACATGTGTTCCATTGCCCCCAAAACGCCTCCACGTTCTGATATCCTCTCAAATTCAAGCATCACTGCTTCTTCAATCAAATCGGTGAGTTGCTCCGTTATAAATGAACCTTGCATGGGGTTCTCGTTCCTTGCAAGTCCAAGTTCCTTGTTGATTATCATTTGAATGGCCACCGCCCTTCTTACCGATTCTTCGGTTGGCGTGGTAATGGCCTCGTCATAAGCGTTTGTGTGTAACGAATTGCAATTATCGAAAATGGCATAAACTGCCTGCAAAGTAGTTCTAATATCATTAAATTCAATCTCTTGGGCATGTAAAGAGCGGCCCGAAGTTTGGATATGGTATTTCAACATCTGCGAACGTTCGTTACCACCATATTTATTTTTGATGGCTTTTGCCCAAATTCTCCTGGCAACCCTCCCCAACACTGAATATTCAGGATCGAGTCCATTTGAGAAAAAGAATGAAAGATTTGGTGCAAAATCATCGATATTCATTCCGCGCGACAAATAATATTCTACATAAGTAAAGCCATTTGATAAAGTAAAAGCCAACTGAGTAACCGGATTGGCGCCAGCTTCGGCAATATGGTAGCCTGAAATGGAAACCGAATAAAAATTCCTGATATTTTGTTGGATAAAATACTCTTGGATATCGCCCATCATTTTAAGCGCAAATTCGGTTGAATAGATACAGGTATTTTGTGCCTGATCTTCCTTAAGTATGTCTGCCTGAACAGTTCCACGAACTATCGAAATGGTTTCGGACTTGATTTTATTGTAAACATCCAAAGGCAAAACCTGATCACCTGTTACACCTAAAAGGAATAAGCCCAAACCGTTGTTCCCATCGGGTAATTCACCTTGATAAGTGGGCCTTATAGTGTTTTTTTGTTTATAAATTTTATAAATTTTTGCCTGTACTTCTTTTTCCAGCAAATTGTTATGTATAAATATCTCACATTCCTGATCAATGGCGGTGTTCATAAAAAAAGCTACCAACATGGGTGCAGGGCCATTTATAGTCATTGAAACCGATGATTTTGGATCGGTTAGCCTAAAACCTGAATATAATTTTTTGGAATCGTCGAGGCACGTTATCGAAACACCAGAATTACCGACTTTGCCATAAATGTCAGGTCTTAGATCCGGATCTTCGCCATAAAGCGTCACCGAATCATATGCAGTAGACAAACGGATGGCTGGCATTCCCTTTGACAAGTAATGAAACCGCTTGTTTGTGCGCTCAGGGCCACCTTCACCTGCAAACATACGGATTGGATCTTCACCTTCGCGCTTGAACGGGAAAACACCAGCTGTATATGGAAATTTCCCGGGCACATTTTCCTGCAAATTCCATTGTAAAATCTCGCCTAAGCCTTTGTATTTGGGCAATGCAATTTTTGGAATTTTCGTTTGTGACAATGAAGTTGTATATGTTTCAACCTTGATTTCCTTACCCCTTACCTTATAAATGTATTGATCGTTTTCAAATTCTTTTTTTGTCTCTTCCCATGTTTCAATGATTTCAAGATTGTTAGGATCAATCTGTTTAATGATATTTTGGGATATATCTTCCAAATATTTCACCAATTCTGGTTTGTTGGGATGAATTTCTTTGATTTCTTTTTGCGTAATTTTTAGCCCGTAAAGCTTGTCGGCCAAAGCAGTTTGCTTCTCTACCCATTTGTTGTATTTTCTTATTGTTTCGTTAATTTCGGATAGATACCTTGTTTTATCCGGTGGAATAATAAAGGTTTTTGTCGAAGATTCCTTGGTAGTTGGCCAATTCACTTCAAATTGGTTTTTTGCCAATGAATTAACTTTCAACATCATTTCAATGAATAAGCGATCCAATCCCGGATCATTGTATTGCGAAGCTATGGTTCCATATACAGGCATAGTGTCAGGGTCATCGTGCCACAAATCATGGTTTCGTGCATATTGCTTACGAACATCGCGGATGGCATCACTTGCGCCATTTTTATCAAATTTGTTGATAGCCACGATATTGGCGTAATCAAGCATATCGATTTTTTCCAGCTGGGAAGCAGCGCCATATTCGGGTGTCATCACGTAAAGTGTTAAATCACTGATATCTACAACCTCTGAGCCCGATTGCCCAATTCCTGACGATTCAACCAGAATAAGATCGAATGAAGCTACTTTTAAAATGTTGATGGCGTCTTTTACGTATCGCGAAAGCGATTTGTTTATTTCTCTCGTTGCCAATGAACGGAAATAAACTGCAGGGTTGTTTATCGAATTCATCCGAATCCTATCGCCAAGCAAAGCACCGCCTGTTTTGCGTTTAGAAGGATCAACCGAGATAATTCCAATGGTTTTTTCAGGGAATCGGAATAAAAACCGCCTGACCAATTCATCAACCAGTGAAGATTTTCCGGCGCCACCTGTACCTGTAATTCCTACAACCGGTGTTGTAAGGTCTGCTGCTTCTTTTTTGATAAATTCCAAATCTTTGCAAATCTGCCCTTTACAGTTTTCGAATGCAGAAATGCTTTGTCCGATTATTTTTTTATCCTTATTTTTAATGGCATCAATATCAACACTTTCAATTTGCCCTGTTGGAAAATCGCTTTTTATAAGCAAATCATTGATCATGCCTTGCAAGCCCATTTTTCGACCATCATCGGGCGAGTAAATATTTGAGATACCATACGCAAGCAATTCATCAATTTCGGTAGGAAGGATTACGCCACCGCCACCGCCAAATATTTTAATATGGCCACAATTCTGTTCTTTGAGCAAATCAAACATATATTTGAAAAATTCGATATGCCCACCTTGATATGAAGTAATAGCAATTGCCTGAACATCTTCCTGGATGGCGCAATCAACAATTTCTTGGACCGAACGGTTGTGGCCAAGGTGAATTACTTCAGCACCTGAGCTTTGTAATATTCTTCTAATAATGTTAATGGCAGCATCATGCCCATCAAAAAGCGATGCAGCTGTAACAATCCTGATTTTATTTTTTGGCTGATATTTTTCAAGTGTAATCATGCAATTGTAATTTAGAATTAATTAATTTACTTTTTGGATTCAATTGGTTTTTAATGGATACATCTAAATTGTGATGAATTCCGATATTTTGTTATATACCTATAAATCAAATTCTTTCAATTGTTTACCCTTCATTTATAAGTGAATTGATTGGTAAAAAAAAATACCTACTTGTATTTGTATATGTAAATGTATAAATTTAACTTTAATTTAAATAAGTAATTATGAATTATCAAATTCTTGATTTTAAACTCGAAGATCATATAGGAATTATTACGATAAGTCGACCAACGGCTCTAAATGCGCTGAATAAGCGTTTTTTTTCAGAAATGGATTGGCTCATTTCATCCTTAAAAACCCGTGAAGATGTATCCGCCCTAATTATAACCGGCGAAGGTAAAGCGTTTGCTGCCGGAGCCGACATTACCGAAATGGCCGATATGAGCCCCAAAGAAGGAACTTGGTTTGCCCTGACCGGACAAAAAGTATTTGAGTCGCTCGAAGCCTTGCCATTCCCTGTAATTGCCGCCATCAATGGTTTTGCGCTCGGTGGCGGATGTGAACTTGCCCTGGCTTGCGATATTCGGATTGCGAGCGATAAAGCAAAACTCGGCCAACCCGAAGTGAATTTAGGACTTTTGCCCGGTTATGGTGCAACACAAAGGCTTTCAAGATTAATTGGTTTGGGAAATGCTTTAAATTTACTTTTCACCGCCGAAATTATTGATGCGAATGAAGCTTTGAGGATTGGACTAGTGCAGAAAGTTACAACAGCTGAAGATTTAATGCCCGAAGCCTTAAAAATGGCAAATACTATCAAATCAAAAGGAAGAAAAGCAATCAGGATGGTTAAGATCGTTACTCGCAAAGGTTTGGACATGAACCTAGAAGATGGTTGCAATTTAGAAGCCCAAAAATTTGGTTCCCTTTTCGCAACTCCTGAAATGAAAGAAGGTACCAAGGCATTTCTTGAAAAAAGAAAACCGGAATGGCCAAAATAAATGGATGGAAATCAAAAATCCAAAGCATTGGATTCTAGAACTTTATTTACCCGATATCAATTCAAATAAAAAATGCTTGGATTTATTTTAGAAGGATTCGTCTTTTAAATATAAACTATAGACATTCAAAACTTTAGCTCACTCTAAGTACTTAATTTTAATACTATGAATTATACAGATAGATTACAAAATGTTTCAGTTTTAGGAGCGGCAGGTAAAATGGGGAGTGGAATTTTGCTCTTGACAGCTGTTGAAATGGCCGATCTCAAGTTATTGCCCGAAAACAAAGACAAGCAATTTGTACTTAATGCCATTGACGTGAGCCCTTCAGGCCTGCAAGGCTTAATGAAATACCTGAAAACCCAGGTGCTGAAAATAGCTGAGAAAAAAATATCGTGGTTGCGCGAAATTTATGCCAGTCGCGCTGATCTTGTTGAAAACGGTGAAATCATCGAAGAATATGTGTTTGAGGTTTTAAGCCTTGTTCAACCAACATCAAGGATTGAAGCCGCTTATGGCTCCACTGTTATTTTTGAAGCCATTAAAGAAGATCCAACTTTGAAAGTGACTATTTTCTCCAATATTGACAAAAACAACTCCAACAAACCTTGGTTTTTCACCAATACATCGTCCATTCCAATTGGAAATTTAAACAAAGATGCTGCACTTGAAGGCAGGGTTATTGGATTCCATTTTTACAATCCTCCAGCTGTTCAAAAATTGGTTGAACTGATAAAAGCCGATAAAACCATTCCTGAGCTTGTTGAATTTGCTAGGCAGTATGCCAAAAAACTTAAAAAAGTAGTGGTCGACTCCAACGATTTTGCGGGTTTTATTGGTAACGGGCATTTTATGCGCGATGCTTTGCATGGAATTGGAGAAGTGGAAAAACTTTCAGAAGAAATGCCTTTTATCGAAGCAGTTTATATGATTAACAAGATTACTCAAGATTATTTGGTTCGTCCAATGGGTATTTTTCAATTAATTGATTATGTGGGTATTGATGTTTGTCAGTACATTTTAAGTGTGATGGATCCTTATTTCCCAAATGAAGAATTGCACAGCAAACTGTTGGATATCCTGTTGCAAAATGGAGTAAAGGGCGGTCAAAATGCGGATGGATCTCAAAAAGATGGTTTCCTTAAATATGAAAAAGGCGCTCCTGTTGCAGTTTTTGATTTTAAGGATAAAACGTATCATACAATTACTGCTTTTAAGGAGAATTGCGATAAGCGTTTAGGTTCAATGCCCACTGCATTCCAGCCATGGAAAGTGATAATGAAAGATTCGAATAAAACGGCTTCATTATCTCAATATTTTAAGGAATTGAAAGGCATGGACAGTTTGGGTGCAAAATTGGCAAAAACTTATCACCAGCGTTCGCTTACTATTGGTCTACAATTGGTTAAAGATGGTGTAGCCCATTCAAATGAAGATGTAAATACAGTGATGCTTACCGGGTTTTTCCATTCTTTTGGTCCGATAAATGATTTTATGACAAGTTAGAATTTTAAAAACTAGTATTTCAACTTTAATTTCAATCGAAAAATATTTCAAAAAAATAAATAGAGATGTCTAAACTAAGAAGAAAAATATATATAACTGCCGGTTATAACACCATCAGCATGGGAACCGGAAGAAAGGAATTCAATCCAAAAAAAGAACGGGCAGGATTGGAAGATTATATCAAAGAAGCAGGAATGGGTGTTTTAAACCAAGTTGGAGGTGGCAAATTGATTGACGAATGCGTGATAAGTAACTTTATGGCAGCTCGTTACAATAGACAAGCCAATTTAGCCGCATTTTTCCCAATGATTGATGAATCCTTGCGCTATAAACCTGCAATTAGGGTCGAAGGTGCTTGTGGATCAGGAGGTTTGGCTATTGCAACAGCCATAAAATCGATATTAGCCGAAACTGCCGATGTTGTTCTGGCTTTGGGCGTAGAAGTTCAAAACACGGTCAAAGCCGTTTATGGGGCTGATATTTTAGCAGGTGCAGGCTGGTCTAAAAAACGCAAAAATGGACATGCACATTTTTTCCCCGGTCAATTTAGCGATAGGGCAGGCGTTTATTACCAAAAATATGGTAAGGAATATGCACGAAAAGCATATTCCCGTTGGTTTGGAAACATGATTGACAATGCAAGGCTTTGTCCAACTGCTCAGGAGCATCACAATACCATGGCAAATCCGGCTGAAACCCATTTCAAGGCTGAGCCAAACGGTAAATTTTTTGTTGATCATTTGAATGTATTTGATTGTTCAAAGGTTTCAGATGGTGCTTCGGCTATTTTGGTTTGTTCCGAAGAAGGTTTAAAAAAGTTGGGAGTTGATAAAAAGAATGCCGTTGAAATTATCTCCTTTGCCCAGGTAGCGGATGATATTACAAAAGATCCTGAAAATCCGGTTGAATTAACAACGGTAAAAACTGCGGTTCATTGGGCCCTCCAATCGGCTTCATTGACCATAAACGATATAGCTACAGCCGAAATCCATGATTGTTTTACTGCAGCAGCGGTTTTGGCAGTTGAGGCTTTGGGATTGGCAGAGCCAGGTAAAGGTGCGCAATACATTATTGATGGCAATACAGCCCGCACTGGCAGTTTCCCAATGAATACCACAGGTGGTTTAATCGGTTGGGGACATCCGGTTGGTGCTACCGGAATACATATGGCTGTTACAATCCTGGAGCAATTTACAGGAAAAGCAGGCAAAGCCCAAATTACAATTCCAGCCAACAAACCTTATGGAATGACAGTAAATATGGGTGGTGATGATAGGACCTTGACGGCTATTGTTTATAAAAAAGCGGAATGATTGAATGCATGAATGAATGATTGATTGAATGACTTTAACCTAAATAACTAACTATTAATTGAAAAAAAATGGATTTTAACTTTACTGAAGAACAGTTGATGATTCGGGATGCAGCGCGCGATTTAGCTCAGCGTGAATTGATCCTTGATGTTTTGGAACGCGATGAGCATTCAATTTTTCCTGAAAAGCATGTCAAGAGATTAGCAGAACTCGGATTTTTGGGAATGATGGTTGATCCCAAATGGGATGGAGGCGGCATGGATACCGTATCGTATGTGCTGGCCATGGAAGAAATATCAAAAGTAGATGCATCCGTTGCAGTGATCATGTCGGTATCTAATTCTCTTGTAATGTGGGGGATAGAAGAGTTTGGAAATGACGCACAAAAAGAAAAGTACTTGAAACCACTTGCAAAAGGCGAAATATTGGGTGCATTTCTGCTTTCGGAACCAGAAGCTGGTTCTGATGCAACTTCTCAACGGACCACAGCAAAAGAAGATGGTGATTTTTATGTGTTGAACGGAACCAAAAACTGGATTTCGAACGCCAATTGCGCTTCTGTGTATGTAGTTATGGCACAAACACATCCCGAAAAAAAACACAAAGGGATTAATGTTTTTATAGTTGAAAAAAATTCACCAGGAATAGCTTTGGGCCCGCACGAAAATAAAATGGGAATGCGAAGTTCCGATACGCATTCGGTAATGTTTACCGATGTTAGGGTTCCCAAAGAAAACAGAATTGGTGAAGACGGATTTGGATTTACTTTTGCGATGAAAACCCTTGATGGTGGGCGAATTGGTATAGCCTCGCAAGCATTGGGAATTGCATCGGGCGCTTTTGAACTTGCTGTAAAATATGCCAAAGAACGTAAAGCTTTTGGAACGGAAATAATTCATCATCAAGCCATTGCATTTAAATTAGCCGAAATGGCCGTGAAAATTGAAAATGCCAGGAATTTATGCTTGAAAGCTGCTTGGTTAAAAGATCAGCATAAACCGTATGGTTTGGCCAGTGCCATGGCAAAACAATATACTGCCGATATTGCCATGGAAGTTACTACCGAAGCTGTTCAAATCCACGGTGGATACGGTTATGTTAAGGAATATCATGTGGAGCGACTCATGCGTGAAGCCAAACTGACACAGATTTATGAAGGCACTTCGGAAGTTCAGAAAATTGTGATTTCGAGGTCGCTTTTTTAATTTATTCAGAGTTTTTTAATCCTGTCAGTTGCTTGGGGCACTGACAGGTTATTTTATTCCCTTTTTTAAAAGAACATTTGAAATAAAGTTTGATTTATAAAATGTTTATGAAAAATTTTATAATGATTTATTTCATAGCACAGATTGTGTTTTTTAATTTATGGTCTTCCATGAATAAAAAAGATGAAAAGTCTGTGACAGAAATGATTAGTGTCATCAATATTCCAGATCAAAAGTTTGATTCGATTCCACATTTGAGCAAAAAAATCACGTTTAAATGTGATGGAAAATTGAAAACAGCTGGCTTTATAATTGAGAAATGTGTTAACCCGAACCACAAAGAAATAATTGAAAGTTCATTATCACAAAATGCAAATCAATCTGATGAAACGGCCTATCTAATTTTCGATACAGTCTATGTGGCTGCCGGTCCGGGCATGGATGAATTTCATGCTTTAATGTACACCAAATCAGGAAAACTACTTTGCGACATAAAAATTGGTGAAAAATATATTATTGATGGCCCAGATAGGGTTGAAATTGATTGTAAATATGCTTATATTCCAATCAACCATGCACTTGAAGTTATAAAACAAAACATTGCCTGGGATGAAAAAGAGCAAATGGAAACCAAGAATGAAACGTTTAGTTATTACCATGTGGACGCAAGCTGTGGCATAATAAATGTTACTTTCCGTAAATACCAAATAGCATCGGACAAGATCCTAAACATTGAAGACTTAAGCCCATATTCCAAAGAAGAACTTAAAATTATGCGAAATGAAATTTTCGCTTCATATGGTTATATCTTCAAAACTGAAGCCTTGAAAAACTACTTTTCAAAAATGATATGGTACTTTCCAACCTTTGCCAATGTAGATCACATGCTAAGTCATATTGAAAAAGAAAACGTGAAACTTATTAAAAAAGTTGAAGACGGGCTGTAACTAATATCACACCTTGTTGTCATTTCATAAATAATCGAAATCATAATTATCCTTTTTTTTAAATATGGAAAACAATTCCTCACAACAAGTAAATCCAACCATTTTAATGGGAATCTTAATGATAACCCTGTTTTTCAATGCTTTTATGGGTGCAGCTGTTAACATTGCCATTCCGATTATAGCTAAAGATTTTTCGATGAGTGCAGTGGAAAGCAGTTGGGTGGCCATGGCTTTTTTATTGTCATCAGCCATGTTTTTGTTGCCTTTTGGCAAAATGGGTGATATTTATGGACGAAGGAAGGTTTTTCTAATTGGCAATATTGTTTTTGCAAGTTCATCACTTTTATGCGCTTTTTCGATGAACAGCCTGGCATTGATTATTTTCAGGTTTACGCAAGGAATAGGTGGCGCAATGATTATGAGCACAGGAATGGCAATTGTTACAGCCGTTTTTCCGCCAAAGGATCGTGGAAGGATGCTTGGATTGGTGGTTTCATCTGTATATCTTGGATTGACCGCCGCACCTGTTATCGGAGGTGTTTTAACTCAATCGATGGGTTGGCATTCCATTTTTTCAGTAAGTGTAATTGCAAGTTCTTTGGTTATTTTGGGCATTGTGTTTAAAGTTAAAATGGAATGGATTGATTCCAAACATGAAACGCTTGATTACTCAGGTTCAATCATATACATGATAACCATTTTCTTGATCATGTACGGATTTTCGAAATTACCGGATAATTTGGGAATTTTTATGTCCTTTTTGGGAATTGTTGGGTTTATCCTTTTTATTTGGTACGAAAGAAAAGTAGAGTTCCCGGTTTTGAATATCCAACTTTTTAGGAACAATCGGATTTTTGCATTTTCAAATTTGGCAGCTTTAATCAATTACTCCGCAACATTTGCAATTACCTTTATATTAAGTCTTTATCTGCAATATGCTAAAAACCTTCAACCAAGGGATGCCGGTTTGTTGTTGATTACCCAACCCGCTATTATGGCCATAACTGCAACAATCGCGGGCAGACTTTCTGATAAATTCGATTCAAGAATCTTGTCGTCCATTGGCATGGGAATTATTGTAATTGGCTTGATATTGTTGTATAATCTGGATTCCGAAACCTCGAATGTTTTCATCATAACCAGCTTGGTGGTTGTTGGTTTGGGTTTTGGAACATTTTCGAGCCCCAATACCAATTCAGTAATGAGCTCTGTAGAAAAGCGACAATTGGGAATAGCTTCGGCAACCATAAGTACCATGCGTTTACTTGGTCAAATATCCAGTATGGCAATAGCAACCATGGTTATACACGTTTATCTGGGCGAAGCCAAAATTTCAAATACCAATGTGGATTTGTTTCTGAAAAGCTCAAAAACTATATTTCTGATTTTTGCAGTTTTGTGTTTTATTGGTGTTTTTGCGTCTTTGGCGAGGGGTAATAATAAAGTGGTTGCTGCAAATGTTTGACCTTGAGGTTTTTATACACTTAAGGTCTGAATTTTGTCTATGTTTTATTATTGATATTTATTTGTCCTAATTCGCTTAATTTGCTTCTCGTGTCTATTGGTATGAATAATTGCAAGGAAAATCAATAAGTCATTGGTTACTTTGTAGATTATTTTCCACTTATTCATAAATATTGCAAACCGATACCAATTCTTCTTTGTCGGAAGTGCTGATTCTGGAGGAAACGCAGTGGGTCGTTCTTTTATTTTTTCAATTTTGGAGTCTAGATCTTTAGCGAATTTCCTGGCATTTTGAGGTGATTCTTTATAAATATATTGGTAGTTGGCTTCAAAATATTTGGCGAAACTTCTGGTGAAAAGCTTTTTACGCTTCATTATAAAATTTTTTCAATTTTTGCTGAAATTCTTCAATGGGAAAACTTTCGCCAACTTCCGACTCATAAATCATTTTTCTAAAAGCACCAAGGGTTGTGGCATATTCCTCAATGGGTTCGTTTAAATCCTTTTTATCAATAAATTGTTCGTTCCATTTTTTAAAATCTTCTGAAAAGGGACTTTTTTTGTCAGACAATTCTTTATGGATGCTTAAAATATATTCCTTAATTTTTTGTAGCTCTTCAGCATTATTTATTGAAATAATATGATTAAGAATCGCTATTTTTTCTTTCACCATTTCATCTTTTCCCATCGAGTATATATCAATTATCGGTATTGACAAATTTAAAACAATATTTTGGAATTGTCATCAATGATTAATCCGCAAAATAAGACTTTAATTTTTCACATTTTCCTTCAATTCTTTATTCCTTTTCTTGGTTAGAATATAGGTTGAGCTTGAAACCAGCGCGATATTAGCTCCATTTTTATCAACAAAATAATACTCAAATTTCTTTTCAGCTTTTCCTTTTTCCTGAAGTTGTATTTTCATATCATCAATATCTTCTTCTTTGAGTTCAATTTTGGCAGTAACAGCAGATTTGGCGGGCAAAAGATAAACTATAGAATGTGCCCGGGACCATGCCGATGTATCTGGAATTATCTTTTCAAAAACCAAGGCAGGGAAAGGATCAGAAAGCATACACATTAAGCCTCCAAACAGCACACCATTGTTGTTCTTTGTATACCAGCGTAAAGGAATGCGAACACTCATTCGTCGATAATCATCAGAAATTCGGATTCGAGCCCCAACAAAAAAAAACAAAGGATAGTAACTCAATAATCGATCGAAGCGGATTAGTTTATTACGGAGGACCCATTCTACTATTGTCATTGTTTTTATAGGTTTTAAGATTTCTTTTACTATTTTGCAAATTAAAAATTAATAATATACAAAACAAAGAATATCACTCATTTTGAATAATAAAAACTATGCGAATCATTTATTTAATTCTGATTTTTAGTATGTTTTCATGCAATCAGTTGGCCCAGGATAACAAGTCTGAAACAAATAAAGATTATGTGAAATACCAGCAAAATAATGAATTAGATATTGTAAAAATTGATGTAGTGCCCGATATTGCAAAAGGAATTGATGAGCGATCTCCAGTTTTTATAAAAAAGAGACTTCAAGCTCTGGTTGGGAGTTATTTGAAAACTAAATGCGAGGAGAATTCACTTCAATATCCTCCAAAATTTATCTTATTCAGGTTTTTTAAACTGGAGCGCGAATTTGAAGTTTGGGCTGGTAATAGCAATAAAGATTCACTTCGCCGAATTCTTTTATTGCCTGTTTGCGCTGTTGACGACCAACCCGGAACAAAATTACAACAAGGTGATGGAAAAACTCCTGAAGGATTTTATAATTCTCAGCTTTCATATGGAAGCTCAGAATGGTTTATGTGGATAAAATTAAACAATTCCGAAATAGATAAATTCGGGTCTGTAGGCTATGGTTCAAGCTTTAAAATGTGCCTGGATTATCCGAATTCTATAGATTGTTTGCAAACCAAAACAATCCTAAAACACAATAACCCAGGGAGCGGCATTTGTATTCATGGAAATTGCGTGAGCATTGGTTGTATTTCATTCAAAAATAAAAATTATCTACCTGTTTTTTTGACAGCGATGTATCACGATAGTAAAAATTATGGGCCAATTAAAATCCATATTTTTCCTTTTAGGTTCGAAAATAAAAATATTGAAGAGCGTCAAAAATTAGCAGAAAATATGCAGCATATGTCTGAAAAACAAGTATTTAATAATTGGGATGAATTGGAGAAGGTATATGTTTTATTTAACCAAAAAAGAAAAGCGATTAAAATCAGTATCTTAAACGATAAATACAATTATTCAATTTCTCAATAAACTTGGACTAAGTTATAAAATTTAATGGTTTAAAATAAAACCCTGTAATCCAGAATTATATCAAAGAATTAAGATTAGAAATTTTGATAACGATTTTTTGTGTATTATCTTCGTAATACTCTAATCTAAATAATTTTTTTATGAAAAAACTAACTCGCTCAATTCTTTCATTGGCAGTTTTAACTGCGCTGTTGTTTGCCGTTGCTTGCGGAGGTGGTGGTAAAAAAGTTGAATTAACTGAAAAAGGTAAATTGTTGACATCTATTAGTTGGAAACTTGATCCCAGTGCAACATTAAATGGGATTTCAAGCAATTTAAAAGATACAACAGGAATTGCCGCAAAAATTGAATTAAAAGATGATGTGAAAAAAATTGCTGATTTTGCAGCAGAAACAGTAATTTTTGGTGTTGATAAAGATGATCCCTCAAAGCTTTCGTATTCAAGAACAATGGGCGAAGGATTTTTGTCAATTTCAATCCTTGGATTTTGGAATTTCAATGCTGACGAATCAGCTATTATCATGAGAGAATGGGACAAAGATGCAGGTAAAGAAAAAGAACCGGTTACCTATAAAATTATAGAATTAACAAATGAAAAATTGGTACTTCAAAAAGAAGGTGATTCTTCACCAAATATTTACTTTCCTAAAAAGTAAATGATTAAGCCAAAACAACCGGGAAGCGCACCATCTAGACTAAATGAATGGTTAATATATATGCTTCCTGGTTTTTTTATGTCGTAAACTTATCTCCTTTTTTATTGCTTGCCGAATTTAAAATCTTAGTTGTTAATTATCTGCTATTTACAAATTTCACTCTTGCGTGCAATTAATCTAAATTTACTTGTGAAAATTTTAAAATTATAGCCCCGATTAATTCAATTCTAATAGATAAACATTATATTTATGTCGTCATTTTAATGGATATAAAATCTAAACCTACTGTAAAAATGGAGAATACTTATTCAAAAATTTTAGAACTCTCAGAAAAATACAAGCAGTATACTGCTGAAAATTTGTCTAAACTTATCAAAATAAAATCATTGAGCGCACAAGAAAAAGAGGTTCAGCTTGAGCTGGTTAAACAAATGAAAGAAGCTGGATTTGATGAAGTTAGAATTGATGGGCTTGGTAATGTAATTGGCCGGATTGGTAATGGTTCAAAAATCCTTGCCATTGATGGCCATATGGATACTGTAGACATTGGAAATATTGCAAACTGGACATTTGATCCACTGGGAGGTGAAATTAAAGATGGATTTGTTCATGGTCGAGGTTCTGTTGATCAAGAGGGAGGTCCTGCGGCATTTGTAACATCAGGACGAATATTAAAAGAATTAGGATTTGACAAAGATTTGACCATCTACTTTGTAGGTAGTGTAATGGAAGAAGATTGTGATGGTTTATGCTGGAAGTATTTGATTGAAGAAGAAGGAATTAAGCCTGATTTTGTAATTAGTACCGAGCCAACAAATATGGGAATTTATCGTGGACACCGTGGTAGGATGGAAATCCATGTAAGTTTTTACGGTGTTTCATCGCACGGATCGGCTCCAGAACGTGGCAAGAATGCCATTTATATGGCTTCAAGGGCAGCCCTTGAAATTGAAAAACTGAATGATAAGCTTAAATCCGACAATTTTCTGGGGAAAGGAAGTGTTACCATTTCTGAGTTTGTTTCTGGAAGCCCTTCATTGTGCGCTGTGGCTGATTTTGCAAGGCTACACTTGGATAGAAGATTAACCTGGGGCGAAACCAAAGAATCGGCAATCAAGGAAATTGAAGAAATTGTTGCAGGAATGAATGCCAAAGTAGAAATACTTGATTATTCCGAAAAAGCATATACTGGGCTCGAATATGGTATGGAAAAGTATTATCCCACCTGGAAATTGGAGGAGAACCATCAATTGGTGCAAACTGGAATTGCTTCGTATACAAAGCTTTTTGGCTCAAAACCAAGAGTAGATAAATGGACTTTTTCTACCAATGCGGTAACCATTACCGGAATGTACGGAATTCCAACTATTGGTTTTGGCCCTGGAAATGAAATACTTGCACATGCACCAAATGAAAAAGTGGCTATTGATGATTTAGTAAAGGCAACGGCTTTTTATACAGCTTTTGCATATGAGATTTCTCTATAATTTATTTTTCAAATAACAGAAAATTGTAAGTCAAAATATTAATTCAATTACTAAAATGGATTTAAAAAAACAAATCGAAAGCTTGTCAAATATTGATAATCTATACAAACAAGATTTTTTGCTAAGCTGGGAAAAAAGCGAGTCTGAGTTAGGCTTTATTCTTGAAATTGCCGCAATTTTAAAAAAAATGAGAGAAAGAAACATTTCTCCAAGGGTTTTTGATAGCGGATTGGCAGTTTCAATATTTAGGGATAATTCAACCAGAACAAGGTTTTCGTACGCTTCGGCAGCTAATTTATTGGGGTTGGCTGTTCAGGATATGGATGAAACCAAATCACAAATTGCCCATGGCGAAACAGTGAGGGAAACAGCCAATATGATTTCATTTTTGAGCGATTTTATCGGCATCAGGGACGATATGTTCCTTGGTGAAGGAAATAAATACATGAGAGAAGTGGCGAGTGCCCTTGATGATGGTTTCAAACAGGGAGTTTTGCCGCAACGCCCAGGTATCATTAACTTACAGTGCGATATGGATCATCCCACACAGGCAATGGCTGATTTGCTTCATTTAAAAGAATATTATGGCTCGCTTAGCGCTCTTAAAGGAAAGAAAATTGTAATGAGTTGGGCATATTCTCCAAGTTATGGAAAACCTCTTTCTGTGCCGCAGGGGATTATTGCGCTGATGACCCGTTTTGGAATGGAAGTGGAACTTTGTCACCCCGAAGGTTATGGATTAATTCCTGAAATTGTGGAAATTGCCAAAACCAATGCACGAAATTGTGGCGGTTCTTTTAAAGTGAGCAATTCAATGGAAGACTCCATGAAAAACGCCGATATTGTTTATCCAAAAAGTTGGGCACCTTTTCATATTATGCAGCAGCGCACCGAATTACTCAAAAATTCCGATAAAAATGGTCTTCAGGATTTAGAAAAAGTATGCCTTGAAAACAATGCAAAATTCAAAAGCTGGGAATATAACCAGGCAAAAATGAACCTGACCAAAGACAAAAATGCACTCTATTTGCATTGCCTTCCGGCAGATATTTCTGGAGTTTCGTGCAAAGAAGGCGAAGTTAGTGCAGATGTGTTTGAAAAATACCGCACACAAACTTATATCGAAGCAGGTTTTAAGCCATATATTATTGCAGCTATGATGTTTGCCAATAAATTTGAACATCCACAATTGATGTTGAAATCTTTGGTGGAAAAGAATACCAAGCGGTTTATGGAACACGGATAACACTGATTTGAAGGATTATCACGAATTTAATTTGTGATAATCCGTAGCATTCGTATAATCTGTGTTCCATTTTATTATTTTCCTCCCTGCTTTTTCAAGTACTCAACAATAATTTGAGGTGCTTTTTCCTCCTGTGCCAACTGAACCATGGTTTTTGATTCAAATGTAATATCCGTTTTCGCACCACTTTCGATCAATAGTTTAATCATGGCCAAATCGTTGTGCTTTATGGCCATTACCAATGCAGTTTCGCCGTATTTATTGGCGAAATTCACATTGGCTTTTCTATTTATCAGGGTTTGGGCAGCAATATAATTACCAGAATTTGCCGATTCCATCAAAGGTGTTTTGTCAAAATATTCGTGATACTCAATATTGGCATCGGCATCAATCAACATATTGATTATTTGGTCATTATCTGAACTGCAAGCTTTATAAAGTACCGATTTTCCAGTCCAGTCTTTTTCATTTGGGTTTATTTTTTGTTCCATCAAATATTTAAGCACTTCTATATTTTGATAGTAAATAGCTGTCTGTAAAGGTGTTTCGCCAAAACCTGCACGGCAAACTACATTTAAATCGGCACCCAAACTGTGTAATTTTTTAAAAGCCCTGAAATTATCGTATTTAATGGCAGAAATAATTACAGGACAAGCATCCGGAAATTTCCCTTGGGCATTTGGTGAAAGTCCGTTAGTGATCAATAAATCAAAAAGTTCATCATCTTTCATAATAATACTAAAATCCAATTCAGAATTATTAATGTCGGGTTTTAGAGCCAAAAGGCGCGTCAATACAGCTTTATCGTTTAACGCAAAATTGATATTGATAGTTTTTGGATTTGCTCCGGATTTTATCAATTGCTCAATGAGCGAAATGTTTTCGCTGAAAGCTAAATTTGCTTTCTTTAAGTCAGCTTTGGCTTCAATAAGATAATTAATCATTGGAATATCATCATTGCTAATGGCAATATCAATTGGATAAACCTTATCGGCATTTGCGATATTCACTTTTGCACCAAGGCTAATAAGTTTTTTCATAATATATGGTTTCCTGCTTCCTGCAGCGGCATGAACAGCGGTTGTTGCAGTGGTATAATCTCGGTATTTATTGGCATAAAATTCTTTGATTATTGGAATGAAAGAGCCGGGTTTTCTGACGGAATAAATTATTTCGACCAAAACATCGGGTTTAGCGCCTTTTTGAATTAAGATATCGATGTTTTTCAACAAGACATCTTCTTCAAAATCGGCACTATTTTCAATAAGTTCATAAAGTTTAATATCCAAAGAGTCTTTTGATATTTCGAGTTTGCTATAATCAATTTGATTTATATTATCCGCTAAATTAATTGATGCCAAACTATCGATTTGATTTTGTATATCTTGTCTGTGCTGTTCTTTGTAGTTTGAAAAAACGCAGGACAATTGCATAAAAATAATTCCAAGAGTTAGTGTAAAAAATGTTTTCATATGTAAATGATTTGATTTAGGCCAATTTAAACTAAATATTCCCTAAATATAGAAATTCAATGGTTGGTTTATTTTTTTGAATTATCACAATAAATTTCACCTTTTAAAATCACATATTGCAGTTTTCCGATGGTTTTAAAACCTTCAAAAATGTCATTGTCGCAATTTTGATGATGCGTTTTTACTGAAATAGTTTGTTCAGCTTTTGGGTTCCAAATCACCAAATCTGCATCGGAACCAATTGCAATTTCGCCTTTTTTAGGATATAAATTGAAAATTTTAGCAGGACTTGTTGAAACCAAATCCACAAATCGGTTGAGAGTTAATCTATTCTGCAAAACGCCAAAAGTATAAAGTAATGCCAGTCTGTGTTCTACGCCTCCTGCACCGTTTGGGATTTTACGGAAATCATCAATCCCAAATCTTTTTTGGCTCAGATTAAAAGGACAATGATCGGTTCCAATGGTCCGGATTGTGCCATCAGCAATGGCTTTCCATAATGCTTCCTGATCTGCTTTTTTACGTAATGGCGGACTGATAACAAAAGGTGAAGTTTGGTCAAAATTGCCGATGTAATTTGAATCATCAAGTAACAGATAATGCGGACAAGTTTCGGCATATACTTTCTGTCCAATTTGTTGTGCTTTACGAATGTAATCTATTGATTCTTTTGTTGATACATGTACAATATAAACTGGACAATTTGCTTTAGCTGCCATTTCAATTACTTTTTTTACAGCTTCTGATTCCATTTCTCCCAGTCGGGATAAAGGATGAAACTGTGGAGAAATATTACCATTTTCGGCAAATTGATTTCTTAATCGTTCAATTTCATCGCCCAATTCAGCATGAACGGTTACAATTCCACCAGCTTTTCCTACTACTTGCATCACTTTAAAGATATCTTTATCGTCAAGGCCAATATTGTTTTTATAAGCCATATAAACTTTAAAAGATTTGATTCCTTCTTTTTCAATACAATGAAGGATTTCTTTTTCGGTATTTTCGTCCCATTCTACTGGACTTACATGGAATTCATATTCAATCTGGCTGTTTTTTGCATCTTCTTTTCTTAAATGTAATGCTTCTATTATTGATTGTCCACGTTTTGGAGTAACAAAATCGATGAGTGAAGTAGTGCCTCCTGAAAGTGCCGCCTTGGCTCCACTATCAAAATTATCAGATGTATATCCAGCTGCGGTAGTCAAATGCATATGAACATGAGGATCAACTCCTCCGGGGAAAATATAAAAACCTTTGGCATTGATATCGAAATCAATTGTTTCATCATTCAATATTATATCTCCGATAGCTGAAATGATTCCATCTTTTAACAATATATCTAGTTGATATGTATTTTGGGACGTTACAATAGTTCCGTTTTTGATTAGGATGTTCATTTTAACTGGATTATTTCATATAAAGATATCATTTGAGATTGATAAAATTCAATGAATGATTAAAAAAATGATTAAAATTGTATAAGGAATTTGAAACAGTTTTAACAAAAAACGAATAGAAATGACAGTAATTAATACAGCGGAGGAGTATATTCTTAGTTTGAGCCAATGGCAGAAAGAGTTAATAAAATTGAGAGAAATTGTAATTTCATCAGGCTTAGAAGAAAATATTAAATGGGGAAAACCGATTTATTCCCATAAAGGTAAAAATGTATTGGGAATAGCTGCATTTAAATATTATGTTGCACTTTGGTTTCATCAAGGAGCCTTGTTGGAAGACAAACATAAAAAATTGATCAATGCGCAGGAAGGAACAACTAAAGCTTTAAGGCAATGGAGATTTGGTACAATCGAAGAAATTGATGCAGAACTTATTCATTCTTATATATTGGAATCCATTAAAAATCAGGAACAAGGCAAAGAAATTAAACCGTCTAAAAAAGAAGCTTTTGAAATTCCAGAAGAATTGCGGAATGAATTCAGCCAAAACCAGGATTTGGTAAAGTGCTTCTATTCATTTACCGAATCAAAGCAAAGAGACTTTGTGGAATATATAAGTGAAGCAAAAAGAAAGGAAACCCGCGAACAAAGGCTTGAAAAAATTATTCCGTTGATTTTGGAAGGAATTGGATTAAATGATAAGTATAAAAAATAAGCTCATTTTAGAATTTAAACTATATAAACTTCAAACTCATAAACTTCATTAAAATGGCTTATAATGAATTTCTTGCCGACCGTATCCGTCAAATCCTACATCATAAAAAAGTGCTTTACCTTGAGAAACAAATGATGGGTAGTTTGGTTTTTATGGTTGACAATAAAATGTGTGTCGGTATTATAAAGGACGAACTGATGGTACGTATTGATCCTGAAATTGAGGTGGTTGCATTGGAAAAAGAAGGAAGCAGATTAATGGATTTTACAGGTAAATCAATGCATGGATTTTTAATGATCAATCCTGAAGGTATTGATATGGATGAAGATTTGGATTACTGGATTCAATTGGCACTTGATTTTAATCCGAGCGCAAAGGCGAGCAAGCCGAAGAAGAAAAAAACATAGAACACGGATGATACCAATCGTTAAAATTTACTTTGATTTTATATCTTCAAATAAGCGGTTGATTATTTTGATAATTTGCATATTAATTACACAGTATTCAAATTCACAAAACCAGCGAGAGATTGAACTTGAAAGACAAATAAATACTATTATCCAGAGCTATCCCATTGCTGGAATTGGAGTAGCTGTTTTAAATGCCGACACTATTTTTTACATGAATGGTTTTGGTTACTCGAATCTCGAAAATAAAAGGCTTTACACTTATAATACCATTCAAAACATTGCTTCTGTAAGCAAGACAGTTATAGGCATTTCTCTGATGAAGGCAGAGGAATTAGGACTCTTTAATATTGACGATCGAATAGATAAATATTTGCCTTTTGCAATTCAAAATCCAACTTTTAAAGATGACGAAATTACCATTTTGCAATTGGCAACGCACACTTCAAGTATAAACGACAGAAGTGCAATTTATGATTTAAAATGTTATTTGGATGTAAATGAACCAATTATAAGTTTGAAGGATTTTGTTTTTTCTTATTTTAATCCCAAAGGTAAATGGTATAGCAAAAAAAACTTTACCAAAGAAAAACCTGGAACTGCTTACGAATATTCCAATATTGGTGCAACTTTGGCTGCTTATATTATCGAAGTAAAATCAGGAATGAGCTATAGGGAATTTACCAAAAAGTACATTTTTGATCCATTGAACATGAAAAATACAGGCTGGTATTTTAGTGATATTGATTCCACTTTACATACCACTCTTTATAATTCCAATTTTAAAGAAAGGAAACCATACCAACTTATTACTTATCCTGATGGGGGTTTGCGTACTTGTATACAAGATTTAAGCGCTTATTTTCAGATGATTTTGAACAAAGGTAAATTTCATGATATTCAAATTGTAGAAAAAGAATCGATCGAAAAAATGATCAGTCCCAGATTTAATAAAGATAAGTTGCCGATAAACTTTGAAATGATAAACCAGGGAGTTTTCTGGGAAATTGAACAATCAATGCTCACCAGAGAAATGGAAGGTCACAGCGGTGGAGACCCCGGAGTATTTACCATGATGTTTTATTTGCCCGAAATCAATATTGGAATTATTATGCTTGCCAATACCAATGCGGATAATAATAATATTAATGGATATAACGAAGTTTGGAAAACATTGGTTGAATATGCAAAAACACTTTGAGCTTGCCTTTATTATATCACAAATCTAATCTGTTGTTTTTAAATATCGATCAAGAAATTCAAATACAGTTTTCATATTTTGTACCGAGGAAAATTCTGAGCCTCCATGACCAGCACCATCAATCAAATTCAGCGTAACTTTATCTTTCCCTATAGCCAACTCCAGTTTATTGGCAAGATTAACAGATTGCTGATATGGAACTATATTGTCTTTTTTACCGTGCTGTATAAAAAATGGCGGATCATTTGCAGTGATATAGGTTTCAGGATTTGCAAGAAATACGAGATCCATAGCATTTGCGATGTTTTTACCAATAAACTCAGATTCAGGCGAATTAGGTGAAGAATGCAACATCGGATTTTGAATTTTGCTTTCTTTCAATTGTTC
Source organism: Bacteroidota bacterium (assembly GCA_025361565.1). Lineage (GTDB taxonomy): Bacteria > Bacteroidota > Bacteroidia > Bacteroidales > NBLH01 > NBLH01. The sequence goes on along the minus strand of JANYKN010000018.1, from coordinate 14,656 downwards.
ATCCATTTTTAGAAAATCAGTTGGTCCGTACCAATCAACCACAGCTTGAACCAGGCTTGATTGTATTAGATTTCCAGTTGAAAGATCTTCCAACTCCTTTACATAGCCTGTGGTTCCGAGCATAGCCGCATAATATCCCCCGGCAGAACTTCCCCATGCAGCTATTTTATTGGGATCTAATTTATAATCTCTGGCATTGGCCCTAATCCAGCGAACAGCAGCTTTAACATCGCATATTTGTGCAGGAAATTTGATTTCCTGACTCATCCTGTAGTTAATTGAAACCACGGCATAGCCATGTTTAAGACCTTCGAGCATTGGAGTTATATCAATATCACACTTATCTCCCGATTTAAATGCTCCACCATGTATTGCAATAATAACAGGGAATGGACCATCTCCATTGTCTGGTAAATACACATCCAGTTTCTGTAATTGTGATTTTTTTGCATAGGGCATATCCAGCCATTTCCGTTTGATATAATCAGTTTCAGCTTTTTTTGGTAAATCATTGCACGAGGCAACAAAAAGAAGTATTCCACATAGCATCAGTGTAATGTTATGTCGAAGGAAATTAGTTTTAATTTTAGCTTTCATATATTGGTTAATAATTATGAAGTGAAAGTAATGATTTTTACAAGAATTTTCATTAGAAGTAGCAATTCTAACTCAACAACTATTTTACTCTTAAGGATTTATACTGAAAATTTTAAAATATAGGCAAAATTTAGAAGCATGAAGTATCTATTATTTTCAGTAAATAAATTTGAAACACTCTTTTTTATTTCTGCTTCAAAGCTTTTTTAATAGCATCTTCTGCAAGAGGCGCCATTACTTCATAGCCAGCCTTGTTAGGGTGAACTCCATTTTCGCTGTACTCTTTTTTCAGTCCTTTTCGTTCGTCTACCATTGAGGTGTAGTAATCAATGTATATGATTTTATTTTTTTTTGCATAACTTTTTATCATTCCATTCAACGCTGCAATTTTTTCAGCAGGATTAAGTCCTGGTTTCCATGGATAATCAAAAGCCGGTAATACGGAAGACAGGACCACCTTTATACCATTTGCCTTTGCCAACTCAGCCATAGAAAATATATTATCCGCAATCATTTCAAGGGTCGAAGGTCCGGTATTGCCAGCAATATCATTGGTTCCGGCTAAGATTACTACAACTGAAGGTTTTAACGCAATTACATCAGCTCTGAACCGCACTAACATCTGTGGAGTAGTCTGGCCACTTATGCCACGATTAATATATGGTTTACCGTCAAAAAATTCTGGGCATATTTCACTCCAGCCTTGAGTAATTGAGTTACCCATAAACACAATTCGTTTTTCACCTTTCAAAGGCAATCCAAGTTTTGTATTTTCCTCTTTGAAGCGGTTTAAATTTGCCCAGTCCTGCGCATGTGAGATTTCTTGCATAAAAATACATAGTAAAAGTGTGGCAATTAGCAATTTAAAGTATTTCATAGGTCTTATTAAAAAAAGTTATTAATAAATGAACTAAACTTCGTTTTTTTGTTTTTTCTCAAATTGCTTTATCATAAAGTTCACTGCAAACCAGCAAATTGCTAGAAAAAAAGGCCATAAGGCTAAATGTATAATTTGTGTCAACATATTTTATTGTGTATTGAATATCGATTATTGAATATTGTTTATTGTTATTTGAATTTTGTTATTTGTAATTTCACTTTTATCTTTTTCCTTTTTTCTTTCATCTTAATATTTATGTTCTTGGTTTTCAATTTCTTTCATCGATATTTTTTCTTTGGTCATCGATTTCCAAACATACCAAATATAGGCAACAACAAAAGGAACTAAAATCGAAACATAGCTCATTGCAGTGAGAGTATAATGACTTGATGAGCTGTTTTGAATAGTTAGTGAACTTTGTAAATCGAAAGTTGACGGGTAATAAGCTGTATTGTTGAAACCTGCAAGCAAAAATAAAGAAAAAACAGTTAAAACTGTACCTGGTGAAGTAATCCAAAAACCTTTACTGCTGTTTTTAAACATGGTTTTGTATATTCCCATAAGCACCAAAATAACTCCAGATAAAAGTAAAAGCAAAATTGCAGGCATTTCCAACAGATTGTGAAGGTATTTGTTGGCTTCAATTGAAACTTTTCCATCTGTTACTGCAAATCCATCCATAAACATTAATCTTATCAGGAAGAATAGAAAAAAAACAAGAAACAAAATGGAGTTTATTTTTAGTGTTTTTTTTGCTCTTCCAACAATGGATTGATTATCGATATAATTGATAAAAAACAATATTCCTGAAACTCTTGCCAAAAAGAAAACTGAAAAACCCAACGCTAGATTTTGAAGAAAAGCTAGTTTTTCAATAGTCCAAATTGCTTCGAGTCCATGAAATGGATTTTCCCAACTTGAAATAATGGGCATTTTATCACCCGAAATATTGAGCAAATTCATCTTATCTACCGAAAATTGGGAACCTGTAAAAAATGTGGAAACCGCTGCGCCTATTAAAATAGTCCCAATTGCTCCATTGATAAATAGAAAGACTTCATACGTTTTTTTTCCTAGAAAATTATTGGGTTTTGAGCGATATTCATACGAAACTGCCTGAATAATAAATGCAAATAGAATAATCATCCAAACCCAGTAAGCACCTCCAAAACTGGTGGAGTAGAAAAGCGGGAAAGAAGCAAAAAATGCACCGCCAAAAGTAACCAATGTGGTGAAAGTCAATTCCCATTTTCTTCCAAGTGCATTTACAATCAGTGTTCTTTCGTCTTCGGTTTTCCCAAGTTTGTAAATAAGTGTTTGTCCGCCTTGAACAAACATCAGAAAGACCAATGCTGCACCAAGTAGTGAAACTATAATCCACCAGTATTGCTGTAATTCAATATGAGGTAGATTTTCAAACATTTTTATTTTCCTCCTTAATTTGGTTTTGCAGTTGATTTTCAATTATTGGTGATGGTCCTTTTTTAATCTGGGTAAGCATAATTTTTACTTCAGCAATTAATAAAGCAGTAAAAACGAAAAGGAACAAAAAGAAAGTAGTTTGAACACTCGATGCATCAATTTGTGACACAGCCGCAATATTAGGCATTAAATCCTGAATAACCCAAGGCTGACGGCCAACTTCGGCAATTACCCAACCAGCTTCGGACGCAACATAAGCAAGTGGCATGGTCAATAGCGCACTCCAAAGCAACCATTTCATTTTTTCTATTTTATCATTAAAAGTAAAATAAAGCACCAGCAGAAACAACAAGGCAAAGTGTCCACCCAAAATTACCATAATATGAAACGAATAAAAGCTGAATCGTACATTTGGAACAAGGGTATTTAAATTTTTTCCATAATAATATCCGTATCCAAAATATTTGAAATTTTCGCGGAATGATTTAAGGAATAGTTTTGCTTCTTCAATTTTGCCGGCATCTTTTGCTTTTTTGTATGCTGCTAGAGATTCGATGGCCATTCTGCCCAACCTTATTTTCTCGTGGTATGAAATAATTCCATGTTTTTTGTTGCCATTAACAAGATCTTTAATACCCGGAACAAATGCATTTGCATCAAGAAAAGCCATATACGAAAGCATATCAGGGATTTCGAGTTTAAATGCAAAATCAATTTCATCAGGTGTTCCACCTTTTTTTGTTTGCCCCAAAAAGCCAACAGCCACAAGTGGAGCATTTTGAACTCCGTCATAAAGTCCTTCCATGGCTGCAAATTTCATGGGTTGGTACTTTGCCATCGATCTTGCTGATTCATCACCGGTAATAATCAAATAACCCGATGATAACAAACCAAAAGTTGCAGCAACCATTATACTGCGTTTGGCAAATAAAACATCACGTTTTTTTAGCAAATACCAAGCACTAATACCAATAACAAAAATGGAAGCCAAAACATATCCAGAAGTAACGGTGTGTACAAATTTATTGACTGCAACAGGTGAAAATAAAATTGCCCAAAAATCAGACATTTCATTGCGCACAGTATCAGGATTAAATTGCATACCAGTTGGGAATTGCATCCATCCATTGGCTACTAAAATCCACAAAGCCGATAGGTTTGAACCAATTGCAACCAGCCAGGTTGAAAGTAAATGGAATCTTTTGCTCACTTTGTCCCAACCAAAGAACATCACCGCTATAAAGGTGGACTCAAGGAAAAAAGCCATAATTCCTTCGATGGCAAGTGGAGCACCAAAAATATCACCCACAAACCATGAATAATTGGACCAGTTGGTTCCAAATTCAAATTCCAGAATAATTCCGGTTGCAACCCCAATTGCAAAATTAATGGCAAAAACATTTGTCCAGAATTTGGTAATCCGCTTCCATTCAGGGTTTCCTGTTTTTACATAAATACTTTCCATAATGGCAATGATAAATGTGATACCCAGTGTAAGTGGCACAAATATCCAATGATACATGGCAGTTAAAGCAAATTGTGCCCTGGACCAGTCTACTAATGTAAAATCTATACCTTGCATAAATTGGTTTATTTCGTTTCGGTTAATTTTTTAAGAACATATTCACTTCGTTCTTTATCGGTTTTGAAATTGGTCTTCAAAAAATCTTTAAAAATGAATACTTTTAAAATGGCAAACATCACAAATAACTTAAGTAATATAATCAACCATAGTGTTTTGCCAGTTGTCATTGATTTAAAACCCAGATAATAGAAATTGAATATTTTATTAAAAAGATGCATGATTCTTTACTTTTTAAGGATGCAAATTTAAAATGATTCTATTGATTTTTTCGATTCCTGAAGTTTTTAATTTGATAATTTCACCTTATATTTTTGAAATAATTTGCATTAAATTAAGAATAGTGAGGAATTTCGAAACCAATAATTAATAATGAGAAACGATTTATACTCAATCAATTTAATGGAGATTCATTTTAATAACCATGGATTTAATTACTTTTGTAATCATAAACAGGTTTATTAATTTTATCCATTTGAATACAAATTTGACCAAATCGAAACAATGCGCACGGTACGATTAAAAAATTTCGATTTTGCAAGTCACACAGATATAGGCAGGATTAGGGAAAGAAACGAAGATTTCCTTGCATATTTCGATACGCTCAACGGCCATGTATTTGTAATTTGCGATGGTATGGGTGGACATAATGCCGGAGATGTAGCTTCGGAATTGGCTGTTGAAAGTGTTGGCAAGGTATGTAACCAAAAATACTATCCAAATCCTTTTGAAGCGCTTGAGGAAGCAATGATAATCTCTAACGAAACGGTTTATAATTATTCAGTTGGAAATGATTATTTATTTGGAATGGGAACCACCATGGTTTTGCTACTAATCCGTGACGATAAAGTTTATTATGGACATGCCGGCGACAGCAGACTTTATTTGTATAAAAATCACATACTCGATCAAATTACAACAGATCATTCCTATGTGCAGCAACTTTTGCAGAAAGGACTAATAACCCGGAAGGAAGCCGAGGAACATCCACGCAGGAATGAAATAACAAATGGTATCGGATTGTCGAAAAAATTTGATCCAGAAATTTCGCCAAAAGCACTAATTCCTCAAAATGACGATTATCTGCTCTTATGTACAGATGGATTAACCAATATGCTTTCATCTGAAGAAATTTCAAAGGTTTTGGACGGTGCCCAGAACCTTAACGAAAAAGCATCAAAATTGATTGGCAAGGCAAATAGAAATGGAGGACTGGATAATATTTCAGTTCAGATTATCAGGTTTCATAATTTAGATGATGATCCCGAACCCGATGATTATCCAGCAAGCCGACCATTGATGGAGTTGGTGAGGAAAACGATGAAAAAGAAAAAGTTTGCTATCCTTCTCATCTTCTTTTTTATGTTTGGAACCTGGTTGTTTTTTATTTCAGTTGAAAATACTGATTTGAAAAACAATCAAAAGAGCGTAAGTTTTAAAACGGTTGTAAATGATAAAGATTTAATCATCGCCTATCATATCAAACCAAATGAAACACTTGATTATTTGGCCGAAAGATTTAATACCGAAAAAGATGTATTGCTCAGGTTAAATCCAAATTTTGAGAAGATGGACAACAATAAGCATATTAAAATTCCGATAAAAGATTTATATATTGTACAAAAAGTAGACGAGCTGCCATTAATCTCTGCAAGATTTGATGTAAGCATTATCGATATTATGAAAGCCAATGATTTGGGAAGTCTTGAATTATTGGTTGGAACTGAATTAATAATACCCTTAAAAAGTAAATAAGGAATGATTGGGGCTACGATTCTAAATTACGAAATTAATGAATTGATTGATGAAGGTGGCATGGGTAGCATCTACCTTGGTCAGCATAAGTATCTTAACAGGCAGGTTGCTATTAAAGATCTAAATCCGCTTTTAAGAAATAAACCTGAAATTATTGAACGTTTCAGAAATGAAGCCCAAATTTTGTCGCAATTAAATCATCCCAACATTGTAACACTTTACGACTATGTTGAAAATGAACTTGGGTATTACATTATTATGGAATATATTGAAGGTGAAACCCTTGCTGAATATATTGAAACTACAACCGGCCCAATTCCTGAGCGGCGTGCAGTTTCCATTTTTCTCAAAATTCTGGACGCAGTTAAGTATGCACATGATAGAAATATACTTCACCGTGATATAAAACCTTCAAATTTTATTATTACACCTGATAATAACGTTAAAATTCTTGATTTTGGAATAGCTAAAAGTATAGATGGCAAAAGTAAAAACCTAACAAAAACAGGCATAAAGGTTGGTACAACCATGTTTATGAGCCCACAACAAGTTAAAGGTCAGGTACTAGATCGCCGTAGCGATATTTATTCACTGGGAGTAACTTTGTTTCAAATGGTAACCGGGCAATTGCCATATAATGAAACAAATACAGAATATGATTTATATAATCTCATTGTTAATGAGCCTTTTCCTGATCCAAAAGAGTTTTATGTAGGTGTTTCGAAGGAAATGTGCAAAATAATACAAAAAGCAACCGCAAAACGGCCACTCGAAAGATATCAAGGATGTGATGAGTTTAGTAAAGCCTTATTGGCAGTTAGCTCAGATTCCAGGATAGAAATTCCGCTGGCAATGAAAACAAAAATCTTTGATTTGTCGGAAGAAGTAGTGAGAAAATCACCAGTTTTTAACCGTATTTTTTGGCGCAATTTAGTTTTGCTTATTATTACTACCACATTTTTTGGAGCAATAGCTCTTGGTTTTTATTTTATTTTAAAAAGTGATACCCGGCATATTATTGAAAATGAACAAAAACTGTACAGTGAACATCATGAAAATTCAAAAGTTACAGAGGTGCTCAAATTTGGCGAAACTGTTAAAGTTATTGGAAGAAATATTGATACCGAAGGTGATGGTGCATTGTGGTTTAAAGTGGTAAGCCTAAGAGGAAATTCAGGATTTGTTCCTTCCGATAATCTGGTTGAGCCTAAATTATATCAACAAATAAATGCTATTTTCGAAAATAATGATGCACAGGTTCTTACACCAGTCTATTATAAGAAGATGCTTCGAAATTATTTTACTTCCCATAAATTATTTAACCGGTTAAATCTGGAATGGAAGATTTTTGCTCTTCAAAAATTGGATTTTGAATACAATTATATTGCTAAAGCCGATTTCAATAATAATCAGATAGAAGATTATGCATGCATTTTAAAGAATGATGCCAACGAAAACAAAAAATTGCTGATATTTCTGGATAATGCAACCAATCCAATATCTTTCGATTTTGATGAAAACATTAAAATTAAACCAATTTTTAAAGGGAAAAAAGGTGGGGCGTGGTATTTGGGAGCAGATATGACAAGGAAAACCGAAGCAGAAAAAAAACTCATTATTGGAAAATACGAATATTTACCGCATGATGGGATTTTGTTGTTTAAAGAGAAAACAGGTAAATCCGTAGTTTTCCTTTTAAATCTCGAAGAGAATATTATTACATATTTTGAGCAACCTGATTAATAATAAATGCCTAAAGTTTAATTTTAAAGGATTTGAAATTTAAGTTAAAAACATTAGTCCCAGTAATAGATTCAATTATGATTAGATTAAAATATTTTACAATTTTAGCTGTATGCCTTTGCTGCCTGCACTCATGCAGCAAAAATAAATTTGATGTAGATATTACAAATATAAAAGTGGATTTAACCATTAATCGCCTTGATTTGGATTTAATGGCCAATTATCCGGATACACCTGATGTTAAAACACTTCAAAAAAAATATGATAAATTTTTAGATTTATACAGCAAGCTGGTTATTGAAATTGGTGGGGCTGATGAACCCAATTATACTAACTATTTGATGCAGTTCAATAAATATTGCAAAGAGTATAATATTCCAACAAAAGTTGAGACGAAACTTGGAGATTTATCATCAGTTAAAGCAAATTTGAATAAGGCCTTTTGTTATTACAAATACTATTTTCCCAATAAAAAAATACCGGCGATATATACTTTTTTGTCAGGTTTTAGAATGTCGGTAGTTACTGATGATGGCATTCTGGGAATTGGGCTGGATAAATATTTGGGCGCCGATTGTGAATTATATTCAGCACAGGGAATTGATAAGTACAAAGTTAGGCGGATGGAACCAGTAGTGATTCCTACGGATTGTATGCGTGCTATGGCCACCAGCGAGTTTCCATATGTCGATTCTGTAAATAATCTATTAAACCAGATTGTTTACGAAGGTAAAGTTCAATATTTTCTCGATGCTATGCTGCCTTTTGAATCAGATACTGTTAAGTTCGGTTATACCAAAGATCAAATGGATTGGGCCCAATATAACGAAGGAAAAATGTGGGCACATCTAATCGAAAATCAGATATTGTTTTCAACAGATGAACTAATAATACGCAAAATGGTTGGCGATGGTCCGTTTACCTCACTTTTTGCTAATAATTCAGCACCCAGGGCAGGAGCATTTTTAGGCTGGAAAATTATACATAAATACATGAAAAGTCATCCTGATATTGATCTAAATAAGCTGATGTTAAATAATGATTATCAGGGTATATTGAATTCTGCTGGATATAAGCCTTGATTTTTTTCATTGATATTTGAGAAATATTATTCATGGACAATTCCAAAACCAAGAATTCATTATGAAAAAAAGGAAAATTGTTCTAGCCATCACAGGCGCTAGTGGTTCAATATATGCCAAACAACTAATTGAACATTTTCAATCAGAAAAACTGCAATCTCAGATTGATTCTTTGGCCTTGGTTTTTTCAAAAAATGCAATGGAAGTATGGAAACATGAACTTGGCGAATTTGATGAAAGCAGTATTCCATTTAAAATTTATGGCTTAACCGATTACAATGCACCCTTTGCTTCTGGATCAGCCAAATACGATACCATGATCATTTGCCCTTGTTCAATGGGGACGCTGGGCAGAATTGCACACGGTATATCCGATGATTTAATTGGCCGAGCTGCTGATGTGATTCTCAAGGAAAGACGAAAGCTTATTTTAGTTCCGCGCGAAACCCCACTTAACCTTATCCATTTAGCAAATTTAACTATCCTGGCCCAAGCGGGAGCCATTATTTGTCCTGCTGTTCCATCGTTTTATAGTAAACCGGCTTCAATTACAGATTTAGTTAATACTGTCATTTTCAGAGTACTTGATTTGGCTGGCTTTGAACCGGATGCTTATCAATGGAAGGGTACAGAAAATTAATCCCTAAATTATTTTAAAATAATTTCTCTAATTTTGAATTTTTATTGTTAAAATAATATTACTTTATAACCTTTCATGCAGGCACATAAGTTTCTGGCATTTTTGATATTACTACTTTTGAATTTGCATGCACAATCCCAAAAATGGATAATTGTTGAAAAGGATTTGGATTCTGTCAATTTCAACCCAACACAAATTTTGATTACCAGAGATACTGTACTTTTTTCGGCAACCGATACTTTTGCTGTTTTTAATAAAGGTGACAGGTATAGGATAAAAGAGAATCCTTATTCGAAATCTGTTACTTTTTACGATTCCCTGCAGCTGAAATCATATAGGAATAGAATTACAAAAGAGCTTTATGGTCTGGTAATTCGATCTACACCAATTAAAGTTCGTGATACATCAAATTTTGACAAAAGTGAATTGGAATATGTTCGTTATAAAGGCTATAAAATAAGAGATATTCGTTTAATAAAAGTAGATGTTCTGGAAGGTACAATCAACGATACATCTGTAATTGCCAAAAGTTTTGCAGGCAAAAGAGCCAATGATGTTCATTTAAATACGCGTGATTACGTAATTTTCAATAATCTGGCCATCAAAGAAGGGGATTTGGTAGATCCTTTAAAATTAGCAGATAATGAGCGTATTCTGCGAAATTCACCTTATATTGAAGATGCACGGATTTATATTTCTCCAGTTGAATCAGACTCTAATATGGTCGATTTATTGGTTATCACCAAGGATAAGTTTTCTTTTGGTATTGGCTTGAATTATAATGGTTTAAATAATTTCAGTTTGTTCTTGTACGATAAAAATTTTATTGGAATTGGACATGAAATGCGGCATTATCTTATTTATCGGACTGGATACAATCCTCAATATGGCTATGCATTCCGATATAGTGTCAATAATATTCAAAATACATTTACTTCTGCGCAATTTGATTACGAAAATTCATGGAATAGGGGGTTTATTGGATTAAAAATCAATAAAGATTTTCTAACGCAACAAACCAAATATGGAGGAGGTGTTAATATTTATCAAATTGCAGATACCCGCACTACCAGTTATGGCGATTCTGCAATAATTGTTCCTTTTAAAACATTTAATCAGGATTATTGGATTGGAAGGGCTTTCCCTGTTGGCTCAAATAATGGAACCACATTTAATGCGTCTATCCGTTTTGCCAATGCTAATTTCATTAACAGACCAATTGTTACAAAAGACAGTAATTACTTTTATCGAGATCAGCGCATGGTTTTGACAAGTTTCTCTTTAATCCAGCGAAAATATTACCATAGCAATTTGGTTTTTGGATTTGGTATTACTGAAGATATTCCTTATGGATATAAATTTAATTTCATGTTTGGATTTGAAAAGGATCAGTTCGTGAACAGACCCTATTTTAGCGGTAGCATTACATACGGAAAGCATTTTAATTTCCCTGGGTATTTGCAACTCAATGCCGAATATGGTAGTTTTTATACTTCTGACAAAGCACAGGAAGAAGTGATTAAATTCCGTCTTTTAAATATCGGTAATTTGCATCGGTTGAACAGGTATAGTATGCGTACTTTTTTTGATGTGGACTTTCAATCCGGTAAAAATATGAGCGATCCGGATTCCAAGGCTGTCATCAATGGCCGTTGGACTTCTTTGGTATCAGGTTTAGATAAAACTGAGTTAAGGGGAAATCAAAAAACAACTGTCAATTTTGAAAATGTATTATTTACACCATGGTATTTGCTTGGTTTCAAATTCGCTATTTCAACTTATGTAGACATGGGCTGGGTTACTCGGAACAAAATAGTTGGGAAAAATACTTCATTTTATGCAAGTGTAGGCACAAGTTTGCGCATCAAGAATGAAAGTTGGATTTTTGAAACAATAACACTGGGTTTTGCTTATTTTGTTAGGGCTCCTGAAGATTCAGGAAGGTTTGGATATATTCTTGATGGTTCAGATCCGCATCTTTCCAAAAATTTGAACCCCGGCAAACCCGAAATTGTTAACATGGACCAATCTCCCAGACTTTTTCTGGATTAAAAATTAGAACTGCTGTTACAAAAAATTCCAATTTCCAATTTCAAGATTCTGGTTACACAATACTTGCCTTCATCATATTTGTCCTGCCATGTAAGTTTAATGGAGTACTTCCGGTATGCACAACGGTATCGCCGTTTTGAATTAATTGAAGTGCTTTTAAAACTTTTAATGTTTCATCGATTGCTAAATCAATTTGCTCGCTCGATTGAATTAAAAAAGCTTCAACACCCCAGACAAGCGACATTTTTCGCAGCAATTTCTTGTTGCCCGTAAATACATAGATTTTTGCCTGTGGCCTATGGCTCGACAAGCGAAAGGCTGTAAATCCTGAATGTGTAAAAGCAATAAGTGCTTTTGCTTTCATTTGGGTGGCCAAAATAGTAGCATTGTAACAAATCGAATTTGGAATAAAAGTAGGGGTGCCCTCAATCGGAACATGCGATTTATCGAAAGGTTTGCCAAATGCTTCCGTATGGCTAATAATCTTTTGCATACTATAAATGGTCTCGACCGGATATTTACCAACTGATGTTTCGCCACTGAGCATAAGCGCATCAGCGCCATCGAGCACTGCATTGGCTACATCATTGGCTTCGGCTCGTGTTGGCGTAAAGTTGGTTATCATGCTTTCCATCATTTGGGTGGCAACAATAACCGGTTTTGAAGCCGCAATACATTTGCTGATAATACTTTTCTGGATCAAAGGAACTTCATCAAACGATACTTCAACCCCCAAATCGCCTCGGGCAACCATTACGCCATCCGTGACATCAATTATTTCGTCAATTTCAAGCAGGGCTTCAGGCTTTTCAATTTTAGCAATTATACCAGCATGGCCATGTTTCTTTCTAATTAATTCTCTCAAATCTAAAATATCAGATGCTTTTCTTACAAATGAAAGTGCAATCCAATCTACTTCGTTATCGAGTGCAAAATTTGCGTTTGAAATATCTTCCTGTGTCAGGCAAGGCAATGAAACTTTTGTATTGGGCAGATTTACGCCTTTTTTTGATGAAAGCGGTCCTCCATGTATAACTTTAGCTTTAACAGTATCTTTTTTGTTGGTTTCTACCACTTCGAGTTTTAATTTGCCATCATCTATTAAAACGAACTCACCAACATTAACATCGGCTGCAAATTGCTGATAGCTCATATAAATCCTGTCCTTAGTGCCAATGCATTTTTCCGAAACAAAAGTTACAATATCGCCATCTTTCAGATCTATCCTGTTGTTGTCAATTTCGCCAACCCGCAATTTAGGGCCTTGTAAGTCGGCTAAAATGGAAACATGTGAACCTAACTCCGTATTGAGTTCTTTAATTAGGTTGATTAGTTTTAGATGTTCTTCTTGTTTGGAATGCGAAAAATTAAGCCTGAAAACATCAACACCTTCTTTTATCATATCGCCAAGCACTTTTTTCGACGACGATGCAGGGCCCAAAGTAGCTACTATTTTAGTATGCGATTGGTTAAAACACATAGCTTGCAGATTTTAATTAGGTTAGCAAAAAATTGACTTATTTAATGTTGAATTAGCACCAAAATAATGGCTTTTGATGTTATCTTAATGAGATTAATACAATATAGCAGAAGTTTCTGTTAACTTCTTGTAAAATACTCAGTACTATTCTTATATGGCACTTTTTTCTTTTGCAGCAGAATGTAAATAATTGGCAGAATTCCAATAGTATTAAAAATTGCAATACAGAGAAACCATGCCAAATGATTTCGTCTTGCAGATTTCCAAAGTGCAATTAGTTTCCATACACTTTCCCAAATGGCAAGCACAATTATAACAGGAATGAGCCATGGCAGCATTGAAGTGATTTGTTCCATTTTATTTTGTTTTAGGATTTTTTAATGCAGCTAAATTTCCTCTACTTTCTTTCCAATCATTACAAAAACCGGATATTTCTTGATTCCAGTTTCTGAATTTTTCTCAATTTCATGGAAAATTTTATAAAATTCGATTTTGTATCCTTTTTTTGTCAATAGTAAAGTTAATTCATTTTTTTTAAATCCATGGTGTCCATCGAAATTTTGATGATGAGCATGAAAACTACCGTCTTCGCTTATCAAATCTGCAATACATAAATACCCATTCATTGCAAGCATCGAATTAAAATTGGAAATTATCTTATCCAAATCTAAAATATGGTGCATTACCATTAAATTATAGATTACATCTTGTTTTTCAATATTCAAATCATCAACCAAAAGGTCTGTGAGCAAAGGATTCATATTATTTATATTTTCCTTTTTGATTTTTTCTTTCAACACATTGATCATACCTTCAGAATTATCAACAAGTGTAATTGTTTTAAAAAAATCCCTAAGGTAATAACTAACCAACCCTGTGCCACAGCCAAATTCAAAAGCATTCAGTGTATTTTTGTCTTTAAAGAATTGCCTGATTTCATTGGCCAATAATTGTGCTCGTTCTAACTTGGTAGGATCATTGTCCCAATCCTTTGCCATATCGTCGAAATGCATAATGTTTTTGTTAGTGAAATTGTTGCGCTAAATTAATAATAAAAGGAAAAGCGAAGCATTGGCATTACCTTTTATTATGAAATATTAATTGGTAACGCGAATTACTTTCTTCTTCTAAAAAAAAAAAATAGAAATTTAAAAGCCATATTACTTCATTGTTTAGTCAATTTTTGTAATAGATTTCCACACCAATCATTTAAATGAGAGAAAAGAAAAAAGTTTTTTGGTTAAAAGATTGCAAAACAACCAGGATTTTTTGTTTTTTGGCAGAAAGTTTATAAAACAACCGGGATTATTTGATTTTTGGTTGAAAGATTACAAAACAACGAAAACTCTTTCGTTTTTTGGTAAAAAGATTATAAAACAACCAGGATTTTTTGTTTTTTGGTTAAAAGATTACAAAACAGCCA
>JANYKN010000005.1 GCA_025361565.1 Bacteroidota bacterium | reverse complement strand
AAAGATTCTTTAATTTTACCACATAGTCACATAGTTTTCTTACAGAACAATATAAATTAAGCAAGAATTGAAACTTATCAGTTTTGAGGATCAACCAGCAGGTAATAATTCAAAAGTTCAACTATTAATTCGCATTAATATTTAATAATGATAAAATCACTAATTAGTTAACCTGAAAAAAATAAAATATATGCAACGAAGAATTATTTTCATTTTATGGGGATTACTAAGTTTCTCACAAGTATTTGCCCAAATAAATCAGGATACAATCAAAAACAGTGAAAATCAAAATCCCAATTTGATTATCCAAAATAATACAACAAGTGTTCCTTATGATTCTATGTTCATAATCGCTAGGGAAAAATTTGTCCAAGATTCTTTATACCGAAGAAAACAAATAGTAGATTCTTTGACTTTCTTAAAGCAAGAACTTCCAAAGCTCATTGGGGCAGCAATAAAATCTAACAATGAAGAAATCGTTTTATATACCGACCAGGTTAATATTATTGGAGATTCAACTTTAAGTAATTTTACATACAGGCTTTTATTACAAAATCTTGATCAACCTTACTCTCCATGGCGATCAGCAATTAAACTTTCAGGAATTTCATTAAAGTTAAAAATGGATACTGTCAATAAAAAAATTAGCTCTTTACGTTCACCTGAAATAAATTACTCTTTTACTTATAGCCCAGATAAAAAAATAGTTAGGATGGAAGGACCAAGTACTATTTTGAAGAAAAGTAACGCAAACTATTACAAATTCCCAATTGATTCGGTATTTTTTGATCACAATGGAAGGGTAAGAAGGTGAAAAAATATGCACATTATTTTGAAGCAACAGATAAGTATCAAAAAGGAGCTTCGTTATATGTTGATTTAACGCAAATTAAAGAATTTGAATATTTTCCGGATGGTGTACTTTCAAATTACCGGCTTGTTAATTACTGCGACCGTTGGGGTGGAATAAAAATAAATGAAGTTTGTAACGTAGTTAACTATGCTATTACCAGACAAGGCGAAAAATATACGGTGTTGCGAAAAAATGAACCTAAGAATGATTATTCAGATGGTACTTTCATTTTTGAGGTTGACAGTAACTTCGACATGAAAAGCATGGAATTTATTAAAGTGGATAAAAGTCTAAGCAGGAAATGCGTAATCGAATTGAACAAAGATAGAAATGTTAGCCGTTATTTGTACGAAAAAGATGGAAGTATAGATAGAACACTGCTGGTAAACTATAACAATAGTCCGGATGCAAAATATAAAGTTGAAACCATTTCATGTTTTTTTGAAAAAGATGGAATAAGCTATTATCAGAAAAATAACACAACCGGAAAAAGTCGAACCAGAGACAAATTAACAATGGAATGGAGTGCGTGGAAGTAATTGTTAAGATTGTCTTTCTAGTTTCAGACTTTCCAAGTTTCAAAAACTTGGAAAGTCCCATTCTAAATTTGCCATTTTTACTTGCGAAAAAAGAATTTCTGTAAATTTATATTTACTTCCAATTTTCCATTAAGACAACTTTTCCTTCGATGCCGAAAATCCATAGTTCCCGATTTCATCACCTTCTTTATAATAATATCCGTTTGAATAAGAAACCAAGCCTGTGTTTTTGAAATTGAAGGAACCTGTTACGCTATCTTTGAATTTTTCATCCACGTTAACTGCAACCACATCTGCCATAAACATATGATGGCTGCCCAAAGGAATTATACGGCTAATTTTACATTCAATATTAACCGGTGATTCTTCTATCAATGGTGCACTTACTATTTGTGCTTTTCCTGGTGTTAAATTCATTTCTTTGAATTTATTAAAATCTCTTCCCGATTTAACACCACACCAATCTGTGGCGTGCAACAAATCATTGGTTGTCAAATTAATAACAAATTCCATATTGGTTTTTAAAATACCATAGGAATACCTCTCCGGCCTCACTGAAATATAACACATTGGAGGGGACGAATTGAGTGTGCCAGTCCATGATATTGTTATAATATTATATTCTTCGGGAGTTTTACCCATGCTAACCATAACTGCTGGCAGAGGATAAAGCATTGTTCCTGGTTTCATTGATATTTTGGCCATATTTATATATTGTCTATTGTTTATTGCCTATTGAATATTTTCTTCGCACATTTAGGTATTCATTCATTCGCCCATTCATTCATTTAGGCATTCACTTACTAACCCTAGTCACCGTATGAATATCCTCAATTCTTCGCAATCTGTTCATCAAATCATCAAGTTGTTTTTTATTATTGACAGTTGTAACAATAATTCCTTCAAATTTATCATCTTTTCTTGGATGAATGTTTAAAGCCCTGAGATTCAATTTAAATTCCTTGGAAATAATTTCTGTTATACTGTTTGAAACTCCGATGTTATCAAGTCCTGTAATTCTTATTTGGACAATAAATTTGGTCATTTCGGTTTCATAGTTCCACTTTGCACCAATTACACGGTAAGGATACCTAGCAAATAAATCATGTGCATTTGAGCAGCTTTTTTTATGAATTCTTGTTCCTTTACTAACTGTCACAAAACCAAAAATTTCATCGCCGGGAATTGGATTACAGCATTTGGCCATTTGGTAGTCAATGGTTTTTAAATTGTTTTCAATCACCAAAAAGTCCTTACTCTCATGTTTAAGCGTTTCTGGAGTAATTTCAGGTACATTCTCAACCCTTATTTCCTTTTGCTTTTCTATTTCACTGTCAATATCAGAAAAAGCTTTTTTTATTTTATGGATATCCAGTTTTCCGCTGCCAATAGCCTGGTAAAAATCAACAGAAGATTTAAATCCAAATTGTTCAGTCAATTGGCCAATTACGGTTTCATTAAATGCAATTTTTAATTGGCTAAGCTTATGCTTAACCATGTCTTTTCCAAGATCCGAATCTTTGAAATCGATCGATTTTAAGGCTCTTTTGATCTTGGCTTTTGCCCTTTGGCTCTTGGCAATTTCTAACCATTCGTAACGTGGTTTTTGGTTTTTGGCAGTTAGGATTTTAACGTGATCTCCATTTTTGAGCATATGCTTAAACGAAACAATTTTTTCATTTACCATTGCTCCGGTGCAAGTTTCACCAACGCTTGAATGGATAGAAAATGCAAAATCAAGCACAGTATATCCGGTCCGTAATTTTCTTAAATCTCCTTCAGGTGTAAAAATAAATATTTCATCGGTGTAAAGCATTGCTTTATTCTTGTCGTGCTCTTCATCCGTTTCTTGTTGCGGCTTTTCTAAAGCCTCACGCATTTTTTTTAACCAGTCTGAACTTGTCCCTTCTTTCTTTTCTTTATATTTCCAATGAGCTGCATGACCTTTTTCAGCAATTTCGTCCATACGTGTGGTACGAATCTGCACTTCAATCCATTTTTCATGAGGCCCAATCAGTGTAGTATGCAATGATTCATAGCCACTTGATTTAGGAGAAGTTATCCAATCTCTTAACCGTAATGGATTTGGTTTATATTGATCCGTTATGATGGAATATGCCCGCCAGCAATCATTTTTTTCATTTTCGGGCTTGGTGTCAATGATTACCCTGATTGCAAATTTATCGTAAACTTCTTCAAAATCAACATTTTGTGTTCGCATTTTATTCCATATCGAATGAATTGATTTTGATCTCCCTTTTATTTCGCATTGAATTTTGTTTTTATACAATTCTTTCTTTAATGGGGCTATAAATTCTTCAATATATTTATTTCTGCTTTCTTTCGATTCTTCTAATTTTTTAGCAATCTCCCTGTAAACCTGCGGATGAAGAAATTTCATCGAAAGATCTTCCATTTCAGTTTTAATGGCATATAATCCAAGCCGATGCGCTATTGGTGCATAAAGTGCAGCTATTACTGTTGCTGTATTATATCTGTGTTCATCTTTGTCATCGCCAATGCTCCGAAGTAAATATAGCATTTCTGCAAGTTTTAATAATACAGAACTGATGTCGGTTGAAATGGTTAATAACAGTTTAATGAAATTCTCTGATTGGATGCTTAATTTATCAAGCTTAATATCAGGTATTTTCATTAATCCTGTAACAATTTCACTGGTTTTTTGTCCAAATTTTTCCTTTATATCAACCAGATTAATTTGTGATTTTGGAATACAAAAAAATAATATGCTTGAGGCGATAATAGAATAATCCATGTCTATTTCATTCAAGCAAATGGATGAAATTTCTAAGGCAAGATTTAAATTGTTGTGTGAACTATCATTGTTTACATTTTGATTTTTAGCATATTCATGTACTTCTTCTATTATTTTTATTTGTTCAGGTTTTAATATGATTTTAAAGCCAGGCAATATATTTTCTATATTTTTAATGCTATTATTCATCTGATTGTTAGGAATTTTTTCACAAAGCTATAACAAAATTAATCAATGCTTGCCTCATAATTAAATTTTAAAAGATAAAGAAAGCAATCAGTTTTAAACATTTTATAAAAAAATTAAAATTTTCAAAATCAGAATTTTAATCAATCATATCAGATACTTTATTCTTATTTTTTTGAACTTTTCTTTAAAATAAATTAAACCAACACAAGTTTTAATAAATATTTGTGTCAAAACTGAAGATTTTAATTTTAAAGTTCAATGTTATATTTAATTAATCCTATGAATAAAAGAATAGTATTGGTATTATTGAGTTTGGCCTATTTTAGTAATGGTTTATTTTCTCAACAACCCGGCGGGCAAGGCAAAATGCCTGCAGAAGGAATAATTTCAGGAATAGTAGTTGATGGAACCGGAAATCCGGTTGAATACGCAACCATTACCCTTTTTTCATTACGCGATTCTTCTGTCGTAAACGGCGGAATATCTGATGTTAAAGGTCATTTTAAGCTTTCGGAATTGCCTTTGGGAGCATATAGATTGAATATTAAATTATTGGGGTTTCAGGGAAAAGAAATCAACCCGATTTATTTATTTCCCAAAGGTAAGGGAAAAGGTGAGGGCATTGAACAGGATTTTGGTACAATTGCATTAAGTAATTCTGAAATTTCTCTTGATGCTGTTAATATAGTTGCAGATAAAAACCAGGTTCAATATAAAATTGATAAAAAAGTAATCAATGTAAGTCAGGATTTGAATTCTGCCAGCGGTACTGCTGTTGAAATTCTTGAAAATATCCCTTCTGTATCTGTCGACATTGACGGAAATGTAGCACTAAGAGGATCCGGAAATTTTACTGTTTTAATTGATGGAAAACCTTCCGTGTTGCAAGGTACAGAAGCTTTGCAGCAAATTCCCGCAAATATTATCGAAAATATTGAAATTATTACCAATCCTTCAGCAAAGTTCGATCCCGATGGAGCTGCAGGTATTATTAATATTATTTTAAAGAAAAAGAAAAGCCTTGGTTTAAATGGAGTTGCGAATGTATCAGCCGGAACCAATGATAAATATGGAGCAAACTTATCACTTAACTATAAGGTTGGGAAATTTAATTTGACCGGAGGATTCGATTATCGTGATGAAAATAGATTAGGTACTGGTATTTCAAATAGAGAAGTCTATACACCTGATTCCACTTTTTACACGAATTCAAGTGCTGACAGAAATATGAAACATGGAGGAATGGGACTTCAGTTAGGGGTCGATTATTATTTGAATGATAATAATACATTATCTCTATCCAGTCGTTTTGGTAATCGAAAATTTAACAGGACTTCTTCAACATTATATCACGATTTTACTTCACCGGCAAGTACGGAGGATTATTATTTACGTACCTCAGATATGGGTTTTGATGGATTTGCCGGAAATTATAGTTTGGATTTTGAGCATAAATTTAAGAAGCCTGAACAAAAATTGAATGTTACTCTTAATTATTCAACCATGGATGGCACCAGGTTAGACAATCAAAATAAATATATTACTGATGCAAATGGGTTAATAAATGACAATAATCCTGAGCTAAACAAAGCAGACCAAATTGGCCCATCGAACGATTACAGGTATAAATTTGATTTTGTTTCGCCTATTGGACAAAATGGAACGTTGGAAGCCGGATACCAAGGGCGTAACGAAATAGAAAAAGAAAACTATGTTTATAGTACTTATAATTCAGTGAGCGGTTTATGGGAAGTTGATCCAATTCGAAGTAATGATATTAATTTTAGCGAGAATATTCAAGCAGGATACTCCACTTATGCCAATAAATTTTTGGGTTTTGAATATAAAATAGGCTTAAGGGCTGAATATTATAACAGGTTGCTTGATCAACTTTCAATTAACGAACAGTTTACAATGAATAGGTTTGATTTATTCCCAAGTGCCTATATTACCAGGCAGCTTACTAAATCAAAACAAATACAGTTAAACTACAGTCGCCGTATTAATAGGCCAGGTGGCAGACAGCTTGATCCATTTCCGGATTATTCCGATCCTTTAAATATTAGATCAGGTAATCCATATTTGGAAGCCGAATATGTTGATTCATATGAATTTAACTTCCAAAATCAGTTCAAACAATCTTTTATATCACTTGAAACTTATTATCGGAGAACAAACAATCTCATCACAGACGTTACTTATAAATTGGGTGGTGATACCTTATTAAGGACTCCTGAAAATATGAACCATGATAATTCGATTGGTGTTGAAACCAATGCCAACTTGGTAATTAACAAATGGTGGCGGATAAATGCCAGTGGTACAGTTTATTATTATCATTTAATAGGTATAGCTGATGGTGTAGACATTTCGAACGAATCGGTTAACTGGAATTTAAGGCTAAATAATTCATTTTCATTTAAGTCTAAAACCAAAATCCAACTAACCGGTTTTTATAACGGTCCATCGGCTACTGCACAAGGAACACGAAGTGGTTTCTTCTTTAGTAATGTATCAGCCAGGCAGGATTTCTTAAAAGACAAACTTTCAGTCACTCTTACTTTACAGGATATTTTTGGAACCTCAGGTTTTAAATCGACCGATAGAACAGATAATTTCTATTCTTACAATGAATTTAAACGTGAGGCAAGAATTGTTACCATTGCACTGGCCTATCGTCTAAATAACTTTAAACAAAAGAAAAATGGCGACAGGAATGGTGGAGAAGAAGATATGAACATGGACATTCAGGAATAAATTCAGGTTATCGTTAATAATTGGACCGATTGGGTAATTTATCCAATCGGTTTTTTATATAATCTGGGATCATTTTCATAAACTACATTTTATCCTTTCTAAATTAAGCTATTTGTGTTGAAATATAAAACGTTTTAAATAGTTGTAACCATTCCCTACTAAATCGGGACAGGCAAGTTGGGTTTTATACCTCGCAATCAAAAACCACAATGTTAATTTATGTTTATGTAATAATAAATTTAGCTTATTTTAGGTTAAATAATTATATTTGAATATTTCACCCATAAATAATTTGATGATTTTTAGTGGTCGTATGTGGCATCCATTTGATATTCAAATTTTTGTGTCAATTAGAGGTTTCAAATAAATCATTTAGGTAAAAAATAAATATGAAAAGAACTTCGCTATTTTTAATTTTGATACTTCATTTCAAATTCGCTGTATTTTCACAAATATCTAATGAGCAAGTTTATAAATTTAACAGAGTAATGGATTTAATCAGCATGTTTTATGTTGATACCATACAGGAAAACAAACTTGTTGAAAAAGCAATTATTTCGGTACTTAAAGATTTAGATCCCCATTCTATTTATGTGAGCAAAGAAGATGTTGACGAAATGAATGAGCCTTTAATAGGGAGTTTCGATGGTATTGGCATTACTTATAACCTTTTTCACGATACAGTCTATGTTCTGTCAACTTTTCAGGGAGGACCTTCTCAAAGAATTGGCATTCAGGCTGGTGATCGCATTTTATCCATAGAAAATGAGAATATTGCAGGTATCGGAATAAGTAGCGAAATGGTTAAAAGCCGTCTGGAAGGTACCAAAGGATCAGCCGTTAATATAATTATTAAAAGAAATGGAATAACTGGAGATCTTCCTTTCTCTATTACCCGTGAACCAATACCAATTTTTAGCATTGATGCTGCTTATCAAATAAATCAGAAAACAGGTTACGTTAAACTCAATAAGTTTTCAGCTACAACGATCGATGAATTTAACTTGATTGCAAAAAAACTTAAAAAAGATGGTGTTGAAAACATTATCTTAGATTTAAGAGACAATGGTGGAGGATATCTTAAAACTGCAATTGATTTGACCGATCAATTTTTGGATGATAAGAGATTGATTGTTTATACCCAAGGAGTTAGTAGCCCTAAAGCTGAATATTTTTCAACTTCAAAAGGTTTGTTTAAAGATTGCAGGCTTGTGGTGCTAATTGATGAAGGAACTGCATCTGCAAGCGAAATTTTCAGTGGTGCAATTCAAGATTGGGATGAGGGACTTATAATTGGCCGCCGTTCATTTGGAAAAGGATTGGTGCAAAGACCATTTCATTTAATGGATGGTTCCCTGATTCGCTTAACAATTGCAAGATATTACACCCCAACTGGAAGATTGATTCAAAAACCATACACTAATGGATATGATAATTATTCGAATGATTTATACAAAAGAATGAAGCATGGTGAATTTTATTCAAGCGATAGTATTCACTTTTCCGATTCTTTGAAGTATTTGACTCTTTCAGAAAAAAGAACTGTTTATGGTGGGGGTGGTATTATGCCTGATATTTTTATTCCAATGGATACCACAAGCTTTCCTCAGTTTTATCAAAAAATAATAAAAGATGGAACACTTTATGATTTTATCCTTTCATATGTTGATCAAAATAGAAATAAACTAATGAAAGATTATATAGGTTTTGAAGCATTTAAAAAGAGCTATCAAATTGACGACGAGTTCCTTCAATCTCTAGTTAAATATTCGATTCTTGAAAATATTCAGGATAAATTGAGTAATGAAGAAATGCTTGCCGTTGAAATCAATAAATCATTTGAAATTCCAAATAGTATAAAGATTTTCAACTTGGATAATTCGAATGTAAAGAATAATCTTAAAGCATTAATAGCCAGAGATTTATATGGAGATAAGGAATATTATGAAATATTAAATATGACCGATGATACATTTCTAAAAGCTGTTGAAGTAATAAGCAATGAAAAGCAATATAATTCATTGCTTCATATAAACTAAGTTTTCTTTAACTATATTTGCAGCCTTAAAATATATCATTTTCATTTTAATGATTGATCTACAGGGCTGGTTTTTAACTAATTACGATGAAGTAGCTGGAACGCTTATTGCGTTAGCCTATCTTTTCTTTTCTATTAAACAAAATATTTGGTTGTGGCCATTGGGTTTTATTAGTTCAGCCATTTATGCATTCGTTTTTTATCGTTCAAAAATATATGCAGGCATGGGTTTGCAAATATATTTTGTTCTTATCAGTGTTTATGGCTGGTATATATGGTGGAAGAGCAACAAAGAAAGCCAGGAACCAGCTTCGGTGAAAAGTTTGATCTACAATTATAAATTAATAATTATCCTTGTATTATGTGCAATTGTAATTTTCATCTTTTTATCACAAATTCTAGTTTACACAGATACAAAGGTTCCATATTTTGATGCATTTATTTCAGCATTAAGTATTGTAGCAACCTGGATGCTGGCAAAAAAATATATTGAGCACTGGTTGGTTTGGATGATTGCAGATCCTGTTTCTGTCGGCATTTGTATGTTTCAGGGACTTTATTTTACAGTATTTCTCTATGTTGTTTATACTTTAATGGCTATTTATGGCTACAAATCATGGAAGAGAGATTTAAAAATCTAGAAAACAATATTCAAAAAATCATTATTTGTGGGCCGGAATCAACAGGTAAGACCTTTTTATCGCGTGATTTAGCAATGCATTACAACACCTCTTGGATTCCAGAATATGCCAGAACTTATATATCGGGCTTAGCCAGAGAATATAATTATGATGACTTGGTTCATATTGCTGAAAAACAAATATTTGAGTTAAATAATCTTCCGAAAAATGCAAGGAAATTTGTTTTCTTTGATACAGGATTAATAATAACCAAAATTTGGTTTCTGGAAGTTTATAAAAAGTATCCATTATGGCTAGATGAAGAAATCAAAAAAAACAAACCGGAACTTTATTTATTGTGCTATTACGATTTACCATGGCAATTTGATGTTTTGCGTGAAAATGGTTCATTAGAGCGCAGGGCTTATCTTTTTGACAAGTACCAAAAAGAAATTGAAAAAATCGGATGTAAATATCAAATTATTAGAGGATTTAATGAAGAAAGACTTAATTTAGCACTAAATATAATAGATAATTTTATTCAAGGTAATGTTAGAAGATAATCAGGAAATGACCATTTTGGCAAAGACACTTTTCGGGCTGGAAAATGTTTTAGCTGAAGAACTTCAGAAAATAGGGGCAAAGAATATTCAGGTATTAAACAGGGCCGTTCAATATACCGGAAATAAAGAATTGTTGTATAAATCCAATTTGTTGCTAAGAACAGCTATAAAAATTCTGGTACCATTAAAAAATTTCACTACAAAAGATCAACATAGTTTATACAAGCATATTAAAGAAATTAATTGGGGCGATTATTTAGATAACCATAGTACTTTTGTTATCAGGTCCGTTGTTCATTCAAATTATTTTAATCATTCTTTGTTTGTTTCTCAAAAAGCTAAAGATGCAATTGTAGATCAGTTGCGTGACGAAAATGGTAACAGACCTTCGGTTGATACCGAAAATCCTGATCTTTTTATCGATTTGCATATTTCTGATGATAAAGCAACTGTTTCCCTGGATAGTTCGGGCTTGCCATTAAATCAGCGTGGATATAGAAAGAGTGCAGGAGATGCACCTTTAAATGAAGTTTTGGCGGCAGGCTTAATTCTATTAAGTAAATGGAATTGCCAGTCAAACTTTATAGATCCAATGTGCGGGTCAGGGACACTGTTAATCGAAGCAGCTATGATTGCCT
The DNA here is from genome assembly GCA_025361565.1 of Bacteroidota bacterium. Lineage (GTDB taxonomy): Bacteria > Bacteroidota > Bacteroidia > Bacteroidales > NBLH01 > NBLH01. The sequence continues at coordinate 126,816 of JANYKN010000005.1, read as the reverse complement.
CAAATATGGCACCTAACCTTATGCGTAAAGAATTTGCATTTATGCGATGGGCAAACTTTGATAAAAAAATGTGGCTTCAAATGATAAATGAAGCTAAAATGAACCAGAAATTTCCAGATAAAAAACAGTTTAAAATAATAGGTTCCGATTTGTCAATGGGAATGTTGGATATTGCTCAGAAAAATATTAGTGGAGCAGGTCTAAGCAATATAATCAGTCTGCGAAATAAGCAATTTAGTGAGTTTTTGGCACCGGCAGGACAAGGGATTTTAGTATTCAATCCTCCTTATGGTGAAAGGCTCAAAGTAAAACAAATTGAAGAACTTTATGAATCAATTGGAAGTTGTTTGAAAAATAATTGGAAAAATTATGAGGCATGGATTTTGAGCAACAACTATGAAGCGCTCAAACACGTTGGTTTAAAGCCAAATGTAAAAATAAAGCTATTTAATGGAAATCTTGAATGTCGTTTCCTAAGTTTTCCTATCTTCGAAGGTACAAGAAAAGGATTTATTGAAAATAAGGAAGAGAATAAAGAATCACATATAAAGAATGAAGATAATCAAATAATTGAAGATTGATCTTTGCAGATGTTATTGAAAATTTTGAAGTTGGGTAATTGTTTTTTTATTTCTTTTATTTTATATATTTGTATAAATGATAATAAAAAACTAATTTGTGGCGCTTGTTAATTCTGGCAGAATATGGCAATTGATATTGATAGTTGGTACAATGAAGTAATTGAAGGAGATGTAGTTGTACATTATAAAGGTGCTATTTCTGCAGATTTAATTACCAGGGTTCTTGAACACATTGAAAATGAGCTTGCTATACGGAATGAAAAAAGCAAATTGCGTAAGAAAGTCTATAACGTTATGGTTGAAGCGCTTCAAAATTTATTTCATCATACAGGATTACAACCTGAAAACAGTAAAACTGGTGAAATTGAAAAAAATTTTGCTATTTTTGTATTAAAAAAATTACCTGATGGAAATTTTAACGTAATAAGTGGTAATTTTGTTGAAGAGCCAAGGGTAAAGTTCCTTAAAGACAGGATGGATCAAATAAATTACCTGACACTTGATGAATTAAAAATATTGTATCAGCTAATCTTGAATAATCAAGAATATTCTGATAAGGGAGGCGGTGGTCTGGGCCTTGTTGATATTGCTAAAAGAACAGGACATGAATATGAGTATTCATTTCATAATCAAACCAATGGATATTATTTTTTTTGCTTAAAGATTTTAATCACGAATTAATTAATAAGTTAATTATTATTATAGATAATGGAAACTCTTACAATACTCGGTACACCAAAGACACCTACAGTTGAAATGAATGTAGATAGTGGGATTATTGAAATTAAAGGACGGTCAATCCCCGAGAATTCAATTGACTTCTATCGGCCAATAGTTGAATGGATAGATCAATATGCTGATTCAGCTGCGCCTGAAACCAAAGTGAATATCCAATTAGAATATTTTAATACAAGTTCTTCAAAGTGTATTTTGGATGTTTTTAAAAAACTTGAACAGGTATTTAAAAAGAACGGCGATAAAGGAGTGGTAATCAATTGGTTTTATGAAGAAGATGATGAAGACATGCTTGAGGCAGGAGAAGACTACCAATCTATATTAAAAATTCCTTTTAAAATGATAGAACTGGAAGAATAAAATTAAGCCAGGCTAGTTCTAATCTTTATTTTCTCGTTCTTGTCGGATGTAATTTACAAATTCCAGACATTTTTCCAGTACTCTGTATAGTAGACATATAAATAATAGTAAGGTTATTAACCAAATAACCATAATATTAACCCAGATTGTATTAAAGTTTTTGCTAAATATCATTTTTGAAGGTGCATAAAAATGAGCAGCAATAAAATTTGATTCAGGATTTTGAAAAATAGGGTCAATTTTTTGATATAAATGGCCCTTATATTCTTTTACAAAACTGATTTCATCCGAATTTCTTAAAAACTCAGAAAGTCTTATATTTGAATATTCCCTTTTTAATTTCTTGAAATTTTCTTTTCCTTCTTTCCCTTCTTGCATTTTATTAACTAAATCGTCTTTCAGCCGAATTGCAATATTGTATCTGCTATTATAATAATTTCTTAAATTCTCAAAATATGAGGTTAACATGCTTAACGTTGAACTGTCAATGTTTGAGGGGCTTATATTTTTTATTTTACATTTTAATACAACATCTTTATTTTGATTGATTTCGTTAGAAATTTCATTTCTAAGCAATTCAAAATCTGATTCAATTTTTAATGCTTTTGTTATATCTTTTGCATTAACCTGGTAATAACTCAACTTGTTTTCAAGAGTTTTGAGCCAGTAGTCTTTTTTATATTCAGCAATACTTTTTTCTCTATCATAAGCATAAAAATTTTTTTCATACTTATTATTCTTAAATTGATAAACAGAGAGTGCTTCATATGCCCATCTCGAAATCATTATTTCTCCATATATCGGTATTCTATTTGGAGAAGAAATAGATGGGTTTATATTATCGAACTTAATAATTATACCACTTAGAATGATTTGGGGGATGATTAGAAATGGTATAACAATATAAATGGTAACGCTTGTTTTGAAACCATCTGAAATGTTAAGACCCATTAAATTTGCTCCCACCTGCACGCTAAATAATACAGCCCAATATTGAAAGTACATATTTTGAATACCCATAATACTGTTACCGATAATTACAAATACAAGCGATTGGTATGCCGATAAGATCGTGAGTATAAATATTTTAGAGAGTAAATAACTTGATCTGCTCAGGTTTACGAATGATTCGCGTTTTAATATCATTCTATCTTTGATAATTTCTTGTGCGCTTACCGTCATTCCAATAAACAATGCAACAATCACTGACATAAAAATATATACAGGTAAATTGCTGTTTTCCATTAAGTTATAACCGACTTCATTAGAAGGGTCTATATTGTAATATCGGGTAATGTATGACAAGATGAACGCAAGTATAGGTGCTTCTAAAAGGTTGACTATTAAATACTGCCTGTTCGTCAATTTTGATAATACATCGCGAGTAAAATATATTTTCAGTTGTTTTAACTTATTTGGTATTCTAAAAGTAATTTCTGGTAATTCTTTAACAAAAATTGATTTTTTTGACGATGTGGTTCTATATGCTTCAAATTTCTCTCTCCATTCAACAGGTTGAGTCTTTCTTATATGCGTTAAATTTCCATATTCATCTACAACCCTGGCCTCCACAATATTAAAAAGTTGTTCGGGATTTACGTTACCGCAAAGTGAACACTCACTTTCATTCCAATCAGCTTGTCTTATCCTTGATTTGAAATAACTGATTGATTCAACAGAATCTCCGTCATAGATTAAATGTCCTCCATTATCCAAAAGCAATAAGCGATCGAACCGTTTAAAAATGTCGGAGGAAGGTTGGTGGATAACGATAAATATAAGTTTACCTTTTAACACAAGCTCTTTAAGTAAATCCAAAATATTTTCAGAATCCCTAGATGACAATCCCGAAGTAGGTTCATCAAGATATAGAATTGCAGGTTCTCTTATGAGCTCAAGTGCAATATTGAGGCGTTTTCGTTGTCCTCCACTAATTTTTTTATTCATGGGAGAGCCAACCTTCATATCCTTTATTTCGTATAAACCCAGGTTTTTTAAAAGTTTTAATACCAACCTAAGCAATTGAAATTGATTATAATTGCTAAAACATAGTTTAGCACTATAATATAAATTTTGATATACTGTAAGTTCTTCTATCAGCATATCGTCTTGCGAAACATAGCCGATAATTCCTTCTATTTTATCAGGTTCTTTGTGTATATCGATTCCATTTATCAGAACTTCTCCAGTTGACGGTTTTAAGTTGCCATTTAAAACATTAAGTAAGGTTGATTTTCCTGAGCCACTCGCACCTATTATTCCAACAAGATTTCCTGATTGAACCAGAAAATTGATTTTGCGTAGGCCCAATATTCCATTTCTAAATTTATAGGTAAGATTATGAGCTTCTAATGCAATTTTTGATTTGGTTTTGTCAAAATTATAAATGCTTATTATATCGCTATAATAAATAGGTTTAATTTTAGTATTTTTGATTGAAGAACCTGGGGATAAAATATGGATTTTATTTGTATCAAGTAACTGGTTATTAAGGTATAGCTCATTTTCATCTTTGAAAATGAAAACATGCATGTTGGCAGATTTTAATGCATATACAATAATTTCGCCCATAAGTGATTCAACCTGTAAATGATTTGCGTTAACTAATGGAACGGATTTGGATGGACTGATTAACAGTATTTTATCAGTATCTTCAATTTCTTTGTGTGCATATAAAACAAATCGTTTTAAACTTTCAAATTCTTCAATTGGAATATGGAAAGTGTCTGCAACAGTTGAAACAAATTCAAATTCTTGCGGAGTGATTTCTTTATCGGAATTTATAAATTCGAGTAAGCGGATTACTACAACAAGTTTCTGTTTTTGAGTAAGTTCTTTGTTAATCTCTGTACAAATTGTTAATACTCTAACAGAACTAGCGGAGGTTCTTTTTTCGCTTCGTATATTTGATTTGTATTTTTGTTGATGAGTAATATAATAGAAATCAAATACTTTAAGGTATTCATCTACCAATTCATTGTTTAGTTGCTGATCTAAAAATGATTCAACGATCGGACGTCTGTCGCGAGTATTGCTTTTGGGATTTGCAATAATTGCGAATAATTGCATTAAAGCTTTTAGTATCCTTTCGCTCATCTATAATACCATCCTTTTTCAAAGTAAAAGCCCAATAATCGTGCAAATATTTTTAAAGTAAATTTATATTTAACAAATCTTTATTGTTGCAGAAATTGACAACAATGGTTCTATTTAGATTATTTCTTTTTGAAACCAATTAATAGTATCGCAAAACCTGAATCTGGTCCTTTGGGGTCGAGTTGGGCCTCAATAATGCATTCCATGGTTGAGTTAAATTTGAAATCCCAATATGGTGAATTTTTATAATTCCTGTTGGAAAATATTTCGTTTCTTTGTTTATCAAATACCGAAAAAATAAGATTACCATTGCTTAGGCCACTGCATCCTGCAATACGGTAAGTACTTCCTCCATAAAATGTTGCCCTAAATTCTGCAATTTCATCACCATTCAAAATGGAAATATATTGTTGTCCATCTGAAATATAATCTTTGGAAAAATTCTTTGAGCAAAACTTAAATAAGGTATCAGCCTGACCATATATACTGTTTGAAAGTAAAAGTAGGGCAATGGTAAGAAAATAAATTGTTTTTATTTTTTTCATCAAACTTGAATTTTCTATTATTTTCAATCGATATTTCGACTGTGTATAATTTAAGTTTCCTAAATTCATATTACACTTATTATCAGTATTCTATTGCATAATAACATCATTTTATCTGCTCAGTATTAAACTGTCGGTTTAAATTATTCAATAATACTTTTTCTAATTTTAGCAGTTAATTCAGTTATTTTCTGAATTTGATATTCATTAATAATGGTTTTGCTTTTGCTGTTAACGATAGTTAGTTTTTTTGCTTCATCAACTATCGGTGCTTCATACGTATATTCAATTGAAACTCCATCAAAGATAGCAGCAAGATCTACCAATTGTTCTAATAATGCATCAAATTCATCAGAAATTTTTCCATAATATGGTCTGTTTAACTCGATTAAGTTATCAAGTGGATATTTCTGATCACCAATACGGTTAATAATTTCCTGATTATTGTTTTTACTTAGTGTTTGTGTCATTACATATAAACTTTCCACCCAGCCGCCTGCCAGAATTAATAGTCCTACCTCATTGCGGTTATTCTTAAACAAATATACATCAGCATCGCGATAAAGGCTTGATAGTATCAACATCAATGAATCCCTGTTGTTACTGTTATCTTCAATCCTTTTTAAGGTATTTTCGTCTAGCGTGCTCATAATGCCAAGTTCCTTCGACAATACCTTTACTACCGCAAAATAGCCTGCTGCGTCAGGTAATTGCTCATAAATATTAAGATAACTTAAATCTGCTCCGTATATACCTAAATTAAGCGCCTGTTTAAAAGTAGTAGAATAATTGCTCTGATTTTGAACAGGGTTTAATAAATCTTTGTTGAAAGGCAACTTATTATCTTTTACCAAAATAGCCACCTGATATGGAGATGGTATGCTAAAAAGTCTATTGTTAATTTTAACAATACTGGGATTCTTGAGTAAGGTTGAATCAATCTTATTGCTTGTTTCCTCTTCATTATTACCGCTGCAACTACATAGTAACTGGCTAACAATGAATAAAATAAACAGCATGTATGGTTTAATAACCGAATTTTTAATCATATTAAACATTTTTTTCAAAGCAAATAACCTTAAGCTTATCAACTGACAAATATAATAAAGCTTATATAATTAACCAATTTACAAATCTATTTTGATATAGAATACTCATTTTAACTTAAAAATTCGTGCCAAAAATTGCAAAATCATATAAATTTTGTCATTTTAATTTGTTATTCACTATAACATACCGCTATAGGCTAATAAGTAATTTAAGTGTTGATCTTATTTTAGTTTTTTTATCTGTCAAATAAATCTATTTTTAAACTTTGTTAAACTAAATTTTATCCTAAATGAAAAATACTTTATTGATTTCCCTTCTTCTATTGTGGGGTTTTTTAATGATTGGCCAGGAAAAAAAACTCACCATTGATGAAGCAGTTTTGGGAAGACAACAGTTTTATCCTGAAAACAAAATGTTACTAAAATGGCGTGATAACTTGCATTTTACTTATGTAAAAGATTGGGCCGATATTATCCAGGGCGATACTAAAAGTTCTGAAGAGAAGAGTATTTTAAATTTGGCAAGCTTGAACCTTGTACTTGAAAATGCCAAATTGCCTAAACTTGAATATTTTGCAGATTATGTGTGGCAAAACGAAAATACATTGCAATTTGAATCTTCTAGCTATCTGATTGCATATCGCCTTGCAGAGAAGGATATTGCATATACCATCAAATTTGATGAAAATGCAAATAACAAATACTTTTGCAAGGAAAATAAAACCCTTGCCTACACCATTAAAAACAATCTTTTTTTGGTAAATACTGATGGAAAAGTAATACAAATTACCAATGATTCTGACCTTGGAATTGTAAATGGAGACGCCTATGTTCATCGGCAGGAATTTGGTATTAATAAAGGGATATTTTGGTCACCGGCAGGAAATTTACTTGCCTTTTACCGAAAAGATGAAACCATGGTTGCCGATTATCCAATAGTAGATATTACAACCAGAATTGCTACTCTTAAAAGTATCAAATATCCAATGGCTGGTGAAACTAGCGAGCAAGTTACCCTTGGTGTTTACAATCTTAAAACTGGCAAAACGGTTTTTATGAAAACTTCCGGTCCGAAAGATCATTTTTTGACCAGGATTACATGGGATCCATCCGAAAAGTATATTTATATCGCTGAATTGAATAGGGAACAAAATCATCTGAAAATGAATAAGTACGATGCAAATACAGGTGAATTCCTTCAAACTCTTTTCGAAGAAGAAAATCCTAAATATGTTGAACCTGAGCATGATATGTATTTCCTGAAAACAAAACCTAACGAATTTGCATGGTTTAGCGAGCGCGATGGTTACAATCATTTGTATTTATATGATACATCGGGCAAATTAATCAAGCAACTTACCCAGGGAAACTATGTTGTAACAGATTTTTTAGGGTTTGATGCCAAAGAGGAGAACTTATATGTAACAACAACTATGGCGAGCCCATTGGAAGATAATCTTTACAAATTCAGCATGAAAGATGGAAAATCTTTGCGACTGACCCAGGATAAAGGTGTTCATGATGTGGTTTGTTCTCTGGATTATGGTTATTTTGCAGATAATTATTCAAATACAACAACGCCACGTAAAATTAACCTGGTAAACAATAATGCCAAAATAATCAGGGAGTTACTCAATGCTAAAAATCCACTGAAAGAATATAAACTGGGTGAAATGAGCATTGGCAAAATCTTAGCTGCCGATGGAAAAACTGATTTATATTACCGTATTATTAAACCTGTTGATTTTGATCCAACAAAAAAATACCCCGTAATTGTTTATGTTTATGGTGGCCCTCATGCTCAATTGGTTACAGAATCTTGGCCAGGTGCACGACTATACGATTTTTATATGGCACAAAAAGGATACATCATGTTCACGCTAGATAACCGTGGCTCAGCAAACCGCGGACTGGAGTTTGAAAATGTAATTCACCGCCAATGCGGAAAAGAAGAAATGAAAGATCAAATGAAAGGTATTGATTACCTTAAAACTTTGCCATTTGTTGATCAGGATAAGATTGGTGTTGAAGGTTGGAGTTATGGTGGTTTTATGACTATTTCATTAATGGTAAACTATCCCGAAACTTTTAAAGTGGGCTGCGCTGGTGGTCCGGTAATTGACTGGAAGTATTACGAAGTGATGTATGGCGAAAGATATATGGATACACCACAGGAAAACCCCGATGGATATGCAAATTCTAGCCTGCTTGATAGGGCACAGGATCTAAAAGGGCGATTACTCGTGATACACGGAGGTATTGATAATACAGTGGTTTGGCAAAATAGCCAGCAATTTTTAAAAAGCTGCATTGATAAAGGTGTTTTGCTCGATTATTTTGTTTATCCCACGCATGAGCATAATGTGCAAGGCAAAGATCGGCTACATCTGATGAAAAAAATATCACAATATTTTGATGACTTTTTGAAATGATAATTCAATTTCAGATAGTAAATTCATAAGAAAAAAAAACAAAAAGCGTAGTTAAAAAACTGCGCTTTTTGTTTTAACAACTTTTTATTTCACATAAAAAGGAATGTCAGCAATGAACGTTAACCTAAATTCATTACTTTACAATCAAAACCAGATTTTCATTTACTTTATCCGATTCCATTTTTAATAAATAAGCTCCGGAAGCCACTTTTTGACCTTGGGAATTGTTGAGGTTCCATTCAAAATGTTGTTCTCCTTTGCTCATTTGTCCTTTGTGTAGCGTAGCTACCTTTTGGCCACCAAGGTTGAATATACTTATTTCAGCGTTTTTAGCTGTTTCTTCAAGATTAAAATCAATTGACATACTTGTTTGGGCAGGATTTGGAAAAGCCTTTAAATTGGCTGTTTTGCCATTGTTTTTATTGATATTTTCAACATCTGAAACAATATCTGGTTTATCAAGTTGAACAGAAGTATATATGTGGTATTCTCCAGGAGCAAGAATAGTTTGTTGGTTTACATCCAAAATTTCTATTGGGTTGCCAGTAAAATAATCATACCATGTTCCTATATGTTGCATTTTCATAATAGCACCACTTTGAGAAACTCCAAAATTCCCAATAACAGTAACATCTAAATCTGCACTATTTAAATGGAGCAATTTGATACCACCTGTCAGTTCTATTGTAAAATCAGACGTTTCAAATACAGCCTGGCTCTCCTTTAATTTGATTAAAGCGCTAAAAACCTGATAAAGCCGGAATCTGTCGGTTTGGCTGTAATATTCCCATTTTATAGGTTTTTTCCCAACCCTATCATTAAGATAATTTATACTTATATCATATCCTAATTCACCAAATTGCCACATCATTTTAGGGCCAGGAATTGTAAAAAAGAAACTGGCAGCAAGTTCTATACGTGATAAAGCAGTCTTAAGATCTCTTACATCATAACTTCCCGAAGAATTTCCATAAGTTTTGTTATTATACATCAGGCGTTCTTCATCATGGCTTTCCATATAACTTACTAAATGGGGTTTTGTCCATCCTCTTTGTTCGTAAGAACCCCATGATAAGTCTGAATTAGCTGTATATCCTTGGCTTGCCTGACTATAATTATAGTTCATATTGCCCCACAATAACATACCATAGTTTGAAAGTGTAGTTTCCTCCGAATTTTCAGTTAAATGTTCGAGTATCATGTAGGCATTCGGGTTTACAATCTTAATCTTGTCATAAATTCTTTCAAGTATGGCAATTCGGGAAGCGTCATAAGCCCATCCATCACCTGGAGTGTTAGTAAATCCTTTGGTGAAATCAAATCGGAAGCCATCAACTTTGTAATTTGTTAGCCAATAGCTGTTTACACTATCTACAAATTGCTTGGTGTACAAGCTTTGATGGTTAAAATCATACCCCCATGAATAGGTCGTATTCGGAGAGGTTATATTGTACCATAAATTTTGTGCAGTAGGTTTGCCTGAAATTTTATCAAAATACAATTGAACAAGCGGTGATTGTCCATATGAGTGATTTAATACCAAATCGACAAGAACAGCAATGCCATTTTGGTGACAAATATCAATAAATTCTTTTAATTTATTTTTGGTACCATATGCTTTATCCGGGGCAAAATAAAATGCAGGATTATATCCCCAACTATCGTTTCCATCAAATTCATTGATTGGCATTAATTCAATGGCATTAATACCCAACCGTTTAAAATATCCAACAGTATCTACCAGAGTTTGGTAATCGGCTTTTGCTGCAAAATCCCTAACCAATAGTTCATAAATTACCAAATCTTCCACTTTTGGAGGAACAAATCCAGCAGCTTGCCAGCTATATCCTGCTTGGGCTGTTTGAAATACAGATGCAATTCCATCTGTTTTTCCTTCGGGATAGGCAATTAAGTCTGGATAAGTTTCTGTGGTGATGTATTTATCATTCCATGGATCACTTATTTTTTCGGAATAAGGATCTGCAATTTTGAGGTTCTCGTCTACGATGTATTGCAAAAAATATTCTTGTCCAGGAGTTAACCCAGATAAAGTAACCCAATAACGTAATTCAATATTATTAATATTTGCATCAGTTCTTTTCATTGCCAGAGGTTGCCAGTCATTAAAGCTACTATACGCATAAACTGAGTTCTTGTATGGGGCATGCAACACAAGTGTTATTGTGTTGTCATCAATGTAGTTAATTCCATCTTTTACGCCTATTGGCAATGCTTCAACAGTTGTTGAAGATCTCACTGCGTAATAAAAATTATCGCTAACTGTAGTGTTTCCATCAGTTGCTTCAACTGTTATTTTATGAGTTCCTGAAGTTGCTACAGACACATTGTAATCAAAGGAATTCGGAGTCGATGTTTCTGTATACACTGGTATTGGATTGTCATCAATTTTTACATTTACAGCAGTTGCAATGGAGCCTGCAACATGAATATTGAAATTTGAAGCTGCATCAACGAAATAAGGCTGTACATCCGGACTAGTTATTGCAACAGCCAAGCCAACTTTATACACATCAACAAAAATATCGCCATTAGTGGCAGTTTTTCCTTCTTTGGTTCTATCGCCACTTCTAAAAACAAAGTCCAATTGTGTAATTGTTTCTTCAGCAGGAACATTATAAAATGCACGAATGGAAGGAGTTAACACCAATTGGAATTTATTATTGCCCAAATAGGTCATTTTAACTTTAGGATCATTTACATCCCAACTAGCAATAACATGTTTCCATGTTCCAAGGTTTGTAGTAACTCCTGTATGGGCATAAACATCGCCTAAATAATCTTTTAATCCCTGGTTTCCCAAGGATGCATCAAAAGTAATGGTTGTTTCGTCCTGATCAGTTGGCAAAACAGGAACTGTTGTAACCAGCTGTGCTTTTAATGAAGTAAAAAGCGCTATGGTACAAACAAATAGTAATAATTTTTTCATTTCCTTTATTTTTTAATTTTTTGTAGATAGACTTTCAAGGGGCAGTATGTTAATTTCCGTAATTCCAAATTCAATATTTATTGATTCAATCCCCCTGCCCCCTTCGCCAAGGGGGATTGTTTCTAATTAGATTTTTGTTACTTTCAAGTTCATTTATTCCAAAATATAAATGCAGGCCTTACTTCCCTCTAATTCAACCTGTAAAATTCCTTTCTCTGATTTGATAATTTGACTTGCATTCAACGCATTTTTATAATTTCCTTCTTTACTAACGGGTATTTTTAACGTTTGTTTTTTTTCCGATTTATTAAATGCCGCTACTATTTCATTTGATTCATATGTTCTATTGTAGGACAAAATATCATTTTTATCATCAACAAGCGAAAAATTAATTTCTCCATAAACTAATGCAGGATTTGATTTTCTAATTTGAATAAGAGTTTTATAATAATTTAATAGAATGGTATCCTGTTCAACTTTATCAGTTTTTCGTTTTTTGCCAAATGGATGAGTGGTTTCATCATTGTATTTAATGTCAGTCCAAACCATTGGTTTTCGGGTATCAGGATCGTCGGCTCCCCACATACCTACTTCATCACCATTCCAAATATGGGGTGCACCAATGTATGTATATTGAAATATAAGCAACATTTCTTGTATTGCAAGAGTTTGTGCATCCGGTTTGTCAATTTTATAATTGATATCATCGTATGGCTTGTCTTTGAATTTATATTGATTTTTATTATACAAACTTGTTGAAACTCTAGGTGCATCGTGACTTGCCAATAAGTTCATCATTGCTTCGGAACGGTTAATATCTATTCCGTTCAGCTTATCTTTAAGTTCTATAACAAATTCACTTGGTTTCATGGAAGCAGGAGCATCGGCAAAAAAGTTTCGTGTGGGTCTGTACCAGCGGTAATTCATGATAGCATCAAACTGATCTCCTTTTAAAAAAGTGTTTGGGAACATCAACTCATCCGGCCATTTTTTCCACCAGATTTCGCCAACCAGGTAGGCCTCAGGTTGAACAGCTCTTACTACTTTTCTAAATTCTCTCCAAAAACCCATGGGTACTTCGGCAGCAACATCAAGGCGGTAGCCATCAACACCATCTTCAGGTTTTCCGTCCTGATTAGGATCCAACCATCGTTTTGCTATATTTAAAATATGGTTTTTAGCGCTCTGGCTGTGTAGGTTTCCTTCGTATGGCATTTCTTTGTGTTCGCCAATATAGTCTTTTTTCATTTCAGGCATGAAAGGAACATTTGCCCAACCTTTGTAACTAAATTCATTTTCAGGAGTTGATGGATTATCGAAACTTTCAATTTGATACCAATCGGCTACTTTCGATTTTTCGCCTTTGGCTTGAATATCTTTGAATGCCCAAAATTGAGTACCAGTGTGATTAAAGGAATAATCCATTATCACTTTAATCCCTTTTTGGTGGCATTTTTTAATCAAATTAAGAAATAAGCTATCTGCAGTTGTCCATTTCCATGTTTTTGGGTCAATGGGGTTTTCAGTGGCAATTATTTCAATGTCTTTTTGTGGTTTTGGACCAAAATTCCTGTCAATATGCGTCCAGGTTCTTGGATCGTATTTGTGCAGCGATGGGGAATCGTTAAGCGGGTTAAAATAAATGGCATTGATACCTAGGTTGGTAAGATAATCCAACTCATCGATAACACCTTGTAAATCGCCTCCATATCTGCGTAATTGCAAATTATCCCATTTGTTTTTAAGGTTGGATTGTGCAAAATAAGCATCCGGTTTGTACCAGTCGCTTCCCCATGGGGTTATAGACCAATTTGTAGGAATTGAATCCGGGTAAGTTCCAACGATATCTTTTGGGGTAGGATCGTTTGATGGATCGCCATTTCTAAAACGCTCCACAAATATTTGATACCAAATGGCTTTTTTGCTCCATTCAGGAACAGAAGTAATATCTGAACTTATTTTTTGTTCAGAGCCTTTTTTTTGTTTGGGGTTTTCGTTACAAGAAAAATAAATACTTGTAAGGATTAAAACAAAGGATAGTAATTTTGTTTTCATCTCTGTTTTTTAATTTTCATGAATCATTTCCTGGCTTGAAACAGGAAAACAATTAATCAATAAATATTAATTGGATATAAAAAGCCCGCATTGAGCGGGCTTTTTATATAAATCAATGTATTATTAATTAAGGAGTAACTGCAGCAGTTCCTGCTTTAAAGTTGAAAGAAATAGTTGAACCTGTAGCCACAGGGAAACTGGCAGGATCGCCACCTGTTGCGCGGAATACTATAGTAGTTCCAACAATATTCACTTCAGCTTGCCACCAATCACATACTAATGTAGAGGCCGCAACATGCGCACGTAAATCATTAGGAGTAACAGGTGGTGTTCCTGACCCTGGAACTCCAACAAATTTTATTACTTGATTGACATTGTCAACAGTAAATAAATACCTTGAATCATTGGCAGTCCAATATCCACCAAATGCATTACCAATACCATAAACTTTTGGAGCAGTAACTTCAATTTTATTGGTTGCTAAATCAACAACAACCATATAGTAACCAGCAGTTCCGGGAACAGGAATGTTTTCACCTCCTTTATCCCAAATTTCGCCATTAATGGAACCTGTTTTACCAAAATCTCCTGACCATGCTTTTTGAGGAGCCATTTTAAAGAAACCTGTTGATTCCATCCATACAATTTTCCAAAATAGATTTGGATGACTATGAACTGGAATCATTGGAAGATCTGCTACTGCCCAATCCCAACTTCCAACTCCATCTCCAATCATAAATAATGCAGGAGGATAAGTAGCAAATGTTTTATCATCACCATAAGATGTACCTTTGCTATTAGTTGCATATGCTCTATAATGGTAGGTAGTATTTGTAACTAAACTGGAAATGTTAACTTCAAATGCACCAGTAGTTCCAGCACTAGTTACTTTAGAATCTGCAGTTGTTGGGTTGGCACTTGTTGAATAGCAAATACCTCGTTGAGTAACAGCTGTACCGCCATCATATGTAACTTCACCTTTTGCGGTTGCAGTTGTTGCTTGCGCAGCAGCAGAAACAGTAGTTACATATGGAGCACTTGTTAACGTCTTAAATGTTAATTTACGTTCAAAACCAGCTACAATTGATTTGCTATAAGCTGTACCGGCTTCGTTTGTAGCATATGCGCGATAATAGTATTGAGTATAACCTCTTAGGCCTGTAATATTACTAGTAAATGCACCTAAACCATTACCATCTTCAGTTTTTGAACTTTTTACAGTAGGATCAGGTTCTGTTCCCCAGCAAACACCTTTTGCTGTAACTGTACCACCACCAAGTTCGGTAACATTTCCACCACTGGTAGCAGAGTAACTTGCTATTTCGGTTACTTCATCTAAAGTTACAATTGCAAGCCTTACAGGAGTTGTAAAAGAAGTATCCTGGCTATAAACTGTAGTTCCAGCTGCATTAGTGGCAAAAGCACGCACATAATACTTGGTTGTATAGTTTAAACCAGATAGACTAGCTGTATAAACTGAACTATTACCTTTTTTTACACTTGCTGTTTGATTATCAATAGTTGGAGCAGCTTCGGTATTCCAGCAAACTCCAAGTTTTGTAAAACCATCACCTTCAGCAATGATAAGTCCGCTTACATCAGCCGAACTATCTGTAAGGTTTAATATTTGTAAAGTAGCCACATTGGGCTGCAATTTTACAGGTTCATCTTTTTGGCAAGCCGCAAACAATAGCATGGAAGCAAAAAAGACGCCTATAATATTTAAATATGTCTTATTTTTCATATGTTTATTTATTATTATTATTTAAAACTACTTTTGGTTTGCTGATTTTTTCAGCAAACCAAAAGTTTCATTCAAACTAGTTTTTAACTATCGTACAAGTACCGGTAGTTCCATTGATAATTGTTAACTTAATGGTATAGTTGCCAGCTTTAACTGGAATGTTTGCACCACCCTGTGTTAATTTTTCAGGAGTACCACCAAGATTCCATGCCCAACCATCATTCAATCTAAATTTGATTTCACCATCAACCAGATTAGTTGTAATATACCAAACGCCAGCTTTGGAATTGTAATCCATTTTTGTGTCTGGAGAGTTCCATCCATTAGAAGTAGCTGAACCAACCAATCCTATCATATATGCATCCATTTTATATGTAAGATCTACTGTATTTGCAGACATATCATACCAACCATTAGCAGCAGGTGTTAATGTTGAACCATTCACTGCAAGAACGCCAGAACCAGCAGCACCATATGTAATATTGGCATCTGGATCGTGCAAAGTAAAAGGTTTTGTAGCATCTAGCTTTACATAACCTTTATATTTGCCATTACCTAGTGCAGATTCAACTATATTATCAAGACCTGAACCTACCAAATCCAAACGTGGCAAACCATAAATTGTAGTAGTTACATTTTCAGTAATAGAGTTATAAATAAATGGATCGGCACTGGTTCCTGGAGCACCTGTACCTGCATCCACAACCAAAAGGGCTCTAATGCGGTAATCAACAGAAGAAACTTTGTTGGCAGGAAACCTTTTCAATAAAGCACCATTCACTTCACTTACAGTTAATTTTATCAAAGTATCCTGAACGCCTGAATAGATAACAACAGCATCTTTAAAATCATTACCAACTGTATCAGCTTCTAAAAAATAAGTGGCAGAAGCATTGAATCCAGGATCAACAGGTGTACCAATAAATATGAGCGTATCCAATCCATTATCCCGTACAAGGGTTAAATCCGGTAAGGTCTGAATTGTTGGAACAATTGGGTTGCTGGACATCACGATTTTTGTCTCATCCTTTTTACAGTTTGACAATAATCCGATTAACCCAATGAAAATTAAATATATTAAATTTTTATTCATTGTTCGAAGTATTAAAATATTAATAATTAGGATTTTGTTTGATGTTCGGATTCGCAGAAACTTCATCACCCGGGATTGGGAAGATATTTAAATGGCTATCGGTATTGGCGCCATTAGGTGTTCCACCTTTCCATTCCCAATTATAACTTCCATCTGTGAATTTGCCAAAACGAACCAAATCAGTACGTCTTTGAGCTTCGTAATAGAATTCTCGTCCACGTTCATCCAACAAAAATTTATCAGTAACCTGACCTGCTAAGATATTACCGTCAGTATTACCATATGCACGCTCTCTTACTACATTGATATCTGCTGCAGCACTAAGATCGTCACTTAAATTATGTGAAGCTTCAGCTCTCATCAGATAAGCATCAGCCAATCTGAAAATTGGAAAATCAGTACAGGCAAAAGCAGGATTATAATTTGCAGCCTGCGTGCCATCGGCATTTCTGGCAGTGAATTTATATACACCAATACCATAATCACCACTTGATGATGCACTAGGAATATCCATGCTCTTCTTCATTTTCAGGAATACTCTTTTGTCTTTACATGCTGAAAAAGTGACATCGGTTTCAGTAATCGGATTGTTACTATAGGTTGTAAGTGTGTCAACCAGAATATTCATAAAATTCCTTTTTGATCTGTTACCATTCCAGTTGGTATTCGATGTTAAACCATGATAATCTTCGGCCCTGATGTAAGTAGCATCACTGCTTGATTCGATGATGAATGTAGTACCAACATAACCTTGTGTATTAATACCATCTTGCTCCCATGCAAAAATCATTTCAGGATTGTGATAACCATCGTTGTCGGCACTAAAATTCTGACGATAATCGGTTGCCAAAGAATATTTACCACTGTTGATTACTTTATCGCAATAAGTTTTACAATCGGCCCAATGTGCAGTACCTGTATAAACCTCAGCATTTAAATATACCCTTGCCAATAACATCCAGCAAGCAGCTTTATCGGCTTGTGGGTATGAAAATCCTGGGTCTCCTAATTTAGTCTCAATATCTTTCAATTCAGATACAATATAATCAAACAATTTAGCTCTTCCAACTGCTGAATTTTCATCCAGTTGTTTTGGATAGAATTTTCCAACCACATCGGCTTCAGTTGTATATGGAGGGTTTGCAAATAAATCCATATGCCAGAAGTAGGCCAAAGCTCTTAAAAAACGAGCTTCTGCATTATATTGCATTACGGTTGGATCCGTATTACCTGCAGTATTTCTGATAAAATCGTTTGCATAAGTGATACTTAAACCCAAACGTTGATAAAGTGCTGTAAGAAAAGGATTACTTGGACTCCAGGTTTGTGTATTTAAATCAGCAATACCAGCATCACCCCATGCACAAATAGCTTCATCAGTTGTAATTTCCTGAAGATTCCAAAGTGCTCTTGTTGTTGTGAAAAAGTTTCCATCTGGCGCTGTAATATCATCGCCACCATTGGCACCTTGTCCTGAGATAATAAAGCTTGCATAAATTTTGGCAAGTGCTTGTTGTAGGTAAGCAGGATCATCGTTTAAGTTGGCTGCCATTACAGTATTCGGATCCTTTGGTTTTACATCCAGATCTTTCACGCACGATGTTATCGCTAATGCTGAAAGAACTAAGCCCAATATTATAATTTTATTATTCATATCTTTTTATTATTAAAATATTAATAGGTTAAACTTAAACCAAACATAAAGGTACGGGGTCTTGGATAGAAATTGTTATCAATTCCACCATTTACCTCAGGGTCAAGACCTCTATATTTTGTTGCAGTTAATACGTTTTGAACAGTAAAGCTAACACGAGCACTTAATTTATCGAAAAGCTTGTCAAATTTATAACCGGCACTTACGTTATCCAATCTGAAAAATGAAGCATTTTCAACAAAATAATCACTTGTAAACTGACGTTTCACCACTTTGGTATCGCTTAATTGGGTTGTAAAATTCTTCCAATAACCAATTTGATACATTTGATCATATGAAGCACCTGCTGCAACCTGATTGTAAACATAATTTCCTATGCTTGCACGTGCAGAAGCCGAAACATCGAAGTTTTTATAATTAAAACGAGCAGAGAAACCTAACAAATAATCAGGAGCAGGGT
The DNA here is from genome assembly GCA_025361565.1 of Bacteroidota bacterium. Taxonomy (GTDB): domain Bacteria; phylum Bacteroidota; class Bacteroidia; order Bacteroidales; family NBLH01; genus NBLH01. The sequence continues at coordinate 108,065 of JANYKN010000005.1, read as the reverse complement.
TTTTGTAAATGTATTTATCTGCGTTATCACCGTTTACCTGTCCACCTTTGCCTGAAAGATCTTCATACAAACCTTCAATCATATTTCCGTTTGCATCATAGATTTGTTTGTTAACAAAATAGGAATAGGCAGGATAACCTACTCTGGTTACTTGTTTTTGGCCGGTAAAAGCATCACCATAGAGTATACCAATATAATTAGGATCATCTGATGTAAGCAATTTGGTCACTTTGTTTTTGTTATAAGTAACGTTCATTCCAATTGTTAATGACATATCTTCAGTAGAAATTGGAACTAAATTCAAAGAACCTTCAATACCTTTGTTCTCTAAACTACCTACGTTTGTTAATAATGTATTAGAAAAATTACTTCCTGTAGCAATAGTAACTGTATTTAATAAATCATCAGTAACACGTTTGTAAAAATCCAACGAACCAGTAATGCGGTCTTTTGCAAAACCAAAATCCAAACCTATATTCTGAGTTGTAGTTTCTTCCCATTTTATATCTGGATCATAAGCATCCGGACGCAATGTTGGAATATATTCCCCTCCAAACATATAATAGCTACCCTGAGAAGCAGAACGGTATTTTGCCTGGGCTGGATAATCATTTCCTATATCTTGTTGACCTGTTATACCCCAGCCTAATCTCAATTTCAAATCAGAAAGAGCATTTACATCTTTTAAGAAAGACTCATTTTTGATTTTCCATGCAAAAGCTGCCGATGGAAAAAGACCCCATTGATTATCTTTGGCAAAACGGGAAGAACCATCCTCACGTACAGTAAGGGTAAGCATATACCTTTCGGCCAAAGTATAATTTAAACGGCCAAAGAAAGACACCAAATAGTTTTCAGTTATAAAGGCTGAACTATCTGACTTTTGGTATGCGTATTGCTCGCCAGTGCTTGGATCTATTGCATTATCTTTTACGCCACGGGTATAACTATCACCTTCGCGTTGAAAATGTTGCCATGAATAACCAGCAGTAACGTCAATTTTACTGTTGATGCTGTTGATGTCTTTAACATAGTTTAAATAAAAATCAATCAGATTGTTTTTATTTGTGGCGTTATAATCTGTTAATTTACCATGAGCTAATGGATTAGTAAGGGTTGAAGGGGAAGTTGTAGGACGGTTGTTGTGTCCATCACTCACTGTATAGTCCATTGCTACATTTAAATTTGCATGCAATTCAGGAATAAATGGCATTTTATAGTTTAATTGGATGTTGCCAATTAATCTGTTTACAACCGACTTATTATCAGCTGCCATTAGTTGTTCAACAGGATTTGGAGTACCTAAACTTGCACCATAATTTTCCCACTGATAGTAATTGTCAGCCATCATATTGTCGTAGATAGGTTGAGTTGGATCCATATTGATTGCAGAACCCAATGCTCCGGCATCACCAAAATTATTTTTGGTAGTCATGCCTTTTGCATTCAAACTAACTTTTAAATCCTTGTTTAAAAATGTTGGATCTAGGCTAATAGATCCTGTTAATCTTTGTAAATCAGTATTTTTCATAATACCGTTTTGATCAGTGTAACCTATCGAAACCCTGTATGGTAAAGTTTTAGTAGCACCTGATAAACTAATATTATGGTCTTGTGAAAAAGAAGTACGGAAAATTTCTTTTTGCCAATCGGTATTTTGAGTTCCAAGCTTGCTATAAGTTTCTGGTCCGTATAATTCAGGATGATCAAAAGCAATTTGTCTCATTTCATCTCCTGAATAAACATTCACATAATCAACAGCGCTTGAAACTGAGGCATTTCCATCATATGTAATGGTCATTGGGCTGCCTGCTTTACCTTTTTTGGTAGTAATAAGAATAACACCATTAGAAGCTCTGGAACCATAAATTGCAGTTGCCGAAGCATCTTTCAATATTGTAAAAGTTTCGATGTCATTTGGATTAATAAATGATAAAAAGTTTGAACTACCGTTCACATTATTGTTATCAAGAGGAACTCCATCAACAATAATTAAAGGATCGTTTGATGCATTTAAAGAAGAACCACCACGGATACGAATAGTTGATCCGCTTCCAGGAGCTCCACCTGCAGAGGTAATTACCACACCGGCACTTTTACCTACCAGTAAATCCTGTGCTGATGTAATTGCACCTTTGTTAAAGTCCTTAGAACTAACAGCAACTACAGAGCCAGTAGCATCGCCTTTTTTAACGGTACCGTAACCAATAACTACTACTTCTTCTTTAGTTTCAGCAGAAGGTTCTAGCAATACTCTTAGTGAATTACTTGTACCAGCAGAAATTTCTTGTGTGACATAACCCATGTATGAAAAGACAATGATATCATTGTCTGTTACCTTTAGGTTAAAATTACCATCAAAATCGGTGATAGTGCCATTTGTAGTTCCTTTAACAACTACATTAACCCCGGGAATAGGATTGCCGTCCCCGGAATCAGTTACACGACCAGTTAAATCACGCTGGGCATACGAAAAGTTCGCAAAAGCCGCAAAAGCGATAATTAACATTAGTCTTTTTAACATACCATAATAATTTTTCATTTGCTTTTTAAAATTTAGGTTAAAAAATACTTCAAAATTTTAATAAAAGTTTAATCTCTCTCTCAGGTTACTTTTAGTAAACAAATTGTTAATACTTTTGTCAAACCTAAGAAAAATTTAATGACCATTAACAAATTTTAACAAGCAATTTGACAAATAATTCACGCAAACGAAACCGCAAACGTTTGCAATCGTGAATGATAAAATTCTGAATTTTCAAAAAATGTTAAATATTGTGTCTAAATGTAAAGAATTGTTAATTTAGGTTTATCTTTTATATTTTTTCATGTTAATTTAATCTTAAGTAATTAAGATGTGACGATCAGAACATTGTTACAAGCCAGGTAGACATTTTCGATTAATCGATTTTGCCATAGTTTATCTTTCATCTTAATTAATTTGACCAGCTCTGACCTAAGTAAAGTTTATAAAAAATATAACACTTTATTTATTTAAAAACCTATAAATGAATTATTTAGTATTATATCTTTATTGATTTTTGAAAAGCTGTAAAATTTATCTATCTTCGTCAACAATCATTTGTAAACACCCTTATGAAAGGCAGACAAATAACCATTAAGGATATAGCAAAAGAGCTTGGGATTTCACCCTCCACAGTTTCACGGGCATTAAAAAACCATCCAGATATTAGCAATACAACAAAAAGAGCAGTAAATGATTTGGCAAAAAGATATAAATACAAGCCAAACGAAGTGGCATTAAGTCTCAGGAACAGCAAAAGCAATATTATTGGGGTTATTGTACCGGAAGTTGTCCATGATTTTTTTTCGTCTATAATCAGTGGAATAGATGATTTGGCTTATGCCAATGATTACAACGTAATGATTGCACAAACCAATGAAGACTATGAACGCGAAGTTCATTCAACCCTTGGAATGTTATCAAGCAGGGTAGCAGGTTTATTGGTTTCAATTTCGAAAAACACCAAAGATTTTGAGCATTTAGTCAACTTGGAAAACAATGGCATTCCGGTTGTTTTTTTTGATAGGGTTTGTTCAGAAATTGAAACAGACAAAGTTGTTGTTGACGACTTTGAAGGTGCTTATAAGGCAGTTGAACATCTAATCAAAACCGGATGCCGTAAAATTGTTCACTATGCGGCTGGTCAACATTTATTAATTGGACGAAACCGCCAAAATGGATATTTACACGCCTTATATAAAAATGGAATTCCGGCAGATGATAACCTGATTTTCAAATGCGAAGATTATAATGAATCCATGCATTTAACTGAAAAATTAATTCGTTCAGGAAAAATTCCAGATGCCATTTTTGCGGTAAATGATATGACTGCAATTGGCGCTATGGTTGCTATTAAAAGTATGGGACTTAAAGTGCCTGAGGATATTTCAATTATTGGTTTTACAAACGGACTCATCTCAACAATTACAGATCCACCATTATCTACTGTGGAACAGCATGGTTATGAGATGGGGCAAATTGCTGTGCGATTGCTACTGAACCGTCTTTCTAAAAATGAAGAAGACTATATTCCTGAAATTAGGGTTCTTAAAACCGATCTGATATTAAGAGGTTCAACTAGAACTTTAAAGGAGGAATTTAATAAATCAAACGAATTGCTATATTAAGCACAATGATTTTGTCAATTGTCTGTTTTCTGTTGAAAAATCAAAAATCAAGAACCAACTGACCATAATTAATAAAAAAAAACTCTTCCGAAATCGTTTGCATTAATTTAAATTTTTTTCATATTCCTTTTTATATTAAAAAAATTCAAATTTTTTTAAAAAAATTGAATTTCACTGCAAACGTTTGAATTAAGTGCTTCAGAATCTTATCCAATAATATTCAATAAACTTATGCCGCATTTGAAATTAAATTGTTTGCACATTATTTTTTTTTTTCGTTACTTGGTCTTCTCTCTCAGTTTATTTCATTTATTTGTTAATACTATATTTAGGTAACTTTATCACATTCCATTTCTTATTGATTAGTTCAAAAATTGGAAGATGGTAAAGTCTGCCTGAAGAGTGGTTTAAAACACGAATAATAAATAGATGAAACCAGTATATCTTCCAATACAATTTTCAATTCATTTTTAGGATTTGGCTGGCGAAGCCTTGTAGAATATCAATAATTAATATATAATAGATAAGGTATGAATAATAAACCACGTTTAAGCTTCTGGCAAATATGGAATGTCAGTTTCGGATTTTTGGGTGTACAATTTGGATTTGCACTTCAAAATGCCAATGCAAGTAGAATTCTTTCAAATCTTGGCGCTGATCTCCATAATTTGTCTCTTTTTTGGTTGGTGGCGCCTACTATGGGTTTGTTGGTTCAACCAATTGTTGGGGCTGCAAGTGATAAAACCTGGACACGTATAGGAAGGAGATCTCCATTTATTTTAGGAGGAGCACTTTTATCAATGCTTGCCATGTTTTTTATGCCAAATGCACCGTATATTATCACTGCAGGTGGAGTTGGTGCTTTGATTTTTGGAGCAGTGATGCTGGCTTTAATGGATGGTTCATTTAATGTAACTTTTCAGCCATTCAGAGCTTTGGTTGCTGATATGACTCCAGAAGATCAACGAAATATTGGTTATTCGGTTCAAAGTTTCCTAATTAATTGTGGTGCAGTTGTTGGTTCAGCTTTGCCTTTTATTTTAACCGCAATAGGGGTAAATAATAGTCCTGTTGAAGGTGAAGTAGCTTCGTCAGTAATCTGGTCATTTTATATTGGTGGTTCTTTGTTGTTATTAAGTGTATTGGTTACTGTTTTTAAAACAAAAGAATATCCTCCAAAAGAATTCGAAGCTTATAATAATATAACCGAAGAAGATAAAGTAAAAAATGAAAGTTTCTTTAAGTTATTGGGAAATATACCTAAAACAATGAAACAACTTGCTATTGTGCAACTGTTTTCATGGTTTCCGCTGTTTATAATGTGGGTATTTTCAACACCTGCAATTGCTCAGCATTATTGGAATACGGCAATTGGTGATTCAAGCTCTGCGGCTTATAATGAAGCAGGAAACTGGGTCGGTATTTGTTTTGCGGCCTACAGTCTTTATGCAGCCTTATTTTCGATGTTAATGCCTTATTTTATAAAATTGACCAGCAGAAAAATGGTTTATGCAATGGCCTTGATTCTTGGAGGCCTTGGTTACATTTCAATGTTCTTTTTTCACAATCCATATATGCTTTTGGTATCCATGCTAGGGGTAGGTATTGCTTGGGCAGCAATTTTGTCAATGCCTTATGCAATTTTATCTGGTTCTTTGCCTCCTAAGCGGATGGGGATTTATATGGGCTTATTTAATTTGACAGTTGTTATACCTCAGATTATTAGCGGTTTATTTGGTGGTTTAATATTAAGAGGATTCTTTAATGAAAAAGCAATATTTATGCTGGTGTTTGCCGGTTGTATTATGCTGATAGGAAGCTTAGGTGTACTTTTCGTGAAAGATGTATCTGCTGAAAAAACATTACAAAAAGGAGGAACTGGTGGACATTAAGGCTTTAATATTCGATTTGGATGGAGTAATTGTTGATACTGCAAAGTATCACTACCTGGCATGGAAAAGATTGGCTGATGAAATAGGCTTTTTCTTTTCGGTTGAAGACAACGAACGTTTGAAGGGGGTTTCAAGGGTTCGATCTCTTGAAATATTGCTCGAAATTGGGGGTATTCAATTGAGTGAAGAAGAGAAGACAAAGTTAGCGGATAAAAAAAACGCTTGGTATGTTGACTATATTTTGAAAATGACTCCGGACGAGATTTTGCCAGGTGTAATTTCATTTCTAGAACAAGCCAGGCAAAAAGGATTGAAAACAGCCATTGGTTCAGCCAGTAAAAATGCAAAAACTATCCTTGACAGGATTGATTTGCTTAAATATTTTGATGAAATTATTGATGGAAATAAGGTAAGCAAGGCAAAACCTGATCCTGAAGTGTTTTTATTAGCAGCTTCATCACTTCGAGTAAAACCTAGTGAATGTATTGTTTTCGAAGATGCTGAGGCTGGAGTTGACGCTGCCTTAAATGGAAATATGCATGTGATTGGAATAGGCTCAGAAAAAAATCTGGGGAAGGCGGATTTAGTTATTTCTGGATTTCAAAATGTTTTGTTGGAAACATTTTTGAAATTGGGTCACTAATAAGTTATTGATTCTGAAATAATTATGAAAATCGAAAAAATTGAACATTATAAAATAAATTTAACTTACCAGTTAATAATTACTTTGAATGTTCAATCTGAATTAAAAACTCAGTGAAGCGATTTCATTGTCTGTCCCGTTAAAACGGGGAATGTAGTGAATAAAATCAAAAAAGATTAAACAGATGAAACACTTGAAGCCATATTATAAGATTGATGAATGGAATATAATTGAAGAAGGCTTTTCTGAGGCTGAGCATGAAAAATCTGAAAGTATTTTCAGTATTGGCAATGGCAGGTTCGGTCAAAGGGCTAATTTTGAAGAAAAATATAGTGGAAAAAGTCTTCAGGGAAACTATGTGGCTGGTATTTATTACCCGGATAAAACAAGGGTAGGCTGGTGGAAAAATGGCTATCCCGAATATTTTGCGAAGGTGCTGAATGCTCCGAACTGGATTGGGATCAACATTTTGATCGAAGGTACCGAGTTTGATTTGGCAACTTGCAATATAAGTCATTTCAGGCGCACATTGAATATGAAAGAAGGCTACCTGGAAAGGGTATTTACAGCTGAATTAAAGAATGGGTTAAGATTAAGAGTTCTTGCTAAGCGTTTTATAAGTATGGCAAATCCCGAATTGGCTGCTATTAAATATTCTGTTACACCATTGAATTTCGAAGGCAATATAGGATTTACTCCTTATATAGATGCTGACGTTAAAAATGAAGATTCAAATTACAATGAAAAGTTTTGGATCGAAGTTGAGCGAAAATCAATGAACCGTGAAGCCTACATTGTTGCTGAAACTAAAAAAACAGGGTTTCAGGTTTGCACCGCCATGAAGTTTAATATTACTCAAGATCATGTTAGCCTCGATTTTAAAACCAATCCTGTAGAAAAGGACTTGTATGTAGCCAATCATATTACTGTTTTTTGTAAAAAAGATCAGGAAACTGTTATCTATAAGTATATTTCATGTCTTTCGTCTGAAAATCATCCCAAAAAGGAACTTGCCAGTCATTCACAGATTCTTGTTAACCAGGCTTCAGTATCTGGATTTGAAATCCTGTTGAATGATCATATTAAAGTTTGGGCTGCAAAATGGAAGGAGAGTGATATAATTATAGAAGGTGATTTGATTGCTCAGCAAGGTATTCGCTTTAATATCTTTCATCTGAATCAAACTTATACAGGTGATGATGAGCGTTTAAATATTGGACCTAAAGGTTTTACAGGCGAAAAATATGGTGGAAGTACTTATTGGGATACCGAAGCATATTGTGTTCCATTCTTTTTAAGCACTGCTCCCGGTAATGTGGCAAAAAATCTTTTGATTTACAGACATAAGCATCTGCAAAAAGCAATTGAGAATGCTCAAAAGCTTGGTTTTAAGAACCATGCTGCCTTATATCCAATGGTAACTATGAATGGTGAGGAGTGTCACAATGAATGGGAAATTACTTTTGAAGAAATACATCGGAATGGCGCCATTGCTTATGCCATAATGAATTATGTTAATTATACAGGAGATAAATCTCATCTTTCCGAGTATGGGCTTGAAGTATTGATGGGAATTTCTCGATTCTGGGCACAGAGGGTTAACTATTCAAATGAGAAGAAACAATATGTAATGCTTGGTGTTACCGGTCCTAACGAATATGAAAACAATGTAAACAATAATTGGTATACAAACTACATTGCAAAATGGACCTTAGGTTACACTATTGAAGTTCTTGATTATGTAAAGAAGAATAATCCGGATCGCTATAACGAAATTATTAAAAAATGGGAATTTAATTTCTCCGATGAAACCCATCAGTGGAATGAGATAATTAATAAAATTTATCTGCCAAAAGACGATAAACTAGGTGTATTTATGCAACAGGATGGCTATATGGACAAAGAGCACATTCTTGTTAAAGATTTGGATCAATCTCATCGACCTTTAAACCAAAAATGGTCATGGGACAGGATTTTAAGGTCAATATACATTAAACAAGCTGATGTTCTTCAAGGAATCTTTTTCTTTGAAAGTGATTTCGATAACGAAACCATTGCAAGGAATTTTGATTTTTATGAGGCTAGAACAGTTCATGAATCATCGCTTTCACCATGTGTACATTCAATAATAGCTTCTAAAATTGGAAGATTTGAAAAAGCCTACGAAATGTATTTACGTACAGCTAGGCTCGATTTAGATGATTATAACCATGAAGCAGATGAAGGTTTACATATTACCAGTATGGCCGGAACATGGATGTCAGTTGTATATGGTTTTGGAGGGATGCGTATAAAAGATGGTATTTTGCATTTTAAGCCTTATTTACCTGAAGGATGGAAGAGTTTTTCTTTTAAAATCGAATATAGAAATACCATACTAAACATTAAAATCACACATAAAGCAACCGAAATTTCTGTTTCTGCAGATAAGCCAGTTGAAGTTAACTTGAGTGGGTTGAAACATATTCTTGAACCAAATAAGATACTTTCTGTAGCTAATTGAAATACTTTAAATCCATAAGTCAATATAAATTTAATTAAGTGAGAACTCTTGAAAGATGCAATCTGTATCTCTCAGGTGTTCAATCCAGATGTATACTAAGTAGTTTATATCAATTCATAAAAATAGATTATGAATTTAATTTTTTAAAATACTGATTTTATATCATTGAACCCTTTAATTTAAAAATCATGAAAAAATCAACTTCACTATTATTTTTTTTGATTGCACTCAGTTTTTTATTTTCATTAAACTCATGTAGTAATCAATCAGGCTCAAAACAAATAACAGAAAAAAGCGATTCTGTTCAATTTACGGTAAAACACCCCGACTGGATTAAATCTGCCAATATTTATGAAGTAAATTTAAGGCAGTATACAAAGTCTGGCACCATAAATGAGTTCAGGAAACAACTTCCGCGTTTAAAAGAGTTAGGTGTGGATATTCTTTGGTTTATGCCTGTGCAACCTCTGGGTGTAAAAAATAGAAAAGGGAAACTAGGTAGTTATTATTCGATTAAAGATTATAAGGCTATAAACCCAGAGTTTGGAACAATGGCCGATTTCAATGCAATGGTTAAAGAAATTCATGAATTGGGCATGTATGTTATAATCGATTGGGTTGCAAACCATACTGCTTGGGATCATGTTTGGACTAAAGAGCATCCCGACTTTTATACCAAAGACAGTTTGGGTAATTTTATGCCACCCAAAGGAACCGACTGGTCGGATGTAATTGATTTGAACTACGATAACAAAGACTTGAGAAAAGAAATGATGAGTTGTCTCAAATTTTGGATTGATTCTTCAAACATTGATGGATATAGATGCGATGTGGCTGGTTGGGTACCTACCGATTTTTGGAACAACGTTCGTACCAAACTCGATAGCATTAAACCTGTTTTTATGCTTGCAGAAGCTGAACAAGCAGATCTGCAATATAAAGCATTTGATGCTTCATATGGCTGGGAATTCCATCAATTGATGAACAAAGTTGCCAAAGGTGAAAAATCAGTAGCAGATATCGATACCTTTTTTACGAAGGACACCATTAACTATTCTGCCAATGCCATTCGTATGCAGTTTACTACAAATCATGATGAGAATTCCTGGAATGGAACTGTTTATGAAAAATTTGGAGATGGATCAAAAGCTTTTACTGTTTTATATTATACTGTACCAGGTATGCCATTGATTTACAGTGGACAGGAAGCTGGATTAAAAAAGAGATTGCTCTTCTTTGAGAAAGATTTAATCGATTGGAATGCAGATAAAGAGCTAGGAGCTTTCTATAAAAGTTTAAATTCTCTTAAAAAGGACCAATCCGCCCTTTGGAATGCAAAAAATGGAGCTAAATTGATAAGGATTAAAACCAACAACGATACTAAAGTATTTGCATTTATCCGCGAAAATGAACAAAGCAAAGTGTTGGTTATTCTTAATTTAAGTAAAGAACCATTAAAGGTTAAACTCGACACCAAAGATGATTATAGCAATTTGAAGAACTACTTTTCAAAGGCAAATTTCAGTGGTAATGAAATGGAACTTAAACCTTGGGAATATCAGGTTTTTGTAAAATAATAAGAATTGACAGGTTGCTTTCCACGATTATAGATGCATTGGATTTGTTCAGATGTATTTTTTAATATTGGCTCAGGCAATTGAAAAATGATGATATTAATCTTCTGAATTCGATAATTAAATTGAGTTTAGAAGATTAATATCATTTTTTTTTTGTTAATTTGAAACAATAACAATATTATCACCCATTATAAATCATTAAAAAAGAAAGATGGCGCCAGAAAATAGCTTAAACCCATTCTCAGTAGTTCATCCGGATTGGATCAAAGATGCAACGATTTACGAAGTTCATATCAGGCAATATACCAAATCTGGCACTTTCATTGAATTTATGGAACATTTGCCCAGGCTCAAAGATCTTGGAGTTGATATTTTATGGTTGATGCCAGTTCAGCCAATTGGAATTAAGGGCAGAAAAGGTGAACTTGGAAGTCCATATGCTATTCGCGATTATATTTCTGTGAATCCTGAACTTGGTTCATTGGATGATTTGAAAACCCTTGTAAATAAAGCTCATGGATTGGATATGCATGTCATCCTCGACTGGGTGGCAAATCATACCGCTTGGGATCATACTTGGATTGATCAGCATTCTGATTTTTACAACAAAGATTCATCTGGGAACATAGTGCATCCTGCAAATACCGATTGGCATGATGTTGCTGATTTAGATTTTAACAATCGAGCTTTGAGGCATGAAATGATTGAGGCGCTAAAATATTGGATAAAAGAAATAGATATTGATGGATATCGTTGCGATATGGCTGGTTTGGTGCCTACAGATTTTTGGAATGATGCACGGATTGAGCTCGATAAGCTAAAACCGGTTTTTATGCTTGCCGAAGACGAACAACTTGACTTGCATTACAAAGCTTTTGACATGACCTATAATTGGGCCTGCCATCATCTTATGAATGATATTGCCAAAGGAAATAAGTCTGTTTGGGATTTGGGTGCATATTTTTCAACTGATCCAATATATTTTCCTAAAAATGCCCTTCGTCTGAATTTCACTTCCAATCATGATGAAAATAAAAACGCTGGATCTGCTGTTGAACGTTTTGGTCAGTCATACAAAGCGTTTGCCGTGCTTTCTTTTACCATGGCAGGTTTGCCACTGATTTTTAGTGGACAGGAAGCAGGCCTGAATCGAAGACTTTTATTCTTTGATAAAGATGAAATAGATTGGACTTCAACAAATGAATTTACACCTTTCTTTAAAAGCCTTATCAAACTTAGAAAAGAAAATCCCGCACTTTGGTCTGGAGACAAAGGAGGTACTACTCAAAGAATTTATACAAATAAAATTGATAAAATATTTGCGTTTACCAGATATAAATCAGATAATGAGGTTGTTGTAGTATTAAATTTAAGTTTTGATAAACAAATTTTCTATTTGGATGTAGATGTTAAATCCAATCAAATGAAAAGTTTTATTACTGGTGAAATTTTAAATTCAAATGTTTTGGAATTGCCTGCATGGGGTTATGAAGTTTTTATAAAAATCAATTAGAATTCAATCATTTATATTATTACCATTCATTTAAATAAAGTTGATTTTAAAAGATTTATATAAAGTAGAACCTCCTAATTGGTGGACTGGGATGAAAAATCAGACTTTGCAGTTGTTGGTTTACGGTAAAAAAATCTCAACTTACAAAGTTTCTATCAATTATAATGGAGTTGAGCTTATAAATAGCAATAAAGTTGAAAACCCTAATTATTTATTTTTAGATTTGTTCATAGACAAGCTCGCAAAACCTGGAATTCTTCAAATAGAATTTTTAAAGGGCAAGACCCATTATTCTTATCCATATGAGCTGAAGCAAAAAGAAAAAAATCCAGATAAGCAAAAAGGATTTAATAGTTCGGATGTAATTTATCTTATTATGCCCGATCGATTTGCAAATGGCAACCCTGCTGCTGATAATGTCGAAGGAATGCTTGAAAAAGTTAATCGGGAAAATCCTGATGGAAGGCATGGTGGCGACATTAAAGGTATTAGGGATCATCTTAATTATATTCGTGATTTGGGAATAACAGCAATTTGGTTAAACCCCGTTTTGGAAGCCAATTTGAAAAATGTTACTTATCACGGATATGCAATAAGTGATTTTTACAAGGTTGATCCCCGCCATGGAAGCAACGAAGAATACAAAACCCTTGTTGACGAATGCCATCGAAATGGGCTGAAAATAATTATGGACATGATATTTAACCACTCCGCTTCGGAGCATTGGTTTATCAAGGATATGCCTTCAATAGATTGGGTACATCAATTTCCTGAATTAACCAAGTCGAATTATCGTGGTGAAGTGGCTTCGGATCCCTATAGTTCTGAATTGGATAAAACGCTGCTTGAAAAAGGTTGGTTTGACATAACCATGCCCGATTTAAATCAGCAAAATCCATATCTTGCCATTTACCTGATACAAAACAGTATTTGGTGGATTGAATACGCCGGTATTGATGGAATTAGGATGGATACGTATCCTTATCCCGATCAGGAAATGATGGCTCAATGGGTAAAACGGGTAATGCAGGAATATCCAAATTTTAATATTGTTGGCGAAGCATGGCTACAAAACATATCAACTACAGCTTATTGGCAAAAAGGTTTTCCTTCAAAAACAGGATATAATTCATATTTGCCAAGTGTTACTGATTTTCCGCTTTCCTATGCTTTAATAAGGGCATTGAATGAACCAGAAAGTTGGTCTGGAGGTTTATTTGACCTATATTCTGTACTTGCCCAGGATTTTTTATATCCTGATCCAAATATGAATTTAATTTTTGTTGACAATCATGATGTTACGAGGATTTATACCAATTTGCAACATAATTTCAACAAATTTAAAATGGCAATGGCATTTCTTTTTACTACTAGGGGAATTCCACAAATGTATTATGGTACTGAAATTTTGATGGATGGCGATGGTTTAAAAAGCCACGGTTACATGCGGCAGGATTTTCCGGGTGGTTGGCAACATGATTATATGGATGCCTTTAAAATGAAAAATTTGAGCCAGGAACGCAAAATGGCTTATGAATATGTTAAAAAACTCCTGAACTGGCGAAAAAATAAAAAAGTTATTCATTCAGGAAGTTTAAAACATTTTATACCGGAGAATGGAATCTATGTTTATTTCAGGTATAATGAGAGTGAAACTATAATGGTTATCCTCAATAAAATGGATGCTCAATTTATTCTAACCCAGAGATATAATGAGGTTCTTAAAAACTATTCGAAGGGTCGTGATGTGATTTCTGATGAAACAATTGATGAGTTGAGCAAAATATTTATGGAGGGTTATTCAGTTCGGATATTGGAGTTGAAAAATTAGTTTTGTTTAATTCGCCTCTCAATTTGAATATACTAATTAAATACATAAAAAGACCTCAAAAAAAAGAGGCGGAACCACCCGCCTCTCACCTAAAATACTAATCTAAACCAAACCTGCTATAAAAAAACCAATCACCTAGTGTATGAAGCAAAGTTAAAATGAAAATGTGTTAAGTGAATAAAAGATTTTATAAAGAATGTTAAATCTTTGCAATGGAAAGCGTGTATGGTCTGACTTTTAGCGAATATCACTAATATTTTTCAAGTATTTTATATGATGCTGATGGAGTTAGAATTCAAATTTCTCAGTTGTTTTGTTAATTGATTATATGTGATGGAATGTATCAAAATTAATTCATTCAAAATTTAACAAAAAAAACGAGGCGGAACGAATCCGCCTCTCACTAAAAATACTAATCTAAACCAAACCTGTTATAAAAAACCAATCACTCTATAATTGACTTTGAGGCAAAATTAGATTATTTAATTGTTAATCGAATGGAATTTTGATTAAAGTATGTTAAAATATAGATATATTAATTATTATAGTTGTATTATGAATTATTTATGATTGACTATTTCAATTCTATTATCTTTTTCTTACAAAATGAAACCTAAATCCAAGCATCAGTCCTAGGCCTTTTAGCGTTGTTTTATCAATTTTGCCTATGGTATTTAAATAATCGGCCTGATGTATAGGTTTGTCATATTTTAGGTCTGAAAGGCTATTATCAAAATAAACTCCAAAATCGATGTTGAATTCTTTTTTAATTCGGTAACTCATTCCAAGTGAGAGAATAAAAGAGTATTGAAATTTGTTGTAGTCAATAATTGGATTCTCAGAATTGATATTGTATTTTACAAATCCATATTCTGGCAAATCATATAATACAATATGATATTGAGGATAATAGCCTTGCCATATTGAGCTTCCATTTGCTACTACAGTTGCACTTGTGGCATAGATCATTTTTATTCCAATATCAGTAAAAAAACCTAATTTTTTACCAGCTCGGAAATGAAATTTCAGTTTAACTGGAAAACTTATTGCTTTGACTTTTATTCTTTCATCAACGGATGAAACTTCGTTATACAAATAATAAGATTCGTTATCCTTGTCTATTTTTTGAAGATAATTTTGGCCATAATTATTGAATTGTTTAAGATATGATTTATTTGCATAGGTATTGTAACCAATTCCTGTTCCTAAGCCTATATTTTTAGTTAACAAATATTCAATTTCTAAAAATGCACCAGAGCCTGCGTCTCCTTTTGAATTCCATGATTGATCAGATTCTTTTGATTTATTTGCAACATCAGATCTTCCAGTGTTCAAATTTAATATCAAACTCCAGGGATCTGGATTTTTCATGGCCATATATTCCATAACCACAATTAATCTATCCTGATCTCCTAAAATCAACTCTTTGGTTTGCATATCAGCAAAACTGAAAATCAGAACTTTGGTAAAATCAAAAATTTCAATTCTAAATTCTCCATCAACACCGCTAATGGTTGTTAACGTTGGATAATCTTTTGCAGTAATATTTACTCCGCCTAAAGGTTTTCCTTTATAATCAGTTATTCTACCGGTTATTAAACGTTCCTGCGATTTTATGAGAAACGAAAAATATAGGAAAATCAAAATGATAAAACTAATTTTTTTCATGCCAATGGTATATGACGTTTGGTTTTTATTCTACAATAAAATTTTCTGAAGCATATTTTTTATTATCCAAATAAATACTATAGTTGTATATACCTGGTTTATATCGATTTAAATCAAGTTTGATTTTTTGAAATTCTGCTTGTTTATTAAATTCTTTAATCTCAATTAGTTTCCCACTCATATTTTTGATTTCAACCTTTCCTGTTGATAATATCTCTGAACAGAACTCAATATTCAATAGATCATTTGACGGAATTGGAAAGGTCTTAAGCACAGGTGGTGCTATATTTATTGTGTTCGAAAAGGATTGACATTGATTTGGTGTTGTAATCTGAACTTGATAAATACCATTTGCATTTCCTGAACTTCTATCTAAATTATAAAATTGTTTATTGGCGCCCGAAATTAGAGATTCATTACGGAACCATTGATATTGCATACCTGAATCAGTGCAAAGGATCAGGTTATCGCCTTTCCTCCTTATTGAAGCTATCACAGTATCAATGTTGACATTAAATTTCTGATCCACTGTACAGGATGTGGTCAAATCTGTTTCTTTTAGAATAAGGATTCCTGAAGCCGCATTTTTGTCCCAGATTACATCCACGTTTGGAAGACCATCAGCACTCGTAATTATTCCGCCTTTTATAGTCCAATTATAAGTTCTTTGAGTTCCGGCTGATACATAATAAGTCATAGCAGTTCCTGAATAAGCACATATTTGATTAGGACCAATAATTTTCGAAGTATCTATTTGAGATACATAAATCTGTATTGAATTGCTATTGTTGGGTTTATAATCATCGTCTATTGAGAAATAATAGTTAGTGCTTCCCTGAGGATTATCTGTAATAGTTTGTGTAGTCCAATTAGAACCGAATGAATTATTCCATAAATATTTGTATGGGCCACCAAATCCTCCTGTTGGATTAAGTGAAAGAGTGATTGAAGAACCTTTACAGATATTTGTTGAAGAAAAACTCAGATTCGGAATTATTGGAGGAACAACAATTTCTGATAACCCTCCCCATGTCCCTCCAGACCAGATATTACTCGATCCTGGTAGTACATATAGTGCAGTAACCCTGTTGCTGGCAAGCATATCTTTCCGGTTAACCTTTTGCCATCTATTGTCTTTAAAAGTAGAAATTCCATTGAAACCTGTCCCGAAATACTTTATGTTTTGATCATCCACAAATACCGATAGTACAAAATTATCAGGCAGGCCTGGTCCTGATGTTGTAGCTTTATAAATAACAGGTGAGTTTGGTGGGTTAAAAAAGACAGCACCTTCATTTGTTCCAATCCATATACCTGCGTTTTTATCTGCAGCTAAATCATAAAGTATCGAAGCAGCTGATATGCCTAAATTAGTTTTTGCATAGGTGGTAAATGTAACTCCATTATACATGCTAAGGCCATTGGGGTGAAGGAACCAAACATTATTGAACAAGTCAACAGTAATGGCAATTACTGCATCTTCATATAATCCATCAGCAGTAGTAATATCTGTCCATGTAACATCATCATATTTAGATACTCCACCTACAGTTCCAAACCATTTAGTATTGTTCTGATCGATGGATACCGCATTTACTTTGTTGGAAATAAGGCCGTTGTTTGCTGAATCGAGTGTAACCCAATTTGTTCCATCAAAAGTGGATACTCTGTTATTGGTGGCAAGCCAAAGTACTCCACCATTATCAACAGTCATATCATTGATATTGTCATTCAATTGCCCTAATGTATTGGCGTTATTATAAGTATTCCATGTTCCATTATACTGACTTAGTCCATGGCCATGTGTTCCAATATAAATAGTGCTGACATCCGATACAATGCTCGAAATATTGTTACCAGACACTGTGGGATTAGGATCCGGATATTGAATAGGTGTTGATCCAAATTCTTTTTCTATTCCTCTGCCAAATTCGTGAAATCCAACCCAAAGAAAACCATATCTATCATATTCAATTTCAGCCAATCTATTAGGGTTGAAAGTAAGTCCGCTTTGAATCCATGAAGGATCATAAAAAGTATACAAACCATTGGATGTGCCTACATTAACTACTCCTATAACATTGGTATCAATATCAAGAATATCATTATTCGAAAAATAAGTGATGGCAGGATAATTATTCCAAGTATTGGTTTTGTGAATATAGCGTGAAATGCCCACTTTTGTTCCAATAAATATAGAATCGCCGTTTGCCTGAATGCAGGTAATTTCATTGGAAGGTAAATTTCCGGTTGACAACATGGTAAAGTGCGACCAAGATGTTCCATCAAATAGGTAAAAGCCATTATTGGTTCCAAACCAGGTATTGTTTCCCTCAATAGAGATAGATCGAACCTGTCCTATTATAGTTGAGGCTGTATTGTAAGTTGTCCAATTTGTTCCATTGAAGTAATATGCTCCATTATACGTTCCTGCCCAAACTCCACCTTTATTATCAGCTTCAAGACATAAAATATTATTTTCAATTCCACTTGTTATAAAATTATAGGTTTTCCACTGAGTGCCTATAAAGCTGGTTACTCCATTATCAATAGTGCCAAACCATTTTCTGTTTTTATTGTCAACTGCAATGCAGGTAATAAAGTTACTGCCCAATCCATCTTTAATGGTATAGGTTGCTATAGGTGAATCTGTATTTGAGTCAGTTATATGCCTTACAATTATACCTCCACTAGTACCAATCCATATGGTATCTAATTTTATTTTAATTGCATAGACATCATCTTTATTGGAGTAATTAGTTACAAGTACTTGTGCTTGAAGATATGATGACAATGAAAAGCTGATTATCCCGCACAATATGATATATTGAAAAATTCTTTTCATAGAATGGAATATTAAATTAATACCGAATTAGATTGCGTGAAATTCAATTGATTTTTATTGCCCTCTTTAACAAATATAATCATAATATAGTAAAAAAAAGATTTTTAGGAGCGCCTTTTTAAAGGTTAAGGTGAATGGAATATTCTTTTGGAATGAATTATTGTGTTGATAGTTAGGAGAGTATTTCTAACTAACTTTTGGATTTAATTTCAAACCATTGAGGTGTTCAAAACTTGGACGGTTAAGCTACTTTTTTACTTGTTTTTCGAGGCTTATACCAATTTCATCCATAAAATTGACAGGATTTTCATCCATTGCTGATTTAATTTCAATTTTATATTTTCCTTCCAGTTCAAGAATAAGTTCATCATCAACGACATATTCCAAATCCCAGAAATCGCCTTCGCCTTCGCCATAATATTTCAATTCATCTGATATAATTGGAATGCTTATATCTTGATATTGAGCTTCACCCTTAGGATCTGTTAATAAAATTTTCAAGTGAAGAAATTTATATGGAAATCCTTGTATATATCTGATAATCAAAACCATTTTTAATGGTTTTTTAACAAATTCGTGGGTGATTTTTGGTTCAAAAATGATCGGTTGGGTATTAAACCATTTGTAATTTTCTATGGTAAATTTTTCATGATAAATCCTGTTTTTACTACAGGATGGAAAAAATACCAAAACCAGTAAAACCAAGAATAAGAAGGACTTATATAATTTTGATTTAAGCTGGTTCATTTCAGTTAAATTTTTAATTTCAATTTAATTTCAAATAATTTAGGCCATTTTTTGCCTGTTACAAATAATCTTTTTGTAGCCGGATCGTATGCAATGCCATTCAAAACATCTGTGTCCTGTTCGTAATCATTGGTGTTTAGTATTTTGCTTAAATCAATATATGCCAATACTTTACCAGTTACTGGATCTATTCTGGCAATTTTATCAGTTTGGTAAATATTTGCGTAGATTTCACCATTAATATATTCCAATTCATTTAACTGATTAACAGGCCCTTTGTTATCATATACTTCTATTCTTGAAACTTCAGAATATGACTGTGGATCTAGGAAGTAGATAATATTTGAACCATCGCTCATAATTAGGTTTTTGCCATCATTTGTTAGGCCCCAACCTTCAGTCGTATATGAGAATTTACTCAATAATTGAAAGCTTTTTTTATCATATACAAAGCCGGTATTATTTTGCCAGCTGATTTGGATAATTTTATCTCCCATAATAGTGAGGCCCTCGGCAAAAATTTCAGGAGCTAATGTAAAAGATTGTATTGGTTCTCCAGTTCCAATTTGTAATTTACGCAAGCTCGACTCAGCTTTTAGTCCGTTTGATTCATAAAAGTAACCATCCTCATATACAAGGCCTTGTGTATATGCGCTTCTTTCGTGAGGATACACTTTTACAACTTCATAAGAATAGATTTTTGGTTCAATATCTGATAAAAACCTGAAGGTAATTTTTTGACTACCAAAATTGCCATTTTTGAATATCCTTGCTTCAAATTCGGAACGTCGGGTTTTTTTCTGATCACATTTTAATTGAATTTTTACAGGCAATTCATGTGTTGAACTTGCAAACTGGTTTTCAAAATAAAATTGAATAGAATCAAAAGGAATTGTATCTATTTTGTTGACAATTATTGCCGGTTGTTCACCAATCCGGAATTCAGTTTTATTTTCAGGAGTGGTTTCTATTTTAATTTTAGTAAATGAGATCCCCGGTTTTTGAATTGAATCAGTATTCGCCTGATTATCAGTATTTTTAATTTTACTATTATTACAAGAAAAAAGGATGATTATGGACAGAATAATACCAACGGATTTTTTTAAAGAGCTTGAAATTTTCATTAATAGCGTTTTATTTATTTGATGGGCTTGCGGAGGTCGCAAGACAAAATATTTGTGTTAAAAAAAGCCCAAATATAGAAATTTTTGCAATTATGCCATCAATTCTTTTGGAATGATCAGCCATTCTAAAATTCCCGTTTTTTTATCGATTTCTTCCCATCTGTCAACATCAAAAAGAATTGAAGCAATGGCTGCTGTTGGCATACTATAACCATTATCATCAATTATTAGTTCATCAATTAAATCTTCGAGTGTAGGATTATGTCCAACTACCATAATTCGATCATACGAGTTGCCTGTTTTTTTTACAATCCTTATTATTTCTGCAATGTGCCCGAAATAAAATTCATTCTCAAATTGGATTGGATTATCCAAACCAAATACTATCGAAACCATTTCAGCAGTTGTTTTTGCTCTTTTTGCTGGAGATGAAATAATAAGATCTGGGATTTTTTTTCTTTTTAATAGCTCATTCCCCATAGCTGGTGCAGATGTTTTACCCCTATTGTTTAAAGGTCTGTCAAAATCCGGTAAAGTTGAATTGCCCCAATCCGATTTGGCATGCCTCATAATCAGTAAATTTTTCATTTTCGTTGTTTTTAATGATTTATAATCATAAATATAAACAATTTCACTGAGATTTTAAATCCAATAGTAATAATCTTAGTCCGTCAAAAAATCTGAATATTATATGTAATAACTTTCTTGTTTTTTTATTTAAAAATGTAATCTTACATTCATGAAGGAACAATGAATAATTAATTGTATTCTAAAAAACATTTCTGTATTTCTATTTATAATGAAATATTTTTATCTCATTTAATGTGGATATTCTTCTGAACGACTTGCTAATTTGATGTATTTTATAAGAATATGAAAAAAGGATGTTTTTTTTGTTTTACTGATTTTTATAATTTTGATGAATTTAAGTTTCATATTCCTGTCAATTTGCATAGTATTTACTGCACAATTTGAGCAATGAAATTATCGTTTGTTATAAAAATGTTTTAAACCTATCTTTTAATTGTAAAATGAAAAGAATTAAAACTATTTTATTTTATTTCACATTATTTATATCATTGGTGTTGTTAAGCAAATATCAATTAAAGGCTAACAATATTCAAATTACAAATGCGCAAATAACCGAGAAAAACACGCTTGAACATTGGGCGAATATTAGTTTTGATATGTCAATAGAGCACGGCTGGCGTATCAATACTGGGCCAGCAAATTGGAGTGCTGCTTGGGTTTTTGTTAAATACCAGGTAGATAATGGGCCATGGCACCATGCAACTTTAAGTACTCAAAATGCTGATTATACTATGCCTTTGAATGTTTTAGCTGATCCTGTTTCGGACGGTAAGGGGATTTTTATTTATGATTCACGGTTAAATCCAGGAACTTATACTTCCTATTCAACAACAGGATTGGTCATTAGGTGGAATTATGGTTTAGACAATATACTTGATAATGCTTCAAATGTTAATATACAAGTATTTGGAATTGAGATGGTTTATATTCCATCAAGTTCATATTATTTAGGCTCCGGAGGAAACGAAACAAATCATTTCTTTACTTCAGGAGGAAATAATCCATATCAGGTTAGCAGTGAAAATCCCATTACAGTTGGCACAAATGCAGGTAATTTATATTATCAGACAGATTTCTTGTTTCAGTTAGGAGGTGACCAAAATGGCCCAATACCAGCCGCATTTCCAAAAGGATATCAAGCATTTTATGTGATGAGATATGAAATTAGTCAGGAACAATATACTTCTTTTTTAAACCATCTATCTCGCACACAGCAAATTTCTCGCGTTACAAGTGATATATCCGGTGATGCTGTTGCAAACACTTATGTAATGAGTAACACAGCCACTATGCAAGGCAGAAATGGGATTAGATGTACAGCAAATGGAAATGGTACTGTAAATCCTATTACTTTTTATTGCGATTATAATGGAAATGGGATTGGAGGCGAACTCAATGATGGTCAAAATATTGCATGTGGTTATTTGGGTTGGTCTGATTTACTTGCATATTATGATTGGACGGGACTAAGACCGATGACAGAGTTAGAATATGAAAAAGCCTGCAGAGGGGATCTTAGTCCGGTTATAAATGAATATGCCTGGGGTAGTACCGATATTCTTCAATCTTCTACCACATTAACAAATGATGGTAGCATATCAGAAATAACAACAAATTCAGGTAATGGTTTGTGTAATTATAATCATTCAGGTTTTCCAATGCGTGTTGGTTTTGCTGCCGGACCAGCTTCAAATAGGCTTCAATCCGGGGCAAGTTATTACGGTTTATCCGATTTGAGTGGCAATATTGCAGAAAATTGTGTGACTATTGGAACCTCCCAGGGCAGGGCTTATACAGGCCTGCATGGAAACGGCGAATTGAATGGTTCAGGCAATTTTGATGTTTTAAATTGGCCTGGAACAAGTGGTTTATCTTCAAGGGGTGGAGATTTCTCAACTTCAAGTTCTGATTTACGCGTTTCTTCAAGAGCTATGGGTTCTGGAGATTGGGTATGGTTTTTATCTACATCTTCCACAATGGGAGGAAGAGGTGCAAGAACTGCCGAATAAATAAATTAAGTCAATGATAATGAAGCTAATAATGAAATCACTATTTTTTTATTCTGCTTTTGTAGTGTTTATGATACTTTCGGATAAAACAATTGCACAAAATTTCAATGGGGGAAATGGTGATGGCTTTTCTATAACCAATATTGCAGGTGCTGATTTTAATCTTGTTCCTGAAGTTTTTACAGTTATCTTAAATAATGCAGTTTCTCAACCTGATCCAACCAATTTGTTACCAATTTATTTCACCGTTGATTTTAACAGACCACCAATCGATTTTACATTTAATGATATAAACTGGTCGGGGACTGCTTCAGGTATTAATGGGATTATTACAGGCGGTGGAACTAGCTACACAATTGAGGTAAATAGTGTTTCAACGGAAGGTACTTTAGTCGCTTCTATTCCAATCAATCAGGTTCATGATGCCGGTGGTAAGGGAAATCAACCATCTTTAAGTACTTATAATTCTATTACTTATGATATTACAAAGCCGGATGTTACCATAAACCAGGCAGTTGTGCAAGCAGATCCGTCTAATATTACCCCAATCAATTTTACTGCTACATTTTCCGAAATTATTACAGGCTTTGATCCTTTGGATATTAGTTTGGGCGGTACTACCCCAGGTTTACTGAACGCAGTAATTACTGGATCCGGTCCCATTTATAATATAGCTGTAAGCGGAATGACCGGTGACGGAACAGTTACGGCTACTATAAATTCAGGTGGGTGTGCGGATTTATCAGGAAATACAAACACTGCATCGACAAGTACTGACAATTCAGTAACATTTCAATTTTCAGGATTAACTGTTAGCGTAAATCAAGCCATTGGTCAGATTGATCCGACTAATCAGCTTCCAATTGTTTATTCAGTTGAATTTAACAGAAATGTTGTTGATTTTACTTTTGATGATATTATTTGGTCAGGCACCGCATCAGGAATATCAGGGAACATAAGTGGAAGTGGATCAAGTTATTCTGTGAATATTACTGGAATTGGTTCAGAGGGTACATTAATCGCCACAATTCCGGCAAATCAGGTTCATGATGTTTTGGCACAAGGGAATCTGGCATCTACAAGCACAGATAATGCTGTTGTTTATGATATTACAAAGCCTGATGTAACGATAAACCAGGCAATTTTGCAATCCGATCCAACAACTGGCACTCCAATTAACTTTACAATTACATTTTCCGAAGTTGTTGCCGGTTTTGATATCGGAGATATAAGTTTAGGAGGTACAGCTACCGGTACTATTATAGGTGTTATAAGTGGCACTGGCCCGGTATTTAATTTAGCAGTAAGTGGAATGACTGGAGATGGAACAGTCACAGCCAATGTAATTGCAGGAGCATGCGCAGATTTATCAGGAAATACTAACACTGCATCTACCAGTACTGACAATTCAGTCCAATTTCAAACATCAGGATTAACGGTTAGCATAAATCAAGATATTAATCAGCCAGATCCAACCAATCAGCTTCCAATTGTTTTTTCTGTTGAGTTTAACAGAAATGTTGTTGATTTTACTTTTGATGATATTATTTGGTCAGGCACCGCTTCAGGAATATCAGGAAATATTAGTGGAAGCGGTTCAAGTTATTCTGTGAATATTACCGCTGTTGCATCTGATGGTTCTATTATTGCCTCCATTCCGGCAAACCAGGTTCATGATGTTTTGGCACAGGGAAATCAGACATCTACAAGTATAGACAATTCAATTAATTATGATATAACTAGGCCTGGAATTGAAATATTGGCAGAACCCGGCCAAAATAATCCCACAAATAATTCAATCATCAGTTTTAGGGCAAATTTTACAGAGCAGGTTCAGGGATTTGTTCCTTCATATGTAAGTATTTCAGGCACAGCAGGTGCAAATACAATCAATTTAAGAGGTGGGCCTTTAAATTATACCATTGATGTGAGCGGAATGACAAATGCAGGAACTGTAATTGTTAGTATTGCACAAAATTTAATGACAGATGCAGTTGGAAATCTAAATGTTCAATCTATAAATACTTATAATACAGTAGTTTACGACAATATAAAGCCAGACGTTACAGTTGGCAGTAGTTCCACAAGTCCTACCTCAGAAATTCAGATACCAATTGATATTGTGTTTTCAAAATTAGTAACAGATTTTGAAATTTCAGACATAAATATATCCAATGGAACAATCGGTTCATTAACTGAAATAGAGACAGGGATTCACTGGGAAGGGGTGATTATTCCAATTTCTGTGGGAATAATAAATGTTCAGGTTCCCGCTGATGCTGCTTCTGATGTTATAGGAAATTATAATAATGCATCGAATCATTTCCAAATTGAGTATGTTAATAACGAAGATGTTGATTTTGTTGCAAATAATGTATTTACACCAAATGGTACACAAAACAGGTTTTGGACGATTAAAAATGTCGAACTTTATCAGGACTATGAATTGGTGATTAGAAACGGAAGTGGTCAGATTGTTTATCAAACAAAAAAATACCAAAATGATTGGAACGGAACATACAAAAATAAGCCATTGCCAACAGGTACATATTATTTTTATTTAGCAAATTCTTCTAAAAATAGTGTTCATAAAGGATTTATTAATATAATTTATGAATAAATAGTTTTTACAATTTATTAGTTTTTTCAAGTTTCTGATTAATAAAACAATGGTCATTTAATTTGGAATGAATCTTGTCTTAGACCCATATATATTTCGATAATTTAGCTTTTTTTTAATAATAATTCATCTTTGCTTTTTTACTTTTAATTATTACTGTCTTCCTACATTTATTTTCGTTGGTAAATTGAAGAAAAAAATATCCATATTGTTTCTATTAATTTTGATAATTCCTCTATGGATTAATTCTCAGACTATTACAATTGGAAATTTATATACCAGTAATAAATATACTATTAATCCGGCATATGCAGGAGGCTTAAATTATTTAGATGCTTTTATTGATTACCGGAGTACTGCTGCTTCGGTTGAAGGCTCACCTACTTTAATTACTTTTGGAGCAGATATGCCTGTTTATCGGAAAATGAGCCTTGGGGCTCGCTTTTACAAGCAAAGTGAAGGGTTATTTGATGTGATAAATGGTTTTGCTGATTATTCTTATTGGCTGGAAATAGCAAAAGGTCATTTCTTACGTTTCGGTATTTCTTTAGGAATCAGGTCGAATCAAATGAATTATTCTAAAATTGTTGCAGACGATCCTTCCGCAATCATTGACGTTGCATCACGAAATTTTGTTGGAGTATCATTTCAAAGTTCGGCAGGATTTGTTTATCAATGGAAAAATTTAGAGTGGAGTTTATCTGTTCCTCAACTATTTGAATCCAAAAATTTGATAAAGCCAGCTTATCAATCACTTTTTATATATAAAGTGCAGCTTAGAAATCAGAATATTAGTTTAAAACCTTCACTGTTTGTTAATTATAAAAATAATACTCCGGTTTTGTATGATATTAACCTGCAAACATACTGGAAAGATCAATTTTGGCTGGGATTGGGGTATAGAAACAGGCCGGGCATTCTTGCATCGGCTGGTTTTAGAATCAACCAATTGAATATAGCTTATGCCATAGAATTAGGTGCTGAAAAATATTCGAATATGTTTAAACAGGTTCATGAAATTTCAATTTCATATTCTTTCCAAAAAAAGAAAAAAATGCCTATGGATACTATATTTGTTCCTTATAACCAAATAGTTGTGCAAAATGATTCTGCAAAAATTGATACTACAATAAAAAATATAAATGTCAAGAAAGAGATTGTAGAAGCTGATAATTCTGAAAAGACTGATACGCTGGCAACAAATGATCATAAAGAGTCGATATATAAAATTGTTGATGCAGGTGAAGGAATTTATGTTATAAGGTCTGCAACAAATGATTCTACTAATTTTGATTTAAATGAAGAATTTTCTGACATTGAAGTAGATTCCATGACAGCCCATCATTTAGTTCATCAGATTGAAAATAAGGAAAATGAAAATAAAATTAACATAGAGGATGAAGGTTCCGGCGTTTATACAATAAAAGCAAATCCACCTTCAATTGACAGCCTCTCGAAATCAACAAAAATAACAGACCAAGAGCTTGATTCATTGATGAAAACAGATGTTCTAATTAATAGAATGTTTGCTAAAAAAGAAGTGAAATCTACAGTTGAGCTAAGTGATTTTTCAGCATATTATACAATTCAGCTTTTTATAAACAACTCAAATAAGTATTTATTATCTAATTCAGAAATTGTTTGTGAAGCAAGAATTGAAAAAAACATGGATGGCGAGATTAATTATTTCTATGGATATTTTAATACCGAGGAAGAAGCTTTAAAGATTGCAGAAAATTTCAGTAAATATAAAGACTTAAAAATAAAGATTTTACAAATTAATTTAAACCAATAGAAAAATGTTATTTCTGAAAAGCAATCATTTAAATTTGGTCAAAGTTTATATTTAATTAACCAAACCTTAAAAAGAGTTTATCATAATTTGATTTTACTCCTTAATATTTTATTTTTTTCTGTTATATTTGCTTTCTTTTGAAGTTTAAAAGATTGAATTTAAAAGCAATTAAACTACAATCAATTAAGAGTAGTTTTATCCTTTAAAGATTTAACATTGGTAAAGAAGCTCATTTTGTTTATTATGCTGCCTGTTATACCTTGGTTCGGAATTTGCGCTACATATTTTTTACTCTAGCATGAAATAAATTGATTCATAGATTTAACGCCATACTCTTTTTTTTGTTTTTCCATGTGCTATTAATGCATGGTCAGGCTGGTTATTTTCAGGTAAGTGGTCGGATTTATGATCAGGATAAAAATGCCTTGAGTGATGTAAAGATAAAAGTATTTGAGGGCCCGCTTACTATCGATAGTATGAAGACATCAAATAGTGGTGGGTTTAATCTGAAGTTTAAATTGCAAAGCAGTTATATTATTGAAATTAGTAAAAAGGGATATGCATCAAAAAAAATCCTTATTAATTCCGAAGTTCCAACAGAAGTTGAAAATAGTTCTTTCCGATTATTAAATTTCATTTTATTGGATGATATTGCTAAGATTGATGATCGTTCAAAAGCTGGCTTACCTGTTCTGAAGTTCAATTACAATAAAATAAATAAAGAATTTGAAGCTGAGAAAATTGGAGGTCAAACACCTACAAACAACAATGCTTCAGATCAACAGATAAAGGCCTTACAAGCTGAGTTGGTTGCCTATAAAAAACTTGTGGAACAGCAAAAACTTTTACTTTCTCAGTCAGGTGAAAATGGAAATGATATAGAAAAAATTAAAAGCGATGCAAAGCTAATGGCTGATAGTATTATCAGAGCGGCAAATATTAAAGCAAAAAGTATAGTCAGAACCAATGCCGTTATCGATTCTAATGCTGTTGTGAATGCTGTAAACAAAAGCACCAAAGAAATTACAAAAGAGGAATTTGAAAAACTTGCTGTTGATGAAAATACGTTTCAAAGTAAAAAGAGTATTCAACAAGCAAAGCGAAAGATTCAGGATTTACTCAAAAGACAAATTAAATCTCCCAAAGATAGTTTGGACTTAAAAAAGAACAGGTTGATATTGCGAAAGGAATTATTTGATTTGGCTAAATATCAGCTTGAAATTGACCGTTTAAATGCCCGCACCAAGGAAGATAGTATGCTTATTGATGATAGGCAAACTGCTTTGAACATCATGCAGCAAGATATGGTATTGGCTCAACAAGAAATTGAAAATGCCAACAATAAATTGATGTTGAAAGATTTAGAGATTAAAAATAAAAATATAATGCTTATTTCCTTTTTAATAGGCTCAATTTTTTTATTGGTTTTAGTGGCTTATATTTATTATAATTATAGAGATAAGAAACGGATTAATAAACTGTTGGAATATCAAAACCAGGAATTGGAAAAGCTTTCAATAGTTGCAAGTGAAACTAGTAATGCAGTAATCATAACAGATAATCAAGGGCAATATATTTGGGTAAATAAAGGATATACACGAATGTTCGGCTATGAACTTGAAGAAGTAAGTGGCAGCAGCCAAAAAAACATCATTAGCAATAATAAAGGATCAGAAATTAATAATTTAATCATTAAAGCCTTAGAAACTGGCGAATCAGTTAATTTTGAGTTTGAAGCAGCATCAAAATCAGGTAAAAAGATCTGGCTTCAAACTACTATTTCTCCAATACTAGATAAACAAGGTTCAGTTTCAAAATTAATTGCCATTGACTCAGATATAAGTAAAATTAAAGAAGCAGAGTTAGAAATTCTTACTCAAAGTCGGCTTTTGGCCATGCAGAATGCCCAAATTATGGATAGCATTAACTATGCAAAAAGGATTCAGGATGCAATATTACCATCCGAAGCGCTTATAAAATCATATTTCCCTGATTCATTTATTTATTTTAGACCTAGAGATATTGTAAGTGGTGATTTCTACTGGTTTTCTGTTCAGGACGATAAGCTATTTGTAGCTACTGTAGACTGTACAGGTCATGGTGTGCCAGGTGCGTTTATGTCATTGATAGGTAATTCATTATTAAATCATATTGTTAATGAGAAAAAAATCTATAAACCTTCTGATATATTAAAAGAATTAAATACCGGGGTCCATCTGGCTTTGAGCCAAAGCAAATCGGAGAATGATGAGCGTGAAGATGGAATGGATTTGTCAATTTGCCGCTTTGACAAACATTCAGGCGAGGTTCAAATAGCATGTGCAAATCATACTGCATTATTTTTAAGAAAAGAAGAGATTCAGGAAATTGAAGGAGATGCAATTTCAATTGGTGATTCTTTTTCAAAAAACGAATCTATTGAATTTACTAACCACATATTGCCCTTTGAAGAAAATTCAATTATGTACTTATTTTCTGATGGTTATCCAGATCAAATTGGAGGGCCCAAAAATAAGAAATTCCTTGTTGATAATTTTAAACGATTTTTGATGGAGCACAAAAATGAAGCAATGGGAATGCAGTTTGACAGATTGAATGATGCTTTCAAAGAATGGAAAGGTATTAATAAGCAAACTGACGATGTGCTGGTATTAGGAATTAGATTAAATGTAAATGTTTAATTTATAGTTCTTCGATTTGCTTTTTGATTTCTGTTAATATCTCACCGGCTTTTCCTTTTAAATGTATTTTGGTAATATTATTCGTGAAAAGTGATTCTTCCGGATTAATTTCGATGATTATTGCACCGTTTTGATGAGCAGTATGAGGTAACATAGAAGCTGGCATTACTTCACCTGTTGTTCCAATAACGATAAACACATCAGATTTTTCTGCTTCTTCAAACGATTTATTGTGTGCATATTCGGGAATCCCTTCGCCAAAAAAAATAAAATCTGGTTTTAAAACTCCATTACATTCCTTACATTTGGGAGGTAACTTACTCAAACTAATATCTGGTGATTGATATTTTTGACCACATTTTAAACAAATCATGGTGTGGGCTGTTCCATGGAATTCATAAACCGTTTTACTTCCAGCTTCCTGATGCAAATTGTCAATGTTTTGCGTAATAATAGATTTAATAATCCCTGTGTTTTCCAAATAAGCTAGCACCTGATGAGCACTGTTTGGTTTGGCTTTTCCAAAAAAATCATAAAATAATTCACGGATCACTTTCCATGATTCTAGAGTATTAGCATAGAAATAATTGACATCTAATACAATGGGATCATATTTATTCCATAAACCCTCAGGTCCGCGAAAAGGTGGTATTCCGCTTTCCACGGATATACCAGCTCCAGTGAAAGCTACCGCATATTTTGAATCTTTAATAACCTGTGCGGCCTGCAATATTTTATTTTCCATTATTTATTTTTTTAATCTTTGCGAAATTATAAAAAGATGATAAGGAATTTAATTTTTAGAGGTTAAAAAAACATTGTATTTAAACAGAAAATCTAAATAGAAAAGAAATTAGCAGGTTAACATACATTAACATTTGTTCGGTTAACTTAACAATCTTTTGAATTACATTTGAATAGTTGATTGTTATAACATTTTCATGTAGGTTTTAGGTTAGTATAAAGAGGTTAATAAGTAAGAAGGACTGCTTGATTTTCACGCAGTCCTTTTTGCTATCTGTTAATCAAATTGTTTCAGTTTAATCTTGAACTAACGTTTGTTGAATATTTTTTATTTTTCAATTTTGACTTATACTGTAATATTAGATAACTGATGATAAATTTCATCTTTTCGTCTACAGAAAATAATCTAATTTTGCTATTGGATTTAAAAACTGAAATATGAGCAAACCGATGACTTTGTTAGAAAAAATATTGACTCTCCATTCTAAGCATAAGGAAGTTAAACCAGGTGATATTATCGATATTGAAATCGATGCCCGTGTTGCAAGAGATTTTGGCGGCGCAAATGTAGTTAATCATATTGTAGAACACAATCTTACCATTGAAAATCCAGCAAAAACGTTTTTCACTTTTGATACAAATCCTACCGGATCGGATCAGAAATATGCAATAAACCAGCATAAATGTCGTGTTTTTGCACGCGAAAGAGGTTTCCGGGTATTTGATATTAACCACGGAGTTGGCACACATACTTTAATAGAAGAGGGCTTGGCATATCCTGGTTCTACAGCTGTTACAACCGATTCTCATGCCAATATTCTTGGAGCTATTGGCTCTTTCGGTCAGGGCATGGGCGATCAGGATATTGCTGTTGCATTTACGAAAGGCAAAGTTTGGTTTAAAGTACCTAAATCGGTTAAAATTAACCTGATTGGTAAACGTCCAGAAAAGTTATATGCTAAAGATATTGTATTGAACTTGCTAAACCGCTTTGGTGCAAATCAATTATTGGGTTATTCCATTGAAATATATGGAGAAGAAGTTGATAAATTAACACTGGATGAGCGGATTACCATTGCTTCAATGGGTACAGAAATGGGTGCTATCATTATTCTTATGGTACCAAATAAAGAAGTAATGGAATATTGCAAAAAGGCGACAGGAAGAGAATTGGAATTGATAGAGGCAGATCTGGATGCTGAATATGATCAGGTTTTTAATTTGGATCTTTCGCAGTTTGTACCTATGATTTCATTGCCCGGAAAGCCGCATGATGCAATAAATATTTTACAGGTTAAGAAAATAAAAATTGATTCCGCATTTATTGGAAGTTGCACCAATGGTCGCATGGAGGATTTGCGCGAGGTTGCAAAAATAATTAAAGGGAAAAAAGTTGCTCCTGGTGTTGTTTTAAAAATAGTGCCTACAACTGATAAAATTTGGATGCAATGCCTGAGCGAAGGATTGATAGAAATATTCAAAAATGCAGGTGCCATGGTTTCAAATGCCGGTTGTGCCGGTTGTGCAGCAGGACAAGTGGGACAAAACGGTCCAGGTGAAGTTACTGTTAGTACCGGAAACCGCAATTTCCCTGGAAAGCAAGGTAAAGGTTTGGTTTACCTCGCCTCGCCTGCAACAGTGGTTGCGTCAGCATTGGCAGGTTATATTACTACTTTTGATGATATACCCGAAAAACCTGCCGTTTTTAAGTTGGGAACAAACATTAATAAGGTATCATCAGAAATTTCACATCATGATAAATTAGATAAGCCTGTTATTCTGGAAGGGAGAGTTTGGTATATTCCCAAAGATGATATCGACACCGATATGATTTTTCATAACCGCTATCTGGCTATTACAGAAATGAATGAAATGGGCCAATATACTTTCGATAACCTTGCAGGATATGAAGATTTTGCAAAAAAAGCAAAAAAAGGGGACATTGTTGTGGTGCATAAAAATTTTGGCAGCGGAAGTTCACGTCAGCAGGCAGTTGATTGTTTTGTAGCACTGGGTATTCAAGCGGTTATTGCAGATTCATTTGGTGCTATTTACGAACGAAATGCCATTAATGCAGCTTTCCCTATTATTATATCTAATTTTATTAATGAATTGGATTTAACGGATGGTGACACATTAAGTGTAAATCTTGAAACAGGTGAATTGGAAAATGTAAGTAAGAGAAAAAAAGTGAAGGCAGAACCATTTTCTGAAGTGCAATTAGAAATTTACCAACAAGGTGGACTTTTTTAACATAAGAAATTAATCATTTGAAAATTGAACCGAAATGAGATTCGAAACTATTTAAAATGATCCTAAAATTTAAATAATTTGATTATGCAAGGAAAAACTTTTGTAGAAAAAATATTTGAAGCAGAACAGGGAAGCGTTATTTTCAAAAAACCTCATATTATTTTAACCCACGACAACACTGCAAGTATTCTAAAGACATTTGAAAAAATGGGCGGTAAAAAGATTGCTGACCCTGATCAACTATTGGTGGTTTTGGATCACAATGCCCCGCCAACTTCTGCAAAATTAGCTACTCAATATCAGGAAATCAGGAATATCGTAAATACTCATGGCATTAAAAAATTTTATGATGCTGGAAAAGGTATTTGCCACCAGATTATGTCATATCATGCTATGCCAGGGATGATTATAGTTGGGAGCGACAGTCATACCTGTACTGCTGGTGCATTTAATGCAATGGCTGCAGGAATTGATCGCACAGAAGCTGCCGGAATTTGGAAAAGGGGCGAAACTTGGTTCCGTGTGCCCGAATCGCTCAAAATTGTACTAACAGGCCAATTAAAAAACGGTGTATATGCCAAAGACCTTTCATTGTGGATAATCGGTATGATTGGCTCTGACGGTGCTAATTACATGTCTATCGAATACCATGGCGAAGGAGTTAAAACATTGAATATATCAGACAGGATGACCATTGCCAATCTTGCATCTGAAATGGGTGCTAAAAACGCTGTATTTCCTCCTGATGAAGTTTTGGCTGCTTTCTACGGCAAAACAAAGATTGAAGGCATTTGGGCTGATGAAAATGCGAATTATGCAAGGGAGATCCATATAAAACTTGATGATATTTTTCCAGTAGTTTCCGTTCCTCATCATGTTGACAATGTAAAGGCAATGGCAGAAGTGAAGGGTATTAAAATAAATCAGGGATTTATTGGAACCTGCACCAATGGGCGGATAGAAGATATCAGAGAAGCTGCGCGTATTTTAGAAGGCAAAACAATTGCAAACGATTTTCAATTATTGGTTACACCTGCTTCGCAAAAGATTTATTTACAAGCTATTGAAGAAGGTTTAATTACAAAATTGGTTGAAGCAGGCGCTACCATCCTAACTTCATCGTGTGGTCCATGTTTGGGAACAGGGCAGGGGATACCTGCCGATGGCTATAAGGTTATTTCAACTTCGAACCGTAATTTTTTGGGGCGGATGGGAAACAAAGAGGCAAGCATTTATCTTGCATCACCTGCTAATGTTGCATATACCGCAATCAAAGGTGAGATTGCAGATTCACACGGAGTTGAGACCAATGAAGTTTTCCCATATCAAAAACAACAAATATCTACACTTACTATTGATAAAAACGATAATAGAAGATTAGATGGAATTTGGAATTATAAAGATGTTGACAATCTTAACACCGATTTGATGTTTGCTGGTAATCTTACTTATAACGTATTGAGTTCTGATGCCGAATCTATTATGCCTCATTTATTTATTGATTTTGACTCCAATTTTATCAAAAATATCAAACCGGGTGACATCATTATTGCTGGAGATAATTTTGGTTGTGGAAGTTCACGCGAGCATCCTGCAGTTGGATTGGCACATGCAGGAGTGAAGGCAGTAATTGTAAAATCAGTAAACCGAATATTTTACCGCTCAGCTATTAATCAAGGTTTGTTATTAATTGTTTTGCCCGAAGTTGTAAATGCTTATAAACCGGGTGATTCAATAGATGTGCAGTTTGAAAAAGGAATTATCAAATTATCGGGTATAGAATTCAAATTTGCTGCTTTACCTGAAAAATTGATGCAGATTATTGAGAAAAAAGGTTTGGTAAATTGGATGAAGGAATTGGGCTAGATACACGAATCGAAATCAAAAGTTGAACCCTTTCAATGAAATGCTGATTACTGAAGATGATATGGTTTCTCAGCCTTCGAACAATCGAGGAACCTCGATGTGGTAAAGATACCCAATCGCTTGAAGAGATTCACTTGTTCGATTGAATGTTTTGGAGTTAAATATTTTTATCTAAACATATTTTCGATTATGAAGCTTTCAATATTCGAATAACCTAAAATATGCAACTATACTTTTGTATAGTGCTATATTTTAGAAAGCAAATAAATGTAAATTTGCATTTTAGATAAAATCAGTAAAAATTTAAATAATTATGGATTCCATTCAAAATAAAATGCAAATCGAAATCTGGAGCGATGTGATGTGTCCTTTTTGATATATTGGAAAACGAAGGTTTGAAAAGGCACAGGAACAGTTTCCGGAAAAAGAAAAAATTGAAGTGATTTGGAAAAGTTACCAATTATCACCTAATATGAAAACTGATCCGAACAAAAATATCCACCAATATCTGTCAGAACATAAAGGTATTAGCATTGATGATGCCAAAAAGATGAATGATCAGGTAACAAAGATGGCAGCTAAAGAAGGATTGATTTATAATTTTGACAAAGCGATAGTTGCAAATTCTTTAAATGCACATTGTTTTGCACATTTTGCCAAACAGTACAACAAACAGGAGGAAGCTGAGGAGAAGCTTTTCCATGCATATTTCACTGAAGGGAAAAATACAGATGATTTACAAACTTTAATCAAAATTGGAACCGAAATAGGATTAGATCCCTTGGCTTTAAAATCAGCATTAGAAAGTAAATTATATGTGGAAGAAGTTGCGGCAGACATAGCAGAAAGTCAACAATTAGGCATTCAAGGGGTTCCATATTTTGTTTTCGATAGAAAATATGCGGTTTCAGGAGCTCAGGATACTAAGGTTTTTATGCAAACCATAGAAAAATCATTTGCCGAATGGCAAAAAGAAAATCAAAGAGGTAAAATTGAAATATCGAATGGTTCTTCATGCACTGTAGATGGATGCTGTGAATAGGGAATTTTGCTTTTTGGGAAATATTACCATAAAGTAGTACATAGGTTTCATTTAATCAACATGGGAATATCGGTTTAGCATTGAATATTAATAAGATACTTCTTTTTGTATAAATTGACTTTTAGTGCTACTCTTATTCCAAGTAGTGGTATTGCAGGAGCAGAAATGAATATTACTAACGGTAAGTTTGAAAATTTAACGTATCAGGAACAGCCATAATATTTGTTGATTTTGGACTTACTTCATTTATAAGGAATAATTACTGATAAAAATACGAATCTAAATTTATGTTTTTCAGGTTTTTTATATATCTTTGCCACCCGAAAACAAAAATGGATCCATAGCTCAGCTGGATAGAGCAACAGCCTTCTAAGCTGTAGGTCGAAGGTTCGAATCCTTCTGGGTTCACGCTTTAAAACACGAAACCCTTGCAAATATTGATATTGCAAGGGTTTCTTATTTACAGGTACAACATAGGTACAACAAATGCGAAACACCTAAACTAATTGGGTTTCCTTATTTTACTGTAGTTGTATGCTATATTGAATATTTTAAATTAATAGTTTCCTTACCTCCATTTCTTCCAGCCCTAAATAATCACAAAGTTCCTTTATTGTTACCAGCTGGTGCTTTTCTTTTGAATGAATGAGCTTCAGCCTGGCTATTATTTTGCGGGCTGAGCGTTCGCTTTTACCTGTAAGGATTTGGACATCCTTAGGGTAAATACAGACGCGTTTTGCTTCAATTTTCGAACTTTTTACTTCACCCATGACTTTAATACGGCTTTAATATGACTTTAATAATAATTGATTACAAAGATAATGGCTTTGTTTGGACTTATTACACTGAATTATAAGTCATTATAAGGCAATTTAAGGCAATAACGGAACGCAGGTATAAAATGGCAGCCAATTGCTTCGTAATATTGTATAGAATCAATTATTTACATTTAAAATTTAAGATTATGGCACAACAAAAAGGTCTTTTAAAAATTGAAGGCACCATGGGTGGAATGACCTTCTACAAAAAAGATGGGCAATTTCTTGTTAAAGAGAAAAGCAGTATTTCGGCTGATAAAATTGCGAATGATCCAAATTTTGCAAGAACCAGGGAGAATAACACAGAATTTGGATTGGCTGGTTCCACAGGTAAATTTCTGAGGGATGCCCTCCGCAGTTTGATGCTGGACGCATCGGATACTTATGTTACTTCGAGAGTGACACAATTGATGAAAAATGAACTTAACCTGGATACTACCAGTATCAGAGGTTCACGCCAACCTTCGATTGGTTTGGCAACTGCTGAAGGTAAAGCTTTATTGAATGGTTTTAACTTCAACGCTAATTCGGTGTTAAGTAGCGTGTTGTATAAAGCATTTACTGTAGATCCAGCAACTGGGGTGATTACTATTAATAACCTGGTGCCTCAGAAAGATATAGCGTATCCATCTGGTGCGACTCATTTTAGCATTAATGGTGCAATGGCGGATATTGATTTTGAAAATGGCGTTTCAGATTTGCAAATTACCAATGAAGAAAACTTGCCAATTGATTTGACTTCAAATGCTATTATTCTGACTCCAGTTGCTTTGCCAGTTGGAACCGGAATAAAAGTTTATTTGCTGAAAGTTGAATTCTTCCAGCTTATGAATGGAATTCAATATCCATTGAAAAATGGCTCGTATAATAGTTTGGCAATTGTTTCAGTAGCATAAGTTATGAACGAATTTCAACTATTTGGGATAATCATTTCGGTGCTGCTTTCAATGGTGGCATTTTTCACTAAGCAATTGCACTCGGATTTTAAGCGGGTGGAAAAAGACTTGGCTGAGGTGAAAACTACTACTTCTTTAATAAAAACCGAATTCAAGGGAATCAATGAATTGATGAACCAGAAAATCGAATTCCTTGAAAAAAGGCTTCATCACGTTGAATCATTCATTTTTAAAGGTATGAAAGATGGCAAATAATGATTTATCACTAATTAAGCGGATTATCGCACCAACACCAAGAGTATTTAAAATATTCAGGGCTCTTGGATTATGCCTGGCTGCAGCTGGAAGTGCAATTATTGCAGCCCCGACAATGCCAGTAGTATTGGTTTCAATTGCAGGTTACATGATGGTCGCAGGTGGTGTAATGTCTGCTATCAGCCAGATGACTGTAGATGGAAATTGATTTTCAGATTTGGTATTAAAAATGCCCGGGGCAAATGCTCCCGGGCATTTTTTTTCTATATACATCATCATTTTTTATTAAAATAGCTGTAAACATAAGCCCTTTTAAGCTCCTGGATTAGTTTTAAATTTTCTTTTAGTTGTTTCTCCTTCATTTCAATAATGCTTAATTGCTTGATGGTTTCTGAAAACTTTACCGGATTTGCTTTTACTACTTCGATTTTTTCAACTATTAGTTGCTTGTAATCTCCTATACAAATAAATGGAATGACTGAACCTCTCAAATATGGATGAAAAGCTTTTGTCCTCCACAAAGCAAATGATATCCAATATAGTACTTCTTTGAAATCTTCGTTTTCGGTCTGAATTATAAAGCAATTGGGACATGGCACCAATAATGGTTTGCCGGAGTTTAGACCTTTGTTTAAAACATAGAAATGAGGGTTGCTTATTTCTTGTTTGATGGTTGATGTTTTGACACTGAAATATTTCATAGTACGAGTTTTTAAAGTTTGAAGCATCGCTCTGAATCGCTTCGCTTCGCTCGCACATCAAAAACCTATTAAACCAAAAGAAAAAAAGGAAAAAAAGAAAGCCTTTCAAATAAATCAGCCAGACAGAAAAAACAAGGCTTTTAAAAAAAAAGTTTAATCAAAAGGGCATAGCCAAACTTTATTTTTAAAACCTGTGGCAGCTTTATAAATTTTGCTGATAGACAATTGGAAAATGAAAATTTATAAAGCAGGCCTTGATTTTTCTTAATCTGGCTGATTTAACTTTGCTGCCTTTTTTTAATTTTTCTAATAAGGAGGCAGCGAGAACGCTTTGCTCAGTTGCTGCCTTTTTTAGCTCTTTTTGATTTATAAGGCTATCTACCAAAAGAACTTAAGGATAGTTAATAAGGCAGCAACACCAGCAGGGAAACTAGACGAAGTTCCGCTCTGCTGAAGGTTTTTTTTAGGACTGAAATGACAAATTGTATTATATTAATCTTTATTCGCTAGTAAATCAAAGACTTACAAGATGCCGGACATCTAAGTAAAATTGTTCATGATTAAATCCTTTTACTTTTAAATATTGATTGATTGAATATAAGTAGGTTTCTGATAGTATTGTTTTAATATTAATTGCATCAGCATTTAATATTGTTTCATAATCAAGCAATGAAAAGATTTCTATTACATTGGTTTTTCTGCGAATGCGGCTATAAGCTTTTGCATTAAAATAAGGAGAGTTTTCAGGGAAACATTGATAAACCATAAAAATAGAAGTATAAAGTTCTGTGTAATCAGAAATTTTAAGCCTTTCATTGAAAAGTGTTTGCAACTCTTTGAATACATCAAGTTTTGATGATATTTCTTCATTTGTTGCTGTTGTAAATTCAAACTGTCTCATATTTTATCGGTCTATTTTATTGCCCGGTGGTCTTGGTAATTTGATATTTCGCTTTTGGCATTCAGGCAAAGATTCGTAAGCATATATTTTTCGCTTTTCTTCTACCAAACAATCTGACTCAGTTCCTTCGAACTGAATGACAAACTTTAAGTTTGAAACCGGAAAACCGTTTGGATAACGACCAGATTCGCCTTTGCAAGTTTTACCATATTTCCAAATTTCACCTGGATATAGGTAAATTTTACCATCGGGACATCCATAACATACGTAATTGCCTTCCTCGGTTGTTACTAATGCATATTGAACGCAAAATTCATTTTGGCAATCTTTCGATAAAATACCTTCAATTTCTCTATCACGTTTTAATACCCGTGCATGGGGTATGAAGTATAAAATAGATACAATTGGTATTACCAAAAATAAAGCAATAGCTTTCATAATAACAATAAGATTTGATACTTTTGTCATCGGAATAGAAATTAACGATTAGCAATAATTGTTAAGATTTCATAGCACTGTGAAAGTTTGCTGACCGGAACAGTGCTTTTTTATTTTTCCTTTATTCTACAATAAACCCATACTTTTTTAGAATTGGTATCAATTTTTGAATATGTGCTTCATTCAAATTTCTTTCACCACGCACCGCTTTACTCAAAGTAGTTGGTGGTAAACCTGCTTCTTTTTCAATC
Organism: Bacteroidota bacterium; assembly: GCA_025361565.1. Lineage (GTDB taxonomy): Bacteria > Bacteroidota > Bacteroidia > Bacteroidales > NBLH01 > NBLH01. Next base: position 67,709 of record JANYKN010000005.1, on the reverse strand, counting down.
TGATTTACTGATAATGCAGGTCTTTCCTTAAAAAATTCAATTATTTTTTCTTGCATAGACATCAACAATTATTGCTACTTCAAAAGTAACCACTATGCAATTAAAGTCCAAATGTAAGGACATTATTTAAATTGTCCTAATGTTGGGACATAAATTTTTAATTAGGATTGAATAATAAGTTTATAAAGCTGAATATTAATAATATATGCACTGATTAAAAAGGGTGGTGGGTGGGTATAGATTTTTTTCAAGAAACGAGCTGGACAGTTGGCTATCAAAGAAAGCGGTGTCGACGAGTGCGCGGGCCCGCTGCGGGTAGGGTTGCCAGCCTTGCAAAAAGATGCAGTGAGGAACGAGCTGCTTTTGCAAGAGCTGGAGCTTAGTGGCCGGGTGTCCATGTAGGAACGGAATGGCACGCGGACGCTTAGCTTCTGGAGTTTTTTAGGCGTTTATTTTACCTTTAAAAATCAAATCAGACAAATCAAATAACCGACTGAAAAACGCCTGGCAACCCTCGCAGGGCCCGCTACAACACAAAGTGCTGCGGCTGGGCTAATGCTGAAAGCCTGAATGAAATGGAAGTAGAGAGGAGTGAAGGAATGTAATGAAATGGAATGGATGAGTGACGAACGTATGGAATTGAAAGAAGGCTTTTTGCATTGAGACCAGGAGTAGCAGCACATGAGGGGAGTGACGGGAATTGCAAAAAAGATGACAGGCTGGCTTCGATTCCGCTCAGCCACCGATATTCAAAAGCCACACGAAGTGCAGCTATACTTATTTTATACCCAAAAAAGTCAATTATAAAATCATAAAATGGGTATAGCTGGCCTGGCGGCTTTTTTGCTGACCAAACGACCCGAATACCTTATAAACCCAAGCTGGGAGACTGGCCAGGAACGAATGTATCTAATCCGAGAAAGTTGAATCGAAGAAAGTAGATTCTTTACCTAGACCGAATCAGGCCAGGCTACCAGTGGCAAGAAAGAATACCGCTTAACATGTGAGGTTTTTAATCGCCAGGGAGCTATCCTTTTGCAGGTTTTTTTTACCGGCTTATTAAAATTTTACATCCACTGATTTTGTGATTTTTAGTTGTAAAATTTTAATGTGCCGGATGCGAATTGTACAACTGATTAAAAATACTGTGAGGTAAGGCTTTTTACCTGAACACGGAAAAAATAAGTTTTGCGCCAGCAAAGTGTTTTTTCCGGGGACAGGGAAAGTGCCTGGTTGGAATTGTATGGCTTCACATGGTTCCGGTGTTACTGGTTACTTTTTGTTTCCGGTTTCTGTGTTCCAGGTTTTCAAAGTTGCAGGATTTAATAATTACAAGGTAACAGTCTCTATTTTTTCAATAACATTTCGGCTACGCTCAATGTCCAAAAGCGAGCTATGAAAGCCCGCTAAAATTGGATAAAATGCGAATAACACCTGCCTTGAATAAATGATAACAAGCCAGACGATAATAGGGCCTATAACTGGTAAAAGAATAAACAGTAAAATAATGCCTGAAAGTAGCTAAATGCCTGAAATACTCACTTTTATAATCCATAACCTTAATATTAAATTAAACAATAAGAAAAATAAATAATGCACGATCATTAGCTATTTGAGACAATTAGCAAAAAAGGAATGCGGAATAAATGTCAGAATGAGTGAATGATTGAAAGCATGAATGATTGAATTAAATGGCAGGGGTTTGAAGGAGCTGTGGACGTTTATGCCGAACCATTTTTGTGTTTGGAGCAAATGGCTTAACTTGGTGGATTATTTGGTTTTTATGACTATCCTTTTGAAACTAAAACTAATGAAATAATGCTCCTTATGTACTTCCATTTGCCCTTAAACCCTAGAATTTTATATTCTTCTGGATTAATTTATCGGTTGCATACCAAGCAATTATGAAGATACCTAAATTTATCAGGAGTATTAACCAGATTAGGTGTTTGCTGTGGTCTTTGAACATAATGGCAATTTTCAGGTCTTAAGCTACAATATTCTAAAGCAATAAATAAATTTAGTAAAATTGCGGCCTAATAAGTAAATTAGGTTTTTTTTTAAAATTGTTTGTGATTAAGATGTACTGGAACATTTTCATATTCCAGGTCCTTTTGAGACACTACAAAAATATTGGGTTTACTTAAATTATATCTGACTAATAAAATTGATACCTAAAAATAATATCAATAAAAATGGATTATCCAATAAAATGGGTATGACAAATTGGTTGATTTTTCAATACCTGTTGGTTTTAAATTACATACTGCTGTTATTGTTTCAAACGCAAATATTTACAAAATTGGAGTAAGCAATATTGGTATTATGCATACTTCATACAAAAAATGGGATAATTCTATTTTAAAATGTCCAATATTCTGTTAACCAACTATTATGCAAATAGAGCCAATTATGCGTTCAATTGATAGACTGATTTAATAATGATGAGTTTGGAAAATCATATAATATTGCTAAAAAATAAACACCAAAATTCATTTGGTAAATCTTATATGTATTATTTCTATTAAACGATAATCTCCAATTTCCCTACGTTAGAAAATTCAATTTGGTGATAAAGTTTAATAATGATAAATTTGAAATAAACTTTTGATGTTAACTGTTATTTTAATAGACGATGAACAAGATTCGATAATTGTTTTATCTCAATTACTAAAAGATTTTACCAACACACCAGTCAAAATTGTTGGATCTGCTTATAATCTTATTGATGGTATAGAGATCATAAAAGCAACTAATCCAGATGTTGTTTTTTTAGATATTGACATGCCCGGGAAAAGTGGTATGGATATTTATAAATACTTTGAATCACCTGCGTTTAAAATCATTTTTGTAACAGCCTATAATCAATTTGCAATTGAAGCATTAAAAAAATCGGCTACTGATTATCTGCTAAAACCGGTCAATTTTGTCGAGCTAAGAGATGCCTTAACTAAGGTATCCAAAGAAATTGAGATGGTACAACACCAAAATGAGCTTGAAGATAAAATTAACATGATGTGGGCAGCCGACATGGAAGGTAAAAACATAGTACTTGATATAGAAGGCGGTTTTATTCTTGAAAATACAAAAAATATTGAATATTGTTATGCCGACCAGTCTTACTCGGTTATAGTTACTTTCCAGGGCAAAGAAATTACGGTAAGCAAACCGCTTAAAGAATTACAGGAACAACTGCCTGCAAACCAATTCTACCGTACGCACAAGTCATATTTGGTAAACATATTTTATATAAGAAAGTTTACAAAACAAAACGAGAGTTATGTTTTGCTGAAAAGCGGAAAGAAAATTCCTGTATCTGTGCGTACCAGCTACAATATAATGAAAGATATCAAAAACATGCTTCCATCTTGAAAAAACTACTAAACTACATAATTCTTTTCCTGTTTTTTGGCAGTTTAAACCCTCTTTTTGCCCAGCTAAAACCCTGCATTACGTATAACGAAGATAACGGACTGGCAGGGAATGTAGTAAACTGTATAATAAAAAATAACAACGGAATACTTTGGATTGCTACAGACGATGGTCTATCGAAGTTTGATGGCGAAAAATTTCAAAATCTATATAAAACAAATGGACTGCCATCGAACCGTGTAAGGGCACTGGCGATTGACGATAATAACAATTTATACGCAGCCTGTTACCAAAGTGGCCTGGCTTTGATTAAAAACGATTCAATTGTTAATGTCTTCCACACAACAGGTAAATTCCCAAATTCATTTCGTACCCTGCACTATAGCAGTTATTATAAAATGGTGCTGGCAGGAACCGATTACGGACTATATCTTTTAAAAGGCAATAAATTAATAACTGTAATTCATCCAAAAGATTTAAAATTCAAATCATCAATTACATCTATTTCAGAGCAAGGTTCCAGGATTTTTTTCACCATGCACACTCCGGGAGGAGGCGGATTATATGAATTATTTATAAATAAATATGCTCCCGAAAAATCGTATGCAAAATTTATTGCTTCAAATGGCAGATTTTCTTCTCTTATCATGAATGACACAATATACACAGCTGGATATTGCAGTATCTTTTCCAATCCTTTGAATAAGATAACCGATCAAAAAATATTCGCCAAGGTGGATACTCAATTTTTTGTGTGGAAAATTGTTAAATACGATAAAACCCATTTGCTGCTTGGTGGAATGGGCGAAAAACGATTCAGGGGCGACCTGATTAAATTTAATCTTATTACTCACAAAGAAGAACCAATTCCTTATGCTTTGAATGCAAATGGGATCAATTCTATTTTTATCGACCAGTTATCCAACGTAACGTGGATTGGGGCAAATAATGGTTTAAGCTGTTTGTTTGATTCACCATTTGAAATTTATAATCAGAACAATGCAAATGAAATAATTGATATTAACTTTCAGGGTGATACGCTATTTGTACTTACAAAAAATAATGTTCAGATTTTTAGAGATAAGCATTGTATTCAAAAAATTGATAAAAACATTATTCTAAACAGGATCTCATCAGAATATAAAAAACTGAAAGCAAGGTACAACAAAGATGTAAGCAGGTATTTCGGAACATATGCAGCATTAGAATTATCTGATCTCAAACATATAAATGGAAAATTGTTTGTACAAACTACGCAAGGATTGGTTTCAATACCTGATTTGAAAACTTTTCACCCGTTTGGAATAGGTTCATTACTTATAAAAAATCAATCCGAAGCATATATAAGCCTGGTTTACGAAAATCTCAGGCAATATTACGGAAAGATGCTGCTACGTGACTATACTGAACCCAAAAGCAGCAAAGGCAAGCTGACAGATATCTTTAAAATAATAGAGGCAAATAATATTCTTTATTTATGTACCAACAATAATGGCATATATGCAATAAAAGATACCAAAGTTTATTACCTCGATGAGAACAATTCATCAATCGATAACAACCTTTCTGATATGGTTGCAGATGATGCAGGGCATGTTTGGTGTTCTTCAATTAATTGCAATCTTTTTCAAATAGGATTTAATGATAGCCCTGTATTATTAAAAACAATTACTCCAGATAGTACCGGTTTGATTGGCGATAATTGCAAATGGCTTATATTTAACAATAAAAATTTGTTTGTTTCAACCAATAAGGGTTTGAATATCATTTCAACAGCAAGTCTATATTCGAAAAAACCAGAGTTTGAATTCTTCTACAACCAATATAACGGATATGAATGGATATCGGCAACATCGCCGGTAAAAGATAAGTCAGGAAATATATATGTGCATACTCCCGATAAGATAATTAGAATTAACGGATACAATTTTTATAAATCATTTTTAAATGTTAATTACCGTAATGTGGAACTGAACGGTGTAAAGATTGAAATTAACAGGTTAAAGGGCACAAAATTACCCTTTTCTGCCAAAAATATATCATTTGAGTTTTTTGTTACCAAATACCCAAACGCACACAATATAGTGTACAGATACAGGATAAACAACAGCGAATGGATAACTGGTAGCCAAATAAACCTGCAATCCATAAGACCGGGAAATTATAATATACGTATGGAGGTTTACAATAAAGAAGATCATCAAACTTATTGCGAAGCAATTTCGTTTAAAGTAAAAACTCCATTTTGGCAAACATGGTGGTTTGTATTAGCTATAATTATGTTATTGTCTGCATTAATTAGTAGACTCGCACGAAATTACTACAAGGCCAAAGAAAATAAATTAAACGAAAAAGTGGAACGGGAAGCACGCTTCAACGAAATAAAATTAAGATCGGTGCAATTGCAAATGAACCCGCATTTTATATTTAATGCGTTAACATCTGTTCAGGGATTATTACTTGCCCAGAACAAAGAAGACTCCTTGATAAACCTGGGTAACTGGCAAGTGTTATCCGCACCAATCTCGAAAACATTACCGAAGAATACATTCATCTAAGCAAAGAAATTGATTTTTTGAAAAAATACAGTGAACTCGAAAAAAACAGGTTTAAAGAAAAACTCGAAATCACTTTTTTCGATAACACAAATGATGCAAGCATACTTTTGCCACCCATGCTGGTGCAGCCCCTTATCGAAAATGCAATTAAACATGGTATACTGCATTTAAAATCCAAAGGACAAATAACCGTTGATTTCAGCATACAAAATGATATTCTGAAAATAGTTGTAGAAGACAACGGGGTTGGGCGATCTTTTTCTTCCACGGTCGGCTCTAAAAACCACAACAGCCTGGGACTTAAAAATATTGAACAAAGGCTGGCACTTTTGAACGAAAAAAACAAAACCAAAGCTCACCTGATTGAAATTATGGACTTACACCATAATAGTACTGTTGCTGGTACAAAAGTAACCATTCAATTGTTGGTTAAAAGGGCAACTTAACTGATTACACAAGCTCAATTTTTCAATTTTACTTCATTTATTAATTAACGATAAATCGTTAAAAAGCTACGTTAAAAAAACCGTGTCGCGTACTTTGATAATAATGAGTACTTTTCTTATATTATAATAAAATCAATGGTTATGAAAATTAAAATTCTTCTTACAATTATTGTTTGTATTGCTTATACCAAAATAACTAAAGCCCAAATTCCAACAAATGGTTTAATTGGGTTTTATCCTTTTAATCAACAAGCAATTGATGCAAGTGGACACCAAAATAATGGAATAATATATGGAGCCACTCCAACACCAGATAAGAATGGAGTTGAAAATAGTGCTTACTCATTCAATGGAACTGATAATTATATTGATTTTGGAATAAATTCAAAACTAAATCCTCAAAGTGCATTAACTATTTCATGCTTTGTCAAGAAAAATATAAGCACAACTTATCAAACTATTGTCCGGAATAGGTACAATGGTTTTGGTTTAAAGATTGATCCTTATAATGGAATTGGTTTGGAACTATACCTTTCAAAAAATAACGTTGTCACTTATTATCCTACTTATACAAATACAAACTCAATTGATGGTAATTGGCATCATATAGCTGCTGTGTGGGATGGAACAACAGCAAAAATTTATTTGGATGGTGGTCTGATTAAACAATCATCTGCATCTGGAGATTTTATCTCTTATATTGGTAATTCAGTAGCTATTGGTAGGGATGCAAATGGAGCTGTCCAATATTTCAGTGGAACTATTGATAATGTTAGGATATATTCAGTTGCACTTGATGCAAGTCAAGTGAATCAATTGTATATGAAAGATAACTATCAGGTGTTAGTTCAAACCGATACAATTGTGAAAATTGACACTGCATACAGGGGAATACCGTATAAATTCCTACCATTACCATTAAGTGGATTTAGATATATTAAATATGAGTCATTTTACTCTCAAGATAATGGACAAGTAAATGTTTATGAGATTCAAGCATATAAACAAGGAGTAAATATTGCGTTAAATAAACCTTCTTATGCCAATAGCTGTAATGGTGATCTTCCAAAAAATGCAGTAGATAATAATGAATATTCAAGATGGTCAAGCAATAGATCAGACGTAGGTCCTGATTTTAGCAATCCACATTATATAATAATAGACCTTGGTCAAAAGTTGAAAATCGATAGTATGCTTTTAAATATTAAAGGTTTTGATAGTTGGAATCAAACTTTCAGTTTTTTAGCTTCACCTGACTCAATTAATTGGTACCTAATAGGCTCCGGTAATGATACTACTGGTATTTTTAAATATCATACAGATATCGAAAAAATCGTAACAGTAAAAGATACTGTTTTAGTTTCAGTAAAAGATACCTTAATTATTGATGCAGTATTGACTGGAATAAATCCACCACATAATTTGAACGCGATTAAAATATACCCCAACCCTGCTAGAGACCATATAACTATTAATTATGGTAATTATTCAATTATGAATGGATATAATCTAAAAATAACAAATTCAGGAGGCCAACAAATGTTTATTACACCAATAAACCAACAAGAATCATTTTTAAACCTATCAGATTGGAGCGGTAATGGGATTTATTTTGTATACATAATTGACAACAAGAACAATATAATTGAAACTAGAAAGATTGTTTTACAATAACTAAAAACTACAAAAAAATGACAGCAAATGAAGCAAATCAAATAAATATTGAATCGGAAAATAATCCTGTATTACTCCGAAAATTAGTAAAATTCTGGCAGGATAAAGCATTACTTTCTGAATATCAATTGATGTTAAATCAAGGCAAATTAACTGAAAATCAGATTAAAGATACGTTAAATATTGAGAAAATAAAAGAATTATTCAAATAGACCATAATAATGCTGAGGATGCTTGCATAATTATACAAAATAATTTAACCTTTAAAAAACAAAATAAGATGAGAAAAATTAAAATATTGTACCTATTTTCTTTTATCATAATTATGATATCAATCCATTCTTGTGAAAAGGACAAAGTAGAACCTAATGTTGAAGTAGAGTCAGATCTTACAAAAAATCCAATCTTTACATCATCAAAAATGCTTAAAGGATATTCAGAAACTTATACTGGAGGTATTAGTCAATTAGATAGCATTATATACGATACAAATAAAAGAGTTAAATATATCTTCTACTATTATGATAAATATACTTTTAAATACTATAAAAACAAAATAGCAATTTATAAAGCTACCTATGGTGATGCTGGTGAAGGCAAATTAGCATATTCGTACAAATTAAATGATAACGGTCTACCTATTGAAAGGATAAATGAAGCATTAGATTGGGAATTAGGACCTGATGTAATTAAATTCGGTTATAATGGTAATCAAATAAAATATATGGTAGAAACTTATAATAATCCAATAAGTAAAGATTCAACAGAATTCACCTATACTAGTTCAAATATAATTAAGTCAATTACTTACCGAAATAATTCATTTTTGGATGAATATGATTTTGAATATGATGCTAAAGTAAACCCATATAGAGGGCTTTTCTATGTCAAATCTTATTTTTCTGTTGAGAACTTTTTAAATGTAAATAATTATACAAAAGTATACATCAAATACTCTCCTAATAGTCCAAATGTAACTGAACAATCCCATTATTTTACGTACAATAGTTATAATATGCCTATTAAAGAAGTTGTGGAGAATAATACATATTTTTATACTTACTACTAACATCAAGGCACCCCATTTGGTCTTACGGATCAAATAACTTAGAAATGCTAAATTGGGTATTTGAGAATTCTATAACCATATGGGATTATTCTAGAAATAAAGTAAAATTAGAACTATAATGCAAAAGAAATAAATCATTTTAAAAATCCTTGCAAGCAGTAGAATTATGATTTACCTTTGTAAAAAATAAAATTCTGATTTTGATCAGACGGGTTGGCATCACTAAGGGATGCATTGACGAAATACAATTTTAAAAGCCAAAATTGAAATGAATATCTTATGGTTTGTGCTGGTAATTTACATTATCTGTAGAGATAGAAAAAATAGATAATAGCCTACGCTCAAAACTTCTTAATCGTATTATAAAGAAATGATCCTTAGCATTTCTTTTTTTCTAATGAAAATCTAATTCAAAATAGTGAAAGCAAAATCAATTTATGCTGAAATCGATTTAGAAATAAATCAATTGATACAATCTGTTGAAATTGGAAGATTTGAATTTTCAATTATTGATTTATCTTCAAAAATTAATTGTAAACTCCTACCAAAGGTAACAGTTTGTTATATACTAAATCCAAGAGAGGTATTTGATGTAAATAAAAAAATTGCTACAAAATATAAAATTCTATTTAACGAAGATTTAATTGGGCAATTCCTTTATATGAAATTATTGAAATTGGATTAATAATAGTACAAGCTCTCATTCTATTATTAAGTAAATAGGTGTATCGGTTATTTGAATTTCAGTTTCAATTGTTGCATTTTGAAAAGTGCTTTCTAATAAAGTAAAGTTTACAAGTTCTCTATCTATTTTTATTGTAGATTCCCAATTAGATTTAGCTGGTTCTGTTTTTACAATACTAATTTTCAAAGGATTTTGTTTAATAGATTTAATTACACCAACTAGTGAATTTTTGTCATGCTCAAAATCTAAATAGCACCAATGTTTAAGTTCTTTATTTAACATAAGTTTTTTTATCTTCAAGTATAAAATTATAAAAACTATTGAAACTACAATCTATTTAAAGTAAATATTTGAAATTAAATATCATCCAATTTTATAATGTCCACCTGAAAAATCGACAAACAAATGATATACTCTTGTAATTTGATCATTATCCAATTGAAATTCTGAATCCAATATTTTAATAAACTGGTTTTCTGACATTGCACTTATATCTTCAAAGCCCTTTAAATTAGTTATTTCTTTTAACCAATTGAGGTAATCTCTCCAAGCAATGTCAAAGTTATTAGTTTCGCAATATGTAATTATAAATATAAACTTGTGTTTTAATTGATTATAATTTTTAATTGACTTTTTAAAATGATCAATAAAATACTTTTTGTCTCTGTGTATTAATGCTTCTATTAAAGAAATTTTCAACTTGTTTTTATCAAAGATTGCAATATCAATATTTCCTTCAGAATTACCACTACCTGAAATACCACCTTTGTTTTGTTCATCAAAATGGTAGTAAGGATTTAATGAACTTTGTAATATTATTTTAATAAAATTAGTTCTTTTATCTTCACCCTTCTCACCTGTTTTTAAATCTTCACGCAATAAACTTTGTTGTTTTGCATTATCTACAGCCTGATTAAGTGAGTATATAATTTTATTTAATATCTGATTGGCTGAATTATTAATTACAGTAAGGTTTTTATCATCATTTTTTTTATCATCAAGCTCTGGAATATTAATGAACTCATCGAAATCCTTAATTTTAATTTTATTCCCTTCAATTGAAATATCTTCCGTTATACCTGCCTCGTGATTTTTATTTAGTTTTTCATATGTTATAGTGTTCACATAATCTATTGAAACCAGTTCATTGACAGAGGTATTCTGATTTAAATCTTTAAATTTCTCTTTTATTTCGTGTAAAAATATGGCGCGCTTATTTCCATTTACTTTGATAATGATTCTTCCAATTTCACAGTTTTTGGATCCCAACTCTTTTTGATAAAAGATTGTAGCATTTGTAGCATTATCAGAGTAGGATAATGAAATAAGGTTTGAATAAAAAACGGCCTCTTCTTTATTTCTTATCCTTTTTGCTATTCGAGCTATAAACCTGTGGAAAATTCCAATATGAAAGTATTTGTAATCATAAATAAAATAAACACTTTTATTATCATCAGTTTTGAATGCTTCTAATTGCTTTTTATCATTCTCAGGCAATAATTGCGGTACAACATATATCTGCTCTTTATTGAAAGAATTGTCAATTATAGGAAAACATAAATCGCATGATTGCATAAATTCCAAATAGAGTACCTGCTCTTTTATAGGAATGTTTTCCCAAACATATTTATTCAATTGTGTTCTTGTAAAAACGCCTTTCGTCTCAGATTTCAGTTCATAATAATGTTCTCGATCGAATAAAGTATTTATTGCATCAACAGCCCATTTCTGATCTAAAATAATCTTTTTATCAAAAACTTTTTCATCATAGAATAATACACCTGTTGCATGCAAATATTCAAGTAAACTTCTTTCTGAGCTTTTTGAAATTTCAGAGATTTTCTCTTTTTTACATAATTGATGATAAAAATTGTATTCTATGTATTTATTATTTACCTCCTTAGCTAATTTCTGAAGCTCTTGACGAATGTTATACCATGGTTTTGGTATTTTCCGGCCAAGTTGAGGCATAGATTCTAAATGCTTTATAAGCATCTCAATAAGTTCTAACTTATGTTTAGGATTTTTTGCAGAGTAATCAATAAAATCAACTATTTTATATTTTTCTTTTAACTGTTGGTATTGAGGATGGGGTCTTTTTGTATGATCATCATCCTTGTTGCGTATCAAAATAATTGGGCTATTTGGTGAAAAAGTACTTATATAATCAAGCCAAAAGGCGATAGGATAATTTGGAAACATCTTGCCTTTTTCATCATGATGGTAATCCGTAGTTTCAGATTCATTATCCCATACCAAGAAATAAAGGGTTTTATGATTCATAAATAACCTGTGGGTTCCAAAATAAATTTCTTGTCCACCAAAATCCCAGATTTGGACTTGAAGTTCAGGATATTTTTCTGTGGGGAAACAAAGTGTACGCTGTGTTATTCCATGTGTAGAAGGTTCATTATCTTGTAATTCTTCATCAAATAAAGATTTCATTATCGAAGTTTTTCCAACTCGTCCATTTCCCAATAGCAATAATTTTACCTGCTGGTTGGTTTTATAACCCCTAGCATCAAGTAAAGTATAGTAATCTTTTATTTTCTCAATGCTATTATGAAACAATCTATCATTAAATAAATTGTATTCTAGGAATTCCTGTTCTATATCTTCAACTGGATTAGATGAAAGATCAAAATCCACTAATTTTTCGAATTCTAATACAAATTCTGGAAAAATATTTATTAAATTTCTGCATAAATAAAAAGACTCCAGCCTATTAAGTCTCGATAAAGAAGAAATTTCGTTAATTTGATTAAAACGCAAATCAAGTGATCTTAAAATAGTCAGTCCAGATAGAAAAGATACGTCATTGATTTGATTAAAACTTAAATCAAGTTTTTCTAAATTAATTAATCTTGTTAGATAAGAAATATTTATGATTTCATTTCTTTGTAAATCAAGTGATTCTAATTTGATTAATCCAGTTAAAAAAGAAATATCTTTCATTTGATTTTTTCTTAATCTGAGAAATTTCAAATTGAATAAACTCGCTATAGGAAAAAAATCTTTGATTTTATTTTCACTTATAGAAAGTGATTCTAAATTGATTAATCCTGATAAAAAGAAAATATCTTTGATTCTATTAGATTCTAAATTTAGAAATTTTAAATTGGTCAAGTCCAATAAATAGGAAATATCAGTGATTTGATTATCATTTAGAATAAGGGACTTTAAATTAATCAACCTTGATAAATAAGAAATCTCTATAATTCGATTCTTTCCTAAATCAAGAGATTTCAGATTAGTCAAGTCTACTAAATGGGCAATATCTTTAATCTGATTATTATTTAAATTGAGGGTGCTTAAATTAATTAACTTTGATAAATGAGAAATATCAGTAATTTGATTTCCTTCTAAATCAAGTGATTTCATACTTGTCAAATTTATTAGACAGGAAATCTCAGCAACCAGATTATTATATAAAGAAAGGCTCTTTATATTTAACAATTGTGATAAAAATGAAATGTCAATAATTTTATTAAAACTTAAATCAAGATATTCCAAATTAGTTAACTCTGTTAAAAATGAGATGTCTGTGATTTGTTGTCTACTCAAATTAAGCAACTTGATTTTTTTTAATCCTGACAAAAAGAAAATATCTTTTATTTGATTTTTACCTAAATTGAGGAAATTCAAATTGGATAAACCTGCCAAAATAGAAATATCGTATATTTGATTCCAGCTTAAATCGAGGAAAGTTAAATTCGTTAAATCTTGTAATGGTGAAATATCAGAAACATTATTACTTTTTATATTTAGTATATTCAAAACATTTAATTCGGACAAATAGGAGATGTTTTCTATTTGATTCCAACCTAGGTTTAGAAATCGTAAATTGCTTGAATTTGATAGAAATGAAGTATCAATGATTTTATTTCCTTTTAAATCAAGATGCTGTAACTTAACTAATTTTGATAACGAAGGTATTGTGCAAAGATTCCCGTTAATCAAACTTAAAAAGAGCAGTTCTGTTAATTTATTAATATCTAAATAATCAAATATATCTGATAATGGGCATTCTATTAATAATGCAAATATATTTCCATCATTATCAAGTGAATAGGCACAAGACCCATGATAATATTCTTTTAATTCTGAAAGTGTATATTCATTTTTTTCAAGATCATATATTTTATTAAAAGGGAGCTCAATGAATTTTCGTCCGGTTTGTTCTTCAAATTGTTTTAAAATTTCCAAATCTTTTAGCATAGGATCAAATTGATTGGTTTAGATTTTAGATTAAAATTAAATTAAAAATAGTTGTAACACAACTATTTATTAACTAAAGTTTCTACTTGCTTGGCTTAGGTTCTGCCTCACAAATGAGTATTTTTCAAATTAATTCCATGTTCTGCAAAGGTCATACTTTCAGGCAATTAAACAAATTTCATTAATATCTAAATATATATGACAAGAAAATAACACAACAATAAATCAATCCAGTTCCAAAATCATCAGGAATATTTGCTATATTTATAGCAGTGAATCATCATAGTTAAATTATATCCATCACTTAATAAAAGTCCCATGAATAAAATTAACCTGTCAGAATTACGAAACCATCTTGCTTCTTCGATGAAAGCAGGTAAAAATCCATTTACAGAATTAATAGCTTATAAAAGCAAGTCAATTTCGGACCAGGCTTTTATTGATAAATGGGTTATTCCGTATTACATGCAGTTAAGCAGGCACGATGAAGAATGGTTTAAGCTGATGGAAAAAATAGTTCCAGAAATAACCGAAGAAGTAATTCAGAACAACCTTGGCAATAGCAATTGGAGAAACAGGGCTGTAGGTGCTTATTTTGCTGCATTGAAAAACAAACAGGAATTTATTGATGTAATTGGAATTCATTTACTCAAAAGCGAATTAACTTATGCAGGCAGAACTTATGCTTTAGCCTTGGCTTCTTTTAATAACGATCGAGGAAATGAATACTTAGACATTTACCTTGATTACTACCTAAAACAGCATAATTTATATTATGATCAGGCAGCTGTTATTGCAGCTATTAAATATTTGGATGAAGTAAATGGAACCAATATTTTAAGCCGGCATATAAAAAATTGGAAAGCATTTGAAAACGATAAACAAAATGGGAAAGAAGAAATCAATATCGATTATTTTAAACAAAGCATAGACCTAATTGGAAGGATAAAGAAAATTAACCGTCCGACTTAATCTCTGCCTTATCTTTATTAATTTTATCTTCAACTTAGTTATAATGTAACCATTTACGCGGGGCTTTTCAATTTCAAACTACCTTGAGCAGTTCTCATACTTTTAATCCTTTACATGCTCCAAATCAACCATTCCCAATTTCAGTTTTTGTTTCTGGGTAAATTAAATAACAAGCATTTATTTATTCCTATAGATTCTGGTATTTGAAATTCTTAGGGTCGATAATTGGTAAAATAGCATTGTGCAGGAATGTTCCTTTAAATTGGGAGAACATTATACCTCTTACAGTTGAAATAGTGATAGAATTTAATGTTACTAAAAGGTTTTCAGGAAAAGATACCTGATTTGTTTTTTTATTGTAAAATTCATTAAAGTTTACAATCTCGAAAATACAACTTGATTTTAATGATGCCAGATTTGTTTCTTTGTCTTCGTGAACAATGTTAATCAAAGCAATTACAATTACCAGATTATTATCAGGATTTATTTTGTGCTCTATGTTGATATTAAAATGAAAGAGCGTTGGTTCATTAAATTGAATTGCCGGATGTTTTATATTTACATCTAATATTTCAATTGCTTTTAATTGAAATTCAATATTTTGGTCAGGTACTTTCATTATGCGTATTGAATTATTTGTTTTTTTGAATCAATTTGGATTTCAGGCAGTGATTTTTGAATCCAATTAACTGATGGAATTGCACCAGAAAAATCTGAAAAACATTTAGGCATCAATAATTTTATTCTTGAAGTGACATTTAATTTGAATATAAAAACCTGCTCTTTAGGTGAATCAAATATGTTTATCAATTTAATGCCTAATACATTTTCGATATCAAATAAGGTGTCAGAATTAAAATTATGGGTACCACTGAGCCACTTTGATATTTCGGAAGGCAGTTTATTCATTGCTGCTGCGAAATCTTTCTTTTTCCAGCCTTTTGCTTTTATAGCTTCATCAATTCTTGAAGCAAGCATCATTCTTTTGTCGGTGGTTTCTTGCTCTTCAACAGATATTTCGCTTAGTAAATCTGTTAATAAACCGCTTGAATAATTTTTTGCTTTGCTCATTTCTTTTGGTTTTTACTTTATATCTCAAACTCTAATTCACCTTCAAAATCCAATCCATCATTTGTATAAAATATATCCTTGTCTTTAAGGCGTTTGTAAATCTCATTTGATACTTTTACTAAGATTTTATTTTCTGCAGTTAATTTTGGGTTTTCTTGTAATGCTTTTATTGTTTTTGGTTTGTGTCCTCCGCCACCTAAAACAATCAGTGATTTTCCAAATCGGATGCAATATAATCTTAAATTGCTATCTGGTTCATCGTATAAAGCACAAACTAAATCGCCAGGCTTACCTTCTTTAAGTTTAAAAAACTGTTCTCTTGCACCCGTTTTCTTCCCGATGGAATTTAAACGCATAAGAATGTTTTTTATTTCACTTTTAAATGAATTTTTATTTTCTAAAATAAATTTGTCGAATAAGGTTTTTTCTTCATCAATATCCAGTAATGTGTAGATTGAAGCCTCTTCTCCACTAAATTCTATTAATTTTACAAGTTCTAAATTCATTTATTATTGTTTTGCAATTATACACAAAATTTACTTATGAGTGAATTTATTTTAACATTTGTTTTAAATTATTCCTATTTTTTCCTTATATAAATATCAAATATTTTTTCATGAGACCATTTAGAATGAATAAAAAGTTTCATTGTACTTTTTACCTTATTCCAATATTTATTCAGTTTCGTCTGTTTTTTCTTTGAATGTTTCAGTATTATCTAATATTTTTTTATCCTCTTGTTTTAAACGACGTTCTAACTTTTTAATGTCTTCATCAGCCGGAAGATTTTCAGGTATAATTCCACGTTCTTTTAACAAATTACGAACTCCTTTATTGTTGGTAATATGTTCGTCTGTAATCTGTTTTTCGGTTTTCATCGTTTTTTCTTTGGCATTGTGGATGGTGATTTCGGTAGCAAAATCTTTTGCTTTTATGGTAATTGTTGGTAAAAAATCGGCTAATGGACGGTTTTCAGGAATTTTTAATTTGATTTTCATTTGTGAAGTTGTATATCCGCCAAACAATGCTTCATCACCTTTGCTGCGAATTATACCGAAACTTTTATCGCTTCCGGTACGCTCAAATATCAAACCCGATAATAATTTTTCAGTGTCGGTAAGTTTTTGACGTGCGATAAGTCGTTCAAACTCATTTATGCGTTTTTCAATAATTTCAAATTTACGCGTTTGCACTGCAAAATAATTCATCGCAAATGCAATTTGTTCTTTTCGTGGGTCGCCGTTTTGAGCTATCAGATAACACGCATAACGGGTCAATAATAAATCATCGATCTCTTTTGTAGCTGTTTTGGGCATGTCTATCGTTTTGCTGACGTCAGCAAAATGTTCATCTATTTGCTGGCCTGCATTTTGACAAGCAATTTTTGCCTTGTCAATTACAAGCTCAAAATTACGCCACTGGCTATAACCTAATAATTTTTGTAAATCGCGTGCAAACCAACATTCAACACCGTCAATATTTTTTGCATTGCCTTCAAAATCATTGGTCAATGACTGAACTATTTCACTTTTCATATTTGATGAAGATTTGTTTTTAGTTTTCAATTTGTTTTTTCCACAATTGCAATTTCTTCTTCAGTTAAACCATAAAGCTGGTAAACCATTTGGTCTATTTGCTCATCTTTTTATTTTAGTTTTTAATTGTAATCGCGAGTTGATTTGATTCATATTGCTCTTTACTTAACTGGAAATCTGGATCAACAATTTTCACTTCTTCGTATGTTAATTCATATAAGTGATATACCATCAAATCAAGTTCTTTGTCGGTTTTTTCTATTTCGGATTTCAATTCTATTGCTTTTCTTGACTCTTGAATAAAATAGTCTTCCCATTCTGCTTCTTCTGAAAGTGAAAGTTTAATTTTAGCTTTTCCCAATTCTGCAATAAAATCTTTGTAAGAATTTGCATACCATTCCTTTAACTTTCTAGAAAAAACATCTAAACTGAATTTTCGTTTTATACTTCGTTGGAATTTGGTATCTGTTTCTTGAAGTGTTTTATTTTGGGAAAGCATAATATCTACTTTCTCTATAAATATTTGTTGCATTTCTGATTCTAGCATAAAAATTGGAAGTCTTTCAACAAAGACAACTTTTACTTCAGCAAGTGGTTTACCAACCATATGAAAATTCTCTTGTTGAAAGAACCAATTACATAATTTAGAGTTAATTTGAGCAAGTAAAAATTTATAATTTAAGGTATTAGAATTAATTTGCAAACAATGAATAGAATTAAGACATACATATTTATTTTCATCAAATGAGCACAATAACTTATCATCAGTTCTGCGAATAACAATTTTGGGTTTAAAAAAAGAAACAGGATTTCTAGGTGCTGCTAACCAATCACCATATTTTAAATACTCACCATCCCATTGAATCAAATACCTATTTACTTGTGTTCCTCTTATCAATTTGTACCAAGTATTATCTTGGGCATCAAAAGAATTAAATGGTTTTTTTTCAACAACTTCCAAGGATTGCGGTGGATTTCCTTTACCTTTCTCATATGGTTTAATCCCAGCAGTAACTTTGGCAAAGTGTACAAGTGGTTTAGATACTTGAGTGATTTTTAAATACAACTGATTTTCTTGCTCTGTTTCCCTATAATTAAATATTAAATTTTCTTTTCTATAAATATTTTTATGTTTGAAGAACTGTTTATTGAATTTACTTTTATCACGGGAATCTAATAGAACACTGAAGAAATCATCTTCATATGCTGTTTTTTTTTGAATTATAGAAGAAATAGGTTCAACTACTGCATCAGGAAATACATCAAATGTTTCATATAATTCTATTAGCTTATTCTCTTTAAATAAAAACCGTCTTAATAGAATTCCATTTTCAACTACAAGAAATGTGTTTGGTGTAATAAAACCTAAATATGAATTGTATTTTAAGATATTAATTGATTGTTCAAAGAAGAAATTATATGTATCATAGTTATATTCAGTAATTCGATACTTCAGTTTTAAAAAGTCTTTTTCTTGTTTTGAAAGAGTTGCACCATAAGGCGGATTTCCAATCACCACATCAAAACCACCGTTATATTCATCCCGAAAACCGTGTTCATATGTACAGACTATTTCCTTCAACTGACGGGTTAACCCGTCAGTTGCCAGCGGTAGATTGTGCTTTATTCTGTTGTTTCTAATATAATTGACTGTATTTTCGAATTGTTCTGGTGTTTCAATCAACACCGGATGGAAACTTTTAGCCCAGAATTTTTCTTTTGTACCATCGGCATACATTGCCGGTTTGTCCTCAACCGACGGGTTAACCCGTCGGTTGTAGGTAAAGGCAGTGCGCCCTTTCCATTTGCCAACCAAAGTGCTTAGTTCTTCCTCTTGGCAAACAATAATTGAATGTATATGATCGGAACAAATATTACATTCTAATATATTCAAATTGTATTCTTTAGAGGATTTGTATAATTCCTCAGCTAAGATTTCCTGCTCCGCTATTGATAGTTCGGGATAAGTTGGTGCAATAAAGCCGGGTTCTTTTTTCTTCAGGTACTGAGGGGTTAACCCCTCAGTTCGCACAGCGGCGGCTCTTGATGCGTACAGGCAAAATGTTACATGCCAGGCTTTTTTGTCTTGCTTCTTAAAAATACCCGGAAATTCAGTATGCCAATTAAATGCTTTATCGCCTGCCACTTCGGGATCATCAATTAATGAGTTACCACATTTGATATTGTTGTTTAAAGCATTTAGTTTGCGGCCTTTTTGAGCTGTGCGCAACCAAAGTGAAAGCTTTGCTATTTCAACGGATTCTTCGTTTAAATCTACACCGAAAATATTTTTTTCAAGAATATCTGTTGTGATATCAGAGAAAATTATGCTGCCCCCGAATAACTGGGCCCGAAGTTCATCTATTTTATGGTGTTCTTTAATTAAGAATTCAAGAGCCTGGTTTAGAAATGCACCAGAACCGCAAGCGGGATCTAAAATGGTTAGTGATAGCATCCAATTGCGATAAGCAATTAATTTTTCATCAAGGGCTTTGATGGTTTCTTTCTTACGGTTCTTCCTTCCTTTGGCATATTCTTCGTCAATAATTTCGAGTTCATTTCGTTTTTCAGAGCAAAGTTTCCCAACTGTATTTTCTACAATATACTTGGTAATGTATTTTGGGGTGTAGAAAATACCGTCTTTTTTTCGCCTGGTCTTTTGCTGGTCTACTTTTTCGCCTTTAATTTCTGCTTGTACGTTTTCAATTTCACCTAATGAATGTTCGAAAATATGTCCCAGGATGTTTACATCTACCTCGGTTTCGAAATCGTATGCACTTAGTTTTAATGTATGTTCGTGAAGGATTTCATCATCTATTGAAATATTATCAAGAATTTCATCCGGAACAAAAAGGCCTCCGTTATATGCAAATATTTCCTGACGTATTCCATTCTTTGGCCTACCAATATTTAGTACATGGAAATATTGTTTAAAAATTGAATATAGCGGCTTTTTATCACCAAAATCCATATCATCTTTCCATTTTTCAATAATTTGACTTATTGAATTTGGTGGAACCAATAGCCTGTCCTCGGCAAAGAAGATAAATAAAAAGCGGTCGAGTAGTTTTTGTGTCTTTTTAAAGAGCAGTAATTTATCTTTATCTGGATTATTCTTTACCAGATTATTATAAATTGCCTCTCTAAACCTGGAATAATCAGCATATAATTTTTTAGTAATGTTTTCTTCCTGTAATACTGATGATTCCTTTATTTTCAGTGGAACATCTGAAAGCAGTTTTTCTTTTGAAAGGCAAAGCCAGAGCAATGAAAATTGTTCTTTTGTGAGTTGGAATAAATCAAATTCAAGGTATTCCACCGCATTTTGTATATAGAACCTGATTTTCTCAAAGTTGGAAGTAATAACATAAACACATTTTGGGTGGTGGTTTTTATATCCAAACGCCTGGCTTTCGACTGAACCAAGGTCGGTTGTATCTGTTGATTTTAGCTCAATGACGGCAATAGCATCCGTGCCTTTTAAGATAGCACCGTCTGCCTTTTTTGCATTGGAAATATTTTTTAATTCTGTAGTAAGGTTGAAGTTAGGGTCGGGATTTAATGTATATCCTAAAATCTTAACAAAAAGTTCCCGTAAAAAGCCTTCCTGGAATTGTTCTTCTTTTGAATTTCTTATGTTTTCCTGTATTTGAGGATTCCCGAAGTAGGTTTTAAATTCGATGAACTTTTTTTCTATAATTGAAGTATCTAGTTCACTTAGGTATTTTTTTTCGACAGATTTTTGGAATAATGACATTTTACTACTATGATTGATAGATGAGA
The DNA here is from genome assembly GCA_025361565.1 of Bacteroidota bacterium. Taxonomy (GTDB): domain Bacteria; phylum Bacteroidota; class Bacteroidia; order Bacteroidales; family NBLH01; genus NBLH01. Next base: position 46,326 of record JANYKN010000005.1, on the reverse strand, counting down.
TATAATATAAAAGTAAAAAAATAAAGTGAATATTTTGAAAAAGGTAAAATATCCATTGGTATTAATATGTTTTCTTATTTGAACAATTCATGAATCATGCTCTTTACATTTAAATATAACAAATGCAGGTTTTTCAAAATAACCTGCATTTGTTATTATTTGAATATGTATAGAATACTTTTATTACCAATGCTTTAAATTGATTCATGGTACTGAATTATTTTACAATAGTGTATAATATTGTTTTGTCCTAATGAAGGAATAAAGTCACTTTCGAAATGGGTGAATATTTCGGCTACCATTGAAGTTTATATGAATGTTACCGGCAAGTTTTGCAGGCTTATCGATTAAGCCTAAAACCGTGTCTACTTAAGAATTCTTAAGATTTATTAATGATTGTAAACAGTATTCAACTGTAATATTTGGCCTATGTTGAAAGGAGAATAATACAGGTTTGCACAGATACAAAGCATACAAAGTATGCAAAGTGTGCAAAGTTCAAAGTGTCAGATTTGGATACTTTGCACACTTTGTTCAGTTTGCACACTTTGCACGGCTGCCTTTTTATAGTGACCATAAGTATTTGCCCTTTCTAAATATTTACCAATGAATGATTTAAGATATTTATCAGCTGTGCGTTCAGATATTTCCAACGATTTTGCAATGTCAATCGCCTGTTGTCGTGAAAATTCATTTGGTAATTGTTCAAAGAATTTGGTTTTCATATTATCGGCAACCATATCCGGGTTGTTTGATTTGATGTACAAAAACATTTTTTTTGAATGTTGCAAAAGAATGTCAATGATTTGCTTTGTGTTTTCAAAGTCGGTATTATCACAATACAATGGACTAGCTAATTCTGTTGTTTCAAAAATCCGCATTGTTGAAAGTATCATTGCAATTCTAAAAAAGATTAGGCCTAATCGACGAACTGAAGCGACAGCTTCATCACCCAATAAGCTTATAAAATCAGCCTGGTTTTTCTCAAAGTATTGATTGAATTGCATTTGCTGACTGTCTGTAAAAAGAAATTCAATTTCATTTGATTTTTTGAATTCCTGATATAGTATATAGAATCGCTCACCTAGCTTGTTAAAATATTCATCGAAACCATTGTTGGTTTGTTTTTGAAAAACATTGTTCCAAATTGGTACCAGTGTAAAACTGTAAAACATAAAACGAGAGAACAGACCGTTTTCGGTATCGGGAATTAAGGTCAAAATTTGTTTTGGTGTTCCCGTCAGAACTGCAGATAGTTTGGGTTTTAAAATGTCCACATATTCGCGGTTTGTTCTCCTGTAATATGAAATGGTTTCGTGATGAAACGCTTTTCTAAATCCATCAGAATAATCACCATAATCGGACTTAAAAGAATTTGCCAGCGTGTCTCCTTCAGTTTCAAAGATTATTCCTCTACCTTCATTATCATTTATTAATTGGAATGCTCCTGTTGAACTGATGTTTGCAGGGATAAACAAAAGTTTTGTAGGTGGTTCTTTGGGCTTTTCAGTATCTGGATTTTTGTTTTTCTCCAGGTTGTAGAGTACGGTATCCCTATTAAAAAGGCTCATCATTTCTTTACCCAATGATTTTAAATCTTCGTGAATGTGATTTATTAAGTTTTTGCAATATTTCAATGAACCTTTCCCTGCACTTGCCGGGGCTGTTACATATAAATACAAATTAGGGAAAACTTTATCGTTGTTATAATAACCGTAAACTTTATCTAAACAAGTGCTCAAAGCAGTTATTGTGCCTAATAAAACGATGTCTTTTTCCCTGTCGGATTTAAAAACTTTACAAACATCATAAAGATATGCTGGTAAATTATCATACACAGATTGTGGAAAAACAGGCGTTTCCTCTTGCTTTTCTAGGTGAGTGGTATTTTGTGTGGCTGGTTTTACTGCATTTATTAAATTACCGGAGTTCGCATTCTTTATATTGAGGTTTGCATTCTTAGCGATTTCGAAGAAAGAGCGTATTGTTACCCCAGAACGTTGTGATTTTAAACATTTGTCGAACTGTTTATTACAAATTGTCTGGTTAAAACCGTTGTAAAAACGGCTTACTCTGATAAAATAATCCCTTCCTTGTTCACCAAATTCTGAAGAAAATGCAAATCCAATTTTTAACCAGGTTTCGTAATTTTCGGTTATATCAGTTTGGCTTTTCTCAATTTCGGAAATTACTTTAAGAACATCTTCGTTTTGATTGTTGCAGTTATTTACTGGTTTTGTATGCTGTGAATTATTTTTAACATCAGCATTTTTCCAATGATTGGGGTTAAAGTTTTTCTTAGCACACATATTTTAAGTATTTGGGGTTTATAAAAACATTTTTGTCGTGAGCTAAAAAACAAGCTCTTGAAACATCCCTTCCGGATTTATCTATTTCTAAATTGTACATGGAAGCGATGTATCCACGAATACCTTCAAAATAATCTGTGTGCGTATAGTTGTCAATATCAATTGAAACAATCCATTTTAAGCCGTCGCCAGACGGCGAAAAAAATAAAAGTTCGGTTTCTTCTGGGTTCACAGAGTTTAAAAGCCCGTGTTTGATAGCACGGGCTTTTTTTATAGGGAAAACTTTAGCAAATTATATTTAAATCAATTACAATGAATTCCTTCCAAAATTAAATTTAGGATCACTTAAAAAGCAATCCAATTAGTTTGTTTTCTTCTTTAAATAGGAATAGCCCAAATAACCTAAAATGGCCAAACCTGCTATTATCAATGGCCATTTGAGTACTTTAATTATCAATAATATTACTATGATTATAATTGCCAGAATCATTACCATTGTACTAGTTTTCATATAGATTGGATTTAAATTAAAATTTAAATATAATGATTTTTGTAATTATTTCAGAATATTTTACCAATTACAGGTATATCTAATTGAACTTGCACACATTTGTTTATTCTTGTTTTGCAATGTAGATTAGATTTATTGTTGGAATAAACTACTCATCATAAGTATAAAAAAGGCACCTAGTACAATGAAAAATGGTTTGAGAATTTTCATCGTAGCTTTCTTCTTTTCTTCTTCGGGGTAGCTATTAAATGTGTCTACTATTTTTTGATAATTGCTTTCGCTACCCACTGTTCTAGAAATAGAAAAATAAATGATAAACAAGAGCGGAATTGCCAATAACCTGCCAATTGTTTTACCCGAAGAATATCCAAATAAACTATGAAACAGATGGTTCATCGCATCAGAAAAGCCTGATGAAAAGGTAATTGAAATTGCAATTATTAAAAGGAATACAAGTATAATAAAAACACTTAAAAAAAGATTACCATTTAGCCTGCCTGATGATCCATTTTTTCCGTTATTGGTTAATTCGTAATATTGACTGCCGTATAATGCTTCTAAATATTTCATAGGATTTAGTTTTTGATTTTTATCAATCAAAATTACTAAATAATATGAAATTTATCCACAACAAAATATTAGAATCATGATTCAATTTTCTCAATCACAAACTTATGTTTTGAAACCGGATGCATGCTTTTTTGTGGTTTAAAATTTTCTATACCTGAAGGAATTAGTGAATTTATTGACGGTTTTTGTTCTTTGAACATTGGATTTATTGCCGTTGTAGATTCCGAATCATTCAAAATGCCCTTTTCAATCGTTTCATAAGTTTGTGTTTTAAGCCTCACCACATCGCCCATGATAATGATAACAGGTGTTTTATAGATTTTTGGTTCATTAATAATTTGTTCTAATGTTGTATAATATTCTTCCTGGCCGGGATTCGAAACATTGTATGCCAACAAAACGGGTGTGTTGGAATTCCAGCCTTTTCGAATTACTTCACTGGCAATGGTTTGTAAATTGGAACCTCCCATATAAAGAACCAAAGTTCCCGATTTGGGTATTTCCATTTTTTTTATTGAATGACCGGAAAGAAAAGTAACTGAAGATGCCAGACCGCGATGTGTTAACGGTATTCCAGTGTATGCTGCTGCTGCAAGGGCTGTCGTAATGCCCGGAACTATACTTACTTCAATTTGGTTTTGACGCAAATATTCTATTTCTTCTCCTCCATGTGCAAATATCATTGGGTCGCCACCTTTTAACCGAACCACTTTTTTTCCTGAAATGGCAGCCTGAACCATCAATTTATTGATTTCGTTCTGCTCAAAACTGTGTTTGTCTTTTCGTTTTCCCACGTAAACTTTTTCTGCCTTGAACTCTGCAACATATTCTTTGTTAAGCAGATCGTCGTAAAAAATAATATCGGCAGTTTGTAATAATTTCAAGCCTTTGATGGTTAGCAGTTCCGGATCGCCGGGCCCAAACCCAACCAACCAGACTTTTCCATAATTTGTTCTGATATCATTACTTTTAAATTGCTGTTTGAGTTCTTTATTTAAAGTCACTGTATCTTTTATTGAATTGCTTTGTTGAGATTGAATTTGTTTTGATTGGTTCATGTTTTTTTAGTATTTTGATTATCAATAAAAGATAAAAGCTTGACTGATATCAAGTAAATTATTTTAAAGGTTGATAAAACACAGACGGATCAAGTTCAAAAAAATCCCTGATTTTATTCCGTACAGCAATAGCCCTATGCACTTCCTGCGCATTCGATCCTACCGAAACTGTAATATGTTCGCGCTTATAAATGGCTGGTGAAACGAAGTCGCAATATTTTGGATTATCGACTAAATTTGTTAAGATTCCAAGACTTTCAGCATCAGATTTTACTTTGAGGTTTAATTCAATAATATTAGTGCAAGCATAAACTAAAAAAGCACCTTCCAGATCTGATTTTTCGTACGCTTTTTCTGAGCAATGATATCCTTTCTCTTTAATTGAGTCAATTACTTCAAGGGCAACAATGGTAATTTTGCTTGTGAATTGTTCCAAAAATCCTATTTTATGTCCGGCTATTCTGCCACCACCAATAATTAGGATTTTTTTGTTGGTTATATTGATTGAGATTGGTAAAAATTGCATAGGTCTTTTTTTTACTATTAAATTTGATACTCAGATACTCCCTTTTTTTGCCTAAGTTAATTCTTTTCCAAAGCATTTCGTGGAAATGGTTCTGATCCAATAGCTTTAAATGTGAAAATCAATTCCTTGAACAGTAGCTTTCAAATAATCTTTTCGGATGACAAAATCGCCAAAACGTTCCGATTTGTATCGGTTTTTTGCATAGTCTTCCAATATTGGCCTTAATGTTTTCAAAATCTCTTGCTCATCGATGTTTTCTTTGTATAATTTGTTGAGCCTTTCGCCCGAAAATCCTGCACCCAAATACAAATTATATTTTCCCGGAGCTTTGCCAACAAACCCAATCTCTCCAAGGAATGGTCGGCCACAACCATTTGGGCAGCCCGTCATTCTTATTACAATGGGTTCGTTTTCGATACCATTGGCTATCAGAATTTCATCAATTTTATCGATGAGCGATGGCAGATATCGCTCAGCTTCTGCAAAGGCAAGGCTACAGGTATTCAAGGCCACACAGGCAATGGAGTTGAGCCGCAGTCCGGTCAACTTTTTATCGGTAAGAACTCCGTTTTCGTTTAATATTTTTTCAAATAGCTTTTTCTTAGCTTCAGTAACATTGGCAATAATCAGATTTTGGTTGCCTGTCAAGCGAAAATCTCCTTCATGGATTTCGGCAATCGATTTTAAAGCTGTTTTTAATTTGTATTTTTCAACATCTCGAACACGACCACCTTCTATAAACAAAGAAAGATGCCAGTTGCCTTCAATTCCTTTTTCCCAGCCGTATGCATCACCATTTGAATCGAATTGGTAAGGTTTGGCTGGTTGAAGTTCATAAACAAGTCTATTGTTCAGTTCCTGGGCGAATTTTTCTACACCCAATCTATCCAAGGTATATTTCAGTCGAGCATTTTTTCGGTCCGATCGGTTGCCATAATCACGCTGCACCAGCACAATTTTTTCGGTAACATCCACAACCTGATCTTTGGGGCAAAATCCAATCACTGTTGCCAACCGGGGATAAGTTTCAGGGTTCCCAAAAGTCATACCCATGCCACCTCCAACAGCTATGTTAAAACCTGTTAGTTTTCCATTTTCTTCGATGGCAATCAGTCCCAAATCGTTGGCGAATAAATCGCTGTCGTTGTGTGGAGGAATCGCAATAGCGATTTTGAATTTACGTGGAAGATAGGTTTTGCCGTAAATGGGTTCGATCTCTTGTTCGCCTCCCGCAACGAGTTCTTTATCGAGCCAAATTTCATGATATGCACCTGTTTTAGGAGTAAGGTGTTCGCTAATTTTTCTGGCATATTCGTAAGCTTCCAAATGGTAGGCAGATTGCACCGGATTCGGGTTACACATCACATTTCGGTTCACATCGCCACAAGCGGCAATGGTATCGAGCAATGAATTATTTATTTCCTGAATGGTTTTTTTTAGCTTGTTTTTTAAAACTCCATGGAATTGAAAAGCCTGGCGTGTGGTAAGCTTTATGGTGCTATTTGCATATGTATCAGCTAGTTTATCAATTGCTAACCATTGTGTTGATGTTGAAATACCTCCAGGAAGCCTTACCCGTATCATGAACGAGTATAGTGGTTCCAGTTTCTGGCGCTTTCGTTCGCTTTCCAAATCGCGGTCGAATTGCTGGTACGAACCATGAAACTTAATCAACACAGTATCATCATGTGCAATTGCTCCAGTAATTTCATCCAGCAAACTTTCCTTTAGCGTGCCACGCAGGTAATCGCTTTTATCTTTGATAATCTCTATTTCGGAGAGGGGTTTTGATGTTTCGTTCATATATTTTAGATATTGGAAATTGGTTATTGGAACTTAGTATTTATGAGTATTTATGAGTATTTATAAAACTTATATTTCTTCCATTTTAACTCCAGGCACTTAACAAGTATTCATAAGTACTCCAGGCACTTCTTAATACACATCCACCTGATACCTTCTGCTTTTCTTAAGCTGTTTTACATATTCCTGTGCATCTTCCAATCCTTGTCCGCTTTCTTTGGCAATGATTTCAACAAGGGTTTGATTGACATCTTTCCACATTTTTTTCATATCGCCACAAACATAGAAATAAGCACCATTTTCGAGCCAGTTGAACAATTCTTTTGAATGTTCGAGCATTTTATGCTGTACGTATACTTTTTTGTCCGTATCGCGCGAAAAAGCTACATTTAACTTGGTCAGCAAACCTTTCTTATGGTAGTTCAGCAGTTCGGTCTGGTAAAGAAAGTCAGTTGAAAAATGTCGATCTCCAAAAAAAAGCCAATTTTTACCTTTGGCGTCTTTGGCTTCGCGCTCCTGAAGAAAAGCCCTGAACGGAGCTATACCTGTGCCCGGACCAACCATTATCACTGCTGCATTTGGATCTGATGGAAGTTTGAATTCGAGGTTTTTTTCCAGATAGACTGCAATTTCCTGATCATCATTCAATCTGTCGGACAAAAAAGATGAACATGCTCCCTCTTTGTACCGGCTGTTTTTATATCTAACTGTTGCAACGGTCAAATGAACTTCATCGGGATGCGTGTTTGAGCTTGAAGCGATTGAATATAATCGTGGTTGAAGTTTTCTAAGCATTCCAACTAGGTTTTCGGCAGATAAGTTTGTGGGGAATTCAGTAATCAGATCAACCAAATCACGACCATAAATGAATTCGTTTAATTTATCTGAATCTGCCAATATTTGGCTCAATTCATTGCTTTTGACATATTCGTTATATTTAGTCAGTACTTCAGGTGTTAAAACCGAAAGTTCATGATTATGAGTCAAAACCTCGGACAATGACGATTTTGATTCACCATGGTCCACTTCTGTTGAAGCATCAAGTTTAAGCGAATCCAGCAACTCATTTACAAGTCGCGATGAATTGAAAGGATAAATTCCAAGTGCATCTCCTGGCTCATAATTTAGTCCTGAATTTTCGAGTGAAATTTCATAATGAACAGTTTCCTTTTCAGAACCACGTCCATTTAGCTTTATTTTGTCCAATAAACGGGTTTTAAACGGATTAAATTTTGAATACACAGCTTCTTTTACTTGCGGTGACTCTGATTTGTCTGATTTTTTGCCACCATTTGTATTTGCAAATAGTAATGAAGAATTTCCATTTTGCCCCAGCAATTTTGAAATAATACCTTGTATCCAACTGTTTGAGGCAGACTGAAAATCTACATCGCAATCAATCCTTGAATAGATTCGCTCTGCACCAAGCTCTTCAAGCTTTTTGTCTACATCTTTTCCTGTTTTACAAAAATGCGCATAACTACGATCGCCCAATGCTAAAACTGCAAATTTTGTATTGTTTAGTTTGGGCGCCCTTTTTCCATGTATAAACTCATAGAAATCTTCGGCAGCAAGTGGTGGGACTCCTTCGCCATGTGTACTCACAATCACAAACAAGTACTTTTCGTCCTTGAGTTTTGAAAGTTTATAATCGTTCATGTCTTCCAGGTGGACAAGAAATCCTTTTGATTCGGCTATTGCTTTCAATTTTTTTGCAATAGAAGTTCCATTGTTTGTTCTGGAACCAACTAAAATGGTTATTGGCGTTTGCGATTGTTGGCCTTTTATTGAAAGGGATTGAGCAATAGAGTTTTGATCTGATCTAGGCAAGCTAATTCCTGATAAATATCCGGCAAACCAGCTAAGCTGTTGTTCATTAAAAGAGTTTAACAAATCGTCGACCAGTTTTTTTTGAGCTGTACTAAAGGGCAAAAGATAATTGACTTCGGTTTGGTTCATATAGTCTAAATTTACATGGCAGGCATTGATTTTCCTGCGATGCAAAGATGAGAACTATTAGGAGTGCAGTAAATACCATTGATGTGGTATCTTTTGTACCTAAATTTAGGTAGAGGGAGGGGTATTTATGGGTGTTTATTACCCGGCCTCTGGCCAATATCCACTAAATCGTTTTCCATTTTGTTGTTAAAATTGCTGATGTGATTGTTTTGATTTTCATTTATTTTCAGAACGCAGATGACACGGATGTTACTGATTTAAACGAATTTTTGTGTTTTCAATTAGACGCAAGGCCTTGCGTCTCTACCCACCTTTTCCCTAATTTTCAATTTCATTGATTATTTGGTAGACGCAAAATATTGCGTCTCTACGGTGGTTGAACCCACCTTCTGATTAATTTCTAATTTCAAATGACTAATTTCCATTTTCAGCCACTTCTTATATATAATATTCCGTAGTGTCAATAATCCCAGCCCTTATGGCATACATGAGCAATTCGGATGTATTCCCAATTCCCAGTTTTCTGAAAATATTTTTTCTGTGGGTGATGATGGTATGAAAGCTCAAGTTTTTTTGTAGGGCAATTTCTTTGGTAGTCAAACCCTGGGTAATCAATTTTACAATCGCAATTTCGGAATTGGTTAAATGTTTTGAATCAAAATTGCTTTTTTGCGAAGTTTTAGATTCTAGGATAACATCCATAATTTCGTTACAAAAGTATTTTTTCTTCATTAATGTGGCTTTAAATGCATCAAGTAATTCCTCTGCATCACACGATTTTAATACATAATTTGTAATTCCGCAATCAACGATTTTCAGGATTTCATTTGGTGATTTAATATCAGTAATTAGCAATATACCGGTTTGTGGGTTGTTTTTTTTTATTTCACGTATTTCAGAAATATCTGTAAAATCAAACAACTCAAAATCAATAATTAAAATATCATTTTGCCTGGATTTTAGGGTTTCATTTAATTCATCCTTAGTGTTTACAGAAATAATATTTAATGAATTTTCATAATTACCAGTTATTATAGCAATTATGCCATGATGGGTCAAAGACTGATTATCTGCCAGAATGATATTCAAAGTGTTCATTGATAATTGTTTTGTATTCTAAAAGTTATTTAGCTTATTGATTTTTTCATCAGCAATCATTTTGTAAAGATTGCATTCTTTTTTTAAATAAGGAATTTTCTTATTTATAAATCCAATCGCTTTTTAGAAACAAAAAGATAGTTAGTACATTTATTTATTGCAAATTAGATACTGGGATGTATCCCCATTTTTCAAGTTCCGATTTATTTGCAACGTGTTTTATTCCTCCGTCAAACAATAGGCAAAACCGAGTGGAAACATCCATTACATTTCTATAATCGTGGTCGGTAAGAATAATTCCGCAGGTTTTAGACTTTTGTGTGATTAAACATTTTATTGAATCGATCAACATTGGCGAAACTCCATTAAATGGCTCATCCAACAATATAAATTTCGATGGAAGGCTTAATAGTAGTTTGATTTCCAAATATCTTAATTCACCTCCTGATAAGTTCGAAATTTTACTTTTTACCAATTCCGATAAAATAGAATCTTTAAAAAAATTATTGGTTTGGCTTTTATTTAAGTATAATTTAACAATTTTTATAACGGAAAATTCTTTGGGCAAAAATGAATCCTGAGGCAAATAGCAAATTTCATTTATCGCCTTAAAAGCTTGATTATAAACCTTTCCATCAATTCTAATAAATTTACTGTCAGCTTGTAGTGTTCCGAATAATATTTTTAGTAAAGTTGATTTTCCCGTACCATTTCTGCCCAACAGACCAATTATTTCACTTGTTGAACATTTGAGGTAAATATCGGTCAAAACTTGTTTGTTATCGTAGGACTTTACAACACTGTCAATTTCAAGCAAGTTTGGCATAATTTAATAAACTAAAAAGAATAGAACCCAATAAAAAATAAATTGACAAGGTGGCGATAATTAAATTCCATTTTGTGATGCCTCTGTTGTAATAGAAATAATATTCCGATTTTCGTGCAAATTCTTTGTAGAAAATGCTAATTAATGAACCACCAAATATGCAGGCTTTAATATATAAATTAAGAAAAGTTGGCGCATTTTGAATCATTTCTATAAAGAAGAAATAGAGCATTAAAGATAAAAAGAAGGAAACTGCCAGGTTCATGATTACTGTAGTTTTAAAAAATACCCAGTACAGATTAATTTTCATCATTTTCTGATAGATTACAAGGCGAAAGATAGCTAAATAAAACGGGAATTATTGATATGGAAAATTCTATTCCGTGCATAGACTTTTATTGACATTTTTGATTTGAAGACAAAAAATCCAACGCGAAATTTTAGTCAAGCACAAAATAATTTAGATTTTTCTTAAGTCTTAATGCCTGTTGAATAAATAATTCCGAACTTGCTGCCAATTCCTCTGCCGATGCAGCATTCTGTTGTGCAACATCGTTCAAATTGATTATTGCAGTATTGATATAAGCAGATGTTTTTTCCTGTTCGTTGCCTGATACCGAAATATCTTGAAGCAAAGCAGAGGTTTTTTGTATTTTAGGGATAACATTCATCAATAATTCGATGGATTGACTTGCAATTGTAACACTGTTGCCAGTTAATTTTTCGATTTCCAGGGCAGCATTGTCTGAACTTTCAGATAGTTTTTTTACTTCATCAGCAACTACTGCAAAACCACGTCCTGCATTGCCTGCCCTTGCTGCCTCGATGGAAGCATTCAACGCCAAAAGTTTGGTTTGAAAAGCAATTTCTTGTATAATGTCAACTTTTATGGCAATGTTTTTCATCGCTTCAACAGTTTCGTTGAACGATTTTTTCACTTGCTCGATATCCAATTTTGCTTCGGCAGAAATGGCTTCCGTTTCCTTTGAATTGGCAGAGTTTTGATGAATGTTGGATGACATTTCTTCCATTGAGATTAGAACCTGTTCTATGCCCAATGCTTGTTTGCTCGAACTTTCTGCTAAAATTTGTGAACTTTTATCGATTTCCTTGCTTGCAGTGATAATGGCTCCACTTCCTTCAGTAATCGACAATACAGTTTTTTGTAACCGTATTCTCATTTGTTCCATGCTTGCTGCTAGTTTGCCAATTTCATCATCGCTTGTGGATTTGATCGGCATATTGATATGTCCGTCAGCAAAGTTTTTTGAAATGCTTAGAATTTGTTCTATAGGTTTTAATATCAATCTGTTAACTACAAGGATTATAATCAATAGAATTACTATGAAAATTATTAATCCAATTGTTAGGCTTTTTATGAGCACATTAAATGCCGAATTGGTCAATTCTCTCTCAGAAATGTCCATAATAATATACGATTCCAATTGAGGAATGAATTGACTGATAACCATTTTGTTGTCACCATCATTTGCCTCATATTGCATCGTTTTGTCTTTCGAAGAAAGTAGATCTGAAGCTAGTGTTTTTATTCCAGGGATTGCGGTCAGGGTTTGATTTTCAGTCTTGGCATTATCAATATTGATAAATGTTGAGTCCTGATAAATAAGAATTTTACCTTTCCCGTTTACCATCATTATATTGCTGTTGTCTCCAAATTTGCGCGATAATACAAATTCTTCTACATCCTTTATGTCTAAACCGATATAAGCTACACCTATTAATTTGTTGTTGGAATCGAAAATTTTTTCAGATTGAAAAAGACTTATTTTATGTGTATCGGCACTTCTGCCTACATTAAAATTTACAGTTTTTGAACTAGCAGCAAAATCAAAATACCATGCATCTTTTTTTTGATCAATTTCCCTTGATTTTCCTGTACTGGAATAGTAATAAGAGTTTTGAGCAGAGATAAAACCAATTACTACATTGTACTTTGAAGAAATCAATTTTAAATAATTCAGTTTATCTTCTGTATTTACTTCCTCGTTGTTTAGCAAATTCTGAAAATAAGAATCATTAATCATAATTTCAAGCGGTTTTATTCCATTGTTTATTTTGATAATAATTTCATTTTTAACATTTTGGGCAAAAATTGGAAGTTCATGTTCTTTTAATCTGTTTACTATTCCATTTTTATTGAGTGTATAATTGAAAATATTTAATACCATAAAAGCTATAAACATAGAAATAGTAATACTGCCCATGAGCCTGAATTTGATACTTGAATTTCCAAGTCTATTAATTAAATTGTCACTTTTAATCGCATTTGACATATATATTTTTTAAAGATTATTATACTTATGAGGCTTAAGTTCAATTATTCTCAAATATAGAAAAAATTTCAAAAAATAGGTGAATACATTATTCAAATAATATTCAATCCAAAATATTAGAATAATTTAAAACTAAAAACCGATTGTCAGAAATAATTTGTACTTTTAATTATGAATGCCAATTTTAGTGAATTTTGGCTCAGAGATTAGCTATACCTAAGTTGTGTTCTTTTAATTATTGTAATGCAGAATTCATTTAACAGTTAAAGTCTTAATTATGAAAAACAAATATCCATTTTCGCAATTTATTCTGTTAACATTTGTTGTTCTATCTATTATTCTGATGGTAATTGGTATAACAACTTTTATTCTGGTAAGAAATATTGATGAAAATATTGTGGAAGTTGGCCTAAAGCAGGAACAACTTCAAAGATCCGAAAAAATGGTTTGGTCTGATGAAGTGCTCACAAATTGTGTTACTAATTATATATATACAACCGATAAAAAAGTACTCGACAGATATTTGGAAGTTGCCGATGCATTGGATAAAATTATTAAAGAAGCAAGAAAAGTATCAACATCTGCTGAAGTTGAAAAATTATTCAAACAGGTAGATGAAGCAAATATTGTACTTGTGGCAACCGAAACCAAAGCTTTCGAATTGGCTGATAAAGGAATGAAAGATGAGGCTCTTGCTTTAATTATGGGTAGCGAATATCAAAACTCAAAAGGAGAATATTCAAAAGCACTGAAAAGTTTTTCAGCAGATTCTTCTGAGGGAGCAGAAGCAGTTAAAGCAAAAGTAGATGGGAGTGTTCAAACGCTTAATAGCTTTTCTGTTTTTATGATAATGCTATTTGTTTTTGTTAGTATTATAATGATAAGCGCCGGATTATACATTTTTAGACGAATATTGAAATTTATAAATTATTTGATTGATAAACACGAGGAGATTAAAAAAGGAAATTTGACCATATCACTTGAAGCTCCAAAAAATGAGTTTGGTCTGATTGTTAATAGCTTACAGGAACTATTGATTAAATTATCCAATATTATTGGACATATTATTTCAGGAGCTACAAATATTGCAGCAGCAAGCCAGCAATTAAAATCTACTTCGTTGCAAATGTCACAAGGTGCTACTGAGCAAGCTTCCTCCGTAGAAGAGGTATCTTCGATAATGGAACAAATATCTGCAAATATTCAACAAAACACAGAAAATTCAAAGCAGACAGAAACAATCTCGATAGAAGCGCAAAATAGTATCAAAGAAGTGGCTGAAAGCTCAGAAGAAGCTTTAAATGCAAACAAATTGATTGCCGATAAAATAAAAATAGTAAATGATATTGCTTTTCAAACCAATATTTTGGCTTTAAATGCAGCGGTTGAAGCAGCCAGAGCAGGTGACCAGGGGAAAGGCTTTGCTGTTGTTGCCATTGAGGTACGTAAATTGGCCGAAAGAAGTAAAAATGCTGCCAATGAAATTGTGTCATTTTCAAACCTTAGTTTTAAATTATCTGAAAAATCAGGGAAAAATATTCAGGATGCATTGCCAAAGGTTGCAACTACAACCAGATTGGTTCAGGAGATAACTTCGGCAAGTATTGAACAAAACAATGGGGCAAGTCAGGTAAATATGGCTATTCAGCAATTAAATAATGTTACCCAACAAAATGCTTCTGCAAGCGAAGAATTGGCATCAAGTGCTGAAGAACTTTCGGCTCAGGCTGAGCAATTGAAAAAGGTAGTTTCTTTTTTTAAAACCGACAATTGATTTTAACCGATAAAACAATGATGTTGTTGGGAAAATATAATCCCAAATTTATGCTATCTTTAAACAACTAAGTTTTATGTTATTCTTGTTGTTAAAGCACCACGAGCATGAAAATGAAACCAAACCGGGATAAATTAATCTCTGAAAACAGTAAAATTCAGGATTTCCATAAAATTCAGTCTGAATTTGAAATCAAATCAGTTCAAGAATTAAATAAATTGTTGGCAGATGCTGTTCAATTGGGAAACGTGGAATTGGTTAAAGAATTATTGAAGAACCGCCCTGGAATTAATAATACAAGCGGCGATGGTTATGGAAATACACCACTCGCAATAGCCTGCCAAAATGGACATAATAAATTAGTAGAATTATTGATTGAATTAGGTGCTGATGCTAATCAATCCTTTAGGGATGGCGATACCGCTTTGTTAAAGGCTTGTAATGGTTATAAGCCCGAATTTGTTACTGAAATTGTGGAAGTATTGTTAAAACATGGTGCCAATCCAAATTTATTTACAGCAGGAAATGACGGCCCATTGCATTATGCAGCCATGTTTGGTCATTTTGGTGCGGTTAAGCTGTTGGTTCAGTACGGAGCTAAAATAAACTTTAAAGGAAGTTACAAGCGAACACCCCTCATTTATGCTGCTGCAGACGCAGCAATGCCCGAAATGGTTAAATTTTTGATTGAATCAGGTGCAGATTTGAATGCAAAGAACGAATCGGGTGAAAATGCCCTTTTTGAGCTTATAACCAGAGACAATCCCAATACAGAAGTAGCTGAAATATTAATTGATAGCGGACTCAGCATCAAGATAAAAAGCAAGCTTTATGGAACACCGCTGCATTGGGCTGCATTTTGCGGAAGGACAAATATTGTCGAATTGCTATTGAAAAAAGCTGCCAAAGTAAATGAAAAGGATAAAAATGGTGAAACAGCCATTATTAAAGCCATGTCGCAAAATCATATGGCAATTGTCAAACTCTTGTTTGAAAATGGCGCAGATATAAATTCCAAAAGCCAATTTGGATGGAGTTTGATGGAATTTGTAACGGAATCAGGAGATAAAGAGTTTTTGCAAAAAATAATCGACAAATCTGCCAAAGGAAAGATCAAAGCCAATGCAGCACTTTGCGAAGCTGCCAAAAAAGGCAATTTAGCCATGGTTAAAATGCTTATTGAAGCTGGTTCAGGAGCAGATGATAGGGATAATTGGGGCTCGGAAACACCATTGATGAAAGCTTCCTATTATGGCAAAATTGAAATAGTTAAATTCTTATTGGAAAACAATGCAGATATAAAAGCCACGGACTACAGAGGGAATACACCCCTTCTGCATGCAGCCTGGAGCGGGCATTTGGATGTGGTGAAAGAGTTGATTGCAAATGGTGCAGATATCAACGAAAAGAACAAATTAAACTGGAATGCCTTAATGCAAGCTACAGTTGAAGGCCATTTTGAAGTAGCAAAATATTTACTTGAACTTGGTTCGCCAACCGATGAAGTGGATTTGGAAAAAGGTGCCACCGCTTTGACAATCGCCAAAGTTTCCAATCATTCCAAATTGGTAAAGTTGCTGGAATCCTTTGGCGCTAAGGAAAGAAGTTTGAATAAACGGGCAAAAGGCGAGCCGTGGTTCTCTATTTTTGATTGCGAAATCTGTCGTTATATTCCTGATAAAAAAGATCTTGGAAATACTGAAAGAATGGAAGAGTTCGATGGTTTGGAAGATATATCATCCGATTATGGCCATCCCGACAGGTATATGGATAGTACTTCAATAATTAAAAAATGCACCAATTGCGGTACTTACTATTTGCATGAACACTCCATTGATACAGAAGATGCGTTTGTAGGCGGACCAAGGATAACACATGAAATTCAGCGAATAAATTTGTACCGTTTAAAAGATGCATTAATTTATGCCAATAAACCTGAAGAAATTAAAGAATTTGAATTGCGATATCCTGCAATGATTGAGGATTTTCTTTTTTATCTGCATCATAAACCCGAAAGTATTATCCCAAATTATTCGACTTATATCATCGAATCCATTACAGATTATTTTGTATCCAAAAACGATTGGGAAGGATTGATTAAGAACCTATTAAGGCATCCAAATCCAAGTATAGTACTTGATACAGCTCATGATTTGATTTTGATGTTCGGCGAAATGAGTAGGGGCGGACCGTATCCGCCATATACCCAATATAAAACCATTAACAAGGAACTTCAATCGGTGTTTAAGCCCATGCTTGCTGAACATTTGGATGAATTTATAAATATCATCGAAAAATTCAGTTTATCAGAAGAACCGCGGATTAAAGCCCAGTACAAATCTGTAAAGGATTCAGCAAAATATTATAAGTTGTTCTGATTTTGTATCACAACATTTATGTTGTAATCATGAATTAAGTATCACAACATTTATGTAGTCTAATCCCTCATCTGTTTCACAAACTGCGCCAACACACGAACACTGTCCAGAATCTGACTATCACCCGCTATTCGTTGCATATCAGAACGATGCTCGCTCTTTACTGATAGAATATCAGCTTGGAGTTTTTCAACGGCTGTCTGTAATGTTTCGGCTGATTTTGTCCGGTCGGTTTCTGCTTCTATTTTTACTTTTTCCAGTTCTTCTTTTGTTTGGGTTACAAAAATATTGATATCCTTGCGCCAAGATTGCCTTTCCTCGTCTTCTGTTAGTATGGAATCAATATTCACAATCGAATTTTTGATATCTTGAATATCATTGAGCAATTCGTTGATATCCTGACGCGGATAGCGAAACTCCTCACGAATGGAAGCCAGACGGGTTTGTATATACTCATAAATGCGGACAGATGGCCTGAAAAGTGCAAGCAAAACGGCAAGTATTGAGCCAACATAACCTACAGGACTTACATTACTTGCCGCCAAAATATATAAACCAATTGCCGATACAACGTGTAAACCAATTGCTATCCATAAAGAACGCTGGGCTATCTTTTTAGCAAACAATAAGCTTGATTCAATAACCAATATATTTTTGCGTTTGGATATTTCGGCCTCATCCAATATTTCACGGGCACGAAAGTGTGCGTTCCAAGGAACTGTAACTATCAGAAAAAGCCACATAAGTGCAATAATGCCTACCAGCCAATCCATAAAAGTTCCAATTGGTATACCAAACATGGCATAAACACCAAATAATATCAGCACCAGCAAAAAGCCGACTGCTAAAAATCCAATAACTGATTTCATAGAAAAAGTGTTTTTAGTTTATATATTTTTCAATGCTTCTAAAGTAAAGAAAATATTTGTTTTTTATTTTTGATAATTTATTTGACAATTTGATTGATTGGGTTGTTTTTGTATCACAACTTTACTGTTGTAACTAGATAGGTCCATGACAATAGATTTAAAGATCCATCCAATATGAATGATTAAAAACTGCACTTTATAAACTTAAGAAAAAGCATATAAATAAATAGTAGGTTTTAATGATCGACTAAACGATGCTGCTTTTAAGATTATCTAAGTAAAACACCTAGTCAAAATTTAGAATTTCCTTTATTGTGCCAATTGACCAGCAGGTATATTTTTGAGAAAAATTATTAATCTCAAAATCTTACCTTATGTTAAATACTATTTTATTAGCGGTAGGCACGCTCGACACCGGTTCTACTGGTTTTATGTTGCTTGCTACGAGTTTGGTTATGCTAATGACACCCGGATTGGCATTTTTCTATGGCGGTTTGGCCACCAAGCGCAATATTCTTGCAATTATGATACAAAGTTTTGTATCCTTGGGTTGGACAACGGTTTTATGGGTGTTTTTTGGCTATTCGTTGTGTTTCAGCGGCGGAGATGGTGGAATAATTGGAAATTTCGATAAGGCTTTTTTATCAGGAATTTCCATAGATATGCTTTGGGCAGGCAATGGTAAAATCCCTGAAATTGTATTTATTGTTTACCAAATGATGTTTGCCATTATTACTCCTGCACTTATTACAGGCGCATTTGTAAACCGTGTTACTTTTAAATCTTATTTTATCTTCCTAACAGTTTGGCAAATACTTGTTTATTATCCTTTTGTGCATATGATTTGGGGCGGTGGTTTATTAGCCCATTGGGGAGTTTTGGATTTTGCAGGTGGGATTGTAGTTCATGCAACAGCCGGTTTTGCTGCATTGGCTTCGGTTTTATATGTAGGAGCAAGGGTTGATAAAAATTCAACACCAAACAGTATTCCATTGGTGGCAATCGGTAGTGGCCTGTTGTGGTTTGGATGGTACGGTTTTAATGCAGGCAGTGAATGTCAGGTTGATAATGTGACTTCTCTTGCTTTTTTAAATACGGATATTGCAGCATCTTTTGCAACCATGTCGTGGTTGGTGGTAGAATGGTTTAGGGAACGTAAGCCAAAATTTATAGGTTTGCTTACCGGATCAATTGCAGGATTGGCAACCATTACCCCTTGTGCAGGTTTTGTCCCATTATGGGCTTCGCCAATTATTGGAACTGCTGCCGGATTGATGTGTTATTTGGCTGTTCAATTCAAGAATAAAATGAAATGGGACGATGCCCTTGATGTTTGGGGAGTGCATGGTATAGGTGGCGTTTTTGGTACTGTATTGTTAGGTATTTTTGCTTCTAAAGCAATAAATGTTGCAGGTGCCGATGGACTTTTGTTTGGTGGTTGGATGTTTTTTGTCAAAGAAATTGTTGCTGTAGCGGCAGCTTCGTTATATGCTTTCGTTTTTACCTATTTGATGTTGATTATCATCAATAAAATAACTCCAGTGAAAGTTTCGGAAGCCGATGAAAAATTGGGATTGGATCAATCCTTGCATGGTGAAAAGGCTTATGATGACGGTGTAGTATAATTTTGTGAAAATAAATAGTTAAAGCTGGCCATAATTTGGTCAGCTTTATTTTATTTTTATAAAAAATCTGATACACCATTTATGTTCAGGAAATCTATTATTAAAAAGTTTATGCTCCTATACATTATTGTAGGAGTTTCTTCGCTTTCACTGGTGGGATTGTATTCGTATTTTAAAGCAAAAAGTGCGCTCACTTCCAGAGCTATTGAACAACTAAATTCAGTAAATTCATTAAAAAAAGTGCAAATCGAAAATTATTTAAATGCACTTCAAAAAAATGATGTCAAATTAAATGAGGATGAAATAAACAAAATAATGCTCGATACTAACCTCACCGATGGATTAGGAAAATCAGGTGAAATATATTTGGTTGGAAATGATTATTATTTAAAAAGCAAGTCCCGTTTTTTTCCAAACTCCAATAAACCAATAAAGGCTGAAACATACAGTGTAAAAACTGCTTTTAAAATAGGAAAAGGCAATGCAGTTTACCCCGATTATAGAAATGTGTTGTGCTTGAGCGCTTTTGACAGATTGAACATCGCAGGCATCAATTGGATAATTATTGCAGAAATTGATTACAATGAGGCCATGGTTCCCATTACTAATTTGCGCAACGATTTAATTTTTGTTTCAATTATTGTTTTGGTTTTGATATTGTCTATTGCCCAAGTAATTACCTCCGATATTATTTTACCGATATTGAAATTAAAAAACTCTGCCGTAAAAATTGGCAAAGGTGATTTTGATGCCAAAGTAGATATTCAAACCGAAAATGAATTTGGCGTGTTGGCTTCAACTTTTAATCAAATGGTTGACGATATCCAAAAAAATACTTTGGAGCTTGTAGATGAAAAGTCAAAACGTATTTCAGCTCTGTATGATGGACAAGAATTTGAAAGGCACCGTATTTCGCGCGAGTTGCACGATGGACTTGGCCAACAGTTAATTGCCATTAAAATGACTTTGGATAATTTGGTGGATCGCAAAGAACTTCTGAACGAAAATAAAATCAACAATTTAAAACAACAGCTCAACAGTTCAATTGATGAATTGCGCAAAATTTCATATGATTTGGCGCCTGTTGGCATTATGGAATTTAGTATCGAAATTGCAATGAAGAATTTGTGCAATCAGGTGCAAAACAGCACAGATATTCATATTGATTTTTCAACTTATGGCGATTTTTCAAATTTAAACCAACGGAGTAAAATTTATTTATACCGTATAGTCCAGGAAGCTTTAAACAATACTATAAAACATGCAGAAGCCTCACAAATTCAAATTCAGTTAACCGAAACTAACGATAATTTGGTGCTGATGATCGAAGATAATGGAAAAGGATTTAATTTTGATACCAATAATCTTGGCTTGGGTAAAGGATTATTTAATATGCGTGAACGTAGTATTTTACTAAACGGAACTTTCGATGTCGAGACTTTTCCTGGCAAAGGAACTACCATTCGGGTAAAAGCAAATAAATTACAATAACAATGGAAAAAATAAAAGTATTGTTGGTTGACGACCATCAAATTATCCTCGATGGAGTTAAAACAATGATTGTTGACGAGGAAGATATTGATTTTGTGGGCTGTGCAAGGAGTGGAAAAAAGGCTTATGAAATGGTCAAATTGTATTTGCCTGATGTGGTTATCAGCGATATTTCCATGCCTGATATGACTGGGATTGAACTGACCGCTAAAATAACGGAATTGAATATCAATTCAAAAGTATTGATTCTATCCATGTACACAACCGATGATTATATCCACAATGCCATAAAATCAGGAGCAAAGGGGATTTTGCCAAAACAGGACACCAACAAAGAAATGCTGTTGGAAGCAATTAGGGCAATCCATTCAGGTGAAGAATATTACGCACCAATTATCTCACAAAATCTGATGAAAAATTATTTGTCGAGCCTGAAAAAAGGTACTGTTTCCGAAAACACAAAGAAATACACACTTACACAACGCGAAAAAGAAATTTTGAAACTATATGTTGAAGGTTATTCCAACACTGAAGTTGCCGATAAATTAAACATAAGCATTCGGACTGTTGAAGCCCATAAAAATAATATCATGCAGAAATTTGAATTTAAAAGTACAGTGGAAATGGTGAAATTTGCATTGAAAAACAATTTGGTTTCGCTTTAGAAATTAAAGAACATTGATTAAGGTATTAACTTTAAAATTCTTATTTTTAAAATATTAGAACAATTAGACCAATGAAACTCTACATCAAAAATATGGTTTGTCCGCGCTGCATCAGTGCTGTAGAAAAATCTTTGTTGGATATTAACCTAAAACCAACACAAGTTTTATTGGGCGAAGTAAGCCTGGAAAAAGATTTAAACATCGAACAAACTGAATTGTTAAAACAAAAACTAGAATCGTTGGGTTTTGAACTATTGGATGATGCACGAAAACAGCAGATTGAAAAAATTAAATTGATTATTATCAATCACATACATCATTTGGAAGATAGCAGATTTGTATTTTCTGAAATTATTTCGGATGAATTGCACAAAGAATATTCACAGTTAAGCAAATTGTTTTCGGCCACCGAAGGCATTACGATAGAACAATTTGTGATTCTTCAAAAAACAGAAAAAGTAAAAGAACTTTTGGCCTATAACAAAATGAATTTAAGCGAAATTGCGGATAAATTAGGCTATAGCAGTGTGGCTCACCTTTCATCCCAATTCAAAAAAACAACAGGATTGACTCCTTCCCAGTTCAAAGCGCAAGGCATCCACCTTAGAAAAACGCTTGACAATTTATAGGCAATACGATATAAATTGTTTCCACAATTCTATAACAGAAAATAAATAGCAATTGTCATCTTTGTATCCTAAAATGAAACATGATGGAAGATAACAATACTACTATAAAAAAGAGCTATCCGGTTTTAAACCTGGCTTGTGCATCCTGTGCTATTAGTTCGCAGGAAATATTGAAAAACCAAACAGGCGTTGTATTTGCATCGGTCAATTACGCCAATGCCATGGTCAATTTGGAATACAACCCAAGCCTTACTGATGCTCAGAAGTTAAAGGCAGCCTTGCAATCAGTAGGTTATGATTTGATGGTTGATGAAAGCGAAGAAGCCAAAGAATCATTGGATCAAATCCAACATCAGCATTTTAAATCTCAAAAATTGAGGACCATTGGTGCTGTTGCCATCTCAATTCCACTTGTAATTATTGCCATGGTTCCAGCTTTGATGAATATGGCGTATGCCAATTATATCATGTGGGCTTTGTCAACACCCGTTGTTATGTGGTTTGGAAAGCAATTTTTTATTGGGGCTTACAAGCAAATCAAACATCGCTCAGCCAATATGGATACATTGGTAGCTTTAAGCACTGGAGTAGCCTATTTATTTAGCGTTTTCAATACTTTGTTTCCTGAATTTTGGCATAAAAGAGGTTTGCATGCCCATGTATATTTTGAAGCCGCTGCCGTTGTTATTGCGTTCATTCTGATAGGTAAATTGTTGGAAGAAAAGGCGAAAGGAAATACTTCTTCTGCATTGAAAAAGCTGATTGGCCTGCAACCAAAAATAATTACCGTTGTTTATGAAAATGGTGATCAAAAAGACATGCCAATTGCCAATATAAATGTTGGCGATAACATACTCGTTAAGCCTGGCGAAAAAATAGCTGTTGACGGCATCGTCATTATCGGAAATTCATTTGTTGATGAAAGTATGATAAGTGGAGAGCCTATACCAGTCGAAAAAAAGACCAATGACAAAGTATTTGCCGGAACAATCAATCAAAAAGGAAGTTTCCAGTTCAAGGCTGAAAAAGTGGGTGGAGATACACTTTTATCGAATATTATAAAAATGGTTCAGGATGCTCAAGGAAGTAAAGCTCCTGTTCAGAAATTGGTAGATAAAATTGCAGGCATATTTGTTCCTGTGGTTATTGGATTAGCCTTGTTGAGTCTGGCCGTTTGGATACTTTTTGGAGGTGAAAATGGATTTACACAAGGATTGTTGGCCATGGTCACCGTTTTGGTCATTGCTTGCCCTTGTGCATTGGGATTGGCCACACCAACTGCAATTATGGTTGGTATCGGTAAAGGTGCCGAATACGGGATTTTAATTCGGGATGCCGAGAGTTTGGAAATTGCCAAAAAAGTTGATACAATCGTTTTGGATAAAACAGGCACCATCACAGAAGGAAAACCAACTGTGACAGATATAAAATGGTTTGATGAAGAAACCACCGAGAATCGTCATGTTCTTTACAGTATTGAAAAATCATCCGAACATCCACTGGCCGAAGCCATTGTAAATCATCTCAAAAAAACATCCACGTTTATTGATGAAATAATCATTGAAAACAATAGTGGGAAAGGAATCCAGGGTATTTACAAGGATAAAAAATATCTGATTGGAAATGAATTGTTGATAAGGGAAAACAATATTTCCATTGATAATTCAATACAGAATTGGCTTGATGAAAGATTGGCAAATGCCTATACCGTTGTGTTTTTTTGCAACGAATCAAAAGTTTTGGCAATCATTTCCATAGCTGATAAAATCAAGGAAACATCAGCACAGGCTGTAAGAGAATTGCGTGAAAAAGGAATTGAAGTTTACATGCTTACCGGCGATAATGAACAAACAGCCATGGTGATTTCAAAAAAGGTAAATATCAAAAATTACAAAGCCAATGTGTTGCCTGCCCAAAAATCAGAATTCATCAAAGAATTGAAAAAGCAAGGTAAAATTGTTGCCATGGTTGGTGATGGTATTAACGACAGCAGTGCCTTGGCACAAGCCGATTTGAGCATTGCAATGGGCAAGGGAAGCGATATTGCTATGGATGTTGCAAAAATGACTATTATTTCGAATGATTTGAACAAAATAATACAAGCCATCCATCTTTCAAAACAAACGGTTGCCACTATCAATCAGAATCTGTTTTGGGCATTTATTTACAATATTATCGGAATTCCAATTGCAGCGGGGATTTTGTATCCAATAAATGGGTTTCTTTTAAATCCGATGGTTGCAGGTGCAGCCATGGCTTTAAGCAGTGTGAGTGTGGTAACCAATAGCTTGCTTCTTAAAATGAAAAATGATCAGCACAAAAAGGAAAAAACTCTGCAATTTAAAACGAACATGAATTGTAAAAACTGTGTGGCCAAAGTAACTCCATTTTTAAATGAGGAAATTTCGATTAAAATGTGGAATGTAAACGTTGATGTTCCTGAAAAGACATTGACAGTACAAACCAATGAAAAAAGTGCTGAGAAAGTATTTAATGCAGTAAGAAAAGCTGGGTTTAAAATTGAAAAAATGAATTAAATAATTTTAAAAAACGAACCATGGATTTGGAAATACTAAAATCAAAAATCGTAACTAATGTTTACCACATAATTGCAGACAGAAAAGTTAATTTGCATCAACATACTAACCACAACGAAATTTTTTATTGCATTAAAGGCGCGGGTTTTGGAGTACTTGAAGAAAGTGAAATTGAACTATCTGAAGGAAAAGTATTTGTTGTTCCATCAGGGACAATGCATTCCTTGAGAACTGAAAATAATCTTTGGGTAAGTTCATTTTTAATACCTGTGATTAGTGATGGAATTGAATAAGCCATTGCAATGGCTAAAGAAATTGAATTTCACTGTGGTAAATAATAATTGACATTGTTTGGCGAAGGCTGTGCCTTTGTCATTTCTATTTTATGAGGCTTTGCCTCATATTTAGTCGAGCGCAGCCTGTACAGATAGATTCTACAGAGGCACAACTTGTCCCGATTTTATTCGGGAGCCTCTGCCCAATTCCTCTATGAATTTGAAATAATAGACTTCCTGTGCATCAATCCCCACTCCAGCATTTTATCCAACACTTCACCAAGCGATTTTGCCGAATTGGTCAGTTCATATTCCACCGATACAGGAATGGTATCATAAACCGTCCGTTTCACTATTCCGTTCATTTCCAAATCTTTCAATTCTTTCGATAGCATCCGTGGTGTTATCTTTGGAATGTTGCGTTGTATTTCTGTAAACCTCTTCTTATCAAACAATAAAGTCCCGATAATAGGCAATTTCCATTTTCCGGTTATTACATTCAATGTATCGTTAACAGCCAGCACAAATTGAATGGGACAAGCCTTGGCTTCATTAAAACTAATTACTTTATTCATATTTCACCTTATTTTGCTATCACTATACCAAAGTATATCAGTATACTTTAGTATAGTACTATAAATTATATAGCAAAAGTAATTACTTTTGTACGAATAAAATAATTATTAATCAAAAAAATAAAAACAATGATATTAGTAACAGGAGCAACAGGAAATTATGGAAAGTCTACTATTGACTTTCTATTGAAAAAAGGTGTATCTGCAAAGAACATTTCTGCTATGGTTAGGGACGTAACAAAAGCAGAAGATTTAAAAAACAAAGGAATTGACTTAAGGGTTGGTGATTATGACAATTACGCCTCACTTATTGAAGCTTTTAAAGGAGTTGACAAATTATTATTTGTTTCGGCAAGCGATATCGTGAAACGTTTACAGCAACAAGAAAATGCAGTAAAAGCAGCCAAAGAAGCAGGTGTAAAACATATTTTCTACACCAGTTTTGAGCGTAAGAACGAAACCGAAACTTCGCCTATCGCAATGGTGGCAAAAGCACACATCGAAACTGAGAAAAACATCAAAAAATCGGGAATTCCGTATACCATTTTCCGCAACAATTTGTATATGGACGTGTTGCCTATGTTTTTAGGTGAAAAAGTTTTGGAAACAGGTGTGTTTTTTCCTGCTGGCGAAACCAAATCGGCCCTTGCAACGCGCAGCGATATGGCCGAAGCAACCGCCAATGTTTTAACAACCGAAGGACATGAAAACAAAGAATACGCTTTTAGCAATACCGAAAATGTTTCTTTTCAGGATGTTGCCGATGTATTGAGTGAAATTTCAGGTAAAAAAATAGCTTATGTTAATCCAACTTCTGAAATTTATGTTGATGCGTTGACAAAAGCAGGCGTTCCTGCTGAATATATTGGAATGTTTGCCGGATTTGCCGAAAGCATCAAGCAAGGCGAATTCAATGCCGCTAAAACCGATTTGGAGAAGCTTTTGGGCAGAAAACCAACTTCTTTAAAAACCTATATGGCGCAAGTTTATTCTTCAAAAAAATAATCAAATTTGATTAGTAGTTTCAATGCCCTTCGAGTGGTTTTTTCAACCCTCGAAGCGGTTAATTTTTCAAACAAATAGAATCCTCAACTCATCCACTTCGAGGGTTTTCAACCGCTCAAAGGGATTCGAATGTTACCTTTTTAATTTCAAAATTCGAAGCTGTCCACTAATCCAAACTCAAATACATCTTCCCCAATAAACCCCTTCATTAAAAAAAGATTACCCAACAATTAGATTTCTGCCAAAGCTTTTTATTTCTTTGCAGAAAAAAAATATGCTTGAAATTTGTGCATTGGCATCGGGGAGTAACGGAAACAGCTATTATATTGGGAACGAAAAAGAAGCCATATTAATTGATGCAGGGATTTCGTACAACATGTTGGTTAAGAGATTGGAACATGCCAGTCTGGATAAATCAAAAATTAAAGCCATTTTTATTTCGCACGAACATACCGACCATATTCAAGGCATAAGGGGATGCAGCAAAAAGCTTGGAATTCCTGGAATTTTTTCGCAACACACTTATTTAAAATCTTTAAAAAGGCACCAGCCCGATTTATATGCATTTTTTGAACATGATGTAGCTTATACCATTGGCGGAATATCGGTATATCCCATTAAAAAACAACACGATGCCTGCGATCCATATAGTTTTAGGATAGCTTGTAACGGAAATAACATTGGCGTTTTTACCGATATTGGAGAAGCGGACGAAACACTTCAAAACGAATTTAAAAAATGCGATACCGTATTTCTGGAAGCGAATTATGATAAAGAAATGCTTTGGAAAGGCAGTTATCCTATAAATATCAAACATCGCGTAGATTCATCAGAAGGCCATCTTTCAAATGAACAGGCGCTTGAATTGGTTCAAAAACATGCTTCTGCCGGTTTAAAAACCATTTTTCTTTCGCATATTTCCTTTAGCAACAATACCCACGAACTGGCTTTGCAAACCTTTTCCCGTTTAAACGGAAAATATGATATTAAGTTAACTTCCAGACATGGCATTTCTGAAGTGTTGCGATTTTAAAAATGTATAATAATTCATCTTCCTGAAACAAATTCAAATTTTTCGGTAACATATATTGCTTTTAATTAATGATTATTTCTTATTTGCCAGCCAAAACAAAGCATTCAATATCAATTTATTTTGAATTTTATTTTTGAAAGTAAAAGAAAGTTCTTTTTGGCTATTGTGTTCATAATCAATATCATTATGTCCCATATTAATGTATAGCATCTTGTAGGTTTTATTGGTCCAAACCACAGGATAATAGCCACTTTTCCATATTTCATATTGTTTAGGTCCTGTTCCCAATGGAAAACTTGTTGAATCGATAGAAAGTAGGATTCTGATATCAGGATTTTTCCTTAAATCATTTTCCCAGCAATACCATTCATTGGGCGAAGCTTTAAACCTTTTAGGCAGGTGTTTGGTTATTGGATGTTTCCGATCTTCAACCTGTAAAATGGCGGATGTTGGCCTCCATGTGTTGCTTTTATACTGACCTGAACCCAGAAAATGATTATGATACCAATCCCAATTTTGCTCAATATCTGATGGCATAAGTGCAAATGCTGCAAAATGGAAGCCCATCCATGCTCCTCCATTTTCAATGTATTTTTCGAAGGCGTTGCGTTGATTTATTGAATCGGGCCGTGTATCCAAAAAGATAACGATTTGGTAATTTTTTAGAAATTCGGAATTTAAATTGCTCCAGTTATTTGTAGAATCGTAAGTAAATTGATATTTGTTGGCCATTTTATCAAACCACCAATTGGCTTCGTGAACAAAACTAACATGGGCAGGATCATTAATCCCCGTATAAAAAGCTATGACTTTGAATTTTGTTTTTTGTGCGTAAACCAATGAAATACTGATTAAAAGAATAATACTGCACATTGCTAATATTCTAATTTTTCTAAGCATATTATTATAATTTATAGCAAATATAAAAGATTGGAATTAATGCTAAAATAGAGATTATAACTATTAAAATATTTTTCTTCATAAAAAATTTCAACAAATCAATGGCTGAAATCTATGACTTTACACAAGTTCTCAGCCTTTTGAAATAACAACCAACCTTTTTTCACAACCATGCCAAATTGTTAATTTACCAGCATTATTTAAACAATCATTCATTCAACAACAAGTGTTAAATCTCAAAAGAAATATTGCTTCAAAATTGAACGGATTTGGAATAAAATACATATCTTTACATTACAATCATACTGAGCCAATTAAATGAGGATATGCATGAAAAAAATATCAACGATTATCGTTTTGAATTTATTTAGTTTATCCCTTACCTTGTTATTTGCGTAAGAAGTTGTTCCCACGGCAGGTGGTGATGCTTCAGGAAATGGAGGCACTGTGAGCTTTACAATTGGACAGATTTTTTATGCCACAAACAATGGTTCAAATGGCTCGGCAACTGAAGGTATACAGCAACCATTCGAAATTTTGATGATTGATGCTTTGGATGACCCTTTTGGTTTTACTTTGCAATGTTCGGCATATCCAAATCCTACGATTGATTTTCTTACTTTAAAAGTAGAAAATTATAATAATGAAAACATTTCATTCCAGCTATATGATCTTTCAGGGATATTAATTCAAAACAAGAAACTTGAAGGCAATGAAACCCACATTTCCATGAATCATTTAGTTCCAGCAACCTATTTTCTGAAAGTTGTTGAAAACAAAAAGGAAATTAAAACATTTAAAATCATTAAACATTAGTCCATTATGAAAAAAATACTTTTCGCTATAGCTGCAGTTATATTTTCTGTGACCATATTTGCTCAATCACCGAATAAAATCAGTTACCAGGCTATCATTAGAGATTTAAGTGGCACCTTGGTGAAAAGTACCAATGTTGGTGTAAAGATCAGCATCATACAAGGTTCTGCAGTTGGAAATGTTGTATATCGTGAAATCCACAATGAGGCTACAAATAGCAATGGGCTTTTATCTATTGAAATTGGTGGAGGATCTGTTGATACAGGTTACTTTGCAACCATTAACTGGGCATATGGTGTTTATTTTATTAAAACAGAAATTGATCCGATGGGAGGTTCAAACTACAGTATAACAGCTATTTCTCAGTTTTTAAGTGTGCCGTATGCACTTTTTTCGAACTCTTCGGGCAATGGATTTAGTGGTGATTATAATGACTTGACAAATAAACCATTATCAAAGACCAATATAATACCCCGAATTGCAGCCAGAGGACAGATTTTAACTGTTTCATTTTCGGGTGGCGACGATTTGTCATTCTCTCAAGCTTCTCCAACTTGTACAGATTTATACCCAGATGTCAATCTTGTTTTTTCTCAGGGTTCACCCACTATCATTTACCCTGTTGATCAGTATTTTATTGATTCGAAAAGATTTGATGCCATATTTGATATTCCTTCTTATGTTCCATCAGGTTTATATGATATCATTTTAGGTCCATCATCCGGATGTCCTTATACAATTTACTCTTCTTTTAAAATTTATTAATTGAATTGAATCTTCTAATCAACGGGAATGGGTAATTATAAAACGACTAATATTCCTATTTTTTTCTCTATAGGAATATTGTTAAATTGCCTTTTCTTTACAACCACTTTACTTGATTATACACTGGTTCCGAGATTTATATTCCTTTCTCTTTTTACGCTAACATTTTTCATTGTTATATTATTCATTTGTAAAAAAGAAGTAACAGTTGGAATCGATTTATATATCTTTCCACTTTTTTCACTTACAATTTTCTCTGCTATATCCATCATTTGGGCGCTAAATATTTCTTTGGCTATTATTGAAGCTTCTAAAACAATCCTATACTTTATTGTATTGGTTATAACCTATAAATTATTGCATATTTATAGGCGGAAATTCCTGTTCATATTTCTTAAGATTGTTTTGATTTTATTCTATATATCTACTTTCAAGGCATTGATACAATTACTAGAATTGCCTGATTTTTCACATTTTAATTTATACGGAATAACAGGTATTAGCGGGCATAAAAACCTTTATTCAAGCTTTATATTTCTTTGCTCCGTTTTTACATTTATCAGTTTACTTTATTTGAAGTCTTACTGGAGAATGGTAGCCTTTTTAGCTGTAATTTGCCAGATAATTTTAATTGCATTGCTACAAACAAGGGCGGTTTGGATTGGATATGCGGTATTTATATTTGGAGGTTTGATTATTTATTTGGCTCATAAAAGATCAAAAAAAATGAATATTAGAACTGCAATAGTTACACTGATTACTTCAATGGTACTTATAAATGTTTTTTTTATTTATGCCCTGCCACGTTTATTAAGCATTTATATTAGTAAAATGCCTGTTGAATACAATAGTGAACAGGTTTCTGATTTAGCGACTATGACAGAGCGGACAATGATTTGGGAGAAAACATATGAGTTTTTTTTTGATCATAAATGGATCGGAGTCGGGGCAAATAACTGGCAAATTTATTTTCCGGCTTCATCGTTACCAAATGTCTATCGAATAACAGATTTAAATGTCACTTTTCAAAGGCCACACAATGACTTTCTTTGGATTCTTTCGGAATATGGGATTATTGGATTTAATTTGTTTATTGGATTTATAATTATCCTTTTGTTGTTTCTTTTTTTGAGGATAAATTCAAAAGATATTATTCATGTGATTGTTTTTTCTGGAATATTGGGATTTTTAACCATTTCATTTTTTGATTTTCCAAAGGAACGGATAGAACATAATATTTTATTCAGTTCATTGCTTGGGCTGGCTTACTATTTAATCAAAAAGGAAAAGAGTATTTTAGATATTGAATTGTTTTCCGTTCAAAAATTTGCCTTAAAAATATTCATAATCCCCTTGATTGCAATATTTTATTTTGGAATATTGAACTTTAAAGGTGAATATTTTACCAAAAAGATGTATGTTGAAAGAAGTAAAAAAAACAATAAAGAAGTAATTTATTACGCCAATAGCGCATTATCTTTTTGTTATACAACAGATCCAACCTCTTTTCCTTTGAGTTGGTTTAAAGGCAATGCCAATGTAAATCTTGGAAATTACGCTGCTGCTTTGGCCGATTTCAAAAATGCATACCGTGTCCATCCATTTAACCATCATGTTTTAAACGACTTAGGTAGCTCTTATTTCCTCAACAATCAAGTGGATTCGGCAAAGTACTTTTATGTTAAATCTTCAAAAATAAATCCTCGTTTTGATGATCCAAAACTTAATCTTACAGCTATTTATATCAATGAAGGCAATTATAAAGAGGCTCGAAAATGGAACGAATCTATTTTGCATGATTCGAAAAGAAGAAGTTATTACACCAATTTAATAAATGAACATCAATAATTTCCACCCATTCACATATTTAATCATTCTACAATTACCATTTATACAAAAGCCCTAGCGACCCTCTTTTCATCGTTTCTTTTAAAAATTCACCCTTATGGTGATTGACGATTACTTTGGTATCAGTTTGAAAAATTAAAACTTCCGTATCTGTTTTTATGGTTAGTCTGTATTCATGTGAACTACGGCCGTTGTAATCTCTTTTTCCAATAATTAAACCTTCAACAATTTCCTCATTTTGATGCCCGATATTAGCATTAATTATAATAATTGTGCCTGAAATGATTGGACTAAAAATATAGAAGAAAAATATAAATACAATAAAAGCTTCAAGCAGTGCATTCTTTAGAGTTTTCTTTAAATTCTTTGATTCTGTAGAATGATAAGTTTTATAATTTCCAATTGACAGATATATAATAGTTATTCCCATTAAAGGGATTACAAAATAGCTTGCCCACAGATCGGCTATCGATTCCTGGTAATAAGAAAGAAATAACTGTTCATATAATGCAAGGAATAATGGTAGACATATTATTAGAAAGATCAGCAATATTGCTTTAAGCATTTTCTTTGTTGGTATTGTTGCCATTCGTGGATAATTTTTAATATTAACAAAAATAGGAATAAACCTTAGCTATATCTTAAGGATGCATTTGTTTTTATGAATTGAATTTAAAAAGATGGAAAATCGCTATCAAAAATCCCTAAATTTAGGTATTCCCGCACCCAATTAATGAATATACTTTTGCATCCTAATCAATTAACTAAAAAAATCGTATAAATGAAAAATTTAATGTTGTTGGGGCTTTTAATCGGCACAATCTCAATTAAAGCCCAGGATCGATTATTCACATACACATACCAAAGTAATGTCTTGAATAAAGGGCAAAAAGAATTAGAAGTGTGGACAACAATGAGCAATGCGCATGAAAAATACTATCGTGCTTTTGATCATCGACTGGAATTTGAAATTGGTTTAGGCTCAAAACTGCAAACTGCATTTTATTTAAATTATGGATATTCAAAAGGAATTGTAAGTAACAACAATATAGATTCTGTTGAAACAAACGCCAGTTACAGTTTTTCAAACGAATGGAAGCTAAAATTATCAGATCCTGTTGTTAATCCAATTGGCACAGCCTTATACTTTGAATATACCTTTGGTACTGATGAAATTGAATTGGAAAGTAAGCTGATTTTTGATAAACAAATTGGAAAAACAGTACAAGCGCTTAATGTTGTTGGTGAATATGCGTTTATTAATGAGTTTGAAAATAATGTAAATGAGATTTTAATTAAAAGGAAAAATGAAATTACGCTTGAGTTAAATTATGCATTTGCCTATAAATTGAACAATAATTTTTCATTCGGACTTGAGGTTTTCAACAAAAACAGATATGAAGAAAAGGATTGGAAATATAACGTTTTATCTGCTGGTCCTTGTTTCTCTTATACAGTTGAAGGTTTTTGGGTTAATTTGACATTCATGCCGCAGATTACGGATTTCAAAACTGGTAATCAGGAACTTACTGATAATGAAAAAATACAAACCCGTTTAGCTTTTTCTTATGAATTCTAAAATTATTCTTATACTTGCTTTTCTTATTTCAGGTTTGTCAAGTTGTGTTGAATCTTTACATATGCCAAACGAAAATGATGCCATGTTGTACAATACTTCGGTCGATACACTTAAGATGGGCCGAGGATTGTATATTGATAAATGCAGTAGTTGCCATAATTTATATTTACCCACAAGCCATTCAAAAAATGATTGGTTGATAATATTGGATAAAATGCAACAACATGCCCTAATTGATGATTCGCAGAAAGAATTAATATACAAATACCTAAAAACAACTTCAAAAACAGACAGCATCCTATAATCTATGTAACTAATAGTATTGGCTTCAGTTAATTTCATAATTGAACCCACTTTTCAAGAATGGATATAAATTGAAACAGAATCAACTCACAATTATCAGCATACAGGTTTACATTTTAAACTTTGATTGTTTATTTAGGCATTAAACCAATCCATTTTTTATTAAAAATTGACAAAAATATACTTGCTTTTAAATTAAAATCCCAATCTTTAAAAAATAGAAATATCAAATTAACAGTTAATGGCTTGGAAAAACTAAATGGATTGAAAAGGCAAAAGAAATAATAACACAAACAAAAAACTATCTAACTTTACGAATCAAGGTACATAAAGATTTAGGAAAAAACTACCTTGAAAGCCTGACTGTGTCGCCAGACCTGTCAGAGCTTTACACTCAAGTCATTTAAACATTCACAAATTGATTAATCCCATAAATAAATTATCCAATTATTTTTTCGGGCTATTTTCTCAAGGCTCTTATCAGGACTTACGCAAACAGGATGACCAACTTTTTGTAATACAGGCAAATCGTCAATGGAATCGGCATAATAGTAGGAATCTTCAAAGGTAAAGTTATTATTATGCAGAAATTGGTTCAAACGGTTGAGTTTTTCATCCCTAAAGCAGAATTTTTTTATGGGTCGGCCTGTATATTGTTGATTTACAACTTCCAGTTCAGAACAAATTACTGAGTGCATTTCAAGATATTTTGCCAATGGAAAACAAATGGAAGCAATTGCAGATGATAGAATTACCAAATTTGCGCCTTTTTCTCTGTGTATTTTAATCTCGCTAATTATTTCGGGGCGAATAGCAGGAATAAGATCTTTGGTTACAATTTCATTGCATAATATTTCGATTTGATTTACAGATGATTTTGCTAGCCAACTGCCTATCTTTTCTATTATGGTTGATGGATCAACTAATTTTAGTTTGTACAATATGACCAGGCAAAAAACATAAATCAATCTCCAGATTGACAATAATCTATTTTGATATGCCCTGCGTATAAGGGCTTCTCCACTGTTTGTCTTTAAAATGGTGTTATCGAGATCGAAGAATGCGGTGTATCTCATTTTTCAGATTAATTGGTCTTAAAAAAGTGATTTCCTGAAGGATTGAATATAATATTTATGGCACCTGGTAAAATACTTACGTCTAAATTCTTTGAGAAATGTAATTCCCCATCCAGATGAAAAGGAACTTCCTGACTGAATTCGATTCCTATTTTGCTAGTTTGATAGTAGTTTACTTTTTTATTCTGCACATGTGTTCCTTTTGGCACTTTTAATAAAATGGAAAAACGTTGAAGAAGGGAAAGTTTTTCTATCATACATACGTCCAGTAAACCATCGTTTGCAATTGCTTTTGGAGTGAGAAAAAATCCGCCGGCAAATCGACGGCCAATCGAAATGGTGTTGATGAAACAATCTGTTTCATGTTTGTTTTCGGTTGTTAATACTGTCATTCTTTTTTCTTTATAGAACAGCAATGTTTTAATAATGTGATAGATATATTTGTTTTTTCCACCCTTTTTTACTTCTCCGGGTTTAATGTAGTTTTCTGCAGCTACCTGAGCGTCAAATCCTAAACCCATGCCATTTAAAAAGGGTAATCCATTGCACATCCCCACATCCATCAGTATTGTTTTTTTTCCGAATAAAATTTCCCAATGTTCTTCCTCAAAGTGATTAGGGAAACCCAAAATTTGTATAAAATCGTTACCAGTTCCAGCAGGGACAATTCCAATTGTAACATTTTTGTTATCTAAAAGCGATGAGGCAATTTCATTAATCGTACCATCTCCACCAACAGCAATAATATATTTCGAACCATTGTCAGCATGTTCTCTGGCTAATTGAGCAGCATGACCTATTCTTTCGGAAAATATAACCAAAGCATCAATAGAATATTTATGGATCATTTCGTCTAATTTAGGCTTCAATGCTTTTGCATACCCATTTCCAGCTGCAGGGTTGATAATAAATACCCATTCTTTGTTTTGCGAATTCTCCATAAGTTGATGTTTTGTAATTTTATAAATTAAAATGATTAATGATTTCCTGATTCTATGATTTTTTTTATTTCAGTTATAATTTCATTGTCTGTTTTTACCCTCAAATCAACCGGATTTATTGGTTTATTAATTGTAACACTAATCTTGGCGCTAAAGTTAATGTAAAACCGGTTTTTAGGTTTCAATGAATAGAAACCATTGAGGGTCACGGGCAAAATATCTGCATCCGAAGCATTCAATATATAAATAAAACCTCTAAGTAAGTCGTTCATATTACCATTAAGCGTCCTTGTTCCTTCCGGGAACATTGCAATGGTGTGGTCTTTTGATTTTTGGATAATATCATCCAGCATCACTTTGGTATTTTTAATATTAGGCTCCTTTACGGGTATGTAATCAATCATTTTCAGAATTTGATTAAAAATTGGTACCTTCATCAAACGCTCATGGCCAAACCACACTACGTTAGGATAGAACGACATGATGGCCATAATATCGAATAAGCTTGCATGATTGGCAAGAATAATATATCGTTTGTTGATAGAATAATTTTCAGCACCATAAATTCTCAACTTTTTTCCAAGAACCCAAAATACCGATTTAGCCCAAAAAAGGACCAAATATTTCACGATTTTTTTTAAGCGAAGATATGCAAATGGAAAAGTAATAATAACAATTACTGCTGTTAGCAAGTAGAGCACTGCAAATGCCAGAACTGTAATAAAACTATAAATCCAGAATTTCATTTTAAAAATTTGGCGCAATATACATTTTTTGCTTTTACTAAACTGCAACTTATATTTTTTATCGATCTTTTCCTAAGCAATATGTACTAAAGTAAAAATTAGACTATCTGAATTTGAACTATTTAACGATTATATCAAATTTGTTTTCTGGCCCAAATGTTATTTGTATAATTAAGACTTTAATTGAGTTTAATTTCTGGCTGGTCCGAGTTTTCACTTTATCTTTAGCTAGAAGAGGGTCGGGGTTGAGTTTGAATTAGCAATTCACTCATTCTTTAAAAATATATTCCCTAATTATCTATGGGTTTTTAGATTTTAATTCTATCTTTAAAAAAATAAAGAAATTAGAAATCTAGTATGGAGGGTTCAATTAAACAAAGAAAGCGATTCCCGAAAGAACCGCTTTAAGTGTTTTCACAACGGAATAATCCTTATTGTGAATTGCTTCAATTTGTGTTGTAAAAATATACACTTTTTTTCTTATTTCCAAATTAATATCCATATATTTACCTCGTAACAATTTATTCCTTATTAACGCAATAATATTCACTTGTATACTAATCAACCATTATGAAAAAAATACTTGGACTGGATTTAGGCACTACTTCCATAGGATGGGCTTTTGTTAAAGAGGCAGAAACAAATGAAGAAAAATCTGAAATAGTAAGAATTGGAGTTAGAGTTAATCCTTTGTCAACAGACGAACTAAATGATTTTGAAAAAGGAAAAAAAATCTCTGTTAATGCAGGAAGAACTCAAAAAAGAAGTGCAAGACGGAATTTACAGCGATATAAATTGCGAAGGAATAACTTGATAGAGGTGTTAGTGCAAAACAAATTTATTGTTCTCGATACTATTTTACCAGAAAATGGAAAGGATACTACACATAGTACATTTGCGTTAAGGGCAAAATCTGCTTCTGAAAAGATTGAATTAGCGGAATTTGCCAGAGTGCTACTAGCAATAAATAAAAAAAGGGGATATAAAAGTAGTCGAAAAGCTAAAAATGACGAAGAAGGCACTGCTATAGATGGAATGGAAACTGCAAAAATTCTATATGAGAAAGATCTTACTCCAGGCCAATTCTGTTATCAACAACTAGTAAAAGGTAAAAAAGTTTTACCTGACTTTTATCGTTCAGATTTACAAAATGAATTTGATAAAGTATGGAGATTTCAAAAACAATTTTATCCGGAAATATTTACTGAGGAGTTTTATAAATCAATTCAAGGACAGGGTCTTCAAAATACAAGGAAAAGATTCCTAGCTATTCATGGTATTTTTACAGCTGAAAATAAAGCAAACCGTGCCGAAAAACAAATTCAGGCATATAAATGGCGAAGTAATGCAATTTCTGAAAAGCTTGAATTATCGGAACTTGCATATGTTATTTGCGAAATAAACAATAATTTAAATAATTCGAGTGGTTATTTAGGAGCAATAAGTGATAGGAGCAAGGAACTATTTTTCAATAAAGAAACTGTTGGTCAATATCTTTATAATAAGCTAAAAATCAATCCTCATTATAGGATTAAAGGCCAGATTTTTTATCGTTTGGATTATCTGGACGAGTTTGAAGTAATATGGGAAAAACAAAAAGAATTCCATGAAGAACTCACTGCAGATTTAAAAAAAGAAATAAAAGATATTGTAATATTCTATCAACGCAGACTTAAATCGCAAAAAAGTTTGATCAGTTATTGTGAGTTTGAAAGCAGACAGCAGGTTTTTACTATTGATGGAAAGTCGAAAATTAAGACAATTGGAAGTAGGGTAGTTCCTAAATCCTCTCCAATATTTCAGGAATTTAAAATTTGGCAAAACCTTTCAAATTTGAGAATTAAAAATCAGGAAAGCGGTAAAATTTTGGATTTTATTGATTTTGATTTAGAACATAGGAAAATGCTTTTTGATGAGTTAAATATAAAAGGTGGATTAAAAAAAGAAGAAGTATTGAAGTTATTGATTGACAAACCAAAAGAATGGGATTTAAATTTTAATTCAGTTGAAGGAAATCGAACAAATCAGGCACTTTATGAGGTTTATGAAAAGATCCTTGAGATAGAAGGTTACGAAATAGATTTTAAGAATTCATCAGCACTTAAAATAAAAGATGCAGTTAAATCTATTTTTAAATCTTTAGGAATTGAAACAGATATTCTTGAATTTAATGCTGAACTTGATGGAAAAGAGTTTGAAAATCAAGTATCTTATCAATTATGGCATTTATTATATTCTTATGAAGGGGATAATTCAAATTCTGGCAATAATGCATTATATGAAATACTGGAAAAAAAATATGGTTTTAAAAAAGAATACGCACAGATATTAAGTAATATAAATTTTCAGGATGATTATGGTAGTTTAAGTGTCAAAGCTATTCGCAAAATTATACCATTCATTAAAGAACATAAATTTGATGAGGCTTGTAGCTTCGCGGGCTACAACCATTCTGCTTCATTAACCAAAGAGGAAAATGAAAAAAGATTGCTTAAAAACAAACTTGATTTATTACCAAAGAATAGTTTAAGAAATCCTGTTGTTGAAAAGATTTTAAACCAAATGGTTAATCTAATTAACTTGATTATTGAAGATGAAGAACTGGGAAAACCTGATGAAATAAGGATAGAACTTGCTCGTGACCTAAAAAAGAATGCGAAGGAAAGAGAAGCATTGACAAAATTTGTCAATAATGCTAAAAATGAACATGAAAAGTATATTAAAATATTGCAAAAAGAGTTTGGAGTTAAAAATCCTACAAGAAATGATTTAATTAGATATAAACTTTATTTGGAGTTGAAAAACAATGGTTATAAAACTCTTTATAGCGATACATACATACCTCAGGAAAAATTGTTTTCAAAAGAATTTGATATTGAGCACATTATTCCAAAATCCAGGATGTTTGATGATAGTTTTTCCAATAAAACCATCGAATCAAAACAAGTGAATATTGATAAAAGTGATGATACTGCATATGATTTTGTTAAAAGTAAATATGGTAAAATAGAGCTTGAACAATATCAATTAAAAATTGAAAAGCTTTTTAAAAGTGATGATATTTCTAAATCAAAATATAAAAAATTATTACTTAAAGTTGAAGAAATTGGTGAAGGTTTTATTGAGCGTGATTTGCGAGAAACACAATATATTGCCAAAAAAGCAAAAGAAATGCTTCAAGAAATTTGTAGGAATGTTTTAACTACAACAGGAAGCATAACTGCCCAACTTCGCGAAGATTGGGGTATTATAAATGTAATGCAGGAATTGAGTATTGAGAAATATAGAAAATTAGGCCTTACAGAACAACTTGAAAAGAAAGATGGATCTACGAAGGAAAGAATTGTTGATTGGACAAAAAGAAGCGATCATAGGCACCATGCAATGGATGCACTTACGGTTGCTTTTACACGTCATAACCATATTCAATATTTAAACAATTTGAATGCTAGGAAAAATGAAAATGATAAAAAACACAGCAATATAATAGCCATCGAAAAAAAAGAAACTTACCTTGATGAAAACAGAAAACGGAAATTTAATCCTCCTACCCATAATTTTAGGAATGAATCAAAAAAACACCTTGAAAATGTGCTTGTTTCTTTTAAGGCTAAAAATAAAGTGGTAACCCGAAATAAGAATAAAATTACAGGCACCAATAAAGTCCAAACAACTTTTACTCCTCGAGGCCAGATGCATAATGAAACGGTGTATGGCAAATTGCGGAGATATGAAACAAAAGAAATCAAAATTGGGAGTAAATTGGATGAAGCAACAATTTTGCTTGTTTCGAATAGAAAATATAGAGAAGCTTTAATAAAAAGATTAAGCGATAACAATAATGATTCTACCAAGGCATTTAGTGGTAAAAATAGCCATGCTAAAAATCCAGTTTGCTATTCAGATAATATTCCTTTGCCTGAAATGATAAAATTAGTCAAATTAGAAACTGAATATACCATTCGAAAAAATATTGATCCCGATTTGAATATTGAAAAGGTTATTGATGCTGGAATTAAAAGGATTCTAATTGATAGGTTAGCTGAATTTGGAGGAAAAGCTGATGACGCTTTCTCAAATTTAGATAAAAATCCAATTTGGCTAAATAAAGAAAAAGGAATTAGCATTAAGCGCGTAAGAATAACTGGTGTAAAAAATGCCGAAGCTTTGCATATAAAAAGGGATAATACGGGTAAACCTGTTTTAGATATTACAGGAAGTAATATTCCTTCAGATTATATAAGTACAGGTAATAATCATCATGTTGCAATATATAAAGATGAAGAGGGAAATTTAAAAGAAGAAATTGTCTCTTTTTATGAAGCAGTTGCACGAGTTAATGCAGGTGCTTCAATTATAAAAAAGAATCACGAAAATGGTTGGAAATTTTTATTTACAATGAAACAAAATGAAATGTTTATTATTCCTGATGAATATTTTGATCCCGAAGA
Organism: Bacteroidota bacterium; assembly: GCA_025361565.1. GTDB lineage: Bacteria > Bacteroidota > Bacteroidia > Bacteroidales > NBLH01 > NBLH01. Next base: position 5,091 of record JANYKN010000005.1, on the reverse strand, counting down.
AATTGATTTATCGAATATTGAAAATTATCATTTAGTAAGTCCTCATTTATATAGGGTGCAAAAATTTGGTTCATTATTATCCGGTTTTTGGTTTAGGCATCATTTAGAAACAAATGTTGATGTTCGAAATGAGTTGAAAGGAACAACTTTTAAAGTAATTCAAAGCATGACGAAACTTAAAAGAATAATTAAAGTACGAATCAATCATTTGGGAAAAATAGTTCATGTTGGAGATTATTGAATTTAATATTTGGATAATATAATTAAAAGGCCTCAATATAAAACGGATAGACTCACGGGGTGACTCCAAGTCACCCCGTGAATAATAAAAGAAAATGATGTATTTCGAAAAAGACAATATTTACCACATATACAATTAGGGAAACAACAGGCAAAAGATTTTTTTTAACAGGGATAATTATCTGTTTTTTCTACGAAAAATTAAAAATCATATTCTACCTTATTCCGATATTTTGGCTTGGTGCCTGATGCCTAATCACTTTCATTTAATGGTGCTGGTAAATGAGGTCGAGATTAATGTAGCTGATATTCACGGGGTGACTCAAAGTCTTGATGGAATTCACGGGGTGACTCAAAGTCACCCCGTGAATAAAAAACGAAGCCTCAACCAATCAATAGCTATAATGCTTCGTTCATACACCAGAGCTATTCACAAACAAAATGGTTCTTCCGGGGCATTGTTCCGAGAGGCGACTAAGGCAGAATGCCTAAACCAAACAAATGGAATCACACCTTTATTTTACAATACAAACGCCGGAACTATAATTCATACAGATGATTTTGAAAAACAATATCCCCAAATATGTTTTAACTATATTCATCAGAATCCGGTAAAAGTCAATTTGGTGAAAAATGCTGAGGATTGGGAATATTCATCGGCAATGGATTATGCAGGACTGAGAAACGGTACTTTGATCAACAAAGAAAAAGCAAGAAAGTACTTGTTATTCACGGGGTGACTTCAAGTCACCCCGTGAATATATTGCACGATGTTTGTAAGGTTTCGATTATCCAATTATCAATTAGTAATCAAAACCTTATGATAAAACGAACCCTCTATTTTGGCAACAATGCCTATCTGCACACCAAAGATGAGCAAATGCTTATTGATTTTGCCGATAAAACCAAGGAACAGGCCAAGGTAGCTATTGAAGATATTGGTGTTGTAATCTTGGATGCATACCAATTGACTATTTCGCTGAACCTATTAAGCAAATTGCTCCACAACAATGTAGCTTTGATAAGCTGCGACGAAAAGCATATGCCCCAAGGATTGATGCTAAATCTCGACGGCAATACATTGCAGCAGGAACGTTTTGCAGTACAACTCGAAGCAAGCCTGCCGCTAAAAAAACAATTATGGCAACAGACCATCAAAGCAAAAATACACAATCAGGCCAGTCTATTAAGGCAATTGTGCGAGGATGGCTTACTCGATTCTCCTGAATTTCCTTTCGAGAATATGGATTATTGGGAAGAAAGTGTAAAATCAGGCGATCCGGATAACTATGAAGGCCGTGCAGCGGCATTTTATTGGAAAAATATTTTTGTAGATATAATCAAAGGTTTTAAAAGAGGAAGATTTGAATTAGAGCCCAATAATTTATTAAATTATGGTTATGCCATTCTTCGTGCTACTATTGCCCGAAACTTGACAGCATCGGGCATGTTGCCAACCCTTGGAATACACCACCACAATAAATACAATGCCTATGCACTTGCCGATGATATTATGGAACCATATAGGCCTTATGTAGATTTGATAGTGCGCGATTTGGTAGAAAAATATTATTCCGAAAGTTGGGCAGATAAAGGATTTGAATTAACCCCCGAAATAAAAGTTGAGTTACTGAAAATACCCGCAATTGATGTGTTGATTGATGGAGAACAAAGCCCATTGATGCTTGCAGCGCAAAGGACAACGGCAAGTTTATATCAATGTTTTGAAGGAAATGCAAGAAAAATTTTATATCCGGAATTGTAAAATAAAACTGGGAGCGCGACTTGACGTCGCACCCCCAGTTTTATAAAAGTAAGAATATGGATAACCTAAACCGATTAAATGAATACCGTGTTATGTGGGTAATGGTGTTTTTTGATTTGCCAACCGAAACCAAAGGCGACAAAAAGAACTATGTTGTTTTTAGAAAAAGGCTTGAAAAAGATGGTTTTTATATGTTCCAGTTTTCGATTTATCTAAGGCATTGCAATAGTCGCGAAAATGCTGAAGTACATGTCAAAAGAGTCAAACAAAATTTGCCTCCGCAAGGACATATCGGTATTCTCCGGGTAACCGATAAACAATTCGGCATGATGGAATTGTTTTTCGGGAAAAAAGAAAAGGATAAACCCGAAATCCCCCAACAGCTTTCTTTGTTTTAGAATATTCTTAAATCCGTAATTCACGGGGTGATTCTTTGATTTATAGGGAATTGAAAAAACTATACAGAATTTAGTCACCCCGTGATTGTCAGCTATTTAATCATACACTTATTGATTTAAGGAATATAATAAAAAAAACCAGTCGAATTTTAAGTCAACTGGTTTTTTAACACAACTTTTTTTAATCCTAATTCTTGAGTTAATTTGCTGAAAAACAGTTAATAAACGCAAGGTATGCTGTGTTTAATAACTCAAAGATACAAATTGAAAGCAATTCACAACCCATTATAATTAATATTGATTAATGGGCAAGCTGTGTTTAATAACTCAAAGATACAAATTGAAAGCAATTCACAACCCTAAAGCATGCACATGATACCATTGTTGAGCTGTGTTTAATAACTCAAAGATACAAATTGAAAGCAATTCACAACTGTTTTTTCATTTTTAATCTTGTTTAAAATGCTGTGTTTAATAACTCAAAGATACAAATTGAAAGCAATTCACAACAGGAATAACAAGAGCCGAAAGCGCAAAACGGCTGTGTTTAATAACTCAAAGATACAAATTGAAAGCAATTCACAACTGCTAAAAAGGTAAATCGTCGCTATTAAATGCTGTGTTTAATAACTCAAAGATACAAATTGAAAGCAATTCACAACTGAATATCATTAATAATGCTTTTTCGATTAGCTGTGTTTAATAACTCAAAGATACAAATTGAAAGCAATTCACAACACGTTGTTTCATAATTTCGGCAATATACTTGCTGTGTTTAATAACTCAAAGATACAAATTGAAAGCAATTCACAACGCATTGCTGCTTTTCCCTGCCCTGTTCCTTGCTGTGTTTAATAACTCAAAGATACAAATTGAAAGCAATTCACAACTTACAACATACATGAAAAAACAATGAACATGCTGTGTTTAATAACTCAAAGATACAAATTGAAAGCAATTCACAACCCAAGCACAGGCGCTAAAACAGCGTAAGGGGCTGTGTTTAATAACTCAAAGATACAAATTGAAAGCAATTCACAACAGGTTGCCGACAGTATTCAAGCGCCATTTGGCTGTGTTTAATAACTCAAAGATACAAATTGAAAGCAATTCACAACCACCAAATAAAAGGCTATCACTTTACCTTTGCTGTGTTTAATAACTCAAAGATACAAATTGAAAGCAATTCACAACTTTAAGACACTAGATAAAGACTATTATGTTGCTGTGTTTAATAACTCAAAGATACAAATTGAAAGCAATTCACAACTATACCAAAATAATTTGTTTTCGAAAACCTGCTGTGTTTAATAACTCAAAGATACAAATTGAAAGCAATTCACAACTTTGGGGTAGATAGTGGCACAATATCAGATGCTGTGTTTAATAACTCAAAGATACAAATTGAAAGCAATTCACAACTACCACTTAGTAATTTAGTTACCTGCGAAAGCTGTGTTTAATAACTCAAAGATACAAATTGAAAGCAATTCACAACAAACAGAAGCATTTGTAAAATCTCAAGTTAGCTGTGTTTAATAACTCAAAGATACAAATTGAAAGCAATTCACAACTGTAGCCATAGTTGTAACTGGCGTTGATAAGCTGTGTTTAATAACTCAAAGATACAAATTGAAAGCAATTCACAACAGAGCAAGGATATCGAAAGTTAAAAAGTCGGCTGTGTTTAATAACTCAAAGATACAAATTGAAAGCAATTCACAACAAACCAATGCGATTTGTGTGTCCGTTGATTGCTGTGTTTAATAACTCAAAGATACAAATTGAAAGCAATTCACAACTACATTATCAACATCGTAAAATCGTAACCGGCTGTGTTTAATAACTCAAAGATACAAATTGAAAGCAATTCACAACTCTTATCTTTTCCTAAAAGAAAACCAACCGGCTGTGTTTAATAACTCAAAGATACAAATTGAAAGCAATTCACAACGAAATTGAAGTTAAGGCTATCAATGAAAAAGCTGTGTTTAATAACTCAAAGATACAAATTGAAAGCAATTCACAACCTGTGTTGCATGTTAAAATAACGGAATTGGGCTGTGTTTAATAACTCAAAGATACATTATGCGAGTTGAAATTGTAGTCCTTCTTATTCCCCGTCGCCATTACGTTTACGATGTCTTCCAACTTAAAGAACAAAACCTTTCCGCTCCCGTCACTGATACAACTGAAGAATTTGCACACCTTGAACCTCCTTTTAATTTTCCAGCCTCTTCTCCGATGCAGTTACTCTCTTTGATTAGATATAATCTAATCCTATCTAAATATATTTCTTTAAACTCATAGAAAAACATTCTTTCAGCGGCTGGTTTAAGCTCTAATTTAATCCTAAAATATGTATCTCCACGATTATTCTTCAACCAACTTTCAATTTTCGATTCTTTGAAAATATTCTCCACTTTGTCTTCGGATTGCTTAGTTGACAATTGAACAATTTTAAAAATTTCAGTATTTATGTCAAATGTCAATGGATCGAAAGTGTTATTTTTTGAAGTCATTTGATTAATTTTCCTCAATTTTACTGCGAATTCTTGCTGAAAGGGTATTCATATCTAACGGTGCTTCTACTCGATTACCTACAGAATGAAAGACCCTAGAAACATGTCCATTAAAAGTACTTGTATTCCCCACTAAATAAATTCCAGCAATTCTATCTTTATTGGG
>JANYKN010000168.1 GCA_025361565.1 Bacteroidota bacterium | reverse complement strand
TACTCGGCTTAGGGTTAGCACAAGTTGAGCTATTAATACGAGATATATAAAACCTATGTTCCGATTGCCAATACCCTTATCTACCATACTTTGTGTGAGGAACGGGAAAATCAACTGAAGCAAGCTCCCAAGTATCAAGCCAAGTAAAAGTTGAATAATAAGTTTTTTGTATGGCCGGAGGTAGCTGAACAGGAACAGGAAACTTTTCTTGTTGTGTTTTTCATCCTTTGCAGCATAAAAATCAGCAGTTGTTTCTAGTAGGAGTGTAATACCTTGCTTTTCTCCGTCTTCAATCGTTGACGCCCAACATTGCATGAATTCCTTACGAGGAAACTTAATCAGACCACCAGCTGGATCTGAAACATGAATTATTTCCTTGCCTTTTTTACCTGTGATTTTATAAACTACAACAAAGTGACTTTGATTCCAATGCACTATGACTGGGAATAATGCATCATTTTTAAGCTGATCAAAGCTAATCTTCACCCCTTTGGTACGGAATCCAATGCTCTCAGCCGCATGACCAATACCAAGCAAACTCGCACCTTCCCTTGTAATATGGCTACGCTCCCTAAGTGTTTGTATATTGTAGTGTTTGCCGTAAAAACGTGCTATAATCCTTAAACAGGTAGGCCCGCAGTCCATAGCGTCAGATTGGGAGTATGAAGGGAAGGGCATTTTAAATTACAGTTAAGTCTAATATATTTATTTCCACAAGATTGTGTTTATTGAATCGACAGTATCTTTGTTTACTTTGAAACCATCAATAAGGGAATAAGTACCACATTCTTCAACAGGGATATATCCATCTTCCCCTTTCCACTTCGATATATATGGATTATACATACATTTTAATGGTTGAGAAGTCAGGCTTCTTGGATTTTTAATATAAACCCTACAATCAATGCACATATATCGAAACTCACAATCCTTACAAACATCAACCATATCTTTTGTAATCATCCAAATGTTTTGAAACTCTAAATGTTTCAAAGCGTGATCCAATGAGACATTGTTGATATTGCCAAATAAGACAGAACAAGACGGACAATTTTTTATATTACCCTCACAATCTATTGCAATTTTTCTATTTAAACAGGAATTAAAATTTAATGCCTCGATGTAATTATCTTGAGAACACATAAATAATTCTTTTTCTATACAACCACATTGCGAAACATCGACAAAAGATTCATTTGTGGAAATTACGGAGCAGTTATTTATACTTTTAATACTGCATTTCTCACAATTCCACAATATAATACTTGTAATCCGGGGGAATTGCTTTATTATTGACTCTAAATCTAAAATATTATTTGAAATTATTAATTCGATTGAATATATTAATGAATTATCAAATTGAGATAAGATATTAATTACTTCTTCAGATTTTGGTTTTTCTAAGAATCTTATCTGCAGATTAATTGTTCCCAAAGAATCAAGTTGTGTTACTACTTTTTCTAAATCGAATGTTGGGGCGTTTTTAAAATCAAGAATGCAACTTTTAATTTTCGAAGGGATTGAATATTCGGTAGATAATGGAGGGAAAAGAGGAATATCATCAATTTGGCATTTAAAAATTATATCATTTTGAATTAATCCTGTTTTTATTTCCTGATTAGCATTTTCAATAATTTCAATATCAGAAAAAAAATCTTTTTTCAATACATCACAAAGGGTATTTGAGATAATCCAAAATTCCTTATGCTGAAGATCATAAATAACACTTCTGAAATATCCTGAAATAGGTATACAGCAAGAAAACGTTTTATATACTTCACTCATTGGTTAAATAGTATGTGCTTTACACTAAAAATTCTTGATAAAGGTTTTGTTGCAGGTTGAACTATAGCTTTTCGAGTCTGGAGTTTTGTTATAGGAACAGTCTTAAATTTCCTAAGATCTTTCCTGCCAATGATGATAGCTTTGTTCAAGCATAATGGCGTCTTTAAATTGTTTATTAAATAGTTTTGATTCATTTTTCTAAATAAAATGCGATTTCTTTTTCAATGGGATAATTACATGGCTTACTAATCATATCTATATTGCCAGCTGGATTAATTTCTAGAAATATATATTCTCTGGAATTTGTGATAATCATATCAATAGATCCTGTATTTAATGAAATCCTCTTAACAAAAAACTTAAGTTTTTCTAAGATCTCATCTGGTATTCTGAATGGGACCATCCTGTTCATATTATTATAATCATATTTTCTAAAATCTTCCTTGGTCTTTGAATTTTGTTGCGAAAAGATTGCCATCGAATAGAATTTTTCACCTATAAAATAAATTCTTATTTCTATCCATTTATCAATTTGCTCTTGAATTAATGATGGGAAAAAGGTTTCTTTTCTAGTTTCTACATCATGAAAATTTATCTCTGAAGTAAACATCTGCAAAGTTTCAGTATTACTTACTTGAATAGGGTATATCTCACTGATAGGCTTTGTTATGTATTTATTTCGATTTATGAAACTTTCAATATTTTCTTTCTGGCTAGAAATATAAGTACTAGGTATTTGAAGGCCACATTGGGAAGCTTGAAATAAAACATTAAGTTTATTCACTCTTGTCTTTGAGTAACTTCCTAGGACCTTATCTAAGCTTTCAAGTTTTGTTATTACAAAATCTTTAATAACAATCCATTCGTATGAAAGAAAACGTAAAACATGACCCGCTGGATATCCCTCGATGCTGTCTATAAAGGTTTTATCTCTAAAGAATGAACACTCAATTGTACCATTTCTGTACCAGAAGGATTTTACAGAATCCAGGTCTATTCTTCTATTGTTAACTTGGATCTCTATACTATTTAGTTCCGGGTTTAATCCAATGATTGAAAAACCATCTTCACAATTAATCCTTATTGGAGTTTTTCCCATACTGACCAACCATAATATCACCTCACTGGTTGTTGGATCAAGCTCTTCTGATATTATTAGAAGCATAATTCTATTTGTATGGTAAACTTAGTTTAAAAGATAATGTACTTTGTGGCAGTATAAAATCTTC
>JANYKN010000151.1 GCA_025361565.1 Bacteroidota bacterium | reverse complement strand
TGGATATTCCGTGCATAGTAGACCATCTATTCCGCAGTAAACTGGTCCGTCAAAGTTGAACCTAATATTGAACATTTTTTCCTGCTGTTTTTCATTTATACAAATTTAGTTTTTTTTAATTAACTTATACTTATTTCTGTTTTATTTTGATATTTCTTTCTTAATGATTCTCCAGTAAGCTCTATCCTATGAGCATTATGGATAATCCGGTCCATTATAGCATCAGCAATAGTTTTTTCACCGATAACCTCATACCATTTAGCAACAGGCACTTGCGATGTAATTAATGTTGATGCTTTTGAATGCCGATCTTCAATGATTTCCATAAAAGCAGAACGACTTTGAGCATCAAGTGGCTGTATGCCAAAATCATCAAGAATAAGCAATTGCTGACGCTCTAACTTGGTAATCTCATTTATGTAAGAACCATCGGCTTTTGCCATTTTAAGTTTAGCAAAAAGTTTAGTTGAATTATGGTAAACCACTCTGTATCCTAAAGTACAAGCTTGTTGCCCAATAGCTGAAGCAATATAACTTTTTCCGATACCAGTGCTACCAGTAATCATCACATTCTCTTTGTTCTTGATAAATGTGCATTCCGCAAGTCGCATTACTTGATTCTTATCGATACCGCGTTCTTCATCAAAATACATCTGCTCAATAGATGCTTTATAGTGGAACTTTGCGTTATGGGTACTGCGTGCAATCTTTCTGTTGCATCTGTCATCCCATTCTTCTTCTAATAGATGTGCAATCATTTCATCTTTTGTGAGGTTATTCATGGTATCTGATTGTAGACTTGTTTCAAAAGCTCTGAGCATACCATAAAACCTCATTTCTTTCATTCTTTTTAATACTTGTTCGTTCATCATAATTTTGTTTTTTTAAGGTTTAATTAAATTTATTTATAATACCCTTCTCCACGAATGTTATCATGAGCAGGCATAGAAAGTATTTCATTGTCCATATCATATTTGTCAAGGTTTTTTTGCAAGATATTTTCAATAATTTTGTAATGGTACAAACCATAGGAATGTGCTCGTTTGCAGGCATTGATAAGCCTGTCGTTACCAAAACGTTTTGCAAATGAAAGTATTCCCTGGCATGATTTATATGCCTGTTCAGGGTGTGTCTTTTTTGATATTACCAAGGCTATATAACGTCCTACTTCTTCGTGTATCAAATCTGCTTGCTCGATAAATCGTTGAGGATTCCAATCTAAAAGATGGTTGTTATAAGTGGCCATATGAGCAGCTTCTGTAGTATAAGTATGCGGACTCTTTATCCTCTGATGACTTGCAATTAGCTCATATTTGTAATAAATTTCAACAATGGTTTTGGAGTAAAACATTTTTACTTTCCTGCCAACATTAATAAAGGGAACACTATAGTAATGCTTGTCTTTATGAAGACACACATGTCCATTTTTCATCACTGTTACCTGAACATTTTCTCTCATCTCAAAGCGTACTGGAGGTAAGGGTTGTAAAACATGCTGCTCAATGTCTTTAAACTGGTCCATCCTTGAATAAGTACGACCATTAAAGAATGTCGTGTTATGATTTTCAAGATGCCTCATGATTCCTTCATTTAACTCTTGCAAAGAATAAAACTTTTGATCTTGCAGATTTGTAAAAATCCTGTTGTAGGATATCTTAACAGCTCCCTCAACCAATGATTTGTCTTTGGGCTTATAAACTCTTGCTGGCAATACAACCATTCCATAATGTTCTGCAAATGCTTCAAAATTCTGATTAAGGGTTGGTTCAAAACGACTACTTTTTATGACTGCCGACTTTAAATTATCTGGTACTATTGCTGCTGGTGCTCCTCCGAAGTATCTCAATGCATTTTCACAGCAGATGATAAAATCAGCAACGTCCTGGCTTTCCACTGCTTGAACATACGTTAACTGGCTTGCGCCAAGTATAGCAACAAAAACTTCAACCGGACGAATCTCTCCAGTTATTTTGTCAATAACCTCTAGCTTCTTTCCGGTAAAATCAACAAACATTTTGTCGCCTGCTTTATGCACCATATGCATAGACGGGTGTGAACGCCCTTTCCAAATGCGATAGTGTTTATAGAATCCTGTGCTTTGGAATGTATCAATGTTTTTTTCAGAATATTCTTTCCATAGTTTATGAAGTGTCATTCCTGGCTGCTTCATCCGCTTTTCAACTTGCGGAAAGAAAGAATAAAGCTCTTTCTCTCTATCAGGAGGATCAGGCAAAACAGGATCTAAATGAAACAACTCATTTAAATCTTTATCACTAAGTTTTGATACTTCATCCCAGGTAATCTTTAATGCCCTGAATTGCGTAATATATTTTCTGATTGTTGTTCTTGAAACTCCTGTTGCATCGCGTATTGAGCGTGAACCTTGATGATGACTAACAGATAGTTTAATGATTTGTCTTAATTTGCTCATGTCTATGTTTTTGTTTGCCATAATTGTATTGATTTTACAGTAAAGTACTGTATTAAATCTTTACAAATTATAGTTCGAAAAACAACAGAGTTTCAATAAGTTTAGGTGGCACAGTTTGCCGCGGAATAGACGGACCAGTTTGCTGCGGAA
>JANYKN010000014.1 GCA_025361565.1 Bacteroidota bacterium | reverse complement strand
ATCGCCTTTTTACTTGCATACAATTTGCATACAAATTCGTTCACATTGTAATTTTTGTTGCCTTAATGGAAATTATTTTCCAAAAATAGCATTATGCTGGAAATTATTTTCCATTCAGCATATATTTTGGATTCATACTGGAAAATATTTGATTATTATCTGTAAAACTCAAACAAATTTATATTGGAAAATATTTATCAAATACATCATTATATTGGAAAATATTTTCTATTTCTGCTTTTATAGTTATCTTTAGTGGAAAATATTTTACGTATGATCCTTCAAGAAGTCATCTTTTCCTCCAGCGAATCCAAGTTGAGTAAGCAAATTTCCAAGTTGGAAGAAGCGGGAAAGCTAAGGAAAATAGCATCTCGCATCTATACCTCTAATTTTGTAGATACTCCTGAAGTAATCATCCGGCGAAACCTTTTCTCCATTTTGGGAAAGTTGTATCCAGGTTCTATACTGAGTCATAGGTCTGCACTTGAATTTCAGCCCACTTTAGCAGGTCATATTTTCCTAACCTATACCTATACCAAAAGAATAAGCCTACCAGGCATCACGCTTCGCCTTATGGAAGGGCCAAGCCAAATTGAAGGAGACAACCCATTTTCAGGCGAGCTCTATTGTTCACAATATGAAAGGGCATTACTGGAAAACATGCAGGTAAGCCGCAAACCAAGCCCTGAATCAAAGACACTAACTCTACCTGAAATTGAAGATCGACTAGAAAAAGTAATTCGTGTAAAAGGAGAAGCAGGATTAAACGAAATGAGGGATAAGGCAAGAGAAATTGCCCAGAAGTTGAGTATGGATATAGAGTTTGAAAAATTAAACAAACTAATTAGTGCCCTACTTACTACTCAGCCGTCAAAAATATTGTCATCGCCATTAGCAATAGCAAGAGCATTCGGTAGCCCATACGATCCTGCAAGATTATCATTATTTGAAAAACTTTTTGTAGAACTGAAACAATGCGAATTTAAAGACCTACCTGAAAGAAATAACAGCAATCAATCTTTTCGAAACTTTGCCTTTTTTGAAGCATACTTTTCCAATTACATTGAGGGAACGGAGTTTGAACTGGAGGATGCCAAGCGCATTATAGAAACAGGTACACCAATGCCAAGTCGTGATGAAGATTCACACGATGTTCTTGGAACCTATAAGCTCGTTAGCAGCAGACAAGAGATGAGTATAGTTCCTAGCAGCCCGGATAAGTTTTTGGAAATACTACTTTATCGCCACAAAGTGCTAATGGGTGCAAGATTATCAAAAAATCCCGGTCAATTTAAGGATAAAAATAATAGAGCTGGTGAAACGTTCTTTGTAGACTATACTTTGGTAAATGGCACTCTCATTAAAGGATTTGATTTTTACCAAGCATTAAAACATCCGTTTGCACGAGCAGCCTATATCATGTTTTTGATTAGCGAAGTACATCCATTTTTAGATGGCAACGGGAGAATGGCGAGAGTAATGATGAATGCTGAATTGGTGAATGGGTTACAGACAAGAATCATTATTCCCACAGTTTATCGTGATGATTATATAGGAGCTTTAAGAAAGTTGACTCGACAATATGAGCCATCTCCCTATATACGAATGCTACAACGAGCTCAAGAATTTAGTTCAACCATAATTGGTGATGATATGGATATTATAGAAATCCACTTGCAGGATTGTAATGCTTTTAAGGAACATGATCAGGCCAGGCTTAAAATAATTATGCCAAAATGAACCGTATGTAAAGCTCAATCAATGATCTGCATACTTAATGATGTACCTCCTTTAAACACCATCTGTTTCCCGATTTTCGTTTCAAAAAGAATCGCAAGTGTTTGAACTACCCACCAGTCCTTTTCCACAGCATAAGCAGGCAGGTTCGCTTTTTCACCAGTATTCCGGAGAATTTCGGCTTTAGTATCTTCGGGTATATTGTAAAATTTATCCATCAATTGTTTTTTTCATGATTTGCTTAATCCATTCCGGTGCCAGTTTGATATCATGTTTTAAGAGTTGTAACTCTTCCTTTTTTAAAAGCTGAATGATTTGCTTCAATTCACCAGGACTTACTTTGTCCTTCCCAATTTCCCGCAATGCCTGAATCACCAAAGAACTAATCCGACCTTTAGCCAACAAATTTTTGGGTGTAGTCTTTTTCAGC
>JANYKN010000122.1 GCA_025361565.1 Bacteroidota bacterium | reverse complement strand
TCGAGAAATTGACGTGATATGTCTTCCAGATGATTTTCGCGTTTATTTTGCACTAGAAGCCCGAGAAAATTCAGACTAATTTCTTTAACCGAATTTTTAAATATCTCTTTTATCAGGTTATACTTTTGAGATGATTTAACTACCGGACTTTTCAAGTATAACCTTAATTGCTCATATTCCTTCAACGACTCAGAAACCAGCAAAATATCCTTACGGACATCGTCAAGCTGATTCTTTTCAAGTGCCAATTGGAATAAGGCTTTCGCATACCTCACTGAAATCTTACTTTGATTCATAAACAGAGGTTTGCTTAGTTCAATTTAATTTCGTTCAAAAGCTTATCAATATAATCGCTTTGATTGGTATTTGAGGAAAGCTTATCCTTAATCAGTTTCTCAGCAATTTGTATTGATAATACCGCAACCATATCCTTAATTTCCTTAATTGCCGCCTTCTTTTCATTTTGAATGGAAGTTCGTGCCGATTCAACAAGTTTCTTCGCTTCATCCTGAGCTTGCCCCTTGGCTTCCTCAATGATTTTATCTTTCATTAACCGGGCTTCTTTCAATAATTTATCTCGCTCAACCCTGGCTTCGGCAAGTAACTTCTGATTATCAGCCTGAAGTTTTTCCATTTCGAGCTTAACTTTGTCAGCTTGACGGAGTGCGTTTTCAATTGATTTTTCCCTGTTTTTGAGTGCGTTAATTATAGGTTTCCAGGCATATTTCTTCAAAATGAAAAATACAATCAGAAAACTTACTATCATCCAGAATAGTAGTCCCGGATCCGGAGTAATCAATCCCATATCATAGTGGTTTTACAAATTAAATCTATTATTTCCCTAAATCAATAGAAAATCATCTTCCATGCTAATGCCGTAATATTTACCTCTAAAATATATACATGCATGCTTTGCAAACTTGGTATACTTTATTTACTTACTTTGCGTGAACGATTATCTAATTGAACCAATTGTATTTCTACATAAAAAGAATCAATAAACAAACCACGATGGAGAAGAATGCAACCCCTTCAACAAGCGCTGCCAGCAAAATCATGTTTGTTCGAATATCTCCAATGGCTTCTGGTTGACGGGCAATGGCTTCCAACGCTCCACGTCCAACACCACCGATACCAATTCCAGCTCCTATCGCTGCAAGCCCAGCTCCGATACCTGCTCCCATCTTTGCAAATGCAACATTTGCCACCGCTTGTAAAATAATTGTCAATGTCAACATAGTTATTGAATTTTTATGATATTTAATTAGTGATGTCCTTGTTCTTTAGCCATTCCAAAATAAAGTGCCGATAACAGGGTAAAAACAAATGCCTGAATAAAGGCAACCAATAGTTCGATGAAATATATGAATACTACAAAAGCAATTGATACTGGAGTAAAGCTAAACCCTGCAATGGGATTCATAGCCCCGAAAATAAAAATCAGCATTATAAAACTGAGCACATTGATATGTCCGGCGGTGATATTTGCAAATAATCGAATCATCAACACAAATGGACGAATCACAATATTAGAAGAAAATTCAATGAAAGGCATTAAAGGTACCGGCAATTTCAACCACCAGGGAACTCCCGGAGTATTAACCAGATGAACCCAATAAAACTTGTTAGAACTAAATAGTGTAATTACAAAAGTTATTAATGCCAAAATCATTGTTATGGTGATATTTCCCGAAACGTTGGCTCCTCCTGGAAAAATTGGAATCAAACCCATCATGTTATTAATCCAAATAAAGAAAAATACCGTAAGTAAATAGGGCATAAATTTCTCATATCGATCTTTCCCAATGGATGGAATAGCAATTTCGTCGCGAACAAAAATAACAAGTGGTTCCAGCATCGATTGCATTCCCTTCGGGGCTTCATTTGGGTATTTTGAATATTTGCGAGCCATGGATATAAACATCCAAAGCATCAATGCAAAGCTGATGAGTAGTGATAATACGTTTTTTGTGATAGAAATATCGAAGGGTTTTTGAATAGAACCATCCTGTAGTTTTTCAACTAATTTTCCTTTGTATTTCCCTTCCTCTGCAATTTCAAACCCCTTGTATGCCTTATGTCCATGCTCCAATTTGGAAGAAAAGAATATACCAAATCCGGTAGTTTTACTGTAAACAATTACAAGCAAAGGTATTGAAATAATTTTATCCTTAAATGAAACAATAGGCCAATCGTATGAATCACCAATGTGTTCAAAAATAATATCTCCAGGTTTTAAAGCTTCTTTTTTTTCTGTAGTATCCAGTTTTGATTTGGCGGAATCTGGCTCATTAGCCCATAAATAAGTGGTATTCAATAAAATTCCGGTAACAATAATAACAACCCAAATAATTAATCTCCTAAAAGTCAGTCCCATCTTAAATGTCTAGAAAAAATTTAAAATTAGTAAAAACTATTGATTAGTTGAAGCTGATTTAGAATAATTTTTTTTAAGAAATTCTAAAATCGAAACAACCTCAAAAACTGTAAACACTAGGTAAGATAAGAGAAAGGTAAGAAGAAAGGAAACCGGTTGTGTACCAATTAGAAATATATACCCGATGATAAAAAATAAGTACATAAGTAACTTAAAGC
>JANYKN010000108.1 GCA_025361565.1 Bacteroidota bacterium | reverse complement strand
ATTTCCATTTCATCAACTACCAGCAATTATCCCCCCGTCATGTGGATAACTTGTTAACAACTTGTGGATAACTTGTTAACAACTATTTCACCCTATTTAGTGCATTTTGGTGTTGCTTGTGGAGTTGGTTTTGATTATGTAGTTATCAAAAGCGGGTATAAAGCTGGTTATACTCCTATTATAAGCCTTAAGCCTGCCTTAAGCCTGCCTTATCACGCCTTAAAGCACGCCTTAAAGCACACCTTAAGCGCTCTTTAAGCACGATTAAGGCAAGACATAGCCTTAAGCCTTCCTTAAGCCCTTCCTTAAGCCTGCATTAAGCGTGCCTTTAGCGTGCCTTGAGGCTTATATACACCTATATATGTCTTGAGGCATATCAGGAGTGTATTAATATCAAAAAATATACCTATAAAATTATAAAAATGAAAATATATTATATTACTATAATATTATAATATATTACTGTAATGAGAAAAAGCATCAATAAAAATAACTAAAATAATACTTGAATATTATGATATTTAGATATATACTATAGTATAAAACATTCTTTTAACTTTTTTACACGGGGGTTTTTATGGAAACATCAGAAAATTTTTGCCGGTATCAGGTAACTGTTCGAGGGATAGATGGCAGTAAAACTTTTAAATTTTTCGACGACGATTTTGATTCAGAATACGAGCGAAAAATTGTTTCTGCGCTCAAAAAATTAGGATGCTATTTAAACGGAATTTTGCTTGACGGTTGCGATCAACCCGATGGGTGCGACGGGTATTTTGGAAAATTTTTATCCCGTAAGGTTGGCGGGGGCTTTAGTCCGAACGGCAGGTTTTCAATCAGAAAAATTTAATTTTTAACTTTTACACGGGGAATTTTAATGAGTTATGAAGCAGCTCGAACGATACTTTGCAAAACAAAAACAAAGCTGTTTAAATTTTACGTAACAAACGAGAAAGTTTTTGAGGGAATCTATTTTAACCAACTAAAGGAAATTTTTGAGCTCGAAACAGGACTTTATCTATCTCTTTAAACGTAAATTTTAAACGCCTCAATAAAATTATTTTTTTAACCCTAAAAAAGGAATCTGCAATGAAAAAATCAACTCTTACATGCCTCGATAGAGCAAAACTTTGCGTATACCAAAACAAAAAATTTAATACATTTTCTCCTTTACATTTTATTTACGCCGAAAAATACCTGAAAATGGAACCTCATCATCCAACATACTATCAAATTACAGCGGCTAACGGAGAAATGATTTACACTGAAAAAGTATCCGAAACTGATTTACGTATAGCATTATTTAAGTTTACGCTATACGACTATCTGAATAAAAACGAAAAATTTGACTCTTTTTTGATACCTTCAGATTTAAAAAATTACCCTGAATATCTCAGAGCGGAATACAAAAATGAGGATGAACGTAAAAAATCAGAATATCCCTCATATCCGAACTGTAAAATTTTATTCCCCGACGAAACAAAAATGCTTGATCATATAGACCGCAATCTTAATCCTAATCATACATCAATAGCCGAAAAAATTTTTAAGTCGATATATAAAGGGGCAATTTTTAATCCCGTATACGTAAACGCTAAATCCCTAAATAATACAAAAAAAGACTTGTGTTTTGATAAAATTGAAAATTGCATAATTGGTATTATGCCTCGCACAACAATCGAAAGAGAATCAATAGGAGATGTAAATCGTTTTATTCATAACCTAAAAAATAATAATCCAGAATTAGAACACCACGACGCAATCTTGTAAATCTTACTTATATAATCCTACGTAAGATTTACAATAAAAAACAAAGGAATTAAAAAATGCTAAATTTTTGCTACTATTCAAAAACACTCAAAAAAAAATTCGATTTATCTTATAGCAATCCTGATAAATATATTCTTATCAGTGCCGATAAGCCGGAGTATTCAAAACATTCCGGCTTAAACAAATTCAAAATATCAACTTATCAACCGATCGTTACTGTAACCGATATACTTTTCTCTATGATATCCTTTTTAACTGACTCTCAAAAAGGGTATCTTACTCGTGATAAATACAAAAAAAACTTTGGCAATACCGATTATTTTGAGCGTTTCAAATTCTATGTTGATATTCTCAACAATCTAAAAATTGAGACACAAAAAGAATCATTAGATTTATTCGAAGATATTCTTAATACACTATCAAGCAAACATAATTAAAATCATGTTGCATACTATTATACCACTATATTATAATAGTATGCAGTTATAATCACACACACACACACACCTTAAAGGAGTTTACATGCCAAAAGTACTATTCAACAATGTATTTTGCCATACACCCATTAAAAAATCGGTGACTTTTTCCCTTTCTTACGATCAACTACAAGCGATTGCAAACCTGATAGAAGACCTTCACAATCCAAAAACACGCAAGCAATTTTCAAAATATCCTATTGATACAATGGCCCCTATTCACAATTCAATTTATGCTCAAGCTATCAACGCGATGATATCACTTGAAGCAGCTCAAGAGGCACAAAATGCGTAATGTAATGCTTGGAGTGTCCATTTCATCCCCCTTAAGAGATAAAATTCGCATACAAGCCATAAACCACGGTGTAACTCTGCAAAGCCTGATCAAAGCATTTTGCTATAAAATAAGCGATGCACCCCAAGAGATACTACCTGTAATATCGCTTGCAAAGGAAATTGAGCAAGAG
>JANYKN010000085.1 GCA_025361565.1 Bacteroidota bacterium | reverse complement strand
GCTTTACCGCAAACCACCCCCTCCGAATAAAAACTAATATAAACGTTTGTCATTCTGAACGAAGCGAAGAATCTTATTATTTTAGTCGTTCAGTAATGTTAATATTAATACTTCTGTTTATTTTTTTAAGGTACTGATAATGAGTGTAAATTCAAAAATTTAAATTAATCGTAACTAGTTATTAGCCAATTATTTTCATATTATCCCATTATCGCATTTTTTCAAATCTAACGAAGTGTTATAATATCTTCCTATTCCAAATTCCCCTTTAACCAAAGCACATACCGCGAATTTTGAGGATCGTTGGAAACAATGGTTATTCCAAAATTTTGTGAACCTTTCTTATCTGTAGAATCAAAAATTACTTTGACGGATCCTGAATTTTGTGGTTTAATAACCATTTCTTTCGAAGTGGCTGTGAGACAAGCACAGGTAGTTTCTATTTTTCTAATCACCAGGTTTGACTTACCATCATTTATGTATTTAAACTCAAATTCTATTTTTTTACCACTTTTTACAGGAGTAAATTGATAAATGGATTTTTCGAAGGTGATTATTGGAGCTTTTGCTTTTTCTGCTGGTGTAAGTGTGGTAAAATCTTCTGAAATATTGGCGGAAACGGTCAATTTATATTGTGGATCTTGTTTATTGTTTAGGGTAAGGTAGATATAATCGATCAGAAATCCCCAGTCGTTTTTTCTTTTGGCATCGTAGGTGATTTCTATTTTACCTCGTTGTTTGGGTTTTACTGTTTTAGGATCAACCATAACGGTTAAAAATGCAGGAAGTTTTGTCAATCCGATCGAAACAGGTGATGAGCCTGTATTGACAAACTCAAGACTCTCTTTTTTGAAACTGCCGGGGTTAATAATCCCAAATCCGGCATGGCTTGTTTTAAAGTGCAGATCGCCTATTGTATAGCGAAATTCTTCCTGAAGTGTTGGTTCTTTGGGAATTACTATCCCAGAAAACTTGATGGAGGTGGGTCCTGCATTGGTGGTAATATTTATTGATTTATCAAAAGAACCAGGGCGGCCGGCTGGATTAAAAGTAGCTTTAATAATACCTTTTGCTCCGGGCTTTACCGGCTCTTTCGACCATTCAGGAGTAGTACACCCGCAGGTTGGCTGTACATTCTGCAATAAAAGCGGTGCATTTCCGGTATTAGTAAATTCAAAAACATGGGTTACCGGACCATCGGCTTCTTTAATCTTTCCAAAGTCGTATTTATCTTCCTTAAATGAAATGGCAGCTCCCCGCTGTTGGGCTGAAAGAGAAATAACACTTAAGATAAAACCAACCATACAGATGGCAAGAACTTTTTTCATAAGAGAATTGTTTTAATTCCTGATAATTATTGAATCTTCAAAATTAACAAAAAAATAAGCTTGTTATGTTTGATTATCTTCATTAACATTTTTTAACACATTTTCGATTTTACCTCTGCATGGTTAATATAAGTTTAATAAGAATTAATTACTTTTATCGGTAGTTTCCAATCATCTCTAAATGGTAGCTAACGTTTTCTTATTTGTAAAATGCATCAGGAATAAAAAAGTGTTTGCAGCTCTTGGATTTCAATGGATTTTAGGATCTAACATAATAAAAGGATTTTTGTGAAGCGAATGCATTTTCGATTTGGGTTTCTTGTCTCTGCCTTTTTGGTAATCTCGGGGTTTTCTTATGGCCAGTTTTATAATGGTATGCAAATGTCATTTGGGAAAAGCCGTGTTCAATACAATAATTTTTATTGGCAATATTATCGTTTTGATAAGTTCGATACTTATTTCAATCAATTTGGTAAGGAATTGGCTCTTTATACGGAATGGTATGCTAATAAGGAAATTAAACGATTAGAGACTTTGTTGGATTATACACTTGAAAAGAGAATCATTTTTCTGGTTTTTAATAAATTAACCGATTTTAGACAAAGTAATCTCGGGTTGATGAATGGTAACGAGGATTACAACACAGGTGGAGTTACCCGCATTACCAACAACAAAGTATCGCTTTATTTTGAAGGAGATCATAAAAAGTATCAGCAACAGATAAGTTCTGCCATTGCAGAAGTGATGCTTAATGAGATGCTGTATGGCAACGATTTGCGTGAAAACATGACCAATTCAACTCTCATTAATTTGCCACAATGGTTTACAAAAGGATTATTATCTTATCTTTCTGATAGTTGGAGTGTAGAAATTGAAGACAGGGT
>JANYKN010000069.1 GCA_025361565.1 Bacteroidota bacterium | reverse complement strand
TTTTTGCATTACACCTTTTTTGTATTCCTCTAAAAGGACTTTTTTCTTTTTGAGGGTTTGGAGTTTGGAGTCAACGGCGGTGAGAAAGGTGGAGATGCGGGTTTGTTCTTCTTTCGATGGAATTACTAAAAAAATATTTGAAAGTCGAGTTGACGAAATGCTCAATACTTTAGAGCCTTGCGACTCTTTTTGAATCTGTGTTCTGATATTATTCGACTTAAATAGATAACCAACAAAACCTATGCTAATTTTTTGTGAGATTGGTCTTGCCAAAATTGTGTGCAACCCTGACAATACCTTTTCATTATTGAGATTTACTACTTCAATTGATTTGCCTACATCGGTTAAATCTTCAGAAGCATCAGCAAGTATTAACTAAAGTTTCGGAGTTTGTATACTATTGAATATAAGCGCTATATGATTTGATGTAAATTTTATTAATTTATTGATTATTAACTAAATAAGTCGTTAAAAAAGTTGCATAATTCGATTTAGTTTCTTAATTTAGAAGCGATTAACAAACAAAATCGCAAAACCAAGAATTATGCAACGCATTAAAAGTACAAAAAAAGTAACAGAGTTGGAAGATATCGCATCCAATCCGGATTTTTTGACAAGTTCATTGACAGAGGTTATGGACAAATTCAATATTAGCAAGTATTTCAGCTTGTTTGATTTTTTGAAGAGCAAAGGCCTGGCAGTTTCGAGCCTGTTAGGGATACTGTTGATATTGCCCTTCTATGGAGTAGCCAATATATACTCGTTGTATAAATGTGGCATAAACGGACTTGAATTTGATGGGAAAAAGGATGTATATTATGACATTAAGAACAATGAAAACATCAAATGGCGAGAATTGCTGATGCTACACGCAAAACGCTTTATATATCTAATAAGCAGAAACATAAACTTGCAAACCAATAGCATCACCGCTCTAATTTTTGACGATACCTTACTGGAAAAAACAGGAAAGAAGATAGAAAAGGTCAGTATTGTAAACGACCACGTGAGCGGCAGGTTCATACTTGGATATAAATTGTTGGTATGCGGATTTTGGGACGGCGCAAGCTTTATCCCATTGGATTTTAGCATCCACAGGGAGAAAGGCAAGAAACAGGAAGCATTGATTAACGAGTACCACAAAGCGGTCAATGCAGTAAGAAAACAAACAGAGATAGTCGAGAAACAACAAAAGCAGGTGGAATGGAAGCAGGAAATACTTTCCGGACACAATCTTGGCGCGACAGCCATCCCTTGCACAACAAAAATTAAAAAGCACACCAAGGCGGCACAGGCATTACAAGTATCGGAAGAAAAACTGGTTAATTTCCAGAATACACTTACAACCTATAAAGCTGAGCTATCTCAAGCAAAGAGCACCTTAAAGCGCTATTATGAGAAAGAGCGCCTGTTTGGCCTAACAGCCAAGGAAAGGCAAGGGCAATATAAAAAAGCCATATCATCTCAAAGCCCAGGCTACACGCGCCGCAAAGAAGCCGACAGAGACAAGGTATCGTCTTTATTACAAATGCTTGGCAGAGTGGTAAAACATGGCATTGTTGCCGATTATGTACTCATAGACAGTTGGTTTTTTTGTTTTGGTATATTGAACAAATTGTCCGAACTGAGAAAAGGCGTAATAAAGTTGGTAGCCATGGTAAAAGTGAACAATCAAATTTTTACCGTTTGTGCTAACGCGAAACCAATGTCGGTAAAAGAAATCATTGCCAGGTACGAGCGTAAACCACAAAGAAGCAAGAAGTTAAAATCAGAATATATAAAAGTAAACTGTTTTTATAAAGGCATCCGTGTCAACCTGTTTTTTGTGCGCATGGGCAAATGTAAAACATGGCACCTATTGCTTACAAGCGACTTGGAGATTAGCTTCGTAAAATTAATGGAAGTATACCAGATACGTTGGAGCATTGAGGTGTTTTTTAAGGAGAGCAAACAATACCTGAATCTGGGTTCATGCCAGAGCGCAAACTTCGATGCCCAGATAGCTGAAACAACAATCTCAATGATGCAACACATTATGTTAAGTTATTTCAAGCGCGTAAACCATCAGCAAAGCATAGGCGGTTTATTTAAAATGATAGCACATGAAATAGTAGAATTGGATTTAATCACACGCCTTATTGATATGTTTTGGGAACTAATGGAAATATTATGTGTCAGCGCAGGAATAGATTTTATCGAATTTCAACAAGATGCCATACGAAACGACAAATTCATGGAAAGGCTAATAACCCTTTTGCCCGAACGAACGTTGCAAAAAGCAGCATAATCTGACAAAATTGGAATTTAACACACAACCTTCTTATTTTAAATTTAATACATAAATAATAGAGGCTGCTTTTTGTAAAAACAGGGATGCTTGATCCTTGAAAAACCAAGAAAAAACTCCTCCGAAACTTTAGTATTATAATTAAAAACAAAAAAGATATGGATGGAAGTTTATTATTTTGGATTTACATGACTAACGCTGTTATACTGCTTGTTCATGAGATTGATTCTGCGTATTGGCAAGAATGGAAACTGCTTAATCCCGACGATAAAAATGGAATAAATGGATTTCTAATACTTCATATCCCAATGGTTTTTCTCATATTACTTGGATTAGTATATGTTTATGAGGATAAATTTTTCGGATTGATAATTTCATTAATATTATCTGCAGGTGGGTTATTTGCATATTTTTTTCATTTTTATCATCTACGTAAAGG
>JANYKN010000015.1 GCA_025361565.1 Bacteroidota bacterium | reverse complement strand
GACCAGCATGATATCCTCACCGTTGGTGATTACAAAATCATGAGTCCGGTTTGGATGTTTGCCTCCAAATTCTCAAGATACATCTCTATCGATCCCCGATTAAACTATGAAAAATTTGAAAGGGATCGGCGGGATCTTTTTGATCTCCTGACCCTGATCAATCTGAGTGGCGCCGAAGAATTGACCAGATTGGAATCGATGCTGGGTAAAGCTGTTGTGTTTGATGAGGATGCTGAGAGAAAGTTGCAGGAACTTGTGGCCGATTATAAAAATGACTTTGAAAAACCAAGACATCAAATTGCGAAAAAGAATCTCCTTTTTGTATGCACAAATAACAAAATGAGAAGCGCCTCGGCTTATGAAATTTATAAATATGATTTGAGATTTAATGTCAGGTCGGCTGGTACAGATTCAGGAGCAGCAACAGTGTTAACGAGAGATTTACTTGAGTGGGCGGATTCGATTGTTGTGATGGAAACCCATCACAGAAGTTCGATCAGGAAGCTGTATCCTGATTTATACAAGAACAAAAAGATTGTGTGTTTATATATTCCGGACGACTATGAATACATGCAACCCGAACTGATTTCGGTTCTGAGAAATAAATTTGAGGATGTTTATAGAAGAGGACTATTATAAAAACTACGAACTGCCACCAACGGCTCATAAGCAAGTGAAACAGATTTAACAAGGCCTGAAAGACCATATTGATCTCCTGACCCTAACCAATCTGGGGGGCGCTGATGAATTGACCAGACTTGAAAAAATATTGGGTAAAATGATTACATTTGATGAACCGGCAGAAATGAAATTGCAGGAACTAATCTATCAATTCAATCAATTGCATTTTTAATGTCAGTTTGTGAGGGGCAAGGAGCTACACCCAATAGAACTGGCGGACCGATGCCAGAGGATGTGAGGAGTTGCATTAAAGGCATATCATGTGAATGATATTTATAATGTATTGATTTTTAAAATGAATATGTAATAAACGATGAAAGATTTACAGAACTTACTCGACCAAGTCTCAACTATTGTTAAAAAGAACAATGAAATATTAGAAGCAACAGGAGGTCGCTTTAATGTGTTTAAGATTTTGGGAGTTGATCACTATGAAACCATCAACTCCACAGTTCTTGCGGAATTTTTAAATCCTAAAGGAAGTCATGGATTAAAAGATGCTTTTCTAAAAGCTTTCTTGGAAGCGATAGTAAAACGGAATGCTGAATTTAAGATGTTCGCAGATTTATTTGTTTCGGAGAATGCTGATGTAGGTACTGAAAAAGATACATATGAAGGCCGATTAGATATTTTGATAGAAGACAACAACGGTCATGCAATAATCATTGAAAACAAAATTTATGCTACGGATCAGTGGGAACAAATTAAACGATACAATAAGTTTGCATTGGGTAAATATTTTAAAAAGGAGAATTATCAAATTTTATATCTTACGCCAAATGGAACAAAGGCTTCAAAGGATAGTGGAGAAGGAATCGAATATATTTCCATTTCATATTCAAGTTTTATTATTGAATGGTTGGAACATTGTGTTAATCTTGCTTCGCGCTTTCCTTTAGTTAGAGAAACAATAAATCAATATATTAACCATCTAAAAAAACTAACAAATCAGGATATGGACAATCAAAATTTAAATGAAATATTAGATCTCATGAGTAAGCAAGAATATCTATCCAGTACATTTGCCATATCAAACAATATTGCTGCTCTTAAGAATAAAATAATTAATGACAGCTTAGTTCCTCAACTGATTGAAATTGAAAAAGAATTAAATATTGAATATGTGAGAAAGCCGGGTAATAACAACTATGACTTTGTTAATACCTCCTGGTGTTCTCCTTTTCATTTTAGAATACCTTCAAAAAAATATTCTATATATTCAGAATTTGGAGCAACTAATTTACAAAAATTGGAATATGGATTTGGATGCGATGACAAAGAAACCCTTGATGCGCTCAAAAAGATAATAGGATGTAAAAGCTCACATAAATGGTTTGCTTTCAAAGGTTTTAAACCATATAGTAGTTGGGGAGAAAAGGCATTCGTTGCAATTTTAAATGGGCAAATGAAGAAAGCGATTAAATCGGAAATTGAGTGGATGCTTGAACAAACAAAAAGTATTGGACTGTAGTTTTTGCAGATTAAAAAATCCGATTCCAACGCAGGGAATTTGCATCTAAACATTTTGTAAAACCTCAAATATCTTTACCATAGCCAGGGTATCTAAATGGCAATATTCTAATAGATTTTCACGCGTTTTTGCAATTGCTTCCTTATTATCGCAATAATACAAATCAAGAAAGGCATAACTCGCTTTCATTCCATCGCCTATTTCTAAGTCAGCATAAGAAAACTCAGGTTTTAGAGCCGGAAGAACTTTTTTTATTGATGAAGATCCTTCCATGGTTTCAGTTCGATAATATTTCTTTCTAAAAGGGATAATC
>JANYKN010000011.1 GCA_025361565.1 Bacteroidota bacterium | reverse complement strand
AATTTTTCCTGAAAGAACTTCTTGAACTACTTGCCATTTAAATTCTTTTGTATAAAAATTCGGCTTCCTTTTTTCCATTTTGTCCTAATTTAAGTTGACTTATTAACATTGTTTTAGTCAACCTATTTCAGGACTATACAGGGATGTATTCTGTATTTTAATTCCCCGCACTTCGTACGGGGCTATTCAAAGTTTAATCCTTTCAGGATTATGCATTTGAAAATAATAATTCAATAAATTTCCTTTGCACTTAAGTAACTTATAGTTGTTTGAGATTTCTTATATTCACCAGCATAAATGTTGAACAAAAGGCTCTATTTATTTAAGACAAAGCCATCGGATTAATTTGTTTTCAAATTTAAAATTTCGTTTTTGACGGTTTATTTCCCAAATGAAATGTGATTTCACCTCCATTTACAATATCGCTATGCAATAAGTAGTGGCGTTTTATTTCTTTTCCGTTTATCGTTACTTTTTGTACATAAACATTTTTTGCGCCTTGATTTATCGTGTTGATTATTAATGTTTTCCCGTTTTCAAGATGAAGTGTAGCTTTGATTATTGAAGGACTTCCAATGGCATATTGGTCGGAGCCTGGACAAACCGGATAAAAGCCCAACGCACTAAAAACATACCAGGCACTCATTTGCCCGGCATCATCATTTCCACACAATCCGTCCACATTATTTCCATACATGGTATTCATTATCATCCGGACTCTTTCCTGTGTTTTCCATGGTTTATCTGTCCAGTTGTAGAGATACGGAATGTGATGCCCCGGTTCATTTCCCTGAACATAATTGCCAATTATTCCATCTCTTGTAATATCCTCGTTTTTAGCAATGTATTTATCATCCAGTTTCATGGTAAAAAGCGAATCCAAATGCTGAATAAACTGATTGTTTCCACCGTTCAATTGTATTAGCCTTTCAATATCATGTGGGACAAATAAGCTGTATGTCCATGCATTGCCTTCAATAAATCCTTGTCCTTCAGTATAAAGAGGATCGAATTCCGGTAACCATTTTCCGTTTGATGTTTTGGGTTTCATGAATCCAAATTTAGGATCAAAACAGTTTTCAAAATTTCGTGAACGTTTGATATAATTTTTATTTGTTTCATCATTGCCATTTATTTTTGCAATTTGGGCAATACACCAGTCGTCATACGCAAATTCCAATGTTTTTGAAACCGACGAAGAACTTTTATCTTCTGGAACATAACCTATTGACATATAATATTCAAGACCATCAAAATATTTACAAGTGGAGGTGTTTATGCATGATTCAAGTGCTTTTTTTGTATCAAAATCAATATTGCCTTTAACCATTGCATCAGCAATTACGGAAACAGCGTGATAGCCAACCATGCACCAATTTTCGTTTGAATAATGGCTCCAAATGGGCAACATTTTATGCACGCTTTGTTCATAATGGGCAAGCATCGATTTAATCATATCGGTGTTTCGCTTAGGCTGCAAAATATTATACAATGGGTGAAGCGCCCGATACGTATCCCAAAGCGAAAAAATAGTATAATTGGTAAAACCGTCCGATTGATGTATGTTTTGATCCAATCCACGATAATTTCCATCCACATCTTCATAAATAACCGGACTGAGCATGGTATGATATAAAGCAGTGTAAAATGTTATTTTGTCTGCTGGGGATTGGGTTTCAATAATTGTCTTGGATAATTCATCGTTCCATTTTTTTTGGCTTTCTTGTTTTGTTTTTTCAAAATCCCAATTTGGAATTTCCACTTCCATATTTTTTATTGCTCCATTTGTACTAACTGCTGAAAGGGCAAATTTTACTTTAATTTTTTCGTTTTCTTCTGTTTTGAAATTGAAGAATGCACGAATATTTTTTCCAGCCATTTCAGGGAAATTTTCACCTTCGTTAAATCTTCTATAAAAGCCACCGTACATGGATTTGTCGTATTTTTTATGGCCATATGAAACAAATGGTTTGGAAAACCGCATGGCAAAATAAACTATCCTTGTCCGCGCCCATCCATTGGTTTGCCGGTATCCGGTTATTGTTGAGTCATTTTCGAGCCTCACAAAAGTCCAAACATTTTTATCATCATAATTGTAAATGTTTGAAATTAAATCTAATATAATATGGGCGCTATCCGATTTTGGAAAAGTATATTGATGAAAACCAACACGCTCGGTTGCTGTGAGTTCAGCAAGGATTTTGTAATCATCAAGTTTTACTTTGTAATAAGCAGGTTCAGCATATTCTGTTGAATGTGAAAATTGAGAATGGTATCCGCTTCCGGGGTTTTGTATATCTCCAGGTTCCAGAATTAATTTACCAGTTGTTGGCATAATTAAAAAATCGCCCAAATCGGAATGTCCTGTTCCACTAAAATGGGTATGGCTAAATCCAAAAATTGTCTGGTCTTCATACTGATAACCAGAACAATACTTATAAACATCGCCATTGTATTTACCATCTTTAAACATGGATGGATTATTGGTTTCGGGGCTTAGCTGAACCATTCCAAATGGCACTGTAGCGCCCGGAAAAGTGTGTCCCATTTTTTTTGTACCAATAAATGGGTTTACAAACTGGATGAAATTCTTATCCTTGGTTTGATCCGATTGTTCATTTTTTTTTAATTCTTTCTGACCAACACATAATAAAGGTATCAGAAATAAAAACAAACCTAAAAAGTACTGTTTTTTCATTACATAAAGATTTAAAGATGGTTTTGACTAATACACTTGCAATCTGATAAATTATTTATACATATTTATCAGACAGACAAAAATAGTAAAGTTCAAAAGAAAAAAGCTAAGAATTTCTTTATTATAAACAGGGTTGTTTCTTTTATTTTCGCGAATGTTACGAATTATTGCTCCAATAGATATTACGATGCTTATGTTGGTTTAACAGCCGTTTCCATTTTATTGGTTTGTAAAAGTTGATATTCAAATTAATTATTTGAAATTAGAAAGAGACTCACTTTAAAGGATTTTTTGAAATTTTGAACAAAGATTGATTACCAAATATATGGGATTAGACGATATTTCGTTTTCAGGCAATATTCTTTGTACCCTTTTAAGTCTCTTTGTAAAACATTTTCTTCGTTTAAGATTCTAATAATGAGCACAACAGGTAAAAATACAAAAGCTATGAGAGCCCAAAATGAACCCAAAGCTAGTGGTGTAAATAAAAACATTAGGCAAGTACCTGAATACATTGGATGGCGTACAATTGCATAAGGTCCGCTTGAAATCACTTTTTGATCTTCTTCCACCTCAACAATGCGTGAAGTATAGCTGTTTTCCCTAAATACAAAATGAACTATAAAATAGCCAAGCATAACCATAATATTGGCCACCACAACTATAATAGTTGGAACTTCGGACCAGTTAAAGCGATGGTCAATAGCAGGTAAAAGATAGCATAATATAAAAGGCAATCGAAAAGCTTTGACAATCATCTTCTGTTTTTTTTCTTTTTCTTGTGTCCGGAACCTTCGTTCTAATAAAGCAGGATCGTTTTTTAACAGATAAATCAAGGTAAAGATCAATGGAACAATTAGTGCAACAAAATATAGCCATCCTTCCCAGTATAAAAATGTGCCCGCTGCAATAAAAATAAATGCACAATAAAATACCAGAAATAGCATCATTACTATGAAAACTTTCTTTTTTAGTGCCATATGTTTTTGTTTGTAGATTATTTATTTTGAAAAACGTTTATTAATCTTCAAAACAAACATGTAGAAAATAATGCAATCAGGTCGCTAACGATTTTAAGATTGAGACACCTTAAATTTAGTAATCGCTTATCCAGGATATAAATTTACAAAAAGATTGTTTAGCGTGTTTGTTTTAATTAATATAATCTATATTGATCTGAACGATAGGGTTTAATGTAGGAATATCGTGTAAGTTAACTTTATATAAATCAAAAAATCTGATTTTTAATCAATATTCAATATTTGTAACTTACAAATAAAGAGTAAATCTTATGTGTTTTATTGCGTTATGCTTATAATTTTAAAAATCAATTTATGATTTTTTTTGTTGGACTTAAAAATAATATCCATCTTTAAAACTTTAAGAATAATTCAATAAATGATAATTAAACTAATAATATCAATTTAAATGAAATCAAGGCTTTTCGACACAAAACCTGTTCAGCAAATTCTCAACGAGTCGGCAGATAACGAACATGGATTAAAAAAGACCCTGACAGCCACCAATTTAACTACATTAGGAATAGGAGCTGTGATAGGTGCAGGTATTTTTGTACTCACCGGCCAGGCAGCAGCCCAATATGCTGGTCCTGCCATTGTAATATCTTTTATAATTGCTGGGTTGGCCTGTGCCTTTGCAGGTCTTTGCTATGCAGAGTTTGCTTCTATGATTCCCATTTCGGGAAGTGCCTATACGTATGCTTATGCCACAATGGGCGAATTTCTTGCCTGGATAATTGGCTGGGATTTAATTTTGGAATATCTATTTGCCGCTTCAACCGTGTCAGTTGGATGGTCGGGTTATGTAGTCAGTTTCCTCCACGATTTTGGGATTCACTTACCTGCACAATTTACAGCTGCTTGGCATACCATATTGGTTGAAGTACCAAAAATGGGATGGAAACCAATAACAACAAACCTTACAGCAGAATTACTTGCATCAGGGATTTCAATTGATTCTTTGCCACATGTTACAGCAATTTGTAATGCTCCTGCCATGTTTATAGTGGCCATGCTTACTGCGTTATTGGTTATTGGAATTAAAGAAACTGCCAATTTCAACAATGTAATGGTGATTACAAAAGTGTCAGTGATTATCATGTTTATTGGTTTGGGTTTTATGTTTGTAAAGGCAGGAAACTGGCATCCATTTATACCGAAAAATACCGGAGAGTGGGGTCATTTTGGATGGAGTGGAATATTAAGGGCAGCTGGTGTTATATTTTTTGCCTATATAGGGTTTGATGCAGTTTCAACTGCTGCTCAGGAATCTAAAAATCCCCAACGCGATATGCCTGTTGGAATTTTAGGATCGTTGGGAATTTCTACCATATTGTACATATTGATGGCAGTTGTATTAACAGGTATTGTAAGTTATACCCAACTCAATGTTGCTGATCCTATTGCTGTTGGTGTTAATGCAATGGGCGACAGTATGTTTTGGTTGCGTCCAATAATAAAAATTGCTGCCATTGCAGGATTAAGTTCGGTAATATTGGTTATGCTCATGGGGCAGCCTCGGATTTTCTATACGATGGCTAAGGATGGTTTATTGCCTCCGGTATTTTCTAAAGTACACCCCAAATTTAAAACTCCTTATGTAAGCACTATTTTAACTGGTTTTGTAGCAATTATATTAGCGGGCATTTTACCAATCAATATTTTGGGCGAACTGGTTTCAATTGGAACTTTGCTGGCGTTTGCAATAGTTTGCGTGGGCATCATTGTTTTGCGAAAAAAACGACCAGATTTAAATCGCCCGTTTAGGACTCCATGGGTGCCAGTGATTCCTCTTCTTGGTGCTGGGATTTGCTTGTATTTAATGGCCGCTTTACCGCTAGATACGTGGCTTCGGTTGATTATTTGGTTTGCCATTGGCTTGTTTATCTATTTCTTTTATGGGATGAAAAACAGCAAATTACGAAGAATTGGAAATCCTGAAAATGGACGTGATAAATTAGTTTAATAAGTTAGATGATTATAGCTCGAAAGCCAGAAAGAATTGAAAATCTTTCTGGCTTTTTTGATCTTTGAAATCAAGAAAAGTCGAAATATAAGAAATCAAACTTAATCAATGTTTTAAATATGATCATTAAAAATTGCAATAATGGAATTGAATTTAGAATTTCATTTGTTTTAGATGCTTATTGAACGGTATCAGCATGTGCGCCAGTTCGAATTTGCTTCAAAATAGTTTCGCCTAAATTATTAGATCGTTGGTTTAGAATTATAATCAACCTGAATATGAATTTTTTTTTTACACTAAATTATTAAAAATGTTTAACCACTTTTGATACGGACAATATCCAACTTTTTTTTGAATGATTTCTAAATTAATATGATACGGGTAACAAAAATTGTTTCATTTGATCATGTATTTTTAATTCAAATTAAGAAAAACGGATGTGAAAGTATTTTATTTGCAAATAAAGTTGCAACCTTTTTTTTAATGAATTAGTCTATTATTTACCAGAATTAATTATGATTAATTTATAATTAATAAAATATTTAATAAAGAATGTAAAATTTTAGAAGAAAGGATTTATAGATTATTGTTTCAGTTGTTTTATTAGTGAAAAATTTCTCATAATAAATATTGGTAAAATTTAAGTTTTAGATAATTTTTTTAGTTAAAACTAAAAGCCAATAAAAGTGAAAATTAAACATTATAAACCAGTTTTGATATTGTTAATAAAATTGCTTTTTTTTAACATATCAGTAATATACTCACAATCAGCTGTGTTGAACAATGATTGTTCAACAGCGAGTTTATCTGCACCAAACCCTTCACCTTTGGTTGGTACCTGGACTTCTAACGTTCCGGCTATAACATTTGCTAATCCGAATAGTCCAAATACAACAGCCTTTAATATTCCATTTAACACGAATATCACTTTTACATGGACTGTTGGCAGCGTACCCAGAAACGTTACAATTGCAGGCTTTGTATATCCATTAGCCAGTGCTGGTGTGGATGCATATCCTTGTGTGGTAAATACAACTTTATCCGCAAATCAACCACCCGCAGGCATTACTGGCATTTGGAACAGGACTCAGGGTCTTGGAACTATTGTTTCACCCAATATTTATAATACTGCCATAACAGGTCTTGGGCCTGGAGAAAATGTATTCAGGTGGAGAGTCCGAAATAATACAACGGGTTGTCAGTCAGAAGATTTAGTTTCGGTATTTTACCTTCCGGTAACGGCTAGCGCTGGGACTTCTGATACCGTTAAGATTTGTGATAGTTTCTTTCAAATGGCAGGAAACGACCCAGCCTCGCTCACTATTGCACCAAATTATACAGCAACCGGTACCTGGACTCAAGTTCCACCAACAGCTCCAGGGGTAATAGCTGATCCAAATTCACCTACCACAATGATTAATGGTTTGGATTGGAATGATAATTTATTCCGGTGGACGGTTACTAATGGGTTTTGTACCGCTTTTGACGAAATTACGATTCAAAACAATTCCCCGGCAAATTCTTATGCAGGAAGGGATACAACAGTTTGCGATACCAAGTACTTTTTAAATGGGAGCAACCCAACTTTGCCTCCTCCTGGCCGTGGAACGGGCTTGTGGACAGTAATTTCAGGTGATGCAATAATTTCGAATCCCACTGTATATAACACTCAAGTGACAAACCTTTCCTATTATATGCAGCCAAATCATCCCGATTATTGGAATACAGTGCCTGGTATAAATAGGTTTGAATGGACAGTTACGTACAAAGGTTGCACAAGAAGCGATATTGTTGAAGTGATTAATGCTCTTCCGCTACCTGCCAATGCAGGTATTGATCAAACTGTTTGCGCCACTAAGGTTAACCTTGATGCTTTATGCGAGGGTTCAGGTTCCATGGAGCATTGGTGGACAGAAAATGCACCAACACCAACCACTGGTTTGGAATTTCACAGTCCGGTCCCTCCTGATCCGATAGATAATACTTTTTATAATTCACATGTTTCTGGTATTCAGGCAGGTACAACTTCATTTATTTGGTGGAAAAGAAATACTATTAATGGAATTGTCTGTACAATAAGCGACACCGTTCAAGTATTTAGCAAGGGACTTTTGGAGGATTTAAATGCAGGTTCTGATTATACTTACTGTGCAGATACTGCCGGACTTCAAGCAGACCCTGCCTCAGGTGTATTTGGTGGTGCACATGCAAGTGATGTAGTGAATGGTTATTGGACGATAACA
This sequence comes from Bacteroidota bacterium, assembly GCA_025361565.1. Lineage (GTDB taxonomy): Bacteria > Bacteroidota > Bacteroidia > Bacteroidales > NBLH01 > NBLH01. The sequence goes on along the minus strand of JANYKN010000011.1, from coordinate 30,695 downwards.
CATGGAGCTGGGCTTTTTGATAATTCTCTAAATAATGTCACGACTGTGAGGAATATGGCATTTGATACAAACGTATACAGATGGAATGTATTTAATGTTACTGAAAACTGTTTAATGTCCGATGATGTCTATATAACAAATGCTCTTCCTTCAAATGCCAGCGCAGGATCCGCACAGCCTAGTATATGTGCACCTTTCACAACTTTGGTGGCTAACAGGCCCGAACGAGGAAACGGAGTATGGAAAGTAAATAGCGGTACCGGTACATTTGAAAATTCTTCATGTTCCGGAGATTATTGTAATTCATACGTAAGCAATATAGCTCAGGGAATGAATACTTATGTTTGGACTGTAACTAACCAATACTTTGGTCCTCCGGGGATTGATGCTACTTGTTTTCTTACCGATACCGTTAAAGTAACTAATAATATGGTAGTTCCTAATGCAGGTGATGCAGTTTATGCATGTGCTGACTCCACTGATCAACTTCAGGCAAACCCTTTGGCTGGTGAAACTGGTTTTTGGACTGTTGCCGGTAGGGCTTATTTTAAATCGACAGGATTAAATACAAGTTCTCTTGCTAGTGGAGATATGTTAAAGGGTCTTTCTCTGGGAAAAAATACTTTAAACTGGACTGTTAGCAATGGAAATTGTTCTGGTTCTCAAAACCAAATTGTATGGAATCTTTCACCATTTCCAAAGCCTGTTACCTCTGCTGCCGATATGATTATTTGTGGTGATTCAACCCGGATAACAGGCAATACGATAAATCAAAATGATACTTGGTATGATATTTCAGGCTCAATTGTTGAACAGCAAGGACACTCTTGGGGAGAATGGACATTGATGTCAGGAAGTACCGCCACAATTGTTTCTCCTTCGAACCGGATTACCGATGTGAAAAATATCCCTGCCGGTGTTAGCAATGGGGCAGGATTTATTTGGAACGCAATATACTCTTTCAACGATTACACCGCTGTTCCAACAATGGTTGCAAAAACTTGTGTATTAACAGATACAATAGTTATTACCAATAATAGTGTTTTTGCCGATGCAGGGTTGGATCAATTTATATGCGGTGCTCCCGGAGGAACAGCCACTGTAAATTTAAACGCAGTAAACCCAATTGATCCTTCCGTGACAGGAAGATGGTCAACAGTATACTCTCCGGCTCCTTCTTCTACTATTGTCACACCAACGTTAAATACATCACAGGTAATAAATATGGCCAATGGAGTGCATCAGTACCAATGGACAGTTTCAAGGACATTTGGAGGAAGGACATGTTCTGATAATGACATTGTTGATATCACAGTAGCTGTGCCAACTTTGGCTAATGCGAATGTGATAAATGAACTTGGAATAATGGGTTCAACAGTAGAAGTTTGTAGTGATAATGCTACTCTTCAGGCTGATGCACCCAACACAAGCATAGGCGAAAGGGGTGAATGGACACGATTAAGTGGTAGTTATTTAATTGCAGATCCAACGAGCCATACCACCTCAGTTCGTGGGCTTAATATGTTTATTAATGAGAATACTTATCGTTGGACGGTTTATAACCAGGGATGCTCATCATTTGACGATGTAGCAATTATGAGTAATGGGGTTTCAACCGATGCCTCAGTTGGATTTGATGCTGATACAAGTATTTGTTCATCAAATTTCCAATTAGCAGGGAATGATCCAAACTTCTACAATCCTCCGGGTGGATATCCTTTCAAAGCAACCGGCCAATGGACGGCTACTGTTGGTGTTTCCATTTTAAATAACACACTTTATAATACAGGTATTTCTGGCGTACGTGATGGAGGACTTACTAATTTGATGACATGGACAATCAATAAAGGTGGTTGCACATCAAGTGATATCCTTGCTCTTTTCAATAATCATTTTAGTATTTCTGCCAATGGACTCTATAATAGTTGTGATGGCACTATTGTGCTAAATGGTGAGTCACCGGGTGTAGGAGGTTCAGGTATTTGGACAAAAGGTTCGCCATCAAGTGGTATTATCAATAATCCGTCTTCGTACAATTCATCTATTTCTGGAATTTCTGTACCTGGAAACAACGAATATATCTGGACTGTTCAACGTAATACATGTGAAGCAAGAGATACAGCGATTGTAGTCAACAATAAAGTTTTTTCAAATGCAGGGCCAGATATAATCGTTTGTAATGATACAGCTTCTTTTAAAGGAATTAGCCCTACAGTTGGAACCGGAACCTGGTCTCCAATTGTAACAGGTACAGGTGGTTCCATAACTATAACAAATCCAACCATGTTTAATTCTCATGTTGGAGGCTTAGGCTTAGGTTTAAACCGTTTTACGTGGACAGTTTCGAGTGGTTCTTGTTTAGCTTCTGATACAATGGTAATTGTGAATAATGCACCCTCGCAACCTAGAGCGCAAAATGACGATGAAATTTGTTCATCATCATATATTTTGCAAGCCGATATGCCAATAAATGGAACTGGTTCATGGAGCGTAGTTTCAGGTTCTCCAAGTGTAAATATTCACAGCCCATTTAGTAATATTACTATTGTTGATAATATTTCAGCAGATATTACAAATTTTAGATGGACGGTTACCAAAGGATTGTGCAGTTTGTATGATGATATATTTATAACCAATAATGAAGTTATTGCCAATGCCGGAGATAATCAAACTTTATGTGTCGATTCGACTCAATTAATTGCATCCATTCCGCCCATGTCAAGCAATGGTACATGGTCAATTGAGGCAGGAGGAGATGGGGTTTCGATTGACAATTCTTTAGCCCGGATAACCTGGGTTAAAAATCTGGATTTTGGAACAACAACTTTTCGTTGGACGTTATCAAAAGGAGGTTGTTCCGATTTTGATTTTGTTGAAATCAATAATTTGGGAGTAACTGCTTCTGGCGATGATATTACAGCATGTGAAATGCCAATAAGATTATCAGGAAATAATCCCAAGCCATTTGGTGCCACTGGTATTTGGACTGAATATTTCCCGGGCTCAGTTCATTTTATTGATGATAACACTTTGTACAATGCTCGTGTTGATGGAATGGATGAAGGTCAAGTGGCAACGTTAAAATGGACGGTTGCAAACAGTTTTTGTAGCGCTGATGTTGATGTTCATATTATCAATAGAGGTTTTACAATAAACGCTGGAACCGACATTGTATCTTGTCAGGATTTTGCCACAGTTAGCGCAGAGAATAGAGGGACCGGATTTTGGGAAGTGAAGGCTGGTTCAGGGATTTTTGACAATTCAAATAGTGCCAATACGGTAGTCCGGAATTTAGGTAAAGGTGATAATGTATTAAGATGGACAGTAAACGACAATGGTTGTTCTGCTTTTGATGAAGTTAAGGTTACAAATAATTCACTGAGTGTTTCAGCAGGGAATGATGCGATCACTTGCGATGACTTTATAACATTAGTTGCAACTCCATTAAGTTCAACAGGTTACGGGCTTTGGTCTGGAGGTGGAAGTTCTACTTTAATTGTGAATAAAACTTCATCAATTACATTAGTTAATAATCTTCAATCCGGTTTAAATACTTTCACATGGTCGGTTACTGATAAAGGTTGTACGGTTAATGCCAATATTAAGATTACAAGCAATCATTTTAATGCAAATGCAGGTTCAGATTTGATAGTGGCAACTGATTTTTCTTCGGTGAATGCAGGGTTGCCTGTTACAGCAATAGGTACATGGATTCCTTTTACAGGAAGCGGCACCCCTGACGACATTCATAGCCCAACAACTACAATTAGGTCATTAGGCTACGGAATTAATGAGTTTATCTGGCAAGTCAATTGGAATGGATGTGTCGATCAGGATACCATCCGGATTATTTACAATCCATTGAACGCTTTTGCAGGAATTGATACTAGTATTTGCACGCCCCGAGTATTTATGAAAGCCAATAATCCTTACCCTTTTACTGGAAAATGGACAAAGATTGGAGCTGAAACCACTGGTGAGTTTGGCGACGATACGAACCCATTAACTGAAATTTTCAATATTGGAATGGGTACAGTAAATAAATATCGTTGGACAGTTACTATTAATGGATTCTCTACCTATGATGAAGTTACAGTAATTAATAATCAATTTCCTTTATCTGCAGGCATTGATCGACCGACTTGTATAAACCAAATTCAATTGGCGGCAGATTCGGTAAGGAATGGGAGTGGGGCTTGGTCCATAATGTATGGCGGTGGAGTTTTTGATAATATATCGGCGCATAATGCATTGGTAACCAACATACAGGAAGGCCCTAATATTTACATATGGACAGCTACTAAAAATTTTGGCTGTACAAATAGCGATACTGTACAAATTAGTTTTAATGCTCCGCCAACAGCCTCTTTTGTAACAGATATTACCCAGGGTTGTTCTCCCCTTGATGTACAATTTACAAATACAAGTTCAGGAGGCGTTACTTTTGTATGGAATTTTGGTGATTCCGAAAGGCGGGATTCAGGTTTGACCACTTTTACACGCCGTTTTGATGCCATATACGACGCTGATTCTGTTTATACTGTTAAATTAACTGCTTATTCGGGCTCAGGATGTACAGATGTAACAAGCAGGCAAATAACGGTATTCAGGATTCCAAAAGTGGATTTTTCACCTTCCCCGATTTCACAAACATGGCCTCGGTCCCAAGTTAATTTCGAAAACTTGAGTGGTGAAAATTATCCAATTTATAATTGGAATTTTGGTGATGGAGATACCCGGTTAGATACTGTATTTAATACCAATTTTTCACATGATTATCAAACCTGGGGTAAATATACAATTACACTTGGAATCCCAGCGTCAAGTTGTCCTGATACAGCTAGTTATACTATCGAGATTTTCCCGCCACTTCCTAAGAATTCAGGAGGACGTAATTATTCAGGTTGCGCGCCATTTACAGTTAAATTTACCAATGGAACAGAGTATACTGATAGGTGGTTGTGGGAATTTGGTGATGGTGCTACTTCGGATTCAATTACTCCGGATTATACCTATGATGTTCCTGGCAGATATATTGTTAACCTTTATGCATGGGGCCCCGGTGCACTTTCTGATAGTGTGTTTATTAGGCACGATACAGTGAATGTTTATCCAACTCCAGTTGCTAATTTCCTTGTAACTCCTGATACAGTTATGTTACCAAATTCGGCTGTATATGGTTATAATCGTTCAACAGATGCCGATATCTTTGAATGGAATTTTGGAGATAATGGTAATGAGGTAGTTACAGGTGAAAATCCTATACATTTCTATACAGAACCTGGTACTTATAATATTATTTTAAGGGTTTATACAGAACATGGTTGTTTTGATTCAGCATCCATTTTTGAAGCGGTTGTAGTTGAAAAATCCGGTGTTTGTAAATTCCCAAACGCATTTACACCGAATCCATCCGGCCCTTCTAATGGAGGATATTATGATAATGATATTTCGAATGATGTTTTCCATCCAGTTTACAGAGGAATTGGCATATATAAACTCGAAATATTCAATCGTTGGGGTGAAAAAATATTTGAAAGTGACAATCCAGCAATGGGTTGGGATGGTTACAGGGATAAAAAATTGTTGCCAATGGATGTTTATGTATGGAAAGTTACCGGAAAGTATAAGAATGGAGTCCCATTCAAAGATGCAGGTGATGTGACACTAATTAGATAAGGTTCATGCGATTAAAAAAAATGCAGCACCAGAAAGTGTTGCATTTTTTTTTATGATAATTTCAGAAAAATCTGCCAATATTTTAATTATCTGTTTTAATTATCTGTTTTAATGAGTTTGGTTATAAAAGTATTTTGATTTATATAAGTTATTAAAAAGTAAACCCCGTTTGCATAAGAAGAAAGATCAAGCCTGAAATTACCCGAAATATTATTTTTTTCTGATACAACTTTTCCTAAAAGGTTAGTAATTCGTATACTGTAAGTTTTTGTATTTTTATCAGGATTTATAGTTACATGATCTTTAACAGGATTGGGGTACACTTTAAATTTACCTATTGATTGTTGATCAATTACCAACGGACCCTGAACCTGAATTGTGAAAAGTTGATTGGTATATAATGTTGATTTTCCATCACTTGCAGTTATTGAAACCTGATTGTCTCCTCTATTTTCATATTGAGGGGTTCCTGTAAGGCTTCCAGTGCCATTATAATAATCTGTTAAGCTAAGCCACGAAGGAAGATTAATAAACCCATAATTCACATTGTCATTTTCAAAATCGGATGCAGTAATGGTATAAGTATAAGGTGCTTGCTCATTGGCGGTTAATACAGGTATTGAAGTGAAAATGGGCAGTTTGTTTGGTTCAGCATTTGGTGCTAAAGGAGTAGGATTTGCCAAAATATAAATTCCTGCAGTCCCGTCAGTATATCTGCCATGTGCAACATCGTTCATTTGGGCCTGATATGTTAAAGAGTCTAATATCGTAGTGTCTGTTCCCATACTATTGGTCAGAAATAATTGTCCGCCTGTTTTATTTAATTCAAAAGGCAGATGCAAAATGCCTTCGTTGGTTTGTCCATCAGCCCACAACAGCATAAATCCCAAAGAACTCAAAGTTGTCTTTATTGCATCACTTGCAGGAATTTGCCATAAAGTTAAGTTATTTTTATCATTGCTGATATACATTCCGGCAATATCAACGCTTGAATTGGTCGAATTGAATAATTCTATCCAAGGCGTATAATCACCATTTTCGTCTTTTGAACCATTTTGGTTATCAGTTACATATTCATTGATATAAATAGCGGGCAAATTTCCAAGATTCTGATATTTAGCAAGGATTTCAATATTATTAGAACTTGAAATATCAATATTTTGCCCTGGAATTAATTCTTCTTTTAAGTCTTTAATTTGCATGGATTTTAATTTCAAATCAAAACTAATATCGGAACTTGCAGCGGATGATTGATGAATTTCTACTGCAACAGTATTGGACCCTTCTCTTAATTCACTTGCAGGAAGTTCAAATTCATAATAGGTCGTTTCTTCGGTGCCGCCAGCAGTATAATTTGCTAATGTTGTATAATCAACAACACCTAATGGCATTCTGTAACGAAGTATTTCTGTTCCATTTAAGTATATTATTGCTCCATCGTCAACAAGCAATCTCAATTTTAATCCATTGCATCCAGAAGCATTGGTGATATTAATGTTTTTTCTGAAATAAGTTGTAATATATTTATTGTTCGGGTCGCTTCCATAATTAATTATAGTAGTTTCATCTCCATCTCCATATCCAAATTGGGCATTGCCTGTTTTCCAAGCATTATCATCATATGTGGACAAATACCAATCCGAGGATGGAATATATCCATAATCGGAGTATTTCCATACGTCTCCTTTGCTTATCAAATCTATGGTATCTACACTGTATGTCTGTTTATACCATCCAAGAAATTTATATCCAGGATTAGCAATTGGTTTTATGTTAACTGTATATTCTTTAAAATATGTTCCTTTAAATGAACTTCCATTAACAGGCATATTATCAATAAATGTTTTTCCGGCATCAGGTAAATTTGATTTTAAAGATAAATTGAATGTTCCACTGAGCCCAAGAGTATTAATGATATGCTGACGAACATAATCGGGCCTGAGATTTGCGAATGTGCGAAGAAATTGAATATTTCCATTCCAATCTGAAATACCTTGCCATTTTATGTTGTGATAATATATCTCATAACTAATGTTATTCTGCAGGCTATCAATTACATGATTTACGGTATTTGGTTCAAAAATAGTGTTCAGATAATTAGCAAATCGCGAAGCAAATTCTCTTTTAAATTCGGGGTTAACAATTAATTTACGGAACAATAAAGTAGACCATGGTGGATTTGGCCATGCTGGGCCACTGGTTTCAAGTGCAAACTGTAAAGTATTGTGATTGATGTTGGGATCGTATACACCGAAACCAAAATCGAGATCTGCTAATATCCATCTCCACTTACCATTACCAGAATTGGGGCACCAATATTTTATATTATTACCGGGCCAATCAGTATTGCCGATATAAATTTCGGTAACCATATAGTTGATATATTCGTTCATATCCATTTTGGATTTCACATTCTCATAATTCGCACTTTTTGTTAAATCGTTGGAGGATACAAAATTGATTAAGCTTGTGTAATTAGAAGAATTTCCAATTATCACAGATTTATCATTTTCGAGCATATCAAATTGAGTGTCAGCTAAATTGTAATTTGACATGATATACCTTTCATCAAGTTTTTCGCGGGTATCAAGCAAACCCCAATAATTTCCATTTAAGTATACAACCGAAGGTTGATATGCGTTGTAATCAATATCTATTTTGTTTTTAACCAAAGCATTAAATAAACCATCACGCATAAAAGCTAAACCCCAGTCATTCCCTGAATTGCGTAAAAATATCCTGTCGAATGAAGAGATGTTTTTATCTTTAAAAAAAGCATATTTTAATTTACTTTTCCCATAAAGGGCTCTGGGAATGATACTAAAAGATTTTTGAGGAAATCCTCTGGAACAATGTCCAGCTATTTTTATACCTGTATATTGATTCAATTGCTGAATTCCAAGAGAATCGAAAAACTCAAGATTAAAAGGCCTTTCCCAATCCTGATTGTAGTTTTTTGGACCACTGCTGCAAAAATCGGTTACGCCATTTGTACCATCAACGTACATTCCCATCATATTGTCCCAAAGATTAGCAGAATCGGTTGTTAAAGAATAAGATGGTAAATGGATTTGATGATCGGGGAAAATGTAACTTTGAGTTGTAATTTCTGAAGGCAAAAAACCAGGTTCAAAAACTTTGGCCCTGATAATGGTTGTTTTATCGATGGGGATTTCTGAAGTATATTGATTTGAATTTTGATTTGGTTCAGAGCCATCGATTGTAAATCGGATTTTAGCATTAGAATTGATAGTGGAAATTGAAAGATTGAATGGAGTACTGTAATAACCGCCAATCTGCGAAAATTTAGGGTTAGATGTAAATGTCGGATATACTTTATCTGAATTGCTTGCTTTTATTGTAGGCTCCATATTATATTGCCAGACCAAAGCTCCATCAGGGAATCTTGAATACGAAATATTTGGGTATTGTTTTGGATAAGTCAACGAATCGATGGTAGAACCATCACTTTTACTTAGGAAAAGCTTTGCACCTTTTGCATCTAATTTGAAATTGGTATAATTTGCATTGTTCATTTCATTGAACCAAAATATGGCAAATTGTTTGCTTTTTAATATGTTAAATGGAAGTTTCCATTTAGTTTTGTTATTCTTATCATCTGAAAAATAATAAGTTCCAAGATCAACATCCAAAAGGCCATTATTAAATAATTCTACCCAACCTGAATAGTTGTAATATTTTGTGTCAAGATTAGTAGATGCATTGGTTGCGAAAATTTCGTTGATATAAACCTGACTATTTGAATTGATATAACAAAACAAAATGCTTGCAATGAGGAAAATTTTTTTCATGTAAATATTATCTGGGTTATAATTAAGCTAAAATGAATAGGTTGTTTCTGGTTTAAGATGCCTCATTAAATACTCATATTTAAGTATTTATAAAATGAGTTCACTGATATTTTTTAGGTATAATGCGAATTTTCTTATCAAATTTCACTGCGAAAATAATTATTTCATTTGGAATTGTTTTATTAGGCTAACTTTTTTTTCATTGTTTTAAAAAATAGAATAGCATCTAATCTCTTCGACAATCAATCTATATGATCAAATAGATTTTTATGGTTTAAAGGTTAATAATTCCCTAACGAATAGTTTTAGCTTTGATTTTATATTTGTGGCATTCAAATTCGAAATTGCCCTTAACGGTTGAATGAATTTACCTGTTTGTTCGGTATTCTTAGTGTCAATTCCGGATGAAATCAATATGCGGAAAACATCTTCAGTTGTCAAGTTTGGCTCCATTGATTTCATAATACCAATCAGGCCGGCAACATAAGGAGTTGCCATTGAAGTTCCATTCATTGATTTATATTGATTTAAAGGAATGGTTGAATAAATGTTAACCCCAGGTGCTGAAACTTTATACTCAATATCTGTTACATAATTTGAAAAAGCAGCTTTTTGCAGATTTTCATCAACAGCCGAAACAGTTATTACTCCTTTGCAGGATGCAGGGACGACATTTTTTGCATTGGTGTTTTCGTTTCCTGCAGCCACAACTACAATTGCACCTTTATCATTGGCATATTTAATGGCCTTTTCATAAGCTTTTTGTCGTACATCGGTCGAAAATCCGCCAAGAGACATGGAAATTACATCGGCACCATTGTCCGCAGCCAATATCATACCATCGATGATACTTTCCTGAGTTCCTGAACCACCAGGCAACACGGTAATACTTGTGATTGATGTAAATTCACCTGTGAGATTAAAAGATGCAATTCCCAAATTGTTATTCGTAACTGCACAAGCTATTCCTGCACAGTGAGTTCCATGTTGGTCGGTATCTTTATCATATTTATCCGATAAGGATAAATAATTATCAGCTAAATCTTCGTGCTTGCTATCAACTCCAGTATCCAGAATAAAAATTTTTGCTTTTTTTACGGGTTTTCGTTTTTTCAATATTCCAGTCAGGCTATCAATTTCCATATATTTAAAACCCCAAAGTTTAGCAATATATGGATCATTTAATGTTTTGCCTGAATATGAATTTGAAATTATGCTGTCGGAACCAGATTTCTCAATGGGTGATAATGTATAAACTTCATTCTTTTCAATCCAATTGGTTAATCCCGATTTTTCAAGCGTGTCAACCAGTGAGTTTAATGCGCTTGTGTCTTTAATATCAATGGTATAGCAATTGTCAAGTTCTGTAATTAGAGTATCTTTCACTTGGGGAAATGCCAATAAAATTTCTGGTTTAAAACGACTTAAAAGTTCATTTACTTTTGATAATTGAGTCTTGTTTTTAATTTCGAACAAGAGTTCTGCTTCATTGTCACTTGCAAAATTAACAGGGCTTGCTTTTGAAAAGGAAAGTGATCCGTTTCGGTAAAACAAAAAACCGATTCCAATTGCAATCAGGAAAATACCAATAATGAAAGATCTTTTATACCGGAGATACAAATGCCATAATTTGGTTAAGATAATGAATATCAGCAAATCCCTGATAAACCAGGCAATCATGAAAAATTGCAAATGGTAATTTGAAAAGAAACTGATAAAGTAAGAAATTACGGCCAGAAAAATGAGAACATTAAGCAATATGTTCTTTTTTTGTCTGAAGTTAAAACTATGCCAGATTCCAACCAAAATGATCGAAAAAAGCAAGCTGGCCGGATATAACAGCGCAAAGAATTTGCTAATTAGTTCCATTTTATTATTTGATTATTTTATATTCAATAATTTTAATCGATTTGCCTGACATGAATATAGACATTTCATTTTCTATTATTTCAACCATGGCAGCTATCCTTAAATTTTCATGTTTTAATGCATCTGGCATATTTGAAATTCTGTATTTATCTTCATTTTCAATGATTTCCCAGAAGCCAGTTTCAAGATCTACAAATTGAATGTAGCCAACAATAAGCTTAAAGTTCATTTGTATTTTCATTTGTATTATTTTTTGATAGTTTTGTAAACTTGTTGATGGACCTAACCTTAAAGGCGAATATTTAAATTATAGAATGGATGTAAATATACGAAAGATGTTTGAAATATGAACCAATTGAAGCAATCCGAATATTAATTTGCCAAAAATGATTTGTTAGATAATGACGTTTTCAAAGTCGGAATCGGAATTTTATTTAAACTACAATCTTCAATTTTGAAGAGACCGCTAAAAAAAATGCAAACCTGCTTTAAACAAAAAAAATACACTGAAAATTAAAATCCGGATGAATAAAAAATATGTTATCGTTTTGTTTGCATTATTTATTGTTTCAAATGCCATTGCACAAAATAAATTATTTAAAGGAAATAATTTATTGATGCCATCAAACTTAATTGTTAATTATGTTGTAAGAATGGACACTTGTTATAAAATAATTAATAATCATTGCAGCGACTCAATATCCAAAGCCTATTTATCAAACCATACGGAAAAGGATTTATTTACGATTATTTTAGAAAATGCATTTTCGGGAAGAATTAACTTTTATCAGAGCGATTCATGGGTTTCCTATCAATTGATGGAAAACAAAAAGCTGATTTCGCCTACAAAAGCGAAAGAAGGATTGGGTGAAACCAATGATCATTCATTAAACCACCATGAATTAATCGGTCTCAATTTTATTGAAGAATGGAGAGTGACAAATAATCCATTGGCTTTTGAAAAGAAAATAATTGCATATATGCCCATTAGGCGTTATTTTTCAGACAATGATACCACATTACAAAACCCTTTATATAAAACTCCTTTTACCATATTTGATTCATTGCCCCAAAAATCCATGATTAGAAAATCTAATCGCCGAATGCAACTTACCAATGAAATTGCCTATGAATACTTTTTTTATATGGATTACACTTCGCCATATGATATAGACGAACTCATGAAAATCTACAATAGATCCAAGCAAAGCCTGGGCGACCAGATACTAAATAAAGAAACCTCGGAATATTTATCAGTCAGCGGAATTGTGAATTTTCTTAAAGTGCTTGTCAATAAAATTATCAATGGTGATTTAAAAGCCTATAATTATTACGATAACCAGCCAATGAAGGTAAAGGAAGTTGAAGAGGAAATGGGCTCTTATAAAATGTTGGTAGAAGATGACGGTGTAAGTGAACATTCTTTGATTGAATATACAACACCAATGGAATTTGACGAAATTCAATCAATCATATTTCTTGAAAAATGGTATATGGATCCGTTAACACTAAGGATGCAAAAAAAAGTAGTAGGTGTTGCCCCCGTTAGGTTTTATTACAAAGATGATGATGAGTACGAAGAAAACCTAATTAGAAAAGTCCTTTTTAAAGTATATTTTAATGAAAAAGATAAGTTTTGATTTTTTGAATAAAAACTTCTTTAATTATACTTTACAATATTTTCCTTTTCAAGGATGTGCTTATCCAGAGAATCCATGTCATAAGATTGATAACAAGTGCAACTCTAGGAAACCAAAAAGCCATTATAGTGGTAAAAATGTATATTAAAAAACCAAAACCAGTAAGTTGTTTTAACTTTTGAACTAGTTTTTTGTTTATATCAGTCTCCAGTAAAAGAGTAGGTTTATAGACAGTGTGTAAAAGTAAGATCCATGAAAGTGAATTAACTACACCTCCAAAACAATAAAAAACAATAGCAGGTTGGGCAATTCAGTACTTAAATATTTTGCCAGCACTGCTGCCGGAAAGGGCATAAAAGTGATTGTGAGCAATAAAAATCCATTGGCGTATATAAACGAACGTGAGGATTTATCAATCATGTCAAACAGATAATGATGATTTACCCATGAAACCAGAATGACACTAAAACTTAAAATAAAAGCAAAATAAGAAGGCCAAAGATTTGCCAATTGATGCCACAAGTCAATTGTGGAATGAATAGTATCAGGATTGGGTACTTTAATTTCCAAAATAAGTAGCGTCATCGCAATTGCAAATACACCATCGCTGAAGGCTTCAATTCTTGCATTTTCTCTTTTATCCGCCATGTTTTTTAAAGTTAAATATTTTTTAAGTTATGGTGAATAAGGACTTTATATTCAGGTTGTTTTGAATGAATCTCTGAATACTTTTTCTTTTTCGTAGCACTGAATAATTTCTTGGTTTAATTCTGAATATAGTTTTGATTCAAGATTTTTATTAATTAGGTTAATAAATTCATCTTCAAGCAAATCTCTTGGTTTTTCAATTTGCGATTTGAAATATTTGTAATTCTTTACAAGCTTCTTTGAAAAATTGCTGTTAGTAATGTAATATTTGAGTGATTCTTCAGTATTGTTAAACAAATGAAAGCACTCATTGTTTGAAATAATCAAAGGTTTGTAAATTGAAACGCAAGGATTTGGTGAACTATTATGCCAAACAACAAACTTGTCGTCCGTATATTCAACTACCATCGACATTGTAGTTTCCGATTTTACAAGGATTCCCGGATGAACACAAACCGATTTCATTCCCCATGTGATTTTCTCGGTATTGTGGATATGTGATCGCAGAATCGAAAATATTTCCTGAAGGCTATTTGCCTTTTCAGCAGCAGCTTTGCTTGTGTATTCCTGTCTAAAATCGCCTTTTGAAAAGAATGTATAAAATCGGTTTTCCAGTCTTTTCTTGAAATTTAGATTTTTGCTTTTTTCGTCTGCAATATAATTGGTCCCATTCAAAGAGTATGCATTTGAAATTGAGCAAGATGAGGTAGATGCATCTTTTACCCATCTTTTGCCCGAAGTTTCGATTACAATTGCCTGATTGAAATCTTTAATTAGAAAGGAATTATGATATTTTAAATTACCAGAGTAGCTTCCGTTACCTCCTTGTCCATATTTTTCGATTATTGAAGTGATGAAATCTGCTGCCTCATCAGCTGTTTTTGAATTGTGCAACGCCAGTCTCAGAATGTCCATGCCTAATAAGCCTTCCTTGTTTTGAGGTTCTGTTGAAAATACCGCTTCGTTACCAATAGCAACGCCATGTTCATTTACGCCCATTTCAGCGCCCCACATCCATGTTGGTCTGGAAATTAATGCACTATATGGATGATCGTAATTTTTAAAAATTGAAATTAAATTTTTGAGTGGACCATTGGTGTATTTTTTGAGTTTTTCTATTAAAAAATCGCTTTTAAAATCCTCCTTTGCATTATTAATAAATTGTATAATTTGCGGTTCACCAGGATCTCTATCCGAATTTTTGGCAAAGAAAGAGTGGTTTGCTTTTCCGGTGTTAAAAGTGATAAATGTGTCGCACATAATTAATGTTAAGGTTCAATAAAAGGATTAAAATCGATAAAATTCAAAATTAATTGTTTAAAATTATTTTTTATCCATTTTAAAAAAACCAATTAGATCTTTAAGCTTTTTTGATTGGATTGCCAGATTTTCGGCACTATTTGTAAACTTGCTGGCCGAAAGTGCATTTTGTTGAGAAATATTGTTCATTTGCTGAATTGCATTGTTTACTTGTTCGGTTCCAATTTGAAGTTCTCCAGCTGAGGCTGCAATATTATCAACCAATAATGCTGTATTTTCAATATCAGGTATTATTTGCGCAAGGCCATTCCTTGAGTTTTCTACAAGGTTCAGACCGTTGATAGCAAGTTGGTCAATTTCCAGAGCCGCCACTCTTGATCTTTCGGCCAATTTACGTACTTCTGCCGCTACTACGGCAAAGCCTTTGCCATTAACTCCTGCTCTTGCTGCTTCAACTGCCGCATTTAAGGCCAAAATATTGGTTTGTTTGGATATTTCACCAATAATTTGAATTTTTTCAGTAATCTTTTTTATAGCAACAACTGTATTCTGATTGGTTTGGTTGTTGGAAACGATTCCCAATACTGCTTTATTTGCTATATTTTTTGTTTTTGTTGCATGTTCTGCATTTTGTTGATTATTTGCATAAATTTCTTCCATTGAAGATGAAATTTCTTCAGAAGTGCTGGCTAAACTTGAAGCTCCATCAGCAATTTCATTCGAAGTTGCATTTAATTCGTTGCTTGCGCTGGCAACTATTTCGGCACTGACCAATATCTCGCTCAAAATATTTTTAAGATTGTCCGACATATGTTGCAGCGACGATGCCAACTGACCTATTTCATCTGTTTGTTCTATATTTAAATGCCCATCAAAATCTCCTTCAGAGATTGATTTTGCAAATTTTACAGATTCGAGGATTGGCTGAATTATTTTACCAGCAATAAAATAAATAACAGTATATAGTATGATCAAACCCAGAAATGCAATTGCAATGGCCCAATAATAGATAGTATTTGCCTTTTGCATGATAATATCTTTAGGCGCTTCGATGCCAATAAGCCAAGGCTTACTTACTTGATCTACCACAATCGGAGCAAGTGAAACATAATAATCGCCTTTGCTCGAATCATTATAATACTCAAAACTGCTATTTTGCAATTGACTGGTTTTTTTTATTGCTTCAATATAATTATTTGAATCGGTTTGAAGTGTTTTAATAAATGATTTCCCGATAAGATTTTTATTCGTGTGAGCCACAATAACTCCATTGCTGGCAACAACGTATGATAAACTGCCTTCGAATGGGTAAATAAGAGAAATTATTTTACCAATGTCATTGAGGGTAATATCAACACCTACAAGCCCTTTGAATTGATTCTTCTCAATAATTGGGGCGCAAACCGATGTCATTAATATGTTGGCGAGTTCTTTGGTATGGATATCATAATATGGATCCCAAACTGTTTCGTCCTTTAAATCCCGTGTTTGATAATAGATAGATTTAATGTCATTATTGTTGGTGTCAACCACTTCTTTGTGAAATACAATTTCATTATTTTGCCTAAAAAATGTATTTCTTATTCTTCCGTTCTTTTTATCATAGGCAGGATTAAAGGTTTTTAGTTCCCAATAGAGCCAAACCGATAAGTAATCTGGGTTGTTTTGGAGCCAATTCCGCAAAATGTCTTCATAGTATTTGTCGCGCATTACAGAATCGTATTTGGCATAGTCACTAAACAGATTCCTCAATAATGAAGTGGCTTCCATTACTTTGTTTAAATCATTCTGTACCAAATATTTATTTTCCAATGTGTGGGTATCTACAATTTCTTTTGCATTATTGTAAGCAACATTTTTAATACCTGAAATTGCAAAAGTGAAAGTTATAATATAGATAAGTGTTGATATTGATAGAATATAAACAGTTAATTTTGATTTTAGATTGAGTCCTTTCATCCTTTATTTTATTTAATCGAAATATATCGTTGTTCTTTGGTGAGGTTTTGTTAATTTGTGTTTTTATTAAATCAGTTAAAAAGAAATAAAATTTCCATATTGTAAATCTAATAAAAAAACTGAATTGATTATAAACAAATGTTTTTTAATTCAGGGAATGGAAATATATTTCAATAGATTTCTGTAATTCGCGAATTTTCTTTCTTAATGTAGAAATATGTATTATACATGTATTTTTTAACAATGGGATTATAGGGAAGAATTTATGTTTTTTCAGCGCAATGTATTTTAAAGATAAAACCTAATTTCCAGTTCTGGGTTGGCCTTAGTCCAACTGACAAAAACATTTTTATAAATTCACCTGAATTATAGAATTTGACATGTTCTTTTTCGGTAAACTTAAAATATTTTTCAAGCAAATTAGCTAAAAGATTGTCATTTGTAACATCAAGAATATATACCTGTCCGCCATTTTTAAGTACCCGTGATATTTCCCCAACTGATTTTTCAGGATTGGGATGATGATGAAAAGAATTGGTGCAAATCACATAGTCGAAGTAATCATTTTCAAAAGGCAGTTCATCGGCACTTGATTTAATAAACTGCATATTCTTAAATCCATCCGATTTTTGATATGCTTTATCGATCATTCCTTCCGATATGTCAACACCAACAAAATAGCCCTTATCCTTTAATTTATTGGCAACATAATAAACAGCCCAACCTGTGCCACATCCAATATCCAGGAAATGACTGTTTGGTTTGATATTTAAATGATCAACTACTTTTTTTTGCATCCATCTGAAATAATGGAATATTTTCAGATCGTAAGTCTTTGATCTTCTGTTCCATTTTATTTCATTTGATTTGATATGTTCTGTTGGATTAATCATCAGGCCAATATTAGAAAAAGTTTTGTAATGTCTACAAAATTAAAATACCACAGTAAAATAGTATATTTGTTTTTTGAATTATTTATGTAAGTAGTTGGCTCTAATGATATTTGAACAAATTATTATAGGTGGTGGTGCCGCAGGTTTGTTTGCAGGAGCGCATTCTGCCTGTAAAACATTAATTTTAGAAAAAAGATCAACTCCTGGCAATAAATTGCTCATTGCTGGTCAGGGGCGTTGTAATTTTACACATGTTGGCCGGATTTCAGATTTTTTTATCCATTACGGTGATAATGCAAACTTCATCAAACATGCGTTAAAAAAATTCACCAATAACGATGTAATCGAATACTTTGCCAGTCGCGGACTTGAGATTACCGAGGATAAAAACGGCAAACTTTTCCCCCAATCAGGCAAGTCGAGCGATATTCTGCAAATACTTGTTAATCAGTGTAAAAAGAATAGTCATCATTTCCAATTGAATGAACCTGTCAACAATATTACTTTTAGCAAAGGTTTGTTCCACGTCAATTCTGTTAAACAGCAATACCTGAGTAAAAAACTAATCATTGCAACAGGCGGAATGTCTTATCCTGCAACTGGTTCATCAGGTGATGGCTATACATTTGCAAAAGCTTTTGGTCACCAAATTGTTCCACCTAAACCGTCACTAACTCCAGTATTTGTAAAGAATTATGCTTTTCAGGAATTGGCTGGAAATTCACTTAAAGATTGTGAAGTTAGCTTGTACAGGGACAATAA
Source organism: Bacteroidota bacterium (assembly GCA_025361565.1). Classification (GTDB taxonomy): domain Bacteria; phylum Bacteroidota; class Bacteroidia; order Bacteroidales; family NBLH01; genus NBLH01. Next base: position 12,173 of record JANYKN010000011.1, on the reverse strand, counting down.
AAAATCAAGAAACCATTCCGGTGATATTGGATTTACCCACAAAGGATTATCGGGGCCGGGCATTATCGATTTTTCACGATTTATACAAGCCAATGATGTGTTGAAATTGAATGTTTGCGGCATTTCAATGGAAGAATTTAACCAGCGTTTTTTAGAGGCAGTAAAAGATAATGGTAAATCTACTATTCAGATTTTCCTGAAACAATTTGATTTGCCTAAAAGTTTGATACAATTATTATTAGCTCAAATTAATGTTGAACCTGCCGAAAAAATTGGAAATATAAACAAAGAGCTTCGGAAAAAAGTGATAGACCAATTCTGCGAATTGCCTTTTGAAGTGGAACGGATTGGTGGATTCAACATTGCAATGGCAACCACCGGCGGGGTTTCGATTGATGAGGTATCGCCAAAAACCATGGAATCGAAACTTCAGCCAGGTTTGTTCTTTGCAGGCGAAGTGCTTGATATAGATGGTGATACAGGTGGATATAATTTGCAAGCCGCTTTTTCTATGGGATATGTTGCGGCCATATCATAAAACCCGAAAGGTTTTCAAAACCTTTCGGGTTTATCGTCTAGTACATTAATTCAAAAGCACTCTTATAAGCACCAATTTCATTCACATAATCCAAAAACTTATCGTAAAACGGATGCCTGCAAATGGTGGCGCTATCGCCAATCACAACCAGCTTTTTTCGTGCACGGGTCATGGCTACGTTCATGCGACGCGTATCCGAAAGAAAACCAATTTCGCCTCTTTCGTTTGAGCGTACCAGACTGATGTAAATGATGTCGCGCTCCTGTCCTTGAAATGAATCTACGGTGTTGATGGCTATTTTGCCCATCATTTCTTCGGTAATAAAACCATCGATTTGGAAGGATTCCTGCAAACGTGCAACCTGTGCTTTGTAAGGTGAGATAATTCCAATATTTTGAATATCAGCTAATTTACCAATAATTTCAACATCAGTAAGGTAATTGCTTAAATGTTTGAATAATAGTAACGCTTCTTCGGGATTGTATGAGCTAAACGTTTCAGAGTCAACCTGCTCAAAATAAGCACAACCTGCCGTATCAATAAATTCCACTGCCAAATCTTCATCGAATATTTTCCAATTTGCAACATGTTCGTTTGCGATCAGGCTGTTTTTATAGAAAATCCGGCTCGAAAAATTCATAATCGATGTGTTCATCCGATATTGTTCAAGCAGCATTACATCGGCTTTGTTTCGCTTAATTGCTTTTTCAAATAAGGTAATTTCCAGTCCTTTTTTAGCGGCGTCTTGCGATTTAATGGTGGGTGGCAATTGGTGGTGATCGCCTGCAAATATAACCCTATCCGCTTTAATAATCGGAATCCATGATGCCGGTTCCAATGCCTGTGCAGCCTCATCAATAAATACGGTTTTATAATGCATTCCTCTCAATACCTGATTATTGGCACCAACCAACGTGCTTGCAATTACTTGACTTTTTGATAAAATATCGGCACTGATATAAAAAGCGAGTTGATCGCCTTCGTCCTTTAATTTTTTGGCTTCGGAAAGCATGAGTTTTCGTTGTTCACGTTCGGCAGGGCCAAAATTGCGTTTGAATTTTTTGCCCATGGCACGGTATTCATCCGCTTGACGGCGAATAAATTTCAAATCCTTGAAGGAAGGGTGATGGGCAATCCGAGCATCCAATGTGGTATTCAGAATTTCTTCGGTAACCCTTGCTGGATGGCCAATGCGCAGAACATCAACACCTTCGTTGCTTAATTTTTCAACCAATAGGTCAACGGCGGCATTGCTGGGTGCGCAAACCATTAGCTGTTTCTCGTATTTTAAAGTATGTAAAATGGCATGGACAAGCGTGGTGGTTTTTCCTGTTCCCGGGGGACCGTGGATGATGGCTACATCTTTTGCATTGAGTACTAGATTTAACGCTTTGTTCTGGCTGTTGTTGAGTTTTGGTATTTCAACAGGATAATTTTCAGTAAATTGAGCTTCGGTATCACCTAAAAGTATATGGATTAATTCATTGATTCTGTCTTCTTTGGTTTCGATAAGGAAATGAAGCGTTTTTTCCATTTCGCGGTATGAGTTTTCGTCAAAAAGAAGCTGAACGCCCAATTTGCCATCGTGGATCCAATCCGGAAAATCGTCACCATTGATTGTAATCATCATTTCATGCTCTCGCACGTTGTTGATAACGCCATTGATGTTTTCTTCGCCTTCGTCATTGGAACCTGCGTTTGAAAAAAAGCTCACCAGTTTGCCCGATTGGAACATATGTGATTCTTTGTGCTCAGGCGATCGCGAAACCTTTACCAAAAGCCTTTCGCCTGTATCAAATTTTGTTTTTTCGAGCGTTACCGGATACCAGCAAACACCTTGAGAACGGCGTTCTGTAAGCGAAGTACCAGTCATTTTGCTTTTATACTGGGCTAAATCTTCGTGTTTTTCCTGCTTTAATAAGTGCAAAAGTGTTTTTAATTCTTCTTTGATTTCTTTTCGGTCCATTGGTGAAATTTGAAATGCAAAAGTATGGATTATATCGGAAGCTGGTTGATTGCTTTTTAAATATTTGGTAGGCTTGAGATATTTAATAATCCAAACTTTAGTTTATGAAAATTTTATTATTGGATTATTCTTATTCTCCTTTATTTAATTCATTTTTTTCTTAGCTTCAAGTAAATAGTTGTTTTCTGAAACTACTTTTTCATTTGTTTTAAGTTCCAATGCTTTTCTTGCATCTCCTGCAATTTTTCCGCCTTGTTTAGCAACAACTTTGTTTTGATTAAATCCTTTTGGATTTTTAGTTTTTACAATAGCAGTGATAGAAGCCTCACCCAACATGGAGAAAATCAGTTCAAGGTCGGTCATATGATCACGTAGGTTTTGGTTTTTTAATCCTTTAACTTTTTTATATTCTGATGGTGTCAAGCCAAAAGTCGCTTTTGAAATTTCGGATGTTAGAATTGTATATTCGATTTGTTCTTTAATTCCTCTATTTTTCCATTCTTCTGTCAATTCCTCCCGAATGGCAATGCTCCGCATCCGTTTTTCAATCCAATCATCAGGATATCCTTTGCTTTATATAATTCTCTTGTTCTTTTTACTGCTAGTTCGGGATTTTCTATTTCTTCAAACCTGTCGGAATCAACTTGTGCCAACCATTGTTTAAAAGGTTCTGCTTTGGGCGATGGGATGGATTGGATAATTCTTAATAGGCCTTTGGAATTGGCAGCCTGTATCTTGCGTTTTCTTCCATCTGCAGCAATCATTTCAACAGGGGTGCAAATTGTACCCCAGTTGCTTTTAAGCATCTCATCTCTACTTAACATTCTTTTTATATACTGCTTAACATCAGAACTGTCAGTTAAAAGTCCTACTACATCTTGAACGGAAAAATACCATTTTTGGTCAATTTCATTCCAAACGGTCCTTATTTGCTTGTTTTCAAATAGTTTTATATTGCTCATGAGTTGAATTTTAATCTTTAAAAATATTCTTTTTTCATGAATAATAATAAAATTGTTTAAAAGTATTTCAATCGAATAAGCTTATGATTGAGATAGTAAAATATAAATTTGGAATAAATTTATTGCAACAGGGTGTCTTTACGATTCCACTTCAAATTTCTCAATTTCCTTTAAAAACTTTTCGGTATTTTGTGTTTTTTTCTCGTACCAATTTTTGTATATCCATATTGCTGCTTGAAGTAAATAAAGTTAGAATTTTTTAGTTTGAAGATATTTTGTTAGAGTTTGAATAATTACTACTAAAAGATAATTTAAAATAACATCCAAATCCTCAATTGTTAAAACCATTAAAAAAGTTTATTTTTGGATAAAGCAACTAAAAACTTTCCATATGAAAATTATAAAAGTAGTAATGTCTTTGTTTCTTGGGCTTGGTTCAATGTTATTGATATTAAGCGGATTTAAAAATGTTAATAATGATGCGCAATATGTAAATCATCAAGTTAATCGATTTGGAATCAATATTCTGCCCGACTTAAAAATATATACTTTCCAATCCAAAGAATCGAAAATACTTCCAGGATTAAGTACCGAAAAAGCTTCAGGATATAATTGTTCGGGGACAATTTTGGATCAGGATAAGATGAATAGGTTTGCTATAGTATCCATGTTTTATCAAAATGGCTGCTATACAGATGGGCAGTACAACAACAGCAATTATAAAGTAGAATTTGGTTCTGTTGGTGATGCTGCTGGCGAGCAACAATTCGAAGCCTATAAAGTTTATGGGCCTTCAACCAAAGCAGGTAAGTTTTTGGCTTCGAACCATTGTGTTTATTATCAATTTCCAACCAAAGAAAATTACACAGTTTATGAACTCGAAGGTGAAAAAATCAATAAAATCAAAGAGATTCCAGCAAGCGAAATCAAAGTTAATGAATTCAATCCAATTAAAGAATTGGTTGTGAGTACGATTGAAGGTTCCAAGATTTTCTTTTTCGCACCAAGTAGTCAGAAAATTAGTATTTACAGCAAACTTTCGCAAACTATCGAAGGCGCAAGAGTTAAAAAAACAGCGTTGTTTGATATTGATAAATACCGATATCAGAGCACTTACAAACCTTATGATATTATTTCGAGCCGTTCAAACCGGGTATTCTTTCCTTTGTCTGCCAATAACCAGCAATTGTGTGTTGTTTGGCAAGATCAGGAAAATCAGAGTATTCTTCTAACCATTTTTGGCAATGATTTAAAATCTGAATCTACCATAAAACTTCCAAATACCACCAAAGCAATATTGGTTGCAGCTACAAATGATAATTTGGGAAATTACTATTATTGTACCGTAAAAGATATGAGCAGTGGCAATTCCGATGATGTTGTGGCACTTTACAAAGTAAATTCAAAAGGCCAACAACTTGCACAAGATAATCCTGAAACTGGAGCTTCGGGGCTAAATCTTTTTCGTTTTAATAGTTATAAGGCTGATTTGAAATTTTTAGATGGCAAACTGGGACTTTTTATTGCACGCACCATGCACAAATCCAGCGATGGATTAAACCACCAGGGCGGAATTGCCGTTGTTTTTGATGCAAATACACTTAAAGTATTCCGTAATTTTGGCCAAACATCAGGTCATTCATTTGATAATTATTTGACAGTTAACTCGAACAATGAATTTGTCGGAATTGATTTGGGCGATAATTATCCTCGCGGAATTAACCTTCATAAATTTACACCACTTGAAATCAACTCAAAAATCATATACACTTTTAAGACAGAACATGGAACTTCGGCTCAAAGTCCTGCCGGAGCTACCTATCCCGCATATTCCGAAATCAGTAATTCAGCCAAAAAATACTACAAATGGTCGAACGATAATGGAACGTACACTTCGCTTGGTGCACTGATTGAAGTAGACAACGGATATGTTGTTGTGTATACGGGCGAACCCGATGCAACGGGCAAATCAATCAACAACAGCCGCGTGGGCGATCAAAACACGGATCCAAGGAATATTGGCTTTTTAAAAATAGTCAAGGATTTTGAAACTAAAAGCGGTTCTGGCGATGTTGTTTCAGATGATATGGTTTTATCTAAAGGAATTTCGGAGAATGGAGGTTTTTACACTTTTGGCGGAAATTGGGCAGAACAAAGAAATACTGGTGTTCAATGGCTTAGCAATTATAAAGATAAAAGCAAAGGTAGCGTTGAAAATTTAAAAGCTGTCAAACTACAGGATAACAGTATTTTATTGGTTTGGGAATTGGTAACAATTGATGGTTATAGCAGCAATTATGTTTCAACTTATGCAATGAAAATCGACAGTAATGGCAATAAACTTTCTGAACCTGTTGATATTGGATCACATGTGCGACTTGATAATCGTGATGATTTGCTGGTTATTGGCAATAAAGTATTGGTAGTTTCGGGAAATGAAGTTGAGAAGAAATTGGAATTGATTGTTTTTGAGATGAAGTAAAGTTGCAAAGTAGATAGTATTTGATTTACATATTATTTTACTTTTACATAAAAACCTATGTTTAAAAAGTTATTGCCTGTATTATTTCATATTATTTTTTGGGCAGCATTTTTAAGTGTCCCTTTATTTATTTCGCGACCGCCAGATATTGGCCAACATCTTCCAGCTCCAAGAGATTTTGGGCAGATTATAATTATTATCCTTATAGCTATTTTCTATTTAAATGCTTATTTTCTAATTCCAATTTTACTAAATAGAGGCCGAAAACTTATATATTTTATTTCTATAATAATATTACTTTTTGCATTTCTAATATTTTCACACCTATATATTGTTAAGCTATTGCAGGGAAATTCAATGGAATTCCCTGCAATAACAGGGATTTTTCCATTCTTGTTTATATATGCACTAAGTACCAGTTTTAGAATTATTTCGGATAAAATTGGACAAGATAAAAAAATGATTGAAAAAGAAAAGGAGAGTTTGCAAAATGAATTGAATTTTCTTCGCAACCAGATAAGTCCACATTTTATTTTTAATGTTTTAAATACAATTGCCTCTTTATCGAGGAAAAAGTCTGATCAAATTGAAAATGTGGTAATTAAACTATCAGACATAATCCGGTACTTAATTTATGAATCAAATACTAAAATAAACCTGCATAAAGAAATTGAACACTTAAAAAACTATTTAGATCTTCAGCAGATACGGTTTGGGAATGAAATTTCTGTAAATCTTAATATTCAGGAAAATATTCCAGATATCATAATTGAACCTATGTTGCTCATCCCAGTTATCGAAAATGCCTTTAAGCATGGAAATACACAAGTAAAAGAACCAGTAATAAATATTGATTTAAGTTACGCAATCAACAAACTTTCTTTAAAAGTTGAGAATATTTATAAAGCTCAAAACATTGAAGTAGCAACAAACAAAAATGGTTTAGGACTGAGCAATATTAAGCGGCGATTAGAGTTATTATATCCATCAAATCATATTTTTAAATATTATAAAGAGAACAATCTGTTTACTGTCGAATTGCAAATTTTATTATGATAAATTGTATAACCATTGATGATGAGCAACATGCAATTGATTTAATGGAAGATAACATTAAACAGATACCTTTTCTAAAGCTTTTAAAATCGTTCAGAAATCCACTCGAAGCTATTACATTTCTTGATGAAGAACATGTTGACCTTGTTTTCCTAGACATTCAGTTGCCTTCAATTACCGGGCTTCAATTCATTAAAACATTGAAGAAAGCCCCAATGATAATAATTGTTTCGGCATATTCAAATTACGCTTTAGAAAGTTTCGAACTTAATGTATTGGATTACTTGCAGAAGCCAGTTCCATTTGAAAGGTTTGTAAAAGCTGTAAATAAGGCAAATGATTATATGCATTTGGTTTCTAATAAACATGAACTGACCCCTCTTAACTATTTTTTTGTCCATGCAGATTACAGGCTCATTAAAATTATTGTTAACGATATTGTTTATATCGAAAGTATGAAGGATTATGTTAAAATTCATGTAGAAAATAATCAATATCCTATAATGACCAAAATGTCATTGAAAAAGCTTGATGATATTTTATATTCTTATGATTTTGCTCGGATACATAAATCTTATATAGTGAATCTTTCAAAAGTAAAATCGATAAACAAAAAGCAAATCCAAGTTTATGAAAATAAATATTTACCTCTTGGCGAATCATATATCCAGGCAATAAATACCTATTTTAACAGCAAAATGATCAAATAGCCTACCCTGTTTTATCCAAAATCACCTGCTTTATATCCATTCTTATCCTGTTTGTCTACTTAGTTTTTATCTGTGCCCAAATATCCAGAATTTTGGCAATTATAAATTAATACAAAATATTATGGCTCGAATTATCCTATTTTTGGTGCTCATCCTTTTGTTTATTAAATCTGAAGCTCAAAATGTATCCAGTATTAAATTAGTTCATGGATATTCTGGTACATTAGATTTGATCATCAACCAAATAGGGAATGAACATCATCTGAAATTTATTTTTGATAAAGAAAAACTATCAAAATTCAAAACAACTTTTCATCCTTCGTATAATGAGGTTATCACAGTTGGTAAAGTATTCCAAACTATTACAAAAAGTTGGGATTTGATCATTGAAATTGGCAATGACGGGAATATTTATATCGGTGAATCTGATCAAGCCATTGCTAAACTGAAAAATACTGTTATTGATCAAAGAAAAACGCTTAAGTCGGAAAAGTCAAATTTTAATTTAACTGGAATTGTAAAAGATGCAGGCAGCGGAGAAAGAATTCCATTTGCATCAATTTATATAAAAAACACCAAAATAGGCACTACTTCCAATGCCGATGGATTGTTTACTTTACAAAAAGTTCCTTCCGATACATCAACCCTGTTTGTTTCCTATATAGGATTCAATTCTTCAGAAATTTATTTGACTCCTGAAACTAACATTTCAAATCTGGTAATTGAACTTTCTGCTTCAACCACCGAGCTAAAAGAAGTTCAAATTACTGGACAAAAAGAGAATTTAATGTCTAAACCTGAAGGTACAATATCTACTATTATAATGTCACCTAAAAATCTCAGTGTTTTACCAAATATTGGTGAAAAAGATGTATTGCGCAGTTTTCAATTAATGCCAGGAGTTAGTGCTTCAAACGAGAACTCTTCAGGCATGTATGTTAGGGGCGGAACTCCCGATCAGAACTTAATTCTTTATGATGGATTCACTGTTTATCATGTCGATCACCTCTATGGGTTCTTTAGTGCATTTAATTCCAATGCGGTAAAAGATGTTCAATTGTTTAAAGGAGGTTTTGAATCTAAATATGGAGGCAGGCTTTCGAGTGTTACTGAAATTACAGGCAAAGATGGAAACGCTAAAAAGGTTTCTTTCGGAGGTGATATTAGTTTACTTAGCATTGGTGCATATTTTGAATTGCCTATAGGCGAAAAATTTACATCCATGTTTGCTGTTAGACGATCATACCGGGGACCCATCTACAACAAAATATTTGACAGAAACCAAACCCAAAAATCCGGGCAAATGTCTAGGGGACCTGGGATGATGACTACCTCGACCAAAGCCAAATCATATTTTTATGATTTAAATGGCAAATTGACTTTTCTGCCAAGTTCTAAAGATATTATTTCACTTAGTTTTTTCAATGGAACAGATGATTTAGATAACAGCCCCAAAATTGAAGGATCTTTTGGTGGAATGGCGCCCCCAGGAGGTTCAACGGATATGAATTTCAATATGAAAACTGTTGACCTTACAAAATATGGAAATTTAGGCTCCAGTTTAAAATGGTCGAGAAAATGGGGAGCAAAACTATATAGCAATACCTTGCTAAGCTATTCAAACTACTATAGTGGAAGGGATAGAACAACAGAAGGAAGCATTACTACTAGTGATGGTACAGAAAAGACAATGAAAAATGGACTAATTGAAGATAATGATTTAAAGGATGTTAGCTTTAAAACAAATTTTCAGTATGATATTTCAGGTAAACAAAAACTTGAATTTGGCTATTTTTTAACCAATTATAATATCGCATACACTTATACTCAGAATGATACCAGTTCAATAATAGACAGAAAAGATGATGCTTTTCTAACTGGGGCTTATTTACAAGATAAGCTTGAATTTCTAGCCAAACGATTGGCAATAACGCCTGGCTTGAGACTAAGTAGCTTTACTAATACCAATAAGCTATATTTAGAACCTCGATTATCTGCTTTTTATAAGCTGAACGACAAATTAACAGCCAGTGCTGCAACCGGTTTATATTATCAATTTGCCAACCGTGTTGTACGCGAAGATATTATGTCAGGAAGTAAAGACTTTTGGATATTATCTGATGATAAAACAGTACCTGTTAGTTCTGCAATACATTATATTACTGGAGTAAATTATGATATGGGCAATTACCTTTTTAGTGTTGAAGGATATTTCAAACAGATTCAAAACATCACAGAGTTTAGTACACGATTTAAACCAGGCTTGGGAGGTATTAAATATCAGGAGAATTATTATGTAGGAAATGGATATTCCAAAGGAATAGAGTTACTGGCCCAAAAGAAAACAGGGAACTTGAATGGTTGGATAAGTTATACTTTAGGCAAGGCAAATAGCAAATTTGAAATATATTCCGACAACTATTATCCATCGTCTCAGGATGTGACACATGAATTTAAAACCGTTTTGATTTACAAATTAGGCAGATTTGATTTTTCGGCAACTTGGATTTACGCAACAGGAAGACCATATACAGCTCCCGAAGGAGCATACACTGTTACTTTACTTGATGGTACAAAGCAAGAATACTATACAGTTTCCGACAAGAATAGCCTGAGATTGCCAGCTTATCATCGACTTGATTTGGCAGCTTCATTCAGATTGATAAGTGACAGGAACAAAGACCTTGGAAACATTAGTGTATCCCTTTTTAATGTTTACAATAGGAATAATGTGTGGTACAAAGAATTTCAAATTGTTAACAATTCAATAGTTGAAACAAATGTAAGTTATATGGGTATTACCCCGAATATCAGTCTTTCATTAAAATTTTAAATTTTAGTCACTATGAAAAATATTTGTATAGCAATATTAATCATTGCATTGATAAGCTGTTGTAAAAAGGAAGATGATTCTCAGTTTGGGAATAAATTAGTAGTTGAATCATACATATTTCCTGGAAACTCAGTTCAGGTTAAAATAGATAAATTAATACCCTTTAATAATGATACAATTTCAGATACACTGGACATCAATAAGTTAAATATTTACATGGCTGATGACTCTAAAAGTGTCCTATTGAAAAATTATGGATCAGGTATTTATGCTGATTCGAATTTTCAGATTAACGAATCCGATAACTATCATTTGTCAATTGATTATAATGGACAAAATATTTATGCTAATACATCAATACCATTAAAGCCAGCAAATTGCCAACAATCTGTCAATTCAATTTCTATACCATCATTTAGTGGAGGAGGAATGCCTTCATCAATACCTACATTCCCCGATCCTGTAAAAATTACATGGGATGCAGTTGCAGGCCTTTATTACCTTGTAATTGCTGAAAATATAGAAAGCAATCCAACGGCAATAAATGATTTTAGTGGCGAAGCTCCTCCCAGGATGTTCAGAAATGAACCTTTACAGACAAATACCTATGAATTAGAGTCCATGCAATTTAACTATCTTGGAAAGCATAGAATAATCATTTTTTCGTTAAAACCCGAATATGCAGTACTTTATCAGGATGGCGGCAGCAGTTCTCAAAACCTTACAGGCATAAATACCAATGTTGAAAACGGGCTTGGTATTTTTACTGGTGTAAACAGTGATACTTTATATTTGACAGTTAAAAAACAATAAGATTGAAAAAAACAAGCTTGCAATTTCCCCAATCAGGGTAATTGCAAGCTTGCGGTTTTGGACTGAGCTAAAATAAAGGGAATCTCTAAAAATAGTAAAGTTCAAGGCGCAAGAAATTTTAAAACTGGAGTTTACTTCTGTAAATGAGGATTTTAAAATTTTGCAGCAACGCCGAACTTAGCGAAGCGATCTCATGAGTTTACGAATAAATTTGCATTTTTAGAGGTTCCCTAAAGTTAATATTGTCCTGTTTTGCGGTAACAATGAATTCTTCCAATAGCACAATTAAAGGCTCCACGGGATTTGGAATGAGAATGTATTTATGGTGCAGCGCACCGTTCTATTTGTAGCAAAAAAAGGATTAATAACATTAAGGTGCGGCGCACCGAGATATTGCAGCGATAACATCGAAACTATTTATTTAAATATTTCGGTGCTCTGCACCTTTATTCCATTTATCATCAACATTGCTACAAATATTTTGGTGCCCTGCACCGGCAAAATATCTGCATTTCATTTAAAATCCTGTAGTGCCCAATTTAAAAACTTTGCGGGCAGAAAAGAATGGAAAGTGTATGTTCATCATTTTTGCTTATATTGTTATTCTATTTCATTTTGTTTATTGTTAAAATAAAGTGTTTATCTCTATTCTTAAATCTGAAAGACCTCAGAGGATTATTTAATATATAACAAAACCCTTATGAAATAAGACTTCATAAGGGTTCGTTTGTTCAAAGGTACAACATAGGTACAACAAATGAGAAAACACCTAAATTAACATGTTTCCCTTATGTTTACTATGTTATAGCGATA
>JANYKN010000007.1 GCA_025361565.1 Bacteroidota bacterium | reverse complement strand
AATTTTTCCTGAAAGAACTTCTTGAACTACTTGCCATTTAAATTCTTTTGTATAAAAATTCGGCTTCCTTTTTTCCATTTTGTCCTAATTTAAGTTGACTTATTAACATTGTTTTAGTCAACCTATTTCAGGACTATACAGTTTACTATAATCCAAGTGTTGAAGAATACAACAAAATTCATGAAAATGGATTTAAGCCTGCCAAGAACGAACCGCTTTCAACTTTTTCTATTGATGTTGACAGGGCTTCCTATTCAAATGTGCGCCGTTTTTTAAATCTTGGGCAAAAGGTCGAACCTGATGCTGTTCGTATTGAAGAAATGATCAATTATTTCGATTACGAGTATCCTCAACCCAAAAATGAGCATCCTTATTCTATAACTACCGAATATTCAAATTGTCCATGGCAACCCAATCACAAATTATTGCATTTTGGATTGCAAGGTAAAAAGATACCGATGGACAATCTACCGCCAAGCAATATTGTGTTTTTGCTCGATGTTTCAGGTTCCATGGATTCTGAAAATAAATTACCACTATTAAAGTCAAGTATTAAATTATTGGTTAACAATTTACGTGCAGTCGATAAAATTTCAATTGTGGTTTATGCCGGAGCAGCAGGAATTGTTTTGCAACCAACACCGGGAAATGACAAAGCTAAAATTCTGGAAGCAATAGATAATTTACAAGCCGGAGGTTCAACTGCAGGTGGCGCCGGTATTGAATTGGCTTATAAAACTGCGGAAGAAAACTTTATGAAAGGAGGGAATAACCGCATTATTCTGTGTACCGATGGTGATTTTAACGTTGGCGTTTCCAATCAAAACGAATTGGAAGATTTGATCACAAAAAAAAGAGAATCAGGCGTTTATCTTACCTGCCTGGGCTTTGGAATGGGAAATTATAAAGACAATAAAATTGAAACGCTAGCCAATAAAGGAAACGGAAACTATTCGTATATCGACAATATCCAGGAAGCCAATAAAACTTTGGTTACCGAGTTTGGCGGCACTTTATTTACCATTGCCAAAGATGTGAAGGTGCAAATTGAATTCAATTCTTCTGTGGTTCAGGCTTATAGGCTTGTAGGTTACGAAAACCGTTTGTTAAATAACGAAGATTTTAAAGATGATAAAAAAGATGCTGGCGAAATGGGAGCAGGGCACACTGTTACTGTTATTTACGAAATTATTCCGGTTGGTGTTAAAAGCGAATTTGTAAAGGATATTGACAGTTTGAAATATCAAAAAAATGAAGTCAAAAAGGGCGATACAAAAGAAGTAGCAACCATCAAAACCCGCTACAAAAAACCAGATGGCGACTCTGGAATTGACTACAATATTCCTGTTGAAAATAAAACTGTATCAATTGATAAAACTTCCGACAATTATCGTTTCTCCGCATCGGTTGCAATGTTTGGAATGCTTTTAAAAAATTCAGAATACAAAGGAACTGCCAGTTATGACGGAGTAATTGAACTTGCAGAAAAATCGAAAGGAAAAGACAGTGAAGGTTATAAATCGGAATTTGTAAGATTGGTTAGGATTGCGAAAATGATGTAAAAAGTATCAAAACGATTAACCGATTTATTTATTTTTATTATAGAAAGCTATTCGAAAAGGATAGCTTTTTTATTGGTTTCAAGTAACCCATTTCTAAAAAGCCCTCAACATTTTTTTATTAAAATAATGCACCGCAACCAAAATTGTAAAACTAATGATAAACAATACCAAAGCGTAGAAGTTAGCTGTATGATAATTCAGCGCTTCCACCTCGTCGTAAATGGCAATTGAGGCTACTCTGGTTTGATCTGGAATGTTTCCACCAATCATCAATACTACACCAAATTCACCAATGGTGTGCGCGAAACTTAGCACAATTCCACTTAGCAAATTCGGTTTAATATTGGGTAATAATATATTTTTAAGGACTGAAAGTTTTGATTTCCCAAGTGTATATGCAGCTTCCTGAATGTTTATTGGTACTGATTGAAATCCTGAAATAATAGGATGTACCATAAATGGCAAACTAAAAATTATAGAGGCAAGAACCAATCCCTCAAAACTAAATACCAGTTTCAAATTCAGATATTTATCAAGAAAGTTTCCGAAAAAATTGCGAGGACTAAAAGCCAGCATCAAATAAAAACCCAAAACAGACGGTGGCAGAACCAGAGGCATACTAACCATGGCTTCAATCAAAAATTTAAATCTGAACCGCGAAAATGCCAACCAGTATGCCAAAGGTATTCCCAGCAAAAGTAGCAGGCTTGTGGTTATGAAAGCCAATTTAAAAGTTAAAAAAAGTGGGCTCCAATCAAGTTCCATTTTATTAGAAATAGTTTTTCAGAATAAAATAAAAAAAGGGAACTTATTGTCCCCTGAATTATTTTTTAATAAAATGATTTGTCATTTCTATCAACTTTGCGGAGAGCATGGGATTCGAACCCATGAAGCCCTTTTGGAGCTTACACACTTTCCAGGCGTGCGCCTTCGACCACTCGGCCAACTCTCCTTTGCATTAAATTACTGTAATTTATTTGAAAGGCCGAAATTATAAAAAAAATTCCATTATGGAAATTTTAGTTGCTTGACCTTTCAGGTTTTTAAAACTCAAAAGGCATAGTGGCCAATTGGTCTGTTTCTTTTAAAACTTAATATAATAAGGGCATTTCGAATATATTTTGTTAGGTGTCGATTAGTAAGCTAATTTCACCAGCAATGGAAGTTTGGAGGTATTTTTTGATTTCGGAATTTTTTAAATCCTGACCAAGCAAAAACATGAGTTTGGTGATTGCTGCTTCTGTTGTCATGTCATTTCCTCCTATCACGCCAATTTCATCAAGTTTTTGGCTGGTTTCATAGCGGTTCATTTCAACACTTCCAGCATTGCATTGAGTAATATTTAGGATTAAAATGCCTCTATCTATTGCATTCTTTAACAGATCATTAAACCAGTTGGTTGATGGGGCATTTCCTGCGCCAAAACTTTCCAATACAATGGCTTTTAGGTTCTCAGCATTTACTATGGCAGATACAACATTTTGATTAATTCCGGGGAATATTTTCAAGATGGCAATGTTCGTATCTAATTTCGTGTGTATTTTGATGATTTTACTTTGTTTGGGATAGTGAATCGCATCATAATTATAAACTATATGAATACCAGCTTCGGCCAATGGTGGATAATTGGGCGATTCAAAAGCATCGAAATATTCGGCGTTGTACTTTCTTGTACGGTTTCCACGGTAAAGTTTGTTTTCAAAATAAATACAAACTTCTGGTACAATGGGCTTTCCATCCTTTTGAGCTGCTGCAATTTCAATGGCAGTAATCAAATTTTCTTTACCATCAGTGCGTATGGTTTCAATTGGTAATTGTGAGCCTGTAAAAATAACCGGTTTGTATAAGTTCTCAAGCATAAAACTAAGTGCTGATGCAGAAAAAGACATGGTATCTGTGCCATGTAGGATAACAAACCCATCGTATAAATCTTCTTTTTCTTTGATCATTTCAGCCAATTTTATCCAAATATCCGGGTGAATATCGGATGAGTCAATTGGTTTTTCAAATGAAATAGTATCAAGCTTGAAACCAAAACTTTTGAGAGAAGGAACCTGTATTAGTATTTGTTCAAAATTAAAAGGTTTGAGCCTTCCGGTTTCCGGATCATTAATCATTCCAATTGTTCCACCTGTATAAATGATTAGTATTGAAGTACTTTTCTTCATTTTTTTTTCTTTTTCCGGTTGTTTTTTCACAAGAATATATTTTATTAGATTGAGTATGGATTTTTTTATTTTTTGGTCACATCGAGTTTGAATACTTTTTTTGCATTTTCAGTTGTTACTTTAGCTACTTCTTCGATGGTAATCGCTTTACTATCTGCAACTTTTTGTGCAATTTCAATTAGATAAGCACTCTTATTTCTTTTTCCACGATATGGAACTGGTGCAAGATAAGGTGAGTCTGTTTCCAATACCAGGTGTTCAAGTTCAATCTTTGATACAATTTCAGCCAAACCTGAATTTTTGAATGTTACGACTCCTCCAATTCCCAATTTAAAGCCACCATATTCGATAATCTTTAATGCTTGCGCATAATTTCCTGAAAAACAGTGGAAAATACCTGTTAAATTCCTGTCAATCATTTCATCCACGATGGCAAATACTTCTTCAAAAGAATTTCTAACATGGATAATGATTGGTAAAGTATATTTTTTAGCCAGTTCAATTTGAAACCGAAATGCTTCTTCCTGCTGTTTTATATAGGTTTTATCCCAATATAAATCAATTCCAGTTTCTCCAATTCCATAAAAATTTCCATTTTGAATATGCTGTTCTACCAAGTATAACTCATCGCGGTAATTGTCTTTTACCGAAGTAGGATGCAAACCCACCATTGGATAACAAATACCTGGGAATTCTTTTGAAAGTTTCAATATTGGATCAATGGATTGGCTGTCGATATTTGGCAAGAAAAGCTTCTTTATATTTTTATCTAAAGCTTCTTGAATTATTTGTTGGCGATCATCATCAAATTCTTCTAAAAACAAGTGTGTGTGTGTATCTATTAATTCCATTCCTATGATTTTGTTGCAAAAGTAACCAATATTTAAACAAAAAGACTGCCTTTGTGGGCAGTCTTTAATGGTGAATAATTGTTATTTTGGTAATTTCAAATTACTAATAACTAATTTCTATAGTTAAACTACACCTTGTGCTAGCATTGCATCGGCAACTTTAACAAAACCGGCAATATTTGCACCTTTTACATAATCAACATATCCGTCAGGATTTGTACCATATTCAGTACAAGCACTATGGATATCTTTCATAATGGTGTGTAATTTTTTATCAACTTCTTCAGCAGTCCAACCTAAGCGCATAGAGTTTTGGGTCATTTCAAGACCTGAAACTGATACTCCACCTGCATTTGATGCTTTTCCTGGAGCAAAAAGAACTTTTGCTGCTTGGAATACTTCAACTGCTTCAGGAGTACAAGGCATATTGGCACCTTCTGTTACGCAAATCACTTTATTGGCAACAAGCATTTTTGCATCGTCACCATTCATTTCGTTCTGGGTTGCACATGGTAAAGCAACATCTACTTTAACTTCCCATGGACGTTTTTTAGCAAAGAATTTAGCACCAAATTTAGCTGCATAAGGTTCAACAACATCATTGTTAGTAGCCCTTAATTCTAGAAGATATTCAATTTTTTCGCCGCTGATACCTTTTTCGTCATAAATATAACCATCAGGACCAGAAATTGTTACAACTTTTGCTCCCAATTCGGTTGCTTTAATGATAGCACCCCAAGCAACGTTTCCAAAACCAGAAACTGCAACAGTTTTACCTTTTAAAGTATCACCTTTTGCTTTTAACATTTCTTCTGCAAAATAAACAATTCCAAAACCTGTAGCTTCAGGGCGCAATATACTTCCACCCCATTCGCGGCCTTTACCTGTCAACACACCGGTAAATTCGTTTCTGATTCTTTTATATTGGCCAAACAAGAAACCAATTTCGCGTCCACCAACTCCAATATCACCAGCAGGCACATCCAAATCAGAACCGATGTGACGGCATAATTCTGTCATAAAGCTTTGGCAAAAATGCATTACTTCATTGTCTGATTTACCTTTTGGGTTGAAGTTTGAACCACCTTTTCCTCCGCCCATAGGCAAAGTAGTTAAGCTGTTTTTGAAAGTCTGCTCGAATCCTAAGAATTTCAAAATGCTTAAAGTTACACTTGGATGGAAACGCAATCCACCTTTGTATGGTCCAATGGCACTATTGAATTGAACGCGATACCCTTTGTTAATTTGGATATTACCTTCATCATCTACCCAAGGAACCCTAAACATAATAACCCTCTCAGGCTCAACCATACGCTCAAGAACTTTTGCTTTTTTGTATTTTGGGTTTGCTTCAATAAAAGGAATTAACTTTTCAGCAACTTCCTGAACAGCTTGATGAAACTCTTTTTCGCCTGGATTAGAGGCAATTACTTCATCCATGAACTTTTTAATTTTTGCTTCCATATGTACTTTAATTTTCTTATTAACAAATAATTACTGTAGTTTTCAAGTAACAAAGTAAGCTATATTTTAATTAGTAAAAAATGAAATATATCAGTTTTCGTACTCTATGTAGTATAATAAAAATTTAAAAATCAAATAGTTACATTGAAATCGACGGTTTCGGGATTAATATATGATTTTAATCATATAAGATATTGCTTAATATTGGGATTTCTTTGGGAAAAATTAAATATTTTCATCGTTTAGATTGAATATTTAGAAATATGTTCTTTTATATTTGCAGTGTTGAGATAAAATCTTCCAAAATTTGAGAAAACCTAAATTGTACTATGAGAAGTTAATTTTTTTTAATTAAAATTGTTAACCGAAATATGGTGGATTCCTTTTAGTAACTGTGAATTTTAATGTATATTTAGTGTTAGTAATGATCAAATATGAGTAATTTGATTTAAGATGACAATTGGCCATAAACGGATTTAAATATTGCATATTTAAACCATTAATTTGATAAAAAAAATAATATACAATGGAAAAAGAAAAGATTAGATTAGATTCCATATCTCCCAGAAGTTTCCAGTTTGCCGAAACTTCTTTTAACGTTTTGATGCGTAAAAGAATACACAAAGTACTACTGATTTGTAGTAATTATGATTTTTTTATGTTGGAAGAGGACGGACGTATCGACGAACAGATTTTTAATGAATATGTTTCATTGAATCTTCGCCATCCTCCACAATTTATACATGTTACAAGTGCTAGTGAAGCTTTTAATGAATTGAAAACTAATGAAATAGATCTTATAATTGAAATGCTTAGTGTAGGCGATATGGAGCCATTTACACTTGCCAGAAGCATTAAAATTCATCACCAGAAAATACCACTTATTGTGTTAACTCCATTTTCGCGCGAGGTAAGCATGATTCTTGAAAAAGAAGATACTTCTGCAGTGGATTATATTTTTTGTTGGCTTGGAAATGCCGATTTATTGGTTGCAATTATCAAATTGATTGAAGATAAAATGAACGTAGCCTCTGATGTTAAGTTGGTTGGCCTTCAAACCATTTTGCTTGTTGAAGATTCAATTCGGTTTTATTCAAGTTATCTGCCAATTATCTATACCAT
Source organism: Bacteroidota bacterium (assembly GCA_025361565.1). Lineage (GTDB taxonomy): Bacteria > Bacteroidota > Bacteroidia > Bacteroidales > NBLH01 > NBLH01. The sequence goes on along the minus strand of JANYKN010000007.1, from coordinate 143,543 downwards.
CATCTTAAAACAATCGCACGAATTTATGTCCGAAGGTTTAAACGAACATCATAAAATGCTGCGCCTGAGAGCAAGGCCAAAGATTTTATTAGCTAGAAACTACGAAGAGGCGTCCAGATTATACAATAAATATAAGAGAAATCTTCTCGGTGTCATTTCTGATGTGAGTTATAGTAGAAATGGTAAAATGGACAGACAGGCAGGTTTCAGGCTCACTAAAAATATCAAAGCCGATGATATATATATGCCTGTACTATTGCAATCCTCTGATATTTCAAATAAGGAAAAAGCCAAAGAATTAAGGGTTGGGTTTATAAATAAAAATTCTAAATCATTGCTCAAACGAATTGAAAATTTTATAAATGAGTATTTTGCATTTGGTGATTTTATTTTTCGTGATCCCGAATCTGGAAATGAGATTTTACGTGTTCATGACTTAAAGTCTTTACAAAAAAGCATATACATGATTCCCGATGGATCTTTTGAGTATCATATTTCCAGAAATCATTTTTCAAAATGGCTAAATGCAAGGGCATTATTTCCAATTGCGGAATTATTTAAAGAAGTAAGTAAGGACGATTTTAAAGATTTGATGAATGTTAGAAATTTTCTTTATGGAGCCATTTCAAATTATAGATTAAATAGAGGAAGAGGCGTTATAGCCAAATTTTACAGGGATAAATATGATGAATATATCAATTTTGCAAGGGTAGGTGATGGTTCAATTGGAGGTAAAGCGCGTGGTCTTGCCTTTTTGGATTTATTGATTAAAAATCATCCGGAACTTGACGATTTCGAAAAAGTAATAATTTCCATTCCACGAACAGTGGTTTTATCAACCGAAATATTTGATAAGTTCATGGAATTAAATCAATTGTACGAAATTGCTTATTCCGATTCTGATGACGAAGATATTTTAAAGGCATTCCATGCTGCTAGTTTGCCAGATGATCTTCGGGAAGATTTGTATGCTATTGTTTCTGTTTCGCGAAGCCCTTTTGCAATCCGTTCTTCCAGTCTTCTTGAAGATTCTCATTACCAGCCATTTGCTGGAGTATATTCAACTTATATGCTGCCATATATCCCTGATAATTATCGAATGGTTGATATGATCGAAGAAGCGATAAAGGCAGTTTATGCTTCAGTTTATTATCGTTCAAGTAAGGCCTATTTAACGGCCACAAAACACGTTATTGATGAAGAAAAAATGAGTATTATATTGCAACAGGTTTGTGGCGAAGTTCATGGAACACATTATTATCCAACCATATCAGGGGTTGTACGTTCAATTAATTTTTATCCAATCGAGCCCGAAAAAACCACTGATGGTGTCGCAAATGTATGTTATGGTCTGGGAAAAATGATTGTAGAGGGTGGTCTTTCTTTAAGGTTTTCGCCCAAGCATCCAAAAAGAATATTGCAGCTCACTGATACCGCATCTGCATTGCGCGATACTCAAAAGAATTTCTTCGCCCTTGATTTAAACCCTGAAAGTTTTAAATCCTCAACAGATGACGGCGTAAATTTTTTAAATCTTCCTATTAAAGAAGCTGCGGATGATCCTTCGCTTCAATATGTTGCATCTGTTTTTGACACCAACGACATGACATTAAAAGAAGGAACCCACTATAAAGGACGGCATGTGATTACTTTTTCAAATATTCTGAAGTACGAGTCTTTTCCATTGGCAAATATCCTTAAAAAGGTCTCTGAAATAGCACATCAGGCTATGAATAGCCCGGTTGAGATAGAATTTGCAATGAATATTCCTTCTTCAAAAGACAAACTTGCCATTTTTAATTTACTACAAGTGAGGCCAATTGTGGATAATAGCGAAACATTGACAAGTAGAATCGAGGAAATACCCGAAAATGAAACTATTATATATTCTAAGAAGGCGTTAGGAAACGGAGAAATCAAAAAGCTAAGAGATATTGTTTATGTTAAAACTGATTCGTTTGATCCTGCAAAAAATACTGAAATTGCACAACATATCACTAATTTAAACGAAATATTTGTAAAGGAAGGCAAAAATTATATCTTAGTAGGCCCCGGTAGATGGGGTTCCTCTGATCATTGGTTAGGAATACCAGTTAAATGGGCTAATATTTCAGCAGCAAAAGTAATTGTAGAGGCAGGCTTGCATGATTATCGGATCGAACCAAGTCAGGGAACTCATTTTTTTCAGAATTTAACTTCCTTCAGGGTGGGTTATCTTACTATAAATCCATACAATAGGGACGGTCATTTTGATATAGAAAAGTTAGATGCATTGGAACCTGTTTGGGAAGACGAATTTCTAAGACATATCAGGTTTAAAAAAGATTTAATTGTTAAAATTGATGGTAAAAAAAACCTGGGATTGATTATGGAAGAAAAATAATAATATGCTTATGATAATATACATTAGCTATCTGAAAAGTTTTATTAATTATGACCAATTTTACCTGGTTGAAGCATAAACCTTACCAGGATAGCTTAACACCATGCCTGAAAATTCGAGTTTTAGCAACATGGAAGAGACTTTGCTTACGGGTAAATTCACCAGAATTGCTAAAACATCAATTGTGGTTTTTCCTTGCTCTCTAAGGATTTCTATAATCATTTCTTCTTCGGCAGTTAATTCTACAAATAGCTGACTTTGAATAACTTCCCCTTTCTTTTTTATTTCCCAGCCTAATAAGTATTCTATATCCGAAGCACTTTCGATCAATGCAGCTTGGTTGGTCTTTATCAGATGGTTACAACCTTCTGAGTATTTATCGCCAATTCTTCCGGGATAAGCAAAAACATCGCGGTTGTATGAATTGGCAATTTGAGCGGTAATGAGTGAACCTCCTTTATTTGCAGATTCAATGACTATTGTTGCATCTGCCAATCCTGCAATAATCCGGTTTCGTTTTACAAAATGTCCGGGATCCAGAGCAGAACTGGTTGGCAATTCACTTAGTAAGCCTCCCTGTTTTACTATTTCGTGGGCAATTTTTTTATGGGCAGCCGGATACAGAGTGTTCAGGCCATGTCCCAATACTGCAATTGTGTCTTGTCCTAATTTGAGGGCATTTTTATGGGCTGCGATATCAATTCCATAAGCTAATCCACTAACAATTAGTATTTTATGGCCATTATCAACAAGATCTGATATCAGTGATTTACAATTTTCAAGCCCATATTGCGTGGCTTTACGGGTACCAACAATGCTTATTACTTTTGAATGATTTAAATTACCAGTTCCTTTGTAATATAGAATTATAGGCGAATCTTCGCACTGTTTCAATCGCTGAGGATAATCTTTATCCAAATAAAAATAAGTAGTGATTTGATGTTTATCAATGAATTTTAATTCTTCTTCAACCTTTTTAAAGATGTCTTTGTTCTCAATTTCATCAGCCAATTGCTTACCAATGCCTGGTATTTTTAGCAGATTTTGTTTTTTTTCTGTAAATATTCCTTCCACGCTTCCCACATAGGCCAATAATTTTTTGGCATTCATACTTCCAATCCCGTTTATAAAACTAAGCGCCAATTGATATATTCTATTATCGTTCATCAACAATTTTTATGGTTTGATTGCATTTCTTTTCTCATCTACCAACTTTTACAATCATTACAAAAAATAATGATCCCAGCTGCATGAAATGTATTAATTTTGGAATAAAAATAGTAATTATTTTTGTTCACAAATTAACACTAAAAATCCAAAAACATGAAAAAACTATTGATTTATGCAATTTTGCTCACATCATCATTATTTATTAAACAAAGTTTAAGATCTCAGGATTGTGACTTTTATTTTCCTCTTGAAAAAGGAAGTAAGATTGAGACTACTGACTATGACAAAAAAGGAAAAGTTACCGGAGTTGGAACATCTACCGTTCTTGAAAGCTCTCAGACTACAAGTGGTCAATCCGTCAAAGTAGCATCGCAATACAAAGCGGCAGGAAGTGATTCTATATTTAAAACTGAGTTTTCAGTAAAATGCGAAAATGGCCAGTATTATGTTAACATGAATAATTTTCTGGATCAAAAAACCATGAGTGGGTATCAAAATATGGAAGTAAAGGTAGAAACAGATCAAATGACAATGCCTTCCAATTTAAAAGCCGGACAGGTTTTAGGAAACGGTAGAGTTACCGCTAAAATATCCAGTTCAGGTATTAATCTTATGACATTAAATACGTTGATTACAAATCGCAAAGTTGATGGATTTGAATCGGTTACAACCCCAGCAGGTACATTCGAATGTGTTAAAATAAGCTACGACATGGAAGTAAAAGTAATGTTTAAAGTTAATATGAAATGTACTCAATGGTATGCAAAAAATGTTGGTGCAGTTAAAACTGAAACTTACGATAAAAAGGGAAAACTTGAATCATCTTCAATGATTACCAAAATAAGCAAATAGTCAATTTTTTGATTCATTAATAATTTCCAATACTTTTTTATATGTTTTATCTCTTCGAATAGCCCGCTTATTTTGGGCTATTTTTTTTGCACTTAAATATCCACCTTTGTAATATCTGGTAAACCATGGAAATGCGGTCAAAATAGCATCTAAAATACTGTATTCCTGAGCCATAACTACTCCTAGCATAACAAAACTTCCGGTGAGTAAAAGTGAGTTTAGGCTATTATTAACATCGCCGGTGTACATTTGTCCTGAACCCGGTAAAATCATGCTTAGAACTTTGGCTGTATTCGGATTTGGACGATAAAGATTTTTTTTGGTATGAAATAGCTTATATACTTCACTCCGTCCTTCTTTCTCGTTTTCAGGCAATAAGCTCAGAAAATAATTTTCTGATTTTTTAAAATCTTCCATTCCAAAATAGCTTACAGCTAAATAGAATTTTCTTCTATCGGTAAAGTATACAGACAAACTATCTTTGAGGTTCATTAATTCAAACTCAGAGTGTTTGTAATCACCTGTTAATAGGTAACATTGCGATTTATTAAATATTATTTCAGTTTTAATGCTGTCATTTTTTGTAGTTTTATACGATAATTCGTAAAAATATAAGGCCTGCCCAAATTGTTTGTTAATAAAGAAGGCGTGGGCTATTTGTTGGTAGAGATAATCCAATTTCTTTCCATCGGCAAAAAAAAGTGCACGCTGATATTCCTTTACAGCCAATTGATAGTTCTGCTGTGCAAATTGTTTATCGGCAAATTCAATGGTTTGTTCCAGGTTTTGTGAATAGGAATGAAATTGAAGACTAAAAATCATCAACCATAAGATGCCAGGCTTCATTATATATTTCATCGTCAAGTTTTTTATTATATTTTTTAGCTGATTTATAGGATCCAAAAACATTTCCGATGTAAAAACTGGTGGCAAATCCCGCAAATACCCAACCATAAACCGAATTTTTCCCTGATTTGTTAAAACCCCTGTATGCCTGCCATGCATTAACACTTACGAACATGAGCGAAACCAGACCGTCCTTCCAGTTTTTGGTATACATCTTTCCAGTGCCTGGTATAATAACTGAAAAAAGTGCTGCATTAAATGGTTTTTTGTACTTAATTTGTTTCGATCTGAATGCAATTACATGTAAATCTGCATTTTTTTTACTTTCGGTAACCGGATGTTTTAATGCATAATTGAAAGCGGTATCCCAATTTTTTTTAAGGAGCAAACTTCCAAGTTGATACGTTTGCCTGAATCCTTCTTCTAAAACTGAGTTTTTTTCCAGATATGAATATACTTGCTCATTTTCCTTTTCTAATATTAAATTTTTTAGAAATTCTTCTGCAAAATCTGGTTGAAGTCTATTAAGGCTGTCTTTAAAGAAATAATCAAACTTTTGAAGTGCAACCTTGAAATTGTTTGAAAATCGGTATGATTGAATAAGTTTGAGTTTGGCCTGATTATTCAATGAGTCATTAAAAACAAGCCTTTCATATTCTTCTGAAGCAAGTACATACTGTCTGCTTTTAAATAAATAATCAGCGAACTTTTTGGTATGTTCCGTATCTTTTAGGTTTTGCGCATTAAATAGCTGAGTATGGAACAGTAAAACTCCTATCAGGATAATAATTTTATTCTTTTTCATTTGATTCCCAAACAGGGTCGGATAGTAAATTTGTAGTTTCAAATCTTTCATAATTTTCCGGAGTCAGTCTATTACAGCGCATTAACCTATCAATTCCATATGAAAAGCCAATCAAAATGCCGTTTTTTTTGATGGATTGGATCATATATACCGAACATGACGGGTTAAAAACACAATGATTACCATCCTGTGAAGAAATTAAAGATTTATAGAATAAAAAAAGTCCTGATGCCAATAATTGAAATTCATTGGAATTTCCTCTCATATATGTTTTGTAGTCAGTTTTTTGATTTTGTTGATCAAAAATTCCATTAAGCATTTCAATATCTTTTTTGCTCTGCGAAAATACAGTCAAATTTATAATAAGTATGAAAAAGGCCAGTAATAGTAGGTTGAAATAACGGTGTATTTTTTCCATTTTAATAATCAGTTCGAAGGGATTTTATAATTATAATACTCCTCATTGTCTGTTCCATTAATCACAATTTTACTAAATTTAGTCAAATTAAAAATTTCTTTATCATCTTCATAAGTAATTACTAAAATTTCTGTTGGAAATTCAAAACCATCAATATTAATATAATCCCTGAATAAATGCTTTGCAATTATTTTTTCGCTGGGGTCAAGAAAAACAATTCCAAAGAGTTGCTTGTCTTTTGATGAAACAAGTATCCTTCCCAAATAGGCTTTTGCATTCTTTGGTGGCGACCATGTGGTAAGTATTAATCCTTTATCACTTTTTAAAGTATCAAGCGTATAACCCGCTTTGTCGAGTCCGTAATTATTCAAATCCCCAATAAGTGCCAAATGATAAACTGATAACTCTGCCATAGCATAAGTGCCGGAAGTGGCTATCAGGTGTTCATTTCGTATTTGGTAAATCGTAGTATCTTTTTGAACCAGAATTTCACGTATGGGAAATCCATTTTTCATTACTATTTTTTTCGAATTGATGTCATAAAATACAACACCCATTTGCAAAATCTGGTTTCCTTGGGGATCTTTATATTTTATTGAATAGTCTGATTTAATCCGGTGAAATTGTTGTGCATTTATTTGAAAAGAGACAATTGTAAGTAATGTTAAAAATGCTAATAAACGAGATTTTTTTTTGAACAAAGCCATAGTAGTGGATTTACATTAATTTTACCACTACTAATTTTATGCCAGCCCCAATCAATGTTCCTGTTAAACATCCCCATAATGCTTTTTTAGTCTCATTTCTATCCTTATGCGTTGAAAAATAAACAACTCCGACCGAAATTGGACCGGCAACTGCTCCATAAAGTGAATAAGTACCTACTGCACTAAACATAAAAGTAAACCAAAACGATGAAATTTTGCCTGGAGCCATTATTTCTGTATTGTTATATAAAGAAGCCATCGATAAATTTGTCATTTTATCTATTTCAGGATGTAGATTTGTTAATTCTTCAATACTTGCCTGTGGATTTTCTTTTATAAACGTTTCTAATTTTGATAATTCAATAAACTCATTTTCAACTTTTTTTTCATCATAGCTAAATAAATCAGCTTTAATATCAATAGCCATTAAGGTATTAACGGTTAATAATAAGATGGGGATAAGTAGGAATTTTATCACTTTATTGGAATTATATTAAAAAAAAAGCCGGAAGACCAGCATTTAATAATTTTTAGAAATAAATATTTATACCACCACCAACAGTTGTAAATGCGGTACTTGTTAATTTAATATTGCCTTCAAAAACCAATGAAAGTTGCTTTTTCAAATAAACTTCAATGCTTATTGGCAACCATAGTGGGGCATATATTTTCAAATCGTTATTTGTATCTTGCCCAAAATCAATATCTAAATCTAATCCTGAGGTAATTCTAACATTCCCAATTGGAAATGTTACTTTTGAACCTAAGTCCAGCCCAAAATCATTCCAATAATGCATGCCACCAAAAACAGATACTGATGGTTTCCCTGCAAGAACAGTCCTTTCATAATCCAGGCCAACATATGGATCACGCCAGCCAAAGCCCAATTTCAGGCCTAGATCTGAACTATTACTTAGGCCATAACCACCATGAAAAAACATTGCAAAATCTCCGCCTGAATTATCTGCAAACACAGGATTTATACCAATATTCCATGCGCCGCCTTTGAGCGTTTGGGCTGTGCTAAATAATACCTGAGCTTGATTTGAAATTACAACTCCAAAAAACAAAACGAGGGATAGAACGATTCTTTTCATATGTATATATTTTAATTTCCTTTTATAATTCAAAAATAAGCAATATTTTTAACTTGATTGTAATTAAAGTGTTTTACGTTTTTCAACCGGTAATATTTTATTTAAAAAAACAATCAGTGAATTGATATCCTTTTTGGGCAAGGCGCTTAAACAGATCCATGGATATTTACCGATCTTATTTTTTGTGGATACTAAAAACCTTATTTGTTTAACTTGATTAAAAAAACTGGATTTTAGTTCATAATCTTTAATGTTTTCAATTTTTATTTCAAAAGCTTTATATTTTCTGAATACAGGTAATGCCTGATAATTCCTCACAATAATTTTAGAATTACTTTCTACTGAAAAATACACGTATTGAGGTTTAATCAAAAGAAGATAAATAAAAGTGATTAAAAGAACTACTCCCGAAATTATACACACATGTGTTTCTACTTCGGTTAGTCCGATAAAATGGGATGATATCACTAGAAATATTCCCATTAAAAATGTGACAATATAAGCTAATTTTATTTTTGCCACTTGAATTTTATTATCAACTATTATCATTTATTAATCTATTTTATTTTTTATTTCTGCTAATCTATAACATATTCGCTTTGTTTCAAAAATTTTCAATAATAATTCATAGCATGAATCTTTTTGAATCTGTTTCAGACAATAATATAGCTTGTTCCAGTTAGACTTTAAAGAATTAATATTAAAGTGTTGATCAAGATTTTGAATCGCCTTTTTTTTATTGAAAAACACTTTGTAAATTTGAAAAAGAAATATTGTTGGTTTTTTTGTTAAATTTCAGCAAAAAACTAATTTTTAACACTTGATTATTTCATGTTTATTTATTGATTATCAATCACTTTAGTTCGACTATCAATCAATTGCAATATACAATAATTGCAAATTTATTGTAATTTAGTACCCATTAATCTTGAAAGAGTTTATATATTTTTACAATATGTTTCGGTTTTCTTTCAACAAATTTATAGTTTTGCTTAATAAATTAGTGATTCCGTAAATATTATTTTGGATTCCTTTATAATTTGAATATATTTAGCTAAAATTAGCAAAGAATATGAGTGGAGATCCTTTAAATAAAGAAAAGCTTGGTTTTATATTTAAGCTATTCAAGGCTATGCAGAAAGACAACCTGAATTATATTTATCGGGGACTTTTTACTGCAAAAATTACTGATAATATTTTAGCCCTTGCTGAGACTAATTTAGTAAAAAAGGATGATCCAAGAGCATTAAAACGGAAAGTGTACAACGTTATGGTCGAAGGCCTTCAAAATATTACCAAACATCAGGCAGATATTGATGAAGAAGTTGAGAACAATAATGGAGTATTCGTTCTTAAAAAAGAAAATTTTAAATATTTTATTACCACCGGCAATTTAATTGAGAATGAGAATATTCCTTCTTTAACTGCCCAGATTGAGCAGGTGAACAAATTGGATGAGGACGAACTCAAAGCTTATCACAGACAAGTGCTTGTTGATGGAAAAATTTCAAGCAAAGGTGGGGCAGGGCTTGGGTTAATTGATATGGCCAGAAAATCTGGAAATAAATTATTGTATACTTTTGAAAAAGTGGATGATAAGTATTCTTATTTTTACCTTCACACAGAAATTCCTACTACTTCTTCAGGTACATCCCTAAGTACTTCTGCCAACCCTGGTTCAATAAAATATATCAGTGCGCTGCATAAGATGCTCAATGAAGAAAATGTTCTTATTATTTTCAACAGTTACTTTAATCAGGAAAGTTTAATGAATTTACTCTCCATCATTGAAAAACAAATGGTTGAGAATGTGAGTTTGAAAAAAAGATTCTATAATACCATGGTTGAGATGTTTCAAAATATTATTCAGCATGGAGATGATTATAAACAAACTCCTGAAGGCAAAGCCGGATTATTCTATATTAGCGAAACAGATGAAGAATATCTTCTAAATACAGGGAATTATATCAGGAATACTAAAATTCCTATTCTGACTCAAAAATTGGAATACGTGAATAATTTGGACAGAGAACAACTCGATGAATTTTACAACAACAGATTGTTTGATTTTGAAATTGACTCCAATAAAGAAGCAGGTTTGGGTATGATTGATATTCGGTTAAAAACAGATAGTACATTGGAGTTTAATTTTCTAAAGATTGATGAAACATATTCTTTCTACACTTTAAGGGCAAAAATTTCTAAAAACTAAACCATGGAAGCATTACATATTGAACCAAGCGATGATACCCCAAAGATTTATTTTGAACCCGAAGTTGATTTATATGTGATTGAGGGTAAATCATTACCTGAAAATGCTATTGACTTTTATCAACCGGTTTTCGATTGGACTACTAAATTTTTAAACTCCAAAGAAGCTCCTTCTAACTTTGTTTTAAACTTTAAGCTAGATTATTTTAATACAGCCTCATCCAAGCAAATAGCCAAGTTGTTGCGAATTCTCGAAATTTGTAACGTTAGCCAAAATGTATTAATAAAATGGTACTATGATAAAGAAGATACAGATATGTTAAAAGCTGGAACTCGATATTCTAACCTGATAAAACTTAAGTTTGAATTCCCTGTTAATATTGAATCTAATATTGATTAATTATACGCATTGCTGATATCGAAATTTTGAATTATATTTCCTATAATTCTTATGAATCATTTTTTCATAATCATTGAAAATCATCATGTAAAATCTATTATAATTTTAAAATAAACGTATATTAAATTAAAAAATTTAACTATTCTTTTTGGCTTCCTTTAATTTATTGATTATTTCGATCCAATATTTTTCAACAAAAAGTAATAAAAGTAAAATTATTTTAAAATGGCACTTATCATATCAGTAAGAGGCTACGAGCCAAACATAAGTGAGAATTGCTTTTTAGCCGAAAATGCCACCATTGTTGGAAATGTAACCATAGGAGATAATTGCAGTATTTGGTTTAATGCCGTATTACGGGGCGATGTAAACTATATAAAGCTTGGTAATAACGTTAATGTTCAGGATGGAGCAATCATTCATGGCACTTTTGAAAAAAATCCTACCAATATTGGAAATTCAGTATCAATTGCACATGGGGCTATTATTCACGGCTGTACAATCAATGATAATGTATTGATTGGTATGGGAGCTATTGTTATGGATGGTGCTGTTGTTGAAAGTAACTCTATTGTAGCTGCTGGAGCTGTTGTTACTCAAGGAACAATTATTAAATCCGGAAGTGTTTTTGCTGGTTCCCCAGCTAAACTAATTAAAGAAATAAGTACCGAGCTTTTGGAAGGCCAAATTAATAGAATTGCAAATAGCTATGCTATATACTCTAGTTGGTACAAAGTATAAAATACACTGATTTACAACTCTAAATGTTCAATATTCTCAATTTGTTCGCAGAATAATTGAGCTCTTTCCATAAAAATTTCAACCGATTCTGTAGTAAAAAATTTACGTATATTATTTTTGCTGCATTTATCATCCATTTCCGGATGCCTGTGCAGATAATCTTTTAGGCTCTTCGCAACTATTTTGCCCTGAGAAATGATATTGATATTTTCAGGTACGTATTTTCTGATTTTTTCAAATAGCAGCGGATAATGAGTACAAGCTAAAATAATAGTGTCTAGTTGATTATTTTTCTGAATAAGTGAATGAATATTTTTTTCAATAAAATAATCGGCACCTATACTATTATGTTCATTGTTCTCGACTAGTGGCACCCACATTGGGCAGGCTTCTTGTGTAACTGAAATTTCAGGGTAAATTTTTTTAATTTCAAGAGGATATGAATTAGAAATAACAGTTCCTGAAGTTCCAAGTATACCTATATGATTGGTTTTTGTATAAGTTCCAATTGCTTCAACACTTGGACGTATTACCCCTAAAACCCTTCGGTTAGGATCAATTCCAGGTAAATCATTTTGCTGAATACTTCTAAGTGCTTTTGCCGAAGCTGTATTGCACGCCAGAATAACCAAATGGCATCCCATTTCGAATAATTTTTTTACAGCTTGCAAAGTATAAGCATAAACCGTATCAAAGGAGCGTGGTCCATAAGGTGAGCGTGCATTATCTCCAAGATAATAGAAATCATATTCCGGTAACAAGTCAAAAAATTCAGATAATACGGTTAATCCGCCATATCCGGAATCAAATACCCCTATTGGGTTAATTTTTTGAATCATATTTTGAGTTTTATACAAATTAAAAAGCCCGAAATATTATTCCGGGCTGTTTTAAAAGATTCAGTATTTATTATTTTGTGGCAAGTTTTGCTTTTACCATGCTGGTAATATCAATACTTTCTTCAGAAAAATACAATAAAGTATTTACATCAAAAATGTAGGTAAATTTATTTTCTTTAGCTACTTCTTTAATAGCTTTATCCACTTTTTCCAGAATTGGTTTATACAATTCACTTTGTTTGGTTTGCAATTGTTCTTGTGCATTTTGCTGAAATTCCTGAATTCTTTGTTGCAAGCCTTGTATTTCTTTTTCTTTGTCTGCTTTTACCAATTCAGACCATCTTTTAGGGTCGCCTGCAGGCAATTTGTCATTGGTCACATAGTCATTTGCCTTGTTGTTGTATTCAACATTCATAAGTTCCATTTGATCTTTCAATGATTTTTGTTCTGCTTCGAGGCTTTTTTGAGCAAGATCGCTTTCAGGTAATGATTGCATAAGCTCTTGCGATTTAATATGTCCAAATTTATAGGCAGTTTGAGCATTTAGGTTCATTCCGGCCACAACAAAAAGTATTATTGCAAGTATTGATAATGTCTGTTTCATAATAGAAAATTAGTTAAAAAATTTCGCAAATATATAAATTAAAATTATAAGTTAATCTTTTTGAGCACATCATCGCTCACATCATATTTTTCATCGGTATAGAGAAGTGTTGCGCCAGCAGCCACATCAAATATCATGGCATAATTACCTTCGGCAGCCAATTGTTTAATTGCGTTGTAGATTTCTTCTTGGATTGGTTTCACCAATTCTTCACGCTTTTTGAATAATTCACCATCAACCCCAAAATATTTTTTTTTCAAATCTTTAGAAGCTTTTTCCAGTTGAACAATTTCTTCTTCCCTTGCTTTTTTCATATCTTCTGAAAGAAGTACTTTTTCATTTTGAAATTCTTTGTATTTTCTTTCAACTTCGGCAAATTTATCTTCAATTTCTTTTTGCCAGGTCTTGGAGAATCCGTCCAATTTAGTTAGTGCTGTTTGATAGCTGGGCAATTTATTTAAAATGTATTCAGTATCAACATATGCAAATCTTTGTGATAAAGCAAGTTGTGTGATGATTACAACCATAATACTTGTTAAAATTGTCCTTTTCATCTGTTTATTATTAATAGTTATTAGAATTGTTGTCCCAAAATAAAATGGATTTGCGAACCATGAGGTTTAGTAGTACCAGGAGCTGCATCAAAACCCCAAGCCCAGTCAATACCCAAAAGTCCAAGCATGGGTAAAAACACCCTAACACCAGCACCTGCAGAGCGATAAAGGCCAAAGGGATTATAAGTTTTAAAGCTGTTCCAGCCAGCACCAGCTTCAACAAAAGTAAGTGCATATATTGTTGCCGATTGTGCCAGAGATATAGGATATCTTAATTCCAAAGAATATTTGCTATACATATTTGCCCCTCCTGCAGGCGTCAATGATCCATTTTCATAACCTCTAAGCCCAATCATTGTTTGTCCATAGGTATAATAACCCATTCCGTCACCACCAATATTGTAACCTTCAAATGGCGAAGGGCCAATGGCTGAGTTGTAATAACCCACAAACCCATATTCAGCTTTAGCATTTAATATTAAATCTTTCCAAATGGATGTAAACCATGATGCTTTAAAAGTCCATTTGTAAAATTCTACCCATTCATATTTTTTTGAATTTATCATTTCCGCCGTATTTACTGAATCAGGTTTTGCATTATAGTCTTTATTATTCCATTTCGAAAATGGAAGGGTGAATTCAAAACCTAAAGAAAAATCAGAACCAAACCGTGGATATAAAGGCTGACTAACAGAGCTTCTTCCTAATACCGTGTTAAATGATAGTTGATTAGAAACACCATTACTGAAATCAATTGCGCTCGACATTCTGTAATTGGTAAGATCATACTTTCTATAATTTATTTCATTGTATAAAGTAAAATAATCATCAGGCCAGTTTAATCTACGACCAAGCCCAACCCCTGCTCCGGTAATTTTCATTTTCCTATCAGTAGCAGTTGAAGCAATTTGTGAATAAGAGCTATAATTTCCTGATTGAATGGTATGCGACAGTGAAATTGAAAGCGAATTTGGTTTTTTTCCACCTAGCCAGGGTTCTACAAAAGAAAGACTATAGGATTGATAATACTTACCATTGGTTTGTGCCCGAATTGCCAATTGTTGTCCATCACCTGTTGGGAGCGGTTGCCATGCTTTTTTCTCAAAAATATTTTTTGTGGAAAAGTTATTGAATCGCAAACCTAGCGTACCAACTATCATACCTGCGCCCCAACCACCTGATAACTCGACTTGATCATTTGGCTTTTCAACAAGGGCATATTCCAAATCTACGGTCCCATTTGCTTGATTTGGTTTTGGTGTTGGAACAATTTGTTCAGGATCAAAATGACCCAATTGAGCCAATTCTCTGATTGTGCGTATTATTTCTGATTTTCGGAATAGTTCACCAGGTAATGTCCTTATTTCTCTTCGGATAACATGATCATTTGTACGTGTATTTCCAGTGATTATCACCTGATTAATGGTTGCCTGAGGTCCTTCGATAATCCTCATCTCAAGGTCGATAGAGTCATTAATGACTTGGGTTTCAATTGGGTTTACCTGAAAGAATAGATATCCATCATCCATATAAAGATTGCTCACAGCGTCCTCGTCAGATGATAAGCGTTTATCAAGTACTGCCTGATCAAAAATATCACCCTTTTTAATTTTTAATGCCCTGGTTAATACATCTGAAGTAAATTTGGTATTGCCAATCCATTTAATGTCCCTAAAGTAAAATTTGTCACCCTCAACTATTTTAATGTATAGAGATAGCGACATATCTTCATTAACTTTAAGAGTATCTTTTAATATTTGGGCATCCCTGTATCCTTTTTCATTTAGTTTGGTAACAAAATTTGCTTTGTCTTCTTTATATTTTGAAGGAACATATTTTGAAGGCTTAAAAAGACCATACCATCTTTTTTCTTTCGTGTTTTTTAAATAATGTTTTAGTTGTTGAGAGTCAAAAACTGAATCGCCTTCAAAAACAATTTCTTTTATTTTTACTTTCTGTTTTTTATCTACATTAATATATAGAATTACCGAATTTTGAAAAGTAGTATCGTTTTTTGTTATTGTAGTTACTTCAGTATGATAATACCCCTTATCTACAAAATGTTTTTTTATAGTATTGCGAACTGTATTTAATACATTATCGGTAACTTGTTTTCCTCTTTTCAAATCAATTTTTTCGGTCATATCTTTGGTTTGGGTGCTATTCAAACCTGAAAAAATAATTTTAGATAGCCGTGGTCTTTCTTGCAGATAGATATTCAGAAAAATACTGTCGGCGGTAACTTTGGTATAACTGATTTCAATATCTGAAAATAAACCTTGTTTCCAAAGTTTTCTTAAAGATTTGCTTGCATCATCACCCGGTATTTTAATTTTTTGTCCAATTTGAAGTCCTGATAATTGAATAAGTGCACTATGATTAAGATATTTTACCCCTGATATTGAAATTCCCCCTATAACGTATTCTTTTGGATTTGCATAATCTGAATTTATTTGAGCATTTAACTGTTGTGATAAAAATTGAACAGTTAATAGAATTAAAATAATTTTGAATTTATTCATAATTTATTGTCTAATGTTTTTCCAAACGAAATAACCTGTGAAACTATTGTTTAAAACAAATGGTCTTTGTAATTCTTAACTTTTTAAAGAATTATTTTGATAATTTTTACATGCCATTTTAATGTAGCAAGTGTAAATAGTGATTGAAAATTTTTTCTATAAATTAGCGCTGCGAAAATAGAACATTTTATTAAATGTTTTGCTCAAGTTGTTCACTAGTTTTTCCAAACCTTCTTTCGCGCGATTGATAATCCAATAAAGCCTCAAAAAACTCTTTTTTCCCAAATTCAGGCCATAATTTATCTGTAAAATAAAGTTCAGAATAGGCCAGTTGCCATAACAGAAAATTACTTATTCGGAATTCCCCACTGGTCCTAATCATTAATTCAGGGTCTGGAATGGTTGCAGTTGCTAGATTTTGATTAATCATTTCTTCATCAATATCTTCAATTGAAATTTTTTGATTAACTGCAAGTTGAGCTACTTTTTTTGCTGCTTCAATAATTTCCCATCGGGCGCTGTAGCTTAATGCAAGAACAAGTGTTAATCCAGTATTGTTTTTTGTTTGTTCAATTGCTTCATAAAGTTTATTTCTGACATTTTTTGGTAAAATTGCGTGGTTACCAATTGAAAGTAGCCTTACATTATTTTGAATCAATTCTTTGGTTTCCTTATTAATTGAAGAAATCAATAATGCCATAAGCGCATCTACTTCAAGTTTTGGCCTATTCCAATTTTCAGTAGAAAATGCATAAAGGGTTAAATAATCAATGCCTAATTCACCAGCAGCTTGTACAATTTCTTTTACAGATTTTGCCCCTTGCCTGTGACCAAAAACTCTGTTTTTGCCTTGTTGCTTGGCCCATCTTCCATTTCCATCCATTATGATGGCAACATGTTTGGGCAATTTTGTTTTATCAATCTGGTTAATAATTGCCATTGAAGTGAATTATCAATTTAAATATAAATTATTTTCCGTATGCAGGGCATTTACTGCTTCCGAGTGCAAATTTATAAGTAAAACTGATTCCAGCAAAAGAATACCAATCTTTACTACTGCTGTATGATGTTTGTTTATTATCTAAACTTGCAGTTTCGGTGTATGTGTCGGGAGGTAATTGATCTAAATAATCAGTAAAAGTTTTTCGGTATGACCATTCTGCAGCCACACCTAAACGTCTATTAATCGCATATTTCATTCCTATTCCAAAAGGAATTACTGGCTGAACTGGAATTGTTTCTTTATCGGTTGGAAAAATCATAACTCCAAGTCCGATAACAATATAGGGACTAAAATATTCATACCGGCTTTCTGGCTTATAAGGTAAAAAATTAAACTCAAATAATGCTGCAAATTCAGTTAAAGGAATATTAAAACTATGATTTCTTTGTAGTTGATACCCATTGTCACTCTTGGTGTCAGATCCACTAAGTGAGGCTAAAGTTGCGTTAAATCGCAGGGCGTATCTGGGGTTTAAGTTGAGTTTATAAATAAAGCTTAAAGAAGGCTCAATTGAATAAAATAGTTTTCGTTGGTTTAAATCGCCCATATAGTATGCCACACCACCAAAAAGCCCGACTTCATGAGATTTTCTTTGAGCATTTAAGGTCAAAGGGATCATTAGAATTAAAAAAACTATAATTTTTTTATACATGAATGATGGAGTCTGTTATTTTAAAATTTTGGAAGCCCTGTATTATCTCTTTTTAAACTATAAGTTAGCGTTACAACTGTATATATAAATGCATCGTTGTAACTATTTCCACCTCTTTTTGTTGTGCCAGATGGATATGGAGGTAATGAATTTCCATTAGCATCGATATGTCTGTCTGCAAGCTTTCCGGCAATTTCTCCATATTTTGAAGAAATAGCTGAATTGTCATAATATTTATCGTGGGCATCATCAATATAATCAGAAGTAGTGAATGTATTTGATATCTCGATTCCAACAGCAAATTTTTTATTTAAATTGTACTTTGCTCCTAAGCCAATTGGCCATCCAATCGCAATTTTGCTGTATGGTGCGGGATTATCACCAATTCCCTGCCCTTCTGTTCCTAATGGTTGGAGTT
Organism: Bacteroidota bacterium; assembly: GCA_025361565.1. GTDB lineage: Bacteria > Bacteroidota > Bacteroidia > Bacteroidales > NBLH01 > NBLH01. The sequence continues at coordinate 125,321 of JANYKN010000007.1, read as the reverse complement.
CATATTTTACACCATCTAATTTTGCTTTTGGATTAAAGTAAATAACCGAAACCCCTGTAAATGCATAGGCACTTAAATTCCGGATAGTATGTAAGCTCGAAAACGAATATCTGGGATTTGCTTTTTCTTTTATAAAATAATATTCGCCGTGTAAACTGAATTCAAGAACATTCGAAGTAAATGATAGATTCCTCATTCTTCGGCCAGCAGAACCTGATGAAGCATCATCAGCAGCAAGAATAGCCCATGTAAAACCTGCTTTTGCGGCAACTTGCTCGATAATACGAAATCTGTATTTGGCACTTACAACTGGTCTTGTGGCTGAAAAATCGAGATCCCTGACCCCGAAAAAATGGGCTGCATCTTTTGTTCCACCTCCTAAATCGCCCATAAAGTGGCTTATGCCAGCATCAAATACCAGTGAGTGTCGCTCGCTTTTCCATCTCTGTGAATATGTGTTTATTGTGAACAATAGTAAAAATGTGGAAAAGCTTATCAATTTTGTCATATCCATTCTTGTTATGTATTTTCTATAAAACTATTTATTTAATTACAAATTGAAATTAATTTATAATCAGCGATATATTCAAAATATGAATTCTATGTATTATTATATAAAAAATTATCTTAATGCAAATATTTTGCCATTGCAAATTTAGTCTCCTGATTAAAGCAATCTTATTATATACGAAAGAAAGTCAATTTTGTTTTTTGACAGTTAAATATTTTTACGATAGTTACTGATTTATTGATGAAATTCAAAATATTAGCAAAGTTACAGTTCTCTTTTTTCGGCAAAGATACAATTCTCTGGTATGGAAAATTACGAAACCTCAATTTTGTATGCATAATTTTCATTAAAGGATTGTTCATTTTCTGAAATCGAGTATTTATAAAATCTATTTTTAATTTCTGCTATCAAGCCCCCACATTAGTTTTTCGCGTAAAGTACTAAAAAAAGTACGTTCATCATGTTTTACAACTTTAATTTTAAATCTAGCTCTTTTTAATTTTAATTCAATTTCAGTTGGAACAACCTGATACCTTCTATCTAAAGAAACCAGATAATTTTCATCTCTTCCACTTATTTTTAGCGTTAATTCATGTGTATTGGGAACTACCATTGGTCTTACTGTTAAATTGTGTGGTGCAATGGGAGTAATAATAAAGTTTTTAGCTTCGGGAACAACAATAGGCCCTCCTACACTTAATGAGTAGGCAGTAGAACCAGTTGGAGTTGCAATAATCAGTCCATCAGCCCAATAAGTATTTAAAAACTGTCCATTCAAGTATACATTTATTGTTATCATCGAACTTGAATCTTTTTTGCTGATTGTTACTTCATTTAGCGCATAATTGCAATCGTCAAACAAATTTTGCGGAGAAACAAGATGGATAAGTTCACGCTCCTCAAATGAATAACTTTTTGTAAGTATTTTATGAATTGCAGATTGAATTTCAGTACGTGAAATGTTAGCCAGGAACCCAAGTCTACCTGAATTGATCCCTGCAATTGGAATTCCTGAATTTTGAACAAAAGTTACACTGTCAAGAAAAGTTCCATCACCACCAATACTTATTAGAACTTCAACATCTTTTTGTAGATCTAAGGCGTTAGTAAAAAACTGAAAGTTCTGGTATTTTTTTCTGATTTTTTCAGGAAGCGATTCATAAAAGGATTTATATATTGAAATTTCTACATTATTTATTGCAAGGGAACCAATAATTTCTTCAAAAAATGGGTCGAAATCAGCATTGAATTTCTTGCCGTATATAGCTATTTTCATACTATCAAAGGGGATTGATGTTTTTTAATTGTTATGTAATTCTTTTTTTAATACTTCTCTGAATTGTAGCAAACCGATTTTTACCATTAAACAAAGATGAAAAAAAATAGTGAAATTGGTTTCATATTGAAAATACGATAATGATGCAAATTGATAATTTACATCGGAAGAGATTATTAAATTGAAGCCTTAAAATGAATAAAAATACCTGGTTCGCCAAGGCTGTTAATAGAATATTCAAAGCGAATTACTTTATCGTAATAAGTAGAAATATCGAAACCAATTCCTCCACTAAACAAAAGACGGTTTGAAAGGTTATTTTGCAGGACAATTTCTTGATCTTTTTCCTGAGCATAACCTAAATCGAAAAAAGTTGATAAATAGAATGCATAATGTATTTTTTTAAATTTTCTGATTGGAATAAAATTTAGATTAGAAATAGTTGGTGGCAAAAGTTCAAATTTAAATGTATTTTTTAAAAGATAATAATCTTCGCAATCTATCACATAATATTCGAAACCTCTTAAAAAATCTCTATAACCAAGTCCTTTTTTAAAATAGTAAGGTTGATTATTTTCTAATGATTTTTTTACAGAAAAAGAATGTGCCCCATAAAATCGCTCTGAAATTTTATAAAATTCTTTAAATGTTCCCGATATACTCAATAAATCAACTGAATTGTTTGGGAAAATCCCAATTCCTGTTTTAAAAATATTAAAATCTATCGAATATCCACTTAATGGATAACTCCTACTATCTCTATTATCATAAAAAAATTGATACTTGATTTCAAAATATTTATTCTTTGTTTGATTATTAGCTAAAAAAACAGGATTTAAATTCGCCAGGCTATCACTAATTTCAACTTCATTATATGAAAGATCAATTCCATGCCGCGCATTATATTTTGGTCGATAATCATATTCCAGTCTTACATATTTACCCCAAATAACATCATTTTCATTGTTGGTGAAGCTTTCTTGCTTATTTTGATAGGTTCTGTAAAAAGTAGAACTTTGCTTAAATATTCTGGCGCTCATGCCTAAAAAGTGATGCTGTTTTTTATCCAGAAAGATATTTTGATATGCAAGGGACAATTCCCTGGTGTAACCGTAGGATAATCCGATACTTAGTAAATGGTTTAATCCCATAACATTATATTGCTTTACAGCCACCCTGTAATCAAGTTTCGAAAAATCCTTATTCTGTAACCAGGTGTTAAAATTTCGTTCATTATTGATAATTGATAGTTGAGGCCATGTAAACCATCGTTCTTCAACAATGATTTTAATGTTTACAATATCAATTCCTTCTCCAATGGCTTCTATAGTTACATAATTAAACAAGGGCAGTTTAAGTAAGTTTTTTTTGCTTTCGGAAAGGGCAAGTATAAGTGATAGACTATCTAAATAAAGTCCATCAGAAACTTTTAATTCTCTGAGAATGATATTTTTATTTGTTTTTTGGTTTCCTTCGATTATTATTTCCCCAATAAGAATTTTTTTTTCTGATTTAATGGCATGGTTGTCATGCGAAGATATTGTATCCTGGGAGAAGCATATAAAACCGCCAGGAACAATAAATACGGATATAATAAACAGGACATATCTGTACGCAGAATTCACCATAAATCTAAATTAGCATTGAGCTATATGTCAAGATAATTCATAAATGATTCGAACCTATCATCATAAAAATGTTCTAACTCTTCATCTTCTAAAAATGAGGCCATAATCGTGTAATTATAGCGTTCGAAAGTTTGAATAATTGAACTTAAGTTCGATGTATTTAGTTTTAAGGTTACATTTAGTTTGGTAGAGTTTTTAAACGTTGAAACGTACAGGCTTAGTATTTTTGAGTCGTTACTTTCTACAATTTGTGCAATTTCAGTGAGCAAATAATCGTGTATATTAAGTTCTAATATTATAATAGCGCCGGGTTCGTTAACCCCAACTAATTTTGCAAAATTAACAGTTAAATCCTGCAATGTAATACAACCAACATAGTGCTTTTGTTCATTTAAAACAGGTACTATAGATAGATTTAATTTCGAAAAAAGGCTTACAACTTCGTAAATATGTTGATTGCGATAAACAAAAGGCCGCATTAAGGAAAGCGGATGGGTTCCAATAGATTGATCTGCCTCATTCAAATTATAAATATCGGTGTCAGAAATTAAACCCAAAAATTCATCATTATTTACAATTGGTAGATGTGAAACTTTAAAAATTTCCATCCAGATAAGGGCTTTTATTCCGCTATCAGAAGTTTTTAGGTGAGGAATTATATCTGATATTAAATCTTTAGCCAGCATAATGCTTTTCCTTGGAAATTTCGTGTTAATTTTGTAATCGGATCAATTATTTTACAAACCTAATGATTTTAATCTAAATATAACTAAAAATGACCAGATTAAGTGTAAATATTAATAAAATTGCAACTATTCGAAATGCAAGAGGAGGAAATGTTCCGGATTTGCAAAAAGTTGCAATTGATTGTCAACGATTTGGTGCCGAGGGAATTACCATTCACCCCAGACCCGATGAAAGGCATATTCGCTATCAAGATGTATTTGATTTAAGGCCAATCGTATATACTGAATTTAATATTGAAGGTTATCCTTCTAATAGTTTTATTGATTTGGTGATTAAAGTCAAACCTGAGCAGGTAACCTTAGTTCCTGATCCTCCAACGGCCATTACTTCAAATGCTGGTTGGGATACCATTAAACATGAAAGTTTTTTAAAAGAGGTTATTGCTGAATTTAAAAATGTAGGAATACGGACTTCCATTTTTATTGATACCAATCTTAAAAACATTGAAAATGCAGCCAAAACTGGCACCAACAGAATAGAATTATACACTGAACCATACGCAATTCAATATCCGGCAAACAAAGAAATTGCAGTAGCTCCATTTGTAAAAGCTGCACAATGTGCAATCCAAAATGGACTGGGCCTTAATGCAGGGCACGACCTAAGCCTTGAAAACCTAAAATTCTTTAATGAAATGGTCAAAGGTCTTGATGAGGTATCTATCGGACATGCTTTAATTTGTGATGCGCTTTATTTTGGACTTGAAAATACCATTCAGATGTATCTTAGATTATTGGATTAGTTGAAAATTAGCAACCGCTTAATAGCCATAAATTGGGAATTGTGTTGTGCTGTAAATTGTAAATTACCAGTAAACTATTGATGGAATGAAACTTTTTTTTCGCAAATTAGGAAAAGGACAACCTTTTATTATCTTGCATGGTTTATATGGTTCATCTGATAATTGGGTGAGTATCGCCCGTGAATTGTCTGCGAATTTTGAAGTCTGGCTAATTGATTTGCGAAATCATGGACATTCGCCGCACAGCAAGGATCATAATTACGGATTGATGGCTGAAGATTTATATGCATTTATTGCTGAACATCAATTGATAAAGCCCATTCTTCTTGGACATTCCATGGGCGGAAAAACTGCCATGTATTTTGCCGATAAATACCCTGAGTTATTAAGTCATCTAATTATCATTGATATTGCTCCAAAATCCTATTTGTTTTCTATTGATATACAATCTGATACATTAAATCATAAACAAATCATGGAAGGCATGTTGGCGATTGATTTTTCACGTCTAAAAAAACGTGAGGATCTTAATAAGGAGCTTGCCAAGTTTATTCCAAATGAGCAAATTCGGCAATTTTTAATGAAAAATATAAAAAGAAATCATGATATGTCTTTCGGATGGATTTTGAATATCGAAGACCTTTATGAAAATATTAATAATATCCTTGATGGATTTAAACCAACTGGTAATAAGTCAATTCAGGATTTTCCTGTTTTATTTGTGAAAGGTGCTGAATCAGAATATATTACAAGTGATGATTTGGATGAGATTAAATCATTTTTTCCAAATGCAAAATTAGAGATTATTCCACATGCTGGGCATTGGCTGCATGTGCAGCAGCCTGAATTGCTCATTAAAAAGTTAAAAGAGTTTTTGGTTTAATTTTTTTCAATTGCAAAATGGAGAAATAACTTTTAGCAAATGATTTTCACAGATTGACATGCTAATAATCTTCAATTCAAATGTGAATGAAGATAAACGAATAAGGAATTACAATGACCGTTAAAATACTTCAAAAAGCTGGAAGTTGTATTTTTGAAGAAGATTAATTTATTTTGGTATAAATTCAAAAATTATTAAAACCTAAAACAATGAAAAAAATACTTTTAATTTCAATCATTGGATTGATGCTGGTCTGCTCATGTAAGTGTAATAGTAGTAATACTGAAAATCAGAATAATGATGCATCTCAGCAATCTGAAAATGGTATTCAATCAGGTGAAAATAACACCAGTAATGATAATGAGCAACAAAAAGTAGCTAAACTAAATCCTCAATTTGAAACTTTTTTAGGAAAATTTGATAAAAGGTCGCTTCCATACAACGAAAACCCTAGTGGAAAAGAAAAATTTGAAAAAATTCCAATAAATGAGCAAGTCAATTATCTTTCGAAAGCGGAAAAACTTTCTAAAAAAGATTTTGAAGAAATGGCTGAGTATACAGATTTCTATTATATTAGCAATCCATTGAATACCAATAAATACCATGCAATTGTTTATGGACGTTTTGAAATGGGTTCAACTTACTATTTTTTGTGTACCTATAATAATGAAGGAAAACTCATTTCCAATATCGATTTTGCAGCCTATGAATTAATGGGGGCAGGTCCACAAGCCGGACAGGAGTTCAATACCGAGGGTTCCATTGATAAAAATATGGAAATATCGGTAAAATCGAACGAAGTGACCCGTAAATATAAAATTCAAGAGGATGGCAAAATTGTGAGGTTATAGGTTGTCACTATAAAAAACTTGTCAATGTACTATTTTAAACAGATTTACTAATATCTGTTTTAAAATACTTAATGTTGGCAAGTAATATCAATATTTTCTTCATCTTTTAGCAGCAATATATAATTTAAGATCATTTAGAATATAATGAATTGTTTTGAAAACGCAATTTAATCTAAATTGGAATCTGTGTTACAATATGTTGAAGTATGTGCCTAATTCATTAAATTACATTTAGATTCTGCTTTGTTAATTTAGACATCAAGATTAGCTGATTTATATTTTCCATTCTAATAATAATCAATTGGATATCGAAAAAAATTCGGATATTTATAGTAAAGAATTCGAATTCTTTTAAAAAAAGGCAGGCCATGGTTAAAAAATTAATAATAAGCATTTTGGTAATATATAATTGTACTTTGGTTTATGCTCAAGTCAATTACTTATTTTCAGATGAATTTATCAGCAATAAAAATGGATGGTGGACTGGAGATATAGTTGAAGCAAGAGCCAAACTTTCTGATGGAAAATATATTTTAGAGAATAAGCGAACAGATGGAAATTATTTTTTCTGGAAGGATTTTGCTATAAATCCAAAGGAGGATTTTTCCATCGAAGTAAAGTTAAAACAGGTATTGGGTAAAAAAGATTCTGAATTTGGAATTTCCTGGGGTACTTCTGAATGGTCTAACAGTAATAATTTCACAATTAGTTCAAACGGAATTTGTAAGGTTTGGGGTTATAAAGCGGAAAAGTATTTTAACTGGCAGACTATAACCAGTGCAAATAATATAAATCCATTAGGGGAATTTAATATCTTGTCGGTACAAAAAACAGGAAATTCCATCAAATTTTATATTAATGGAAATTCTGTTTTTATGCATGATTTTGAAGGTATATTTGGAAGTCTCTATGGTTTTGTTGTTGATGCACAAACTAAAATAGAAGTAGAATCCATCCATGTAAAATATCCAAAACAGTTAATTAATCTGGTAAAAGACATGAATCCTTCATATAAGAAAAAAAACCTGGGTTCAAGTATTAATTCCGTATATTCTGAAATTGCTCCAATCATTTCCCCTGATGGACAAACGCTTTATGTTGCGAGGCAATATGATCCTTCGAATTTTGGGACTGAAAAAAAATATGATATATGGTTTGCAAACCGAAAGGCAGATGGAACATGGACAGCACTGGAAAAAATGGGGAAACCTATTAATAATGATGGAGATAACCTGGTAATTGCAGTTTCGCCTGATGGGAATACTCTTTTACTAGAAGGTTTGTATTCTTCAAGTGGCGGTTATGTTAGTGATCAGGGTATTTCGATGTCAAATCGAATAGCTACAGGTTGGTCTATACCCAAACAGGTAGTAATACAAGATTTTTACAATAGGAACGAATATGAAAGCTATTGCCCAACCGCAGATAGGAAAATTTTAATTATGTCGATTGAAAGAGATGACACATATGGTTCAAAAGATTTATATGTAAGTTTTCTGCTTCCGAATGGCGAGTACAGCAAGCCCTTTAATATGGGGGAGGATATTAATACCTATTTGAATGAGGGAACGCCTTTTATTGCCAATGATAATAAAACGCTCTATTTTTATTCATATGGACATGCCGGTTATGGAAGTGCAGATATATTTGTGACTAAACGGCTTGATAACAGTTGGCGAAAATGGAGCAAGCCTCAAAACCTGGGTCCATCAATCAATTCAAACGATTGGGATACTTACTATTCTATTTCTGCAAAAGGCGATTATGCTTATTTGGTTTCTTCGAGAAATTCATTGGGAAATGAGGATATTTTTGAGATTAAATTGAGCGAAGAGGCCAGACCGGAACCAGTGGTGCTAGTTTATGGAAAAGTATTCGATTTTAAAACTAAAAAGCCCATTGGGGTTGATATTGTATATGAAGATTTAATCACTGGGGTTAAAGCTGGTGATGCCCATTCTAATCCAGGAAATGGAACCTACAAAATCATTCTACCATATGGTCAAGCTTTTAGTTTTAGGGCTGAAGCCGAAAATTATATGGCTGTTAATGAGCAAATCGACTTAAGTAAAATATCAACTTATAAAGAAATAAAACGCGATTTATATTTGGTTCCAATAGAAACGGGAGCAATTTTAAATCTTCAAAATGTTCAATTTGTAAAAAGCAAAGCGGAGTTTTTAGAATCTTCGATTCCTGAACTTGATCGATTGGTTGAGTTGATGAATAAATATCCTAAGATGGAAATTGAATTATCAGGACATACAGATACAAGAGGAGATCCTCAGCTTTTGCTTCAATTATCACAGCTTAGGGTTGCTGCAGTTAAAAACTACCTGATAAATCATGGAGTTAATAAAAGCAGAATAACAGGGATAGGATATGGAGCTTCAAAACCCCTTGGAAAAGGAAGTGAGGAAATTGAAAGCAAAAACAGAAGGGTTGAATTTGAAATTAAGAAGATGTAAATACGATTTAAATCTGAAATAAAATGAAAGGATACAACCTTTTCAAAAGATAGTATCCTTTTGTTTTTCAGTATAATTTTTTAAATTAAGCCACCCTTAATTTTTTCATATTCGTATTGCTCATTTTCTTTTTGGCATAATTTACCGTTATGTGCAAAGAAGTCTCTTTTGTTGAGGGAATTTCGAACATGGCATCAACCATAATTGCTTCGCAGATAGAGCGCAGTCCACGGGCTCCAAGCTTAAACTCAAGTGCTTTATCAACAATAAACTCAAGTACCTTTTTTTCAAAGGTAAGCTCTACGCCATCCATTCTAAATAATTTTTCGTATTGTTTGATAATGGAGTTTTTTGGTTCTGTAAGAATATTTCTTAAAGTATCGCGATCAAGTGCCTCAAGATAAGTTAAAATTGGCAACCTACCAATAATTTCAGGGATAAGCCCAAACGCTTTAAGATCTTGTGGGCCAATATATTGTAAAAGATTTTCACGATCTATTGCATCTTTATCTTTGCTGGCAGAATATCCTACCATTTTAGTGTTCATCCGCTGCCCTATTTTTTGCTCAATGCCATCAAATGCACCACCGGCAATAAATAGAATATCTTTTGTGTTTACTGGGATCATTTTTTGATCCGGATGTTTTCTTCCTCCCTGCGGTGGTACGTTTACAATCGAACCTTCAAGCAGTTTTAACAAACCCTGTTGAACACCTTCACCTGAAACATCGCGGGTTATGGATGGATTATCACTTTTTCGTGCAATTTTATCAATTTCATCAATAAAAACAATACCTTTTTCAGCTGAAGTAACATCATAATCAGCTACTTGTAGTAAACGTGTAAGAATGGTTTCGATATCTTCACCAACATAACCTGCCTCGGTTAAAACGGTTGCATCGACAATTGTAAATGGGACGTGCAACATTCTTGCTATTGTTCTGGCCAACAATGTTTTACCAGTACCTGTTTCTCCAACCATAATGATGTTTGATTTTTCAATTTCAACATCATCTTTTGTGTCCTTTTGCGCAAGCCTTTTGTAGTGGTTATAAACAGCCACGGATAGTACTTTTTTAGCTTCGTCCTGCCCAATTACGTATAAGTCGAGAAATGCTTTGATTTCAATAGGTTTCAGTAATTTAATAGAACTGATATCAAAACTATCTTTTTGCTTGAATTCTTCAAGGATAATTTGGTGAGCCTGTTCAATGCAACTGTCGCAAATGTGACCAGATACACCTGCTATCAAGATATTTACATCTTTTTTACTTCTTCCACAAAACGAACATTTATCCATTATCCTAAATTCTTTTGTTGATGATTCTAATTATTGTGCTAATTCTAATGGAATTAGGCTATTATTTAATGCAACAAAAGTACAAAGAAAGAAGTTTAAAACTATCCTATCTTTGTACTTTTATTTAAATGACTGTATACTAACTATTTATTATTGCTCCTTACCAGAACTTCATCAATCATTCCATAAGCTTTGGCTTCTTCAGAAGTCATCCAGTAATCGCGATCTGAATCTTTTTCAACCCTTTCCAGCTCATTGCCTGAATGTTTGGCTATAATTTCGTATAGTTCTTTTTTCAATTTTGTAATCTCACGAACAGTGATTTCCATATCGGTAGCCTGTCCCTGTGCACCACCCATTGGCTGGTGAATCATAATGCGAGAATGCTTAAGAGCCGAACGCTTTCCTTTAGAACCTGCTGTTAGTAACACTGCACCCATAGAAGCAGCCATACCAGTGCAAATGGTAGCGATATCTGGGCCAATATATTGCATGGTGTCATAAATTCCTAAACCTGCATGCACTGAACCTCCTGGAGTATTGAAATAAATCTGAATATCCTTTGTTGGGTCAGTAGATTCAAGAAACAATAACTGTGCTTGAATAATATTGGCAACATAATCATCAATTGGCACACCTAGGAAAATAATCCTATCCATCATTAGTCTTGAAAAAACGTCCATGGATGCTACGTTTAACTGACGCTCCTCAATAATCGTTGGAGAAATATAATTACTGTATATCGCCTGGTAGTTATCAAGGGTCAGACTACTGATTCCTTTATGCTTAATGGCATATTTTCTGAATTCGTCTTTATTCATCGGTTTATGTTTTAATTAAATTATAGCTTCAAAATTACAATTGTTAAAAATACTATTTTTCTGACAATAATTTATTGAAATCTTCTACTGAAATTTCTTTAACATCTAATTTAATCGATTCTTTAATAAATTCAGCTACTTTATCTTCATATTTTTTATCATACAATTTTTTTACTTCTTCTTCTTTTTTAAGAAATAAATCAGTTGCATATTTTTCCATTTGTTCCCTAGGAAACGAACCAACTGGTAAACCATAATATTGTTGAAACTGAGCTTCGGTTAAGTCAATAGCTAATTGTTTAACTTCTTCCTGATCAACTTTTATTTCATTGTCTTTTACCAATTTACCCATAATTAATTGCCATTTTAAATCGCGCATGAATAATGGGAAATCTTTTTCAAGTTTTTCTTCAGTCAATTCTCCTTTTTCATCCCTTAATTTAAGCCATCTTTTAAGGAATTCTTCAGGCAATGGAATATTTGTTTTGTCAAGCAACATATCGCGTGAATCGAGCATAAATTTATAATCGCTGTCCTTTGCAGTCATCACTTTGATACTTTGTTTCACTTTTTCGTTAAATTCAGCTTCTGTTTTTATTTCCTCACCAGGGAAAACTTTTTCGAATAAATCTTCATTTACTTCAGCTTTCTTGAATTCGGTGATTTCTTTGATAGTATATTGAAAATGAGGTTCAAGAGACTCGATTAACTCCTTGTCAACACCTAAAACCATTGCAATTTCAGAATCTGAAGCAAATGTTTTTTGAATATCGATTTTAATTACATCCTCACGTTTTGCACCAATGAAAGTCTTTCTAATCTCTTCGTCTTTAATATGGTCAATTGAAATGGAAGATTCCTCTTTACTTAAACCGCCATCAATCACATTTCCTTCAGCATCGGTTTGTTCAATTGTTCCTTTGATAAAAGCATCAACAGTAACTTCATCGATTGTTTCAAGTTTTCCGAAGCGGCTTGTATGCGATTCAACATATTTGCTTAACATTTCATTGTCAACAAGAATATCGAAATATGGACATTTAACCTTTTTGTTTAATTCTATTTCAATTTGTGGACGAAGCCCGATATCGAAGCTGAAATTGAATTCTTTCTGTGTGTCGAAATCAATCATTTCCTGGTTTTCAGAGGGTATTGGTTCACCAATAACTTCTAGCTTTTCATCTGAAAGGTAATTGGTTAAGGTTTCCGAAACAAGTTTGTTTACTTCTTCATACATCACCGATTTACCGTACATTTTTTTGATAAGGCCCATAGGTACTTTTCCTGGCCTAAAACCTTTAAGTTGTGCTTTTTTTCTGTAATCCGAAAGTGAAGTTTCAACTTTAGGGCTGATATCCTCATCTTTTAACTGGATTTTTAAAGTTGCATTTAATTGGTCGATTTGTTCCTTAATAATTTCCATATTGTACGATTTAAAAAAACCGCCAAAACTGCGGTTTTTCGCTAGATTGGGCGGTTTCGATTTTAATTAAAACTTTTGTGCGGATGAAGGGACTCGAACCCCCACGCCTCTCGGCACTAGATCCTAAGTCTAGCTCGGCTACCAATTACGACACATCCGCAAAAATTTGGTTTGCAAATGTAGTGATATTTTTTAATCTAGGATCTTTTTTAAAGTAAAAAAATAACACTATTGTGATAATTATCTGTAAAATTCAGTATATTAATTAGATATGTGGGTGTAAAATTTTTCGATCAAGTGTAAAATATCCTTGATCCTTGCCAATTTTTTAATCCAGTTTGGTGAAATGGAATCGAAACCATAATGAATTCCTGCTAATCCTCCGGTAATTGCGCCGGTGGTATCTGTATCGCCCCCAAGATTTACTGATTTTAAAACAGCATCATGATAAGAAGCAGTTGTTAATAAAGACCAAATCGAGGCTTCAAGGCTATCAATTACATATCCGGAAGAACTAATCCTGTTTTCATCAAGTGTTTGAATTTCACCATCCAATATTCTGCTAAAATTTTTAATTTCATCAAGTTCAATATCTGATGATTTAAAAAAAACATTTGCACTATTAATTGCTTCGGTATATGCGGTGAATTTGTCAGTTCCAATAATTAGTAAACGAGCCAATTCGACGTAAATAAAACAAGCCATGCTCGAGCGGATATGAGCATGTGTGATGGATGATACTTCACTTATTATTTCAAATCTTTTTTCAATGGATTCATCTTTTAAGTAAAAAGCCAATGGCAAAATCCGCATCAAGGATCCATTTCCATTCGATTTTTCGTCATCGTTTCCAGCAGTTTTAGGATTCTTGGAATTTTTAAATTTCAGGATTGCGTTGTTTGTGCTTATTCCAATATCAAAAACTATCCCAAATGGAGTCCAAAAACTTTCAGTTCTCCATTTCAGGAAATTATGTGCCATGTCGTTTAAATTATATCCACGGCATAAACTATCCATCGTGCAAAAAGTCATTGAACTATCATCGCTCCATGTTCCCGGAGGTTGTCTGTGAGTTCCATATCCAATCATATCAACAACAGGCTTTTCAATTAAGTTGAGCCTACTGTTAAATTCAACAGGTACACCAAGTGCGTCACCTGCACATAATCCTAAAATGCCACCTTTTAATCTACTTTTTAGATCTATCATTTTTATCAATAAAGGTAAATGGAAATGAGGGTACTAATTTAGTTAAAATAAGGATATGTCCATTATGTAGCCATATAATATATCCAAAATCCGCAAATCACGGGGTGACTCTTTGATTCACAGGGAATTGAAAAAACAAAACTGAATTTAGTCACCCCGTGATTGTCAGCTATTTAATCAACAACTTACGAATTTAAGGAGAGATAAAAATATATTTTCAATTTCTCTGTAACTTTTTGTAACCATCCCCGTATAAGAAAATATAAATTTAACTGTTAATTATTTATTAATACTTTGAAAAATAAAGCAGATAGTAATTCCATATGTGTTATTTTCTTTTATCTTTATATGGAATTTATCTTATAATATAACCTAATGCTTATAAAATGACAAAAAAAACAATAACAACAGAACTTGAAGAATTATTCGATTTGTATCAATCAGAAGCAGTTACCAAGGAGGAGTATGAATCATTAAAAGCAAAATTAATTGCTAAAAATGCAGGAGTTCCAGAAAATCAAGCTCCCTCTAAACATCAAGATTCAGAATTGGATGTAAATACAATAAATTCTGACAACAATGAAATGATATTGGAAAAGGAAGATTCTGTAAACGAAATTAATCCATTGAATTTAAAAGCAAAAAAAACTGTAGCAAACAAAAAAACCACATTTATATTCATTGCAATAGGGGTGATTTGTGGACTAATCAGTATATTTTATTATTTATACTATGAAAAGCAAACGGAGATCAAAACAAATTATATTATAAAGCAAGGCTCAGTTGGTGATATTTTTATTGGTGGTAAAATAGAACAAATACCTAAAGAATATAAAATAACAAAAAAAGTTGAATTGCTCTCAACAGAAGGTGAAGATTATGAGCAAATAATCTATGAAATTACAAAAGAAAACGATTTGGTTTGCAAAGCTGAACAAGATGGTAAAAATGAGACTATTAATGAAATAAGTGTGAGTTCTGAAAAATATAAAACACAAAAAAATATTGGGGTTGGATCTACAATTAAAGAATTTATGAGTGCCTACCCGAGTTCTGCAATTATGTATTATGGAGAGTCTAGTACACCTTATGTAGCAATGGCAAAGGAATTTGAAACTATCCAATTTGAAATAGACAGTGAAGGGTATATTGGAACTGAGGATGGAGGGCCCGAAGAAATTTTAAAATTTAGCGATTTCAAACCAAATAGTAAAATTATTTCAATACGACTTTGGGCTTTATATGAACCGCCCCATTAAAAAGAATACATAAATAATTTTCAGGAAAAGTATGAAATTCTGACATAAAATATTTGACATATAAACAATTAATTACTTGCAAAATAATAATGCTAAAGAATTAAATTTATGGACACCCTAGAAGAAATTAAAAAGCTCAAATCCCTTTTAGACCAAGGGGCGATAAGCAAAGAAGAATATGATCAATTGAAGAAAAGCCTATTTGAAACTCAAAAAGATACGAAACAAACAAATAAGAATTCTGGAGAAGAGTTTCAAATTAGGACAAAATCATTTAAAGGAAGATGGATTATTTTAGGAATTGTAATTATCTCAGCTATTGGGGTGCTTGCAATAACCAAAGTTAACGCAATAAAGCACATTTTTGATGTAGGTATACAAAATGATAGTATATCTAATAGTGCATTAAATCCAGCAAATGACAATGTTGTTTCGGAAAATGGTGAAGAAATAGGTATTCTCATTACCAAAACCTTCACATTAGATAATAATAACAACGGTCTTACTTTTAATATTCCAAAAGGCAAAATTTGGACTCCCTTGTATTTTGAGGAAGAATCATCCAGTAGTGATTGTAATTACATCCCAATTCCCAAAGTTTTTATAGATAGAGAAACTAAAACTGGTTGGAATAAATACACAAGTTTTTATTTAATCGATAAAAAGGAATTCGCCTCTTATAAACTTTCAAAAAGAAATAACAAGGCTGTATCTGGAGAAATTTGCGTCATGTGTGTAGAAAAATTATGCAAAAGAGTCACATATAAAGTTTATTTTCTTGAAGATTAATTTGATTAATATTTTAATTAAAAACCTAAACAAATGAAAAGAAAAATTAAATATTTACTATTTATCGTGACAATATTGATAATGCTTGAAAACCAAAGTCTTTTTTCACAGAATTTGAAAAAAGTATATAAATACATAGAGCAAAATGAAATTGAAAAGGCATCCGAAGAGTTTCAACAAATATCTAAAGCCAAACTGACCGATGCCGAAGAATTGAATATTTATTCTTTAGCGGAATGCCTGCTACTTAGTACGGTGAATTACTCAAAATATAGTCCGTATGAGTCACTAAAACTATTTGAATTAACAAAAAAATCTATTGAAAACAAAGTTTTAGTTGAAGAGTTTCTTGGGAAATATAATTTTAGCCTACCGAAAATAATTGAAATAATCTATCAAAACATTTTACAAGTTGCCAAAAAACAAAATACCGAAGATTCATACATTAAAGCTTTAAGTATTTGTAATCAATGTTTTTTTGAGCAAGAAGTTGTTGGTTTAAAAGAAGAAGCTGCTTATAGTGAGTCTTTAATTTCCAAGGATGTAAAAGGATATAAATACTTCCTCAATGCATATCCAACTTCTAAGCATAAAGCAGAGATTACTAATTTGCTTTATGAATTGGCCTATCAAAATGCAAAATCTAAAATGACTTTAGAATCAATTAATACTTATTTAGAGGAATATACGAGCAATGACAACAATTTGATACCAGCGGCAATTCATTTAAGAGATTCG
Source organism: Bacteroidota bacterium (assembly GCA_025361565.1). Taxonomy (GTDB): domain Bacteria; phylum Bacteroidota; class Bacteroidia; order Bacteroidales; family NBLH01; genus NBLH01. The sequence continues at coordinate 108,676 of JANYKN010000007.1, read as the reverse complement.
GTTGCGTTTTCAAAAATAAATAAAAATTACTCTGAATATGTTGACTTTTCTAAAAATTATCCAAAATCATATATATTAGTTAAAATCAATGAAGAATTACCAAGTGTCTTATATAACCAAGCATTGAAAGAAAGGAATATAGAACTCCTTGAATTATTTATTACAGAATTCCCAAATGAAAAGAGATTAAATGAGGCTTATGCGCAAATAGAGCTAATAACTTATGAAAATATAAAAGTTAAAGTAACTTATATGGATTTTGACAACTTTAAAAAGAGATTCCCAAATAGTAAATATTTAAATGAGTTAGAAGCAAATATTAAATTAGATTACGGAGTTTTAATCGATGGTAGAGATGGTAAAAATTACAAAACAGTAAAAATCGGCAATAAAACATGGATGGCTGAAAACATAGATGCGAGCACTTTTAACAATGGAGATCCAATACCACAGGCTAGGACTGTAGAAGAATGGGAAAAAGCTGGAAAAAGTGAAAAACCTGCTTGGTGTTATTACAATAATGATCCTGCAAACGGTAAAAAATACGGAAAACTTTACAATTGGTTTGCTGCGAATGACCTAAGAGGTATTGCCCCAAGTGGTTGGCATATAGTAGGAGTAAGCGAATGGCTAGTTCTGTCTACTTATATCGGGGCTGAAGAATTGTCATGGTCAAAAATGAAAAACACTAATGGATGGCCAGTTAATTCCAACTGCTCAAATATTATGGGCTTTTCAGCTTTGCCAGCAGGTGTTCGTATAGATAATGCTTTTGTTGGTATTGGCAACACATGTCTTTTTTGGATATTTACAGGGAAATATGATCCTTTATATTTTGGCCTTGATAATGACCATAATGTTGGACTAGGTAGTGGATATAGAAATGATGGATTCTCAATCCGCTGTGTAATTAATAATGAGCTAAATGTGCCTAAAGATTATGAATATGGCAAATTAATAGATAATAGGGATGGTAAAATTTACAAAACCATAAAAATAGATATACAAACATGGATGGCTGAAAATCTTGCTTACAAGCCAAATAGTGGAAATTTTTGGGCATATGACAAAAAACAAGAAAACATTGCCAAATATGGATATTTGTATAATTGGGAGACTGCACAAAAAGTATGTCCTAATGGTTGGCATTTGCCAAGCAACGTTGAATGGATGACTCTAATTAACTATTTAGGAGGCAAAGAAATTGCCAGTAATAAAATGAAATCAACTACAGAATGGCAATTTTATGATAATAAATATGGGACAAACGAGAGTGGTTTCAATGGTTTACCAGGAGGTTATGGAGCATGGTATGATCTAGGTGGATTTTTCTACCTTTATGAATCGGCTCAATTTTGGACCTCTACGGCTAAAGATAACAAGAAGTCTATGACATGTGTATTAAATCAGGATGTGACAATCGATGACTGTCAGATTGAAATGGGAAATAGTATAAGATGTTTAAAAGATTAAGTACCTAGAAAAAATCAAAAAAGTTTAAGTTTTGATTTGTCCTCCACCGGGCAATTGAATTTTTATTATGATAACATTTTAAAAATCATAGTATTTATAATTAAATATAATATCATGACAAAATTTACAATTGAGGAATTAACAGACAAAATCCAATATAGACAAGTAACAGGTATCGTCTATTTAAGTCTATCAAAGGAAGATATTGTGATTAAAATTAAAGAATTAAAAAAACTAATGGCCAATATTGGCATTAAAGATGCAAATTTCAACAAGTATCTTGAAAATTACATTGTTGAAAATGAATCAAATTTTGATCTAGTTGTTATAAATACTGACAAAGAGCAGTTGATTGAGGAAGATCGATATAGCGTGCTCAATTTGATAACCAAACTTATCGTATCAGGACAAATGAATTATAGAATAAATCTAAACTCAAAAAATCTTTAAATCTAGCGATATAAAACATAATCAAAATGAACGAACAAGAAAAAGAATATTTATTTTGGTTGACAACCACCACCGATAAATATCGAGGCATTTTTATGAGCCGAGCAATTTCTGCTGAACTAATTATTGATGAATTTTTAACGTGGTATTTTGTTGAAAACAACGAATATAAAAGAATACACTTTCAACAACTTGTATTGTCATCAATTGATATGACATTTAGTCAGAAAATAAAAATGTTTACTGAAATAGTAAGTAAATTTATACCTTCTGAATTCAGCAAATATCAGGAATACTTATCTAAAATTGAGGCACTAAGAATTAAAAGGAATGAATTCGCACATTCAAAAATTGACAGCAGACCTCAATCTATTACCAATAATCATCAAGTTCGTAATAAATTACATCTCATTAAATTAAAAGATTATCAATTGAGACAAACTATATTAGAAATTGATATATTAGAAATACAATTTAACGAATTTGGACAATTGGTAGAAGATTTAGCAAATTTACTAAAGAAATTTATAATTTATATTCAGAATGAAACTCACCCTGCCAAAAGCTAGTAGGGTTTAACGTATTCAAATAAACTCGATCGCAAACTACTTTTTAAATAACATACAATGTCAACATTAGACAAATATAAGAAAGAAGGCAACTCCGATGAGTTGTCTAAAAAATTTCATGACAGAGCATGGGGTATAGCAAGTGACTTAAATATGCAGTTGTTGAATTTGTCTACTGGTATTACTGCAGCAATTTTCTTTTTAGCAATAAATAATAAGGATAAATTAACTGCACTTGAAAATATATTTATTCTTTTTGCAATCTTGATGTTTGGAATTTCAATACTTCTAATAATATTTGGGAAACAATGGGATGCAAGCAAAAATTATTTCTTAGGGCTCATAAATGACTCTACAAAACAAACAATAGAAGAAAGAGGAAGGAATGAGAAACAGAAAAGGAATTATGATAAAAAGCAACAAATGGCTAAACAATATGCAAGATACTTTTTCCTATTAGGTCTACTGATGTCAATACTTTTTTTGACATTCTACTTGTTTTGATCGTGATAATAAAATTAAAATTTAAAAGAAATATCATTGAGCTAAATACCAAATCCCAACATTTCCAATGTTTTTAATGACAGTATCCTATAAAGTGTGTAAGTAAAAGACTCAGGGTTTAGTTAAAATTTATAACTGAACCCTTTTTTCAAAAATAGTTAAAAATTGATTAAGTATCAAGCCCCAATCCCTGATAGGCATAGACCATTTTTTAGTAGCTTCGACCATAGCAAGGTAGACCGATTTCATGACAGCCTGATCAGTAGGGAAGGAGAGCTTGTTTTTAGTGTATTTTCTTATTTTTCCATTTAGGTTTTCAATCAGATTAGTAGTGTAAATTATTTTTCTTATCTCCAGTGGAAATTCAAAAAACACGGTAAGTTCTTCCCAGTTATTTGACCAGCTTCTGACAGCATAGGAATACTTGTTGTTCCATTTTAATGAAAAATCTTCAAGTGCGGCCTGTGCAGCTTGTTTTGTGGGAGCGTTGTAGATAGCTTTCATATCTTTGGCAAACTCCTTTTTGTCCTTCCATACAACATATCTGGATGCATTTCGGATCTGGTGCACCACACAAATCTGGGTCTTTGATTCAGGGAAAACATTGTTTATGGTATCTGTAAACCCATTTAGGTTATCTGTTGCTGTGATAAGTATATCTTCAACACCCCTGGCTTTTAGATCTGTAAGTACCCCCATCCAGAAACTGGCACTTTCATTTTTCCCCAACCAGAGCCCCAATACTTCCTTTTTCCCATCCCTTTTGAGGCCTACGTGAGTATTCCGCTCCAAAGTGTACAACAAATTCCGGTGATAGTGTACAATGAAATCCGGAGCAAAATGTACAACGGATTCCGGAGTATAATGTACAACTTTTTGGGGTTATTTTCTTGAAAACACAAAACCAGGTTACTGACATTCCGGCATAAAGTGTACAACCACTTTTTGGAAAAATAATAGAAGAAAGAATTGATTTGAGAGATTTGTCCCTTGACTTAAAAACAAAGGACAATGGCTAACAAATCAATAACTATGGTACAAATCAGACGTATTTTACAATTACACTTATCGGGGTCAAGTAAATTTTACATATCAAAAACACTTGGCCTCCACCGAAAGACGGTTTTAACCTATCTCGATAAATTGTTATCAACAGGTAAGCCATTGGATTACCTGTTAAAACTTGATGATGGGACCTTGGCAGGTATCGTATACAGCCAATCCATCCCGCAAGCAGATGCGCGCTTTGTGGTACTTGAAAAGATGTTCCCCTATATAAAACAAGAGCTGGGAAAAACCGGAGTAACACGAAAACTGCTATGGGAAGAGTACAAAAGCCAACATCCACAAGGCTACAGTTATACCCAATTTTGTGAGCACCTGGTTCAATTCCAAAAGCGCAACAAGGCAACCATGCATTTTGAACACCAGCCGGCAGAATACCTACAAATTGATTTTGCAGGAAAGCAGCTTTCTTATATTGACAAACAAACGGGAGAAATCATCAGTTGCCCTGTATTGGTTTGTACACTGCCATATAGCAATTACACTTATGTTGAAGCATTGGCCTGTGCAAAACAGGAAGAACTGTTTGCTGGCATGAACCGTTGCCTTGAGTTTTTGGGAGGGGTGCCCAAAAATATTTTGAGCGGCAACATGAAACAGTATGTCAAAAAAAATGACCGTTATGAATTTGCATTCCAGGAACTTGCAGAGCAGTGGTCTGTCCATTACAACACCAACCTTGATGCTGCCAGGCCACGAAAGCCCAAGGACAAACCAACAGTTGAAAACCATGTTTACATATCCTACCTGCGGATATTTTCCAAACTGCGCAACCTTGAATTTTACAGCCTTAAGGAACTGAACCATGCAATATTGGGATTTCTTGGGGAACTAAACAATGCCCGTTTCCAGAAATTAAAAGGTAGCCGGACAGAAGGCTTCCTTGGCCGTGAAAAAAGTCTTTTAAGGCCGTTACCGGATGGGCCATTTAACGTAAAACGCACAACCCAGGCAAAAGTGCAAATGAACTATCATGTAATATTGGGAGAAGACCGCCACCAGTATAGTGTACCATATCAGTACATAGGGAAACAAACAAAAATCATATATGACCATCAAAGTGTTGAAGTATATATTGGCCTGGAGCGTATAGCTATACACCAACGTGACTACCGGAAGAACTTCTATACCACCCAGGCAGGACATATGCCCGAAAAACACTTACGTTACCAGCAAACCCGTGGTTGGGATGCCGATTATTTTTTAAAAATGGCTTTAAAAATAGGGCCTAAATCAGAAGAGGTATTCAAGGTGGTACTTGCATCAAAAGACTTTATAGAGCAAACCTACAAAGCTTGCCTGGGCTTAAAGAGCTTATCGGAAAAATATCAACACCAAAGGTTCGAGGCGGCCTGTAAAAGGGCATTGCAGGGCTCAAAGGTCAATTATGGGGTTATAAAGAGGATACTGGAAAATAACCTTGATAAAGATGAGAGCCAGCAGCTTTCCTTGTTCAGGGTCCCAAAACATGGCAATATAAGGGGGCCAATGTTTTATAATTGATATTAAATGGATGCGTTTGAAAGGACAGAGTTGCCTGTCCCCTCGTCCGCTACGCTCCCTCATGGACGGGCAACTCTGTCCTGGTGGGCACCGGCGGTGGCGGATAGAGCCAAAGGGCAAAAAATAAATAGGAATACAGATATTAGTTTTTTACAAATAAAAAAAAGAAAATGAATACACAAATCACATTGGACAATCTCGCCAAATTGAAACTCTCAGGTATGGCGAAAGTTTATCAGGGCATACTTTCTATGCCTATACAGGATCTGCCCTCCCTGGACCAGCTCATGGCAAATTTAACAGAGGCCGAAATACAGGAAAGGGCAAACAAAAAAACGCAAATGTTCCTTCGGATTAGCAAGCTCAGGTACAATGCCATATTGGAGAACATCTTCTGTAATGCCCATCGCAATTTTACCAAAGAAAACCTATTGGCACTTGCAGGTTGCAGTTTTATCGAAAGGGCAGAAAATATTTTAATAACCGGTGCCACTGGCTGTGGCAAAAGTTACCTTGCCTGTGCACTGGGCAGGCAAGCCTGCATGTTCGGGTATAAAACTGTTTATTTTGGAATGGCACGCTTAATTGAAAAAATATCACAATCAAAACTCGAAGGTACCTATGTTAAATTTATAAACTACCTGGACAGAACAAACCTGATAATCATTGACGATTTTGGGCTGCACCCATTGGATACAGTAACACGCCTTGCTTTGTTACAAATTATGGAAGATTCCTATGGAAAGAGGTCTATCATCGTCACTTCACAATTACCGGTTGCTAATTGGCACCAGTATATTGATGACCCAACCATTGCTGATGCAATCATGGACAGGTTGTCAGTAAACGCATCGCGAATTGAACTTAAGGGCGATTCACTTAGAAAGAAAATTTAATGTATATTTGCCTATCAAATCAGTTCTTTTTTATTGTACACTTTGCTCCGGAATCAATTGTACACTTTCGTCCGGAATCCTATGTACACTTTCACCGGAATACTCACCTACGGCAATATTAATGGTTTTATTGACAACCTTTGAGTTCTCCCTAACCTTAAATACTATCCCATCCATCCAAACAATTAGGTATACGCTCTCCAATGGTCTATTTTGCCAGGCAACTATGTCGTTGGTGATCTTGTCGGTAATCTTTGAAATTGTGCTTGTGGAGACTTGAAAACCATAGATCTCCTGCAGCTGCTCCTCGATGTCACTGTTGCTCATTCCCTTGGCATAGAGGGATATGACAAGGCTTTCGATACCAGTTGATAATTGGCTCCTTTTGGGGACCAATACAGGTTCAAAAGTAGCATTCCTATCCCTTGGAACTTTTATTTCAGTTTGTCCATGTTTGGTTTTTATACTTTTCTTCCCATATCCATTCCTGGCATTTTCAGATTCGCTCAATTGGTGTTTCTCATAGCCAAGATGACCATCTAGTTCACCTTCCAGCATTTTTTCAACTCCCCGGGTATATAGTTCATCAATAAATGAATCAAACTCTTGGGAGTTAGTAAATTGCTTCAAAAAATCATCGTTTAATAAATCTTCTTTTTTCATAACTGTTTAAAATTTAAAATTAATTAAAAAAGGCTTAGGGTTTTAAAACCCTAAGCCTTTTTTAAACTTACACAGTTATGCGGATACTCCCTTTTTAATTTTCAATTGCTTAAAGGAAAAAACCTGTTCAAACTTGGCTTTTCAATAACAAACTACCTTTACCAAGTCAAATGCTTTCAATCCTTCACATAGTCCTCAAGCACTATTTCTAATTTCAGTTTAATATAATTGCTCTATTCAATTTTAGGATAATTGATTATCAGCCATTTGATAATCTAATCAAAATGAAATGATCTCTCTATCACCCTGTAAACAAAAATAAAAAAATCCAGCTACTTAACGAAGTGTTCCCAGTTAGGCTTAGGCTATGCCTAAGTCGAACCTATTCTTTAAGGCTCTGCCTTATTTCCCTACTTTTATCAATCAACTCTACTAAAAAGAAAAATCCAAGCTAGGGTTTGACTATGCCTTATTAAAGTATAATTTCCAAAAAACAAAACTCGCACTAAAAGACCTAATTCCCAATTGTCTGAAAAACAAAAACCCCGCTCCAGCGGGGCTATCAACACAATTATAAACTAAAATCAGAAAACTACAATCTTCAATTTTTCACCAATTGAATATTCAAAACGGTTTGTTCACCGGCAGAAACCGCGATACTTGCAGTTTGATCCGCATATCCGTTCCTTGAAATGGTAACATGATACATATCGGCAGCCAGCGGTTTGATATTGAATCCTCTCTTATTGGCTGTTATTTCTTTCAATTTGTATTACATGAGATGTTAGGAGTATTTCCCCTCCAATTGAGCAACATAACCAATGTACGAGCAAATCAGGAGGTGACTCTTACATGAACCGCTATATAAATTGCAAGATGAAATGCTGTTTGTTGAAAGTCACCCCCTGAATAACTGAATATATCTTTCCATTTCGCTTTCGGGTAAATTCAAATAACTACCATTTGCTTATCAAATCAAAGGCTATTGGTTCGGTTGCGAGTTAAATGGTTAATTACCAAATCTTCATTTATCCTATATCAATACATGAGAAATATCTGCTAATAAGTTATAATTGTTGAAAAAAAGGATAATTTTGTACAATTATGGGTGATATAAATATAGCATTTAAGCAATTAAATTTTAAGTGGTTACCAAAACACCTTAACCATATTGCTGAAAATATTGTTTTCAAAAAACGGAATATTTCATTTTTAGCAATAAATGCATTGTTTCGCCAAAAAGATGTTAAAATAAATTCTTCAGAAGTGCCATTTACCAATAGCTATATTATTTCAGGAAATGTTCCATTGCAAGCAAATGATAAATTACGTATAACGGCGAATAAAATGTCAGTAATTTTCAGAATCGATGAGCAAAGCAATATAATCCCAATAACATCATACAGCGAAAGCGATGAAGCATAAAAAAAATAATATGGAAAACCCGGATAGTTTTGATGATCATATTCAATCAATGGATATTAATCAGTTGAAACAATTTGAAAAGGAAAGTAAATACCTTTTTTCGAACGATTTGCCGCAAGTTTTAGAGGAAGAGGAACTGTCATATTTAGAAATTGATAACTATATTCAATCTTTACAATTAAAAGAATTAAAAGAAATTGAAAAGAACAGTGACTTACTCAAGAAAATGAATCAATCATCACTCAAGCATAAATCCAAAATAACCGGACTGGATGAAAGAATAATCATACTAATTGAAACTAAAAGAGAAAAAGCCACATTGGAACAATTGATGATTTATTGCAATAAACTACATATACCTTTTCAAAAAATGATCCCTGAATTTTTCCAGCACCATAAATAAAAAAGGAGTTTTTTTATTACCTTTCTAACTTGATTAATTTGCCTTGAAGAGTCTTTCGGAGTTCGTAAATATTATCATTTCTTTGATTATCATTGGAATATGAAAAATTCGTGGAAATCAGCAAAACTTAGCGTAAGCGATCTCATCGAAGATAATCAGTGTCATCAGTGTTCCAATTTGTAAACATCGAAGATGTTCACGCATAATGTAGGTTAGATGATTATTGATGATTATCAAAGATTATTTACTAATTTGGGGAAAACATTTTCTATAAAAAACATATCCATCTATTTAAACTTAACCGTATGAAAATTATAAAAAGAATCCTCCTCGCCATTCTTATAATAATTGTTTTAACTGCGCTTATGGCATGGATATATCTGAATTATACCAAACCAAAATATTCGGGTACGGTTAAATTCTCTGCACTTCAGGACAAAGTGGATGTTTATTTCGATGAATGGGGAATACCTCATATTTATGCCCAAAATGAATTGGATGCTTATCGTGCTTTTGGCTATTTACATGCGCAGGAACGATTATTCCAAATGGAAATGATGAAAAGGGTGGCCAGTGGCAGATTAGCCGAAATATTGGGCAAAGATTTGGTTGAAACAGATAAGTTTTTTCTAGCCCTTGGTTTGGAGGATGCCGCAAACAGAAGCATTAAAGCCAATCATCACCCCGATGAACCGTTTGCAAAAGCGGCAGAAGCTTATCTTGAAGGAATCAATGCATATATTAAAAATGGAAAAACGCCCATCGAGTTTAGCATTCTTGGAATTCCAAAAGAAGAATTTAAAACACAGGATTTATACTTGATTGCAGGATATATGGCATTTACTTTTTCATCGGGTTTTACCATGGATCCTATTGTTTCTAAAATTGATAAAACATTGGGAAGTAAATATTTAAAAAACTGGGGAACTATTTATCAGCCAGGTACTGAACAAATACCTTCAAACAACAAACCCGATGTTGCAATTGAGAACGAATTGATTTCATATACTTCAAAAATTAAAAATTCACTTCCTTTGCCAAGCTGGATTGGCAGTAATTCGTGGGTAATTGCACCTTCTAAATCAAAATCTGGCAAAGTGATTTTTTCAAATGATACACACATCGGCTATGCCCAACCTTCGGTGTTTTTCGAAGCCCATTTGGAGTATCCCGGACACCGGATTTATGGCAATTATATTGCGGGCGTCCCTTTTGCATTGCTGGGTCATAATCAAAATTGTGCCTGGGGTTTGACTATGCTTGAGAATGATGATTTGGATATGTTCCGCGAAAAGATGAACCCTGAGAATCCGAATCAGGTTTGGTTCAAAGATCATTGGGAGGATTTGGAAATCAAACATTTTAAGATAAAAGTAAAAGATACGGCAGATGTCGATTTTCAATTGAAAATTAGCAGGCATGGGCCAATTATGAATGGTTTATTGAGTAAATTGGATTCTACTGAAGCTCCTGTTGCCGTTTGGTGGACATTTCCCCACGTAGAATCAAGGATTGCAGAAGCATTTTACAAGTTGAATAACTCAAACAATATAAAGAACGCAGAAGAGGCAGCCAGTTTGATTTATTCACCGGGATTAAACGTGATGTATGGCGATATGGATGGAAATATTGCGTGGTGGGCTGCAGCCAAATTGGTAAAAAGGCCTGTTCATGTAAATTCAAAAATCATATTGGATGGTTCATCCGGAAACGATGAATATTTGGGTTTTTATGATTTTAAAGAGAATCCCAAGTTGATAAATCCCGAAAGCGGTTTTGTTTATTCGGCCAATAATCAACCGGATACCATGGCAGGGATACTATATCCAGGATATTATGCCCCTGAGTATCGTGCCAAAAGAATTGTTCAATGGTTAAGTACGGATAAAAAATGGACTGTGGAAGAGATGAAAAAAATGATTACCGACGATGTATCCGAAATTCATCCCGAAATGGCAAAATTGATTATCTCACAGATAAATAAAGCGGATATCATAAAAAAAGGAGGAAATTATTCCAAGGCCATAAAATTATTGACTGAATGGGATGGGGGACATGCAGCAGATGCCATTGAACCTACTATTTATTACAAGCTTTTGTATCATGCTCTTTTTAATACGTTTGCCGATGAATTGGGCGAAAATACTTTTAATGACTTATCATCGGGTCATTTAATGAGCAATACATATCCATTCATTTTTAAAGATGAAGAATCGCCTTGGTGGGATGATGTACATACCAAAACCAAGGAATCAAGAGGGGAAATTTTTACCAATTCCTTTAATCAAAGTATTGAAGATTTGGAAAAACAGTTGGGAAATGATATGAGTAAATGGAATTGGTCTAAAGTCCATTTATTGGAGCACCAGCATCCTTTGGGGACAGTTAAACCTTTGGATAAAATTTTCAATGTTGGCCCATTTGGAGTAAAAGGGGGAAACCAGGTTATCAATAATATCGATTTTGATTTCACAAAAGATGGTATATATAAGGCTACTTATGGGCCGGCTATTCGGATTTTGTTGGATTTTGCTGATATTGAAAATTCCATCAGCGTTTTACCTACTGGGGAATCGGGTAATTTTATGAGCAAACATTATGCAGATCAAGCCGAAATGTACAATAAAGGCGAATTCAGAAAACAAATGATGAACAAGGAAGAAATTATAAAAACCAATACGGGGATTTTAGTTTTTAGCCCCAAATAGAAGGAAATAAATAGGTTCCCAATATTTCATGGTCAATGCAATTTGCAAATTACTTCAGGAGTTTAAAATCCATGAAGAAATTGCATTTATAATTTTTTTGCTATTTGCTCATTTTTATAAGTTTAGTACTATATGATTTTTGAGCATTGGTGTATTTTAATATATAAAGTCCATCAGGAAGCATATCAATTGCAATGGATTTATTTTGTTCATTAACAAGCGCTTGTTTTACCAACTCACTGTTAATATGATAAAAATTAACAATTGAAGGGCTGTTTATACCCTTAATTGCAATTTGATTATAAGCAGGATTGGGATAAATTAAAAAGCCTTCCAACGTATGGTTATCCAGAGCGGTTGTCAAATGCTTAATCATTATTGGATAGGATTGTATTAAGATGGAATCCTTTATATTTGTTTTTAACCGGTAGTAGTATGTTGTTCCGTCTTCAACTGTATTGTCTATGTACTCTAGAGCGGTTGGCGAAATTTTTGTAAGAAACGTGAAACTACTGGAAATGGTTTTTCTTTCTACCATAATACTGTCATTTTGCGTAGTTCTATTTTGCCATTGAATTTTCACAGAACTGCCTACATTGCTTATTTTTAGTCTATTTGGCGATTCTTTATAGGTGCAAATTAATATGTCTTTAATTTCAGTAAAATTATGTCCAGTCCGATCATAAAATTTAAAATCTCCACCATCTTCCCAAACATTAAATGCTATATTATGGGTAAGCGCATATTCAACATCAGTAGCATAAAGACACATTCGCGAATTGTAATCGCATTTGTATGTTGCTCCAAACTCGCCCAATACAACAGGTATATTATGTAGTGTGCTCCAGGCGGAAACTTGGTCAAATTTTGTTTTAGTAGTAGCTAGATCTGCATCAGTTCCATAACTACCTGTACCTTCCAGACCAAAAGGCCAAGGGTCATATGAATGGTAATAACCCATCTGGTAACTATCATTTGGGATAGCCGCCGCAATAAGTTCTTCTGAATTTGACCATTTATGTCCTGAAAAAATTACTATACGGGTTTTATTTGTTTTTCTTATTGTGTTAATTATCTGGGCATTCAATGCATTCACATTGGCAAGCAACATTGGATTTGGTTCATTGATGACTTCAAAAAAGAGTTTCTCGGATTTATTTTTAAACCTTTTGGAAATCTGGCTCCAAATGCTGTCAAGTCTAGCAACATTGGCTGTTGTATAAGAGTTTTTAATCCAATCTTCGTGATGTGCATTTATAATTACGATTAGATTGCGATTTAAACCCCAATCTATAATTTGTTCAATTCGGTTAAGCCAAGCTGCATCTATTGTGTAGGGCAAATTGGTAGATGTATGTTTATCCCAGGTAATCGGTAAGCGCACGCATGTGAACCCGGCATTTTTATAGTCATCGAAATTGCTTTCAACAACAGCAGGATTTCCCCAGGTACCTTCGCCATCCGGTGGTTCAAGCGTATTTCCCATATTTACTCCTCTCCCCATTAACTTGATAGCTTCGTTGGGCGTTAATTGAGCCTTTAATCCAATAACAGCAAAAAACTGTATCAGTAAAAGAATTGTAATATTTTTTATTTTCATTATTAATTGTTTTGGCATAATTTACGGATTAAATTTCATATTTACATAAATTATGTTTGATTAAGTAATAATTTCATTGAATGATTGTAAAGCTTGGATAAAATCATTTTATGGGTTTAGTCCGAACATTTTAAAGTCTGAAAATTAACATATTTAAGCCGAATATCAAATTTATCAATTTTTTATATCCAATTTCATGGATTCATATCTTTCAATAATTCTTCAAACCTTACTTTTAATTATGGAATCAATTTAGTGAAACCAAATAACGAATTCCTTATGTAGCTGAAAACCTTTGAATTGGTTAAGTATATTGACAGAATTGGTTGTCTAAGAGTGTCCCTACCACAAGTTTCTGCTTTTGCTTTAATTCACTGTCATTTTTAATGTAAACATTCAATATATCTCCTACTTTAATATCAAGAAATTTAAAATTTCATAAACGTTGGTGCTAAGCTTTTATTATTCATATTCAATTAAAGTCATAATTATAGCATCAGATATAGTCCTAATTATAGTCATACATTGAAATATTACCTTACCAATGTGTAGCGTTTGTATTACATCATTAAAAGATTAGTTTTTAACATCTCACTTAAAATTAAAGAACATGAAAATTAATTATGTTTTGCACCCGAATCTGATAACCCCTGAACCTGATGTTTGCAGGGCAATAGTAGTAAACAAAACAACATTTATTATCGATGATTTGGTAAAACAGATTACCGGAGAAGGTTCTATCCTAAAAGAAACCGAATGTACTGCTGTAATCAATGCTATACTGAAAAGAATTGGTTTGAACCTGGCCGAAGGTATCTGTTTTCAAAGCGAATACTTTTCCGTGGGTATGGAAATGTCGGGTGTTTTTACAAGCGACAAGGATAAATTCGATGCCAGCAGACATCTGCTATATCCCAATCTTATTCCGGGCAAGGCCTGGAAAGAAAGTTTGAACAATGTAAAACTGGAAAAATTAACTGCAGAAGAAAACAAACCAAAGCCGGAAACTATTGTAGACCTGAAGTCAAAAACCAGCGATCAAACGCTGTCGCCCTGAGGGATGGCCGAATTACATGGCCTGCTGTTGAAAATAGACGAAACAGTTAATGATGAAGGTATTTTTATACTCCCTGCAAACGGAGTTGGCGAAACCAAGGTAAGCTATCTTTATATGAATTATCCAAAAAGCCTGCAATTCGAAATTCCCGAAAGCCTTGTTGCCGGGAACTATAAAATAGAAGTCAGGAACCGAGCACACAATGGAAAAAGCATAAGGATTGGTACACTTGATTTTCTTTTAAAAGTTGAGTAGACTAAAGTTTTATGAATTGTAGTTTAAAAGCCTGATAACCTCAGGCTTTTTTTTGTTATTAGATCTCAAACAGCAATTACTTTAAAACTCCCTTAAACAAAGCCATTCCTGCTGATATTATTTACCCAACGACAAGGTGACGGTAATCACCTCGTCGTGGTGATTACCTACACAACGACGTAGTGATGGTAATCACATTGATACGATGATTACCATCATTACGACGTTGGGCGGAAAAGTTATTACTTTTACTGTTCCCGGTTTAACGTTTACTGTTTCGGGTTGTCCATATAATTAACAATCAGCGTATCGATAGATTATAAAAGTAAAACATTGACCAATTTTTAGGATCGTTGTATACCATTCCCTCAAATCATTCGACAGTCTTATACTTTAATCAAATAAAATGGCCATTCCGTCAAAATCCATCGGTTATTACGCCGTTTATAATAAAAACAAAACCCATTCCTTAAAATATGTTAAAATATTGAAAAGCATAAGCTTACCGTATATCGGATATAAGCCTCTTTTTATGATTTGTTTGTAAGGCCAACTCTGTAATCCATACCCAATTAGGAGAATATGAAATAGCCACTTAATAATCCACAGAACTTGAGTTTTGTTTTTGTTTCACTACATTTGCCGCAATCAATCCATAAAAAGATTGATTATTAACCTTTAGCATTAACCTAGTAAACCGAACCATGAAAAAACTGCTGAGCCTTTTGGCCATACTGGCATTTTTATGCATTGCCCAATATTTGCAAGCCCAAAACTTTAAAACCGACAGCATTTACCAATCAGGCAAATCCGGATGGGAAGTGCCTGCCGATATCGCTTTCGATGCCGATGGCGGTTACTACGTAACCGGAAGTTTTGCAGGTGAGATTACCATTGGTAACCAGTTGTTAAAGTCGGCAGGCAAACGGGATATTTTCCTTGCAAAATACAACAAGGAAAACATAATCCAATGGGCAAAGAATTATGGCGGAACAGGCGATGACAATGCCTTTTCCTTGCTCTTTTCAGGCAATAAATTATACCTGGCCGGAAGTTTTAAAAAACATATCGGGTTTAATAACGGGGCAATCGTCAAGGAAGGCACAGGCCTGACAGATGTGTTCTTTGCACAGATCAATACCGATGGTACAATAGCATGGACAAAGTCTATCACCAGCCCGGCAGCAGCCCAAAAAGCATTTTTGCAAGCCGATAATTTTGGCAATATCTGGGTAGCGGGTAGTTTTACAAAGCCAGTACTTGCCGAAGGTGGTTCACTTATTAATTCCAGCGACAAAAAAGGAGTTTATTACGCAAAATATGCCAACACAGGTACCTTCATTCAAATTGGTTATTATACCGGTACCGAAGAAATTGAGCTAAATGATTTCATTATCAGTCCGGGCGGACAGTTCTATTTTGCCGGGTCCTTTGCCGATAAAATGGATATGATTGGCAATACCCTTATTTCGACAGGAGAAACAGACGGGTTTATCGCAAAATTAGATACCGATGCCAGTTTTAAATGGTTAAAAAATATAGGCGGGGTTTATGACGATCAAATCAAAAGCATGGCCCTTGATGCCGAAGGCAACATCTATGCTGCGGGCGAGTTCAGGCACGAAATTACCATACAGGAAACCTACACGGCACAACAAAATACCGACGCTTTTATTGTAAAATTTAACAGCGAAGGCACAATGGCATGGAGCAGGCAATTGGGGGGCGATTCATACAATACCGCAACCAATATTGAAATGGCAAACAACGGCAAGTTCTTTTTGAGTGGTTGTTTCCGCGGTAAAATCCAGGACAGTCCCGAATTGAAATCTGCAGGAAACACCAAAAATGCCTATGTTGCCAAATTCAATACCAATGGCAACAGGGATTGGATAATGGGAACAAATTCTGTATCAGAAAATAACCTATAAATAAACTACAACAATATAAGTGGGGGTTTGTTTATCAGTGGCTATTTTAGTAATGCCTTTAAACTGGGCACTTTCGAGCTCAAAAACAAAAATTACAAAGATATCTTTTTTGGCTACCTGATCGATTGCGACATCATGCCAAAAGTCAACCTCGGCCCGGATCATAACTTTTGTGATAATGATACGCTGAAGCCCCAGGGTACTTTTAAAAGCTATTTATGGAGCAACTTGCTAACCACTGAAAAAATTGCCATTACCGAAAGTGGTAATTATATGGTGCAGGCTACAGATAAATACGGTTGTGAGTCAAAGGACACCTTAATTGCACTTAAATTAACAGTGCCAGCGCTAGAATTGGGCCCCAATGTAAATATATGCGATGGCACAAGTTTGGTGTTGAATGCCGGTGCTAGCAATTTACCATGGCTTTGGAGCGATGGCAGCACGGGTAGCCAACTCACCGTAAGCCATGCTGGTACCTATACGGTACAATTAAACGGAACTGATTGTAAGGTTTCCGATTTCATTATTGTAACCACCAAACCAAGCCCTGTTGTTAATTTGGGTCCCGATATTGTTGCGGAATCAACCCAGACCGTTTATTTGGATGCAGGGGCAGGCTATGTTTCTTATCTGTGGAGCAACAATGCCACCAGCCGTATTTTAACCGTGCCCATGCACCTTATCACAGCCACAACAAAAGGATGGGTAAAGGTTACTGCAACAAATGGCTGCATAGGGAGCGATACGATAATATTGAGCCAACCGGGCATGGCACCGCTCAAATCAACAGGCAATGAAAATACGCTTACCAAGTTGGAACAGCAGGATAACAATGAAACCCTTGCCTACAAAATATATCCAAACCCCAATCATGGGCTCTTCTATATTGAAATTGCCAATCCCGATCAGCTAAAACAGATAGATATATTCGATGCCCGTGGCAATTTGGTTAAAACTTATAAGAATGTGATTTCACAGCCACTTGAGGTTGATTTATCCGGACAGGCCAAAGGCGCTTATATGGTTATTATCAGTGAAGATAAGTTAGTTAGGCAATTTAAAATTGTGCTTGATTAACAATTCATTTACACTACTTTTTGGCTTGTATTTATATAAAAATCAACTAAAAACCGATACGATTAACAATTTATTGCTTAACCTCTAGACAGGACAATATGAAATCATTTAAAATATTTATCATTATTCTCTTCGTTACATTTTTTGCAAAATCCAGCATTAGTCAATGTGTAACGTCAATTTCACCAACTTCGTTTAGTATGCCTGGGCAAGGAGGTACTTATGGTATTTATGTAGGGGCAAATGCATGCAGGTGGTACTTTAGTCCGGGTTATAGTTGGGTACATCCATCTACAACAAGTGAATATGGCACTGCAAGTGTTACCTTCACTATCGATTTAAATCCAAATGCAACTGCAAGAATTGCATCAATAAATATCGAAGGAAAGATTTTAACCATAAATCAGGCAGTTTACACGCCACCTACACCAATTATATCAACACCTGTTGATTATTGCGGTTATTCCATTATAAGTTGGGGAACACCACGTCCACCAACTGGGATAACCTGGTATTGGCAAACCTCCTCGAATGGAACAAGTATGGCAAATAGTAACGTAGACAGCACCGTGTATAGCTCAGGTACTTATTATTTAAGGGCTTGCACAAGTGCTGGAATCTGGTCAACATCCTGTGCGTCGAAAGTAGTTAACTTAAAAGCTGTTCCATCATCTTTTGCAGTTTCTGGTAGTGCTACCAGATGCAGTACGGGTGCAGCATCAATTATCACTTTAAGTGGCTCACAATCAGGTGTAAACTACCAATTAAAAAATGGTACTATGCTTATTGGAAGCCCTAAATCAGGAAATGGTTCAGCCATCACCTGGAGTGTTACCGATGCAGGAACTTATCAGGTAGAAGCCACCTCCACCTCAACAGGATGCATCGCAACAATGCTTGGAAATGCAATTATAGAAGTTGAGTATCCGGTTACAGGAATTGGAACAATAACCGGGCTTACAACAGTTTGTGCTGGGTCGAATGGTATTACGTATAGTTTACCTGTAATTGCAAATGCCACAGGCTATTCATGGACTCTACCAACTGGGGCAAGCATTGCCTCCGGTAACAATACCAATTCAATAACTGTGAGATATTCTTCTATTGCTACAAGCGGAAATATAACGGTAAAAGGAACCAACTCTTGTGGCGATGGTCCTTTGAGCGCTAACTTTCCAGTAACCGTTGTACAAATTCTCAGTTCTCCAGGTGCAATAACAGGATCTGCAACCGTATGCCAGGGGCAAGATGGTGTATCTTATACTATACCTGCTATTACCAATGCAACAAGTTATGTTTGGGAATTGCCTCCCGGAGCAAGTTTTATTTCCAGTAATAGTACAAATTATATAGTTTTACTTTATTCTTCAAGTGCACAAAGTGGGGATATATTTGTTCAGGGTGCAAATTCATGCGGAAGTACCTCTCCAGCTTCTTTTGCAGTAACCGTGAATCCGAAACCATCAGCTCCCACAGGTTCCATAAATGGTTTGACTTCAGTGTGTCCAGGACAAACAGGAGTAATCTACAGTGTTCCAGCTATACCGTATGCCACAGGTTATTCCTGGACTTTACCATCTGGAGCAACTATTACAGCAGGAAACAATACACGCACTATTACGGTAAGCTATTCTGCAAGTG
The DNA here is from genome assembly GCA_025361565.1 of Bacteroidota bacterium. Classification (GTDB taxonomy): domain Bacteria; phylum Bacteroidota; class Bacteroidia; order Bacteroidales; family NBLH01; genus NBLH01. The sequence continues at coordinate 89,453 of JANYKN010000007.1, read as the reverse complement.
CAAGTAGCGGGAATATTACGGTCTGTGGAACTAACAATTGTTACAATGGTCCAGTGAGTGCTAGTTATGCCGTATTGGTTAACGGACCAATATCGGCTGTAGGAACAATAACTGGAACACCGTTGGCATGCCCGGGAGAAAGTAATTTAGCATACACTGTTCCGTTAATTGGAAATGCCACTGGTTATGATTGGACTTTGCCATCCGGGGCAACCATAACTGCCGGTGCCAATACAAACAATATAACGGTTAAAATGGGTTCATCTAACGGTAATATAACCGTAAAAGGGACCAATACCTGTTATGCTGGTGCTGTTAGTCCAAGCTATGGGGTTTCATTGAAGCCTAATATATCCTCTGCTGGGACTATTTCTGGTCCGGCAACTGTATGCCAAGGCCAAGGTGGTCAGGTTTATACGGCTACAATTCCAAATGCTACCAGTTATCTGTGGGAATTACCCACAGGAGCAAGTTTTCTTTCCAGTAACAATACAAGTACTGTGGCTTTGCTTTATTCTGCAAACGCAGTAAGTGGTGGAATATATGTCCAGGGGCAGAATTCATGCGGTATGGGCCCCCCTGCTACTTTATCGGTAACTGTCAACCCCCCCTATACCTGCTGCAGGTTCCATAACCGGTGCATCAGCTGTCTGCTCTGGCCAAAAAGGCGTAATCTATAGTGTAGCCGCAATGGCCAATATTACAAGCTACACCTGGACATTACCGGAAGGCGCAAGTATTGTTGCAGGTAATAATTCACGCGTAATTACTGTAAATTTTGCTCCAACTGCCTCAAACGGTAATATAACTGTAAGTGGAATTAGCTTATGTGGCAATAGCCCTCCAAGCCCAAATTTCCCAATAACGATAAACCGTAATTGCGATCAAAATTATGTAAAAACAACAGAGCCCAGAATAGCAGGCCTTAATTTGCCCGAAGAAGACAATAGTGTGGTTAACTTCCAATTTATAGATGGGCTTGGTCGACCGATGCAGAATTTAACTATAAAGGCAAGCCCAAATAATAAAGACATTGTACAAATTATTGAATACGATAATTCTGGCCGCGAAGCAGTTAAATATATGCCATTTGCTATTGCAAACAATGGTGGCTATATTAATCAAACTGAAGCGATCACCAAAAACACAGCCTTTTACAAAGCCATGTTCAATGTAGCTGATGGAGAAGAAAAATTTACCGCTGTTACTGATTTTGAACCATCACCATTGAGCAGGCCAATTGAACAAGGCTCACCTGGCAAAGACTGGCGAATAACAGTAGATGGCCAGATAGATTTCACTGCACATTCGAGCTCCATTCAATACAATTCAAATACCGATAACGATAAAATTATCCGATGGAAGGTAGATGGCGCCACATTGGATGCCACCTCCATCAAAAATGATGGATTTTATCCTGCTGCCACATTATATGTAACAACCACAACCGATGAGGATCATAAATCGACCAAAGAGTATAAAAATACCCTTGGGCAGGTTGTTTTAACAGAGAGGCAAGGAGGTTTGCGCACCTACAATGTTTATGACGATTTTGGCCAGCTCCGTTGCGTGATACCTCCAGAAGCCAATGGAATTGTGGATGACGAGTACTGCTACTATTACAATTACGATGCAAAGCACCGTATGATAGAGAAAAAAATCCCTGGGGCTTTGCCTGTTTATATGGCTTACGACAAACAGGACAGGTTGGTTTTATCACAAGATGGCAATTTGCGCAAGAACAATGATTGGATGCTTAGCCAATATAATTTACTGGGTTGGCCAATTGCTTCAGGTATTTATACCGACAAATCAAGCCCTACCCGAACAAGAAAGAAAATGGAAGATGATTATGCTGTAAGCTTTGTTGAATCTGCAGATTTTAAAGCCTTAACAAAAACTTATTACAGCACTTATCATGATACTATTCTCACTGCCTATCCTTTTAAAAATGAATTTAATCTGACTGATAGCTTCAACATTAAGATCAAAGGCCTTGTTACCTATACCCAAACCAGGATACTTGATACTGATGAATGGCTAATTACCGTAAATTATTACGATAAAGAATACCGTGTAATCCAGACTCAAGGCCAAAACCAATTGGGCGGACTGGATATGGTAAGCAACAAATACGATTTTACAGGCCAGTTATTGGAAACAAAACACAAACACACCACCAGCCTGGCTACACATACCATTGCCAAACGTTTTACCTACGACCATGCCGGGCGATTGTTAACTACCGAAATGGCCATGGACGGGGCAGCCTATAATCAAATAGCCCTGAACAAATACAATGAACTGGGCCAATTGATTGAAAAAGACATCCATAAAAATGCAGATGAAAGCTATTTGATAACATCCAAACTTGATTACAATATACGTGGCTGGCTTACCATTATGAACAATACCAACAAAGCCGGAGGCTTATTGTTTGAACAAGAATTGATGTACAATATCAATAGCATTCGGCCTGCAAATAAACTATATAACGGCAATATCTCAGCCATGCAATGGAACTCAGCCAAACTCAACGGAGAAAAAAGTTTTGATTTTACGTATGATGGAACAGAACGCATAACAGAAGCTATTTTTAAAGGTACCGAAGGTGAAATGTATAGCAATTTTTATGGCTATGATAAAAATGGAAATCTAAAGTTCTTAAACCGCGATGGCCTCTTTACTGACAACAGCTTTGGACAGATTGACAAATTGGAATACGGCTACAAAGGCAACCAACTGATAAAAGTAAACGATATGGCGAGCGACAGCAAGGCACAATTGGCTGGTTTTAGCGACAATGGCCTGCAAAATACAGGAGTGCCAACCGATGCCACCACCCACGAATACCTGTATGATGACAATGGCAACCTGATAACCGACCACAACAAACAAATTGAAGAAATAGACTACAATTACTTAAATTTGCCAAAATCCATTGACTTGAGCAACAATAACTACATAGAATATGTATACGATGCCGCGGGTATAAAATTACAACAGAAAGTATTCCGCAACGCCAATCTTGAAAAAGAAACCGACTATGTAGGCAATTATGTATATGAAAACGGTTCCCTGGCCTATATTTTAACCGACGATGGCCGTATGGTTGCTGACCCGGTCGCTGAGCCTGTCGAAGCGCCGGGTGTTACTACTTTTAAATACGAGTACTTTATTAAAGACCATTTGGGCAATACCCGTGCCGTGGTGGCCGATAATGACAACAATGGCTTAGTTGAAGTGCAACAGGAAACCCACTACTATCCGTTTGGTTTGGCAATGGAAGGGCTGAGTTACCAAAACCCGTTGCAAACCAACAAAAACAAAATAAAATACCAGGGCCAGGAACTACAGGAAGAACTTGATTTAGGATGGTATCAGTTTAAATGGCGGATGGCTGACCCTGAAATTGGAAGGTTTAGTAGTATTGACCCATTGGCTGAAAAATATACTTATAATAGCCCCTATGCTTTTAGTGAGAATAGGGTGATTGATGGAGTGGAGATGGAAGGGCTGGAAGTATTTATTGATCGGTCTGGATATATACTCAACTATGGGCCTAATAAAAATGACATGCGTGTTTATATGAATTATATGAGTTATAATGTACCAGTTGGTGAAATTGGTAAAACAATTGATGCCAATATTTGGTTTCGAAATTTATTACAAGAAAATTCGAAAATAGCTGATCTAATCTTGGATCCGTATTTTCAAGAAACTAGTTTTAATGGTCGAGTTCGTAAATTTGGAGAATGGGATTATAAATACCGTAGTCCCGCGAACCAAAATCAGCGAACAAGGCAATTGTCGCAACATATAATTGGTTTAGCATTTTATCATAAAGATGCAGATAAACAAAATGGAGGATTAGGAGACTTACCTGAAACTCATTTTCTTTTTGACGGAAAAGATGGGAGAGCAGAGGATTTGAATAATTTTCATTTTGGAGTTGTTGGCGATTCGTATGGACTTTTCACAGAAACTTTCATGTTGAAAACGGCGGGAGGAAAAGAAATGGAAAAATGGGAAAAAGATTATAACTCGGAGGTTCCTGAATCATGGAGACCAACAAGGGAAGTATTAATTGGTGAGGGATTTTACAATGAAATTCTTTTACCTCCATACGGAGACAACCCAACTGATTATGAATGGATAAATTATGGATTCGATTATTACAATTCTCATGATTTAGATTAATCTTTAAATTTTGATATTTATATGATAATAATTAAAAAGATTCTTTCTGTTTTACTAATATTAATAATTAGTACAGTAATACTTTACATCTTATTTCTTGCATCCTTTTCATACATGACAAAGAATAAAAGTTCAAGGGAAGAACTGGAAAAGAACTACTACGAACATAAAAATGAATTTATTGAATTAGTATCTCTATTTGATACTGTTATACCTCAAAATTATAAAAACCACAATATTTTTTTTGGAAATGGAGATAATGATGATCAATTTCATTTAATGTTGATGCCTTATGATGAGGTAATTAACGATTCTAATTTTTTGGGAGGAGAAAATTTGGAAGTTGGATCCGCTAAATTAGATTCTGTTTTATATGAACTGAAATGGGACAAAACGACCTTGACTTTTTTAAGTGAAAGACTTCGTATTATAAATTGTAGCAAAATTACCACGGAACCAACACATAAAAGTTATTTTATTATTTCTAGTGAAGATGGAGGTTCGGGTGTTTATACCTATCGGATTTTTAAACAACCATTAACTGATAGTCTTTTTAAAATTTATGGTGAACCTGTTGGGAAGAATGGTTTCGACAGAAAAGTAGTAATACATTATGATACGCCATTTTAATTTAAATTTCATGGCACAAGTTTCCTAAATAGAGCAAACATTGTTAAAGTAAAGAAATAATAAAAGCAAATTAAAAATTAATATTAAAAAGAAGCATAACTCAAATAAATAACAATTACAAACAAAACTTAGATACTGATATGAAACCAATTAACAAAACAAAATTGCAGAGTAAAATACTGGATGAGGGCTTGTTCCTTGTAATAAGCTTTAGCGTGGTTGGGCAGGCGGATTCTAATAATACTAAAGATTGCAATGTACCAAATTAAAACAATAAATAATAACAAATGAAACGAAAAATCATTTTACTAATCCCCTTGTTTATTCTTCTTTTTTCATGTAGAAAGGACAATGACGTTGAAGATTTAACACAAACTATTTTACTTAACGATTTGACAGTTACGGACCATAGCATTGTTTTGAACTGGTCGAAAGTACAATCAAAACATTTTGTGCAATATACTGTGGCAAGAATAAATCAATGGAAAAAATTCTATGGTTGTTCGTATGAATACGATACAGTAGCCATAATCACAGATCAAAACACATTAAGTTTTGAAGATAATAATTTGGCCGAAAGTCCTGATCTACGTTATTATATTATGGCAAAAATAGGTAATGGTACAGCACCAATATATAGCAATGTGCAACAATATTTGAGCCCCAAATATAAAATTTTAGAAACATCCCCTTTTGATGTAATCCAAAATATTAATAAGCAAACATTGTATTTTTTTGAAAATGGCAAGGGGAGCATCATCTCAACATACGATTACGCTAATGACACTATTATTTCAAAAATTAAAATGGATAGCCTTATTGGATACAGCTATCTTTATGATGATGGGTTAAGTAGAAGATTAATTGTGCCAAGCCGCGAAAATAAATTGCTTTTATTGAATGAAGATGATTTAAAAGTATCAGATACTATTAATATCGGTTTTGATTGTAACAGCCTGGTGGCAAATAATTCAAAAATTTTTACCTTGACAAACGATGGGGCATTTTCAAACAGGATTTATAATATCAATACGCATCAATTGATTAAAGAAATTGGAGGCAGTAGTAATGACAGGTTGTTTTTAATGCCAAATTCTAGTACTGATTTAATAAATGTTACAATTGATATAACGCCTCCATCTATTTATAAAGTAAATTTTAGTGAGAATGATGTATATAGTTCCTTGGGTTTTTCAGGATATGATGATCGTCCTATCGACAATTTAATATTTAGAATTTTCCCGGATGGAAAATATTTGATCACATCTAACGTAGGTGCGATTTTTTCATCAGATCTAACTTTTATTTCTCAATTACCGATTCCAGATCAATATTTTAAATTTTCAGATTTTAGTATCAATAATGACGGCAACCAGATTTATGCAGGAGGATCAGGAGATAAATCTATCATAGAATACACATTCCCTGAAATGAATATAAGTAAAATATACCATACAATTGGATTTCCATTTAAAATATTTTTGGACAACGATTACCTGATTGTAATAAGCAATAGGGAACGAACAGACATTTATTATCTGTTTGATATATACAATTATAATGATGCAAATAATAATGAGTTTATTGTTGAGAAAATTAAAATAAAATAATGAGTGGCAATAGAATTATTCCCTTTTTCAAAAGTATAGCATTAACAAAAACAACATTACAAAACTTAGATACTGATATGAGAACAAATTACAAAACAAAATTGCAGAGTAAAATACTGGTGGTGGGCTTATTGCTTACAATAAGCTTTAGCGCGGTTGGGCAGGCAGATTTTAATAGCACAAAGGATCAAGGAGTATCTTTAAACTATTATACAATACAAGGTTCAAACTCAGTATTTGCAACTTATTTGTACAGAACAGGCAAGAATTGTTTTTTTGGAGGCTTTGGAATAAGAAAAGATCAAGAAGATGATTTGGATTTAGGGCAACCAGAACTTGAATTTTTTGCAGGCTATCGAAGGTATTCAGGTAAAAACCACAAGCAAGTTAAGTTCTTCTATCAAAGCTTTTTATATTATTCATTTCATAGAGCTAATATACAAACAAGTACTATTCCTTCAAAGTTCATTACCTTAAATATTGGTTTAGGTGTAGAATATGATTTTGCAAAAAGGTTCTCAGCCAGTCTAAGTTCAGATGTTGGAAGAGGTTGGGATTCAGCAGGAGATGGAATAGCTACTACTCTTTTCCCTGCGATACTTTCTTTTACCTATAAATTTAATAGAACCGTTAAACTGTAAATTTAATCATGCTAAACATGTGCAACAATAAGCGATTTATAAGTACGCTAATTTTTATTATTACCTTTTTCACTATTGCTTTTTCTCAAAAGGATATTAGCAATCCAAAAGATTCAAAAGATCCAAATGCTCTGGGACTATCTGAAAATATCATGGGTTTGAGCAACACTCCTTCTTCTCAATTTGGTAAACCCGTAATAGGTTCTTCTGATTTGTATACAGGAATGGCTACTTATCAGATTCCATTATTTGAATTAAAGAGTTATATGCTTAAAATACCGGTTGCCTTAAGCTATGCTTCTGGAGGCGTTAAAGTAGGTGAAACTGGGGGTTGGTTGGGCATTTCGTGGCAATTAAATGCAGGTGGTGAAATATCACGAGAAATGAAAGCTTATCCAGACGAACTACCAGAAAAGGGCTACTTTGTACATGGTGATATGCCCAATTCGTTTGAAAATAAATCAATTGATGAGAAAATTGATATTATCAAAAAATCACAACAGGAAAACAATGATATGCAACCAGATGTATTTCATTATAGTTTTGCTGGAGGATCTGGCTATTTTGTATTTGACAATGAACAAAATATCCATTTGGTGCCCTATAAAAACTGGAAAATAAGCAAAACTGTCAATTCAACAAGCAAAAAAATTACTTCGTTTGAAGTAATAACAGATGATGGTACAAAATACACATTTGGTAAAGAGGAAAATGCTATTGAGGAAACCAAACTTTCAACCTTAAGTGCAACAGCATATTGGGATTTCTCAGGCACAACAGCTATTCCTAAGTATGATGAACAAAATATGTCGGAAAAACCTGGAATAGATGATTTTTATACTTCAAAATGGTACTTGATTGAAATAGAATCACAAACTAAGGACAAAATTACCATCGAATATGATGATGCAGGATTATTGTCATACGTGAATGCCCCTCAAATCATGTCGTACGAATCCATGACAGGTCTACAATACGATATTGTAAAAGATCCGTATTTTGGTAATCTTACTGAAGCGGTAAAACCACATCAGCTGGCCTATAAAAAGATAATTCCCAAGTGGTATGACGATAAACCAAGCTCATTTCCATATGCTTGCAATCCAAATGATTTACAATATTTGGCTTTAGGATGCCCTGTCAGACCTGATGGTACTGGTACGTATTATAATCCTTCTACTAATGAAGATTTACCTTGCTTAGTATCTGGTGAACAAGGCGTTGTATCTTATCCTTTAAGGTATTTTTTGCATCAAACTAAAGTGGAAATTAAGTCAAAAATAATTAGCAAAATAAAGACTTCAAACAACAATTATGTGCAATTTGTTCATGATGCTTCAAGCACGATACCTGGCACATGCAGGATAAGTAAAGTTGTGCTTAAAGATATGAATAATAAGGAAATAAAAAGTTTTATATTGCAATATAAAAAAGTTATTTCGAATTCGGCAAATCCATCAGGTGCAGCAGCCGATCCTTTTTCATTAATGGAATTCATGGCATTTCGGGATGCTAAGATTCTAAAGACCGGCTCCGGTTTTGTTCCTGCTAATCTAGCCAAAAATTATTTTGATATAATAGTTAATCTTTCGCATCAGGATTTGTATACACACTATGTATTTGAAGGCTTAAAAGAATATAATTATGAACGTTTCTTTCTGGAAAGATTGCAGGAGAGTTCTAATCAAACTTCAATTCAACCATATGTTTTTACCTATAAATCTCCAGAAAGTATTATTAGGCGTACATCAGTTTGGAGTGGGGTCTTTAATTACAGCATAGCTGAAAATATTGATCCTAGCCAAATTTTTTGTAAAATGGTAGAAAGTTATAATTACCAGGTAGCAGACGGATTGTCCAAGCCTATAGGTACTTCGTATGGCCAATTGCAAAAGATATTCCTTCCAACAGGTGGATACGTTCAATATGAATATGAGGATACAAAAGAGGGCAGTGAAATTATTTTTGGTTCGAAAAGAGTTGCAAAAATTACTCAGAGTGATGGGATTAATTCGTACGCCAAAAAAATCACCTATCCTGTTATTGGATATAAAGCGCTTTGGAGATATCATAGAGATATTGACTTCTATGATCCTGAAAATTTGATGATCTATAAAAAGATTATAAGAACAAGTTATGAATTAGATGAAACCGATTTTACAAAAGGCTCACCTGTTGGATATAAAGTGGTTACAGTTGAGAATTGTTCGGATATTTCCGAACAAAATTGTAATTCGAGTAATGGATATGAACAGTATGAATTTACAACACTTGACGACATTGATATAGTAGGATTAAATGCGGGCAACAAATATGGTAAGTCCTATGCATATCCTATATTAACTGGCTTTAATGCAAAATGTGTGGATTTTCAAGAAACTATCAGTGGAGATAACAAACGATTTTTTGAGATTTCACCCACTTTAACTAATAATTTCACCACTGGAGATTATAAAAATTTTTCTTCAATTGATAATATCAGAGGACTTATGAAAAAACAAACTGTCTATTCTGCGACTGGTAAAATTAGCGAAACTAAAAATGATTATAAATTATCTGAATATTCGAATGTAACAGGATTAAATGGATTAAGCTATAATTACGGATTTTATTATGTTAAAGGCGATAAGTGTTTTTTGGGTGATTGTTGGAATAAATGGGATCCATATGACATGGTGCGTCAAGTAGCCTATCTATCTATCCATCGCTCAACTTCTGTATCTTTAACTTCTACCACAGAAAAGACATTTGATATGAACTACCCTGGCAATGAAAGTAAGGCAATAACCAATGTAAAAGAATACCAGGCTCACAGTACAATTTTAAAACCTATTGAAGAAAAAGCATTTTCTGTTAATTCAACAGGCACTAAAATTAGCGATGAATTGAAAACGAAGTTCCGATACACAGATGAATTTACACAAAACCTTCCAATTCAAATGATGCATGAGAATAATATGCTTATCCCGATTGAAGTAACAAATTATAAGAATGATCAAATTATTGGTTCATCAATCACCAGTTATTTCATTAATGCAGGAAATATGGTATTACCTGTAACAAGTTATACACTTGAAACCAATGAACCATTGGCAATTGCGAATTTTCAACCAGCAACATCAAGCATGGTTCTGGACTCTAAAGTTAAACCCAAAGGCCATTTCGACCAATACGATAACAAGGGCAACTTGTTGCAATATCACCAGGAAAATGGTATCAATGTGGCTTTCGTATGGGCATATAAACAAACTTATCCGGTGGCAAAAATTGAAAACTCAACCTACGATAATGTAATAAATACGCTTGGAAGTATTGGTTCATCTAACAATGATATTGAATCCAAAAGCATTGGCGATGATGATGAAACTGATTTGCTAAAAGTTTTTAATGATTTAAGAGGAACTACATTAATGGCTGATGCAATCATTACCTCTTATACTTATAATCCTTTGGTGGGAATGACTTCACAAACGGATGCTTCAGGTAAAACAACTTATTATGATTATGATGGTTTGGGGCGTTTAAAAACACTTGGCAACCAAAATAAAGAAATTTTGAAAAGCTATGAATACCATTATAAACCTGCTGAAACAGGTACATTCTCTGATTTGGGTTTTACCGGAATCAGTGGTGCAACCACCTATAAAATGGGCGATAATGCCACTTTCAATGCCAATATTACCAGTGGATCGGGATCATATACGTATAAGTGGGAATTAATGGAAAACGGTGTATCATTTACGAATTATACAGCCCCAATTTTTAATATTAACTTAAGTGCACATGGTAACTATGAAGTAGCTTGTACTGTAACTGATACTAAAACTGGTCAATCGATAAATAGAACAATGAGTATTACCGTGAGCATTTATCTCATAGCTCCAGAAATTACAGGGCCTTCACAAGTTACCTCTTCCGCAGCAGGTGTTTCAGTTCCTTACTACATTAGTAATGCTGGAGATGCAGATTCAGTTGAAATAAAAATGCCGGATGGAACAAGTGATTGGATATCATATAATATTTATGGATCATATGTGCCAGTAGTTTTTAAAAACCCGCCAACTACTAATCCAGTTGTAGTAACAATACAAGTACGCATTTGGGTTGGAGGTCAGGCATCACCCTGGGGTTCAATAACAACTACTGTTTTATATGGGCAATAAATAAACTATGCAAGTTCCTTGATTTTTTTTAATCGAGGTAAGAATATAAGTTATGGATAAACCCCAAGGTTTTTAAAACCTTGAGGTTTGTTGCCATTTATTGAATAATAGAAAAAGTTCAAAGCCTCCAAGCGTGAATAAAAATTACAATTATTTGCAAAGCTTAATCATTAAAACATCATGTATACCAATTGTTGTTTGCAGTGGATTTTTTGTTGTTCCCAAGTTGGTATGGTTAAATAAGTCCTTGATTTTATAGGTTTCCTTTTTTGTGTCCATCCTAAAATTGTTAAGATCATCACCAATTTCGTAATCGTTCCAATTAAAATTTAATTTGTGCGGCTCATTTTTCATATTTACAAAAGAGATTGCCCATTCATCGTTGGACAACGGTTTTATCCAAATTTCCAGATTGTCGATATTCGATAGCCTAAAGCCCTGTATTCCTAATTTATCCTGGTTGACAGATATAACTTCTTTGTTTGTTAATGTTTTAAAAGTTTCAATTGAAGTACTTCTCAAATCATTGCCCATGATCAGGGGCGAGGCAAGCATACACCACATTGCAAAGTGGCTTCTGTCCTCGTTTGCGGTCATTCCGTTACCTACTTCCATCATATCCAAATCGTTCCAATGACCGGGCCCTGCATATTTTCTGATATTACTGCGCATATTGATGATTTTCCAAACACCCCACGAAGACCATGAACCGTGCCCTATCTCACAATCCCAACAATTAATAATATCGCCGCTTACCCTCCATAAATGTCCAACATCTTTGGCCCACTTCCATGGCTCATTATCGCCCCATTCGCAAATACTGAAAACAATTGGCCTACCAGCATTTTTGAGTGCATCGCGCATGGTGGTATAAGCACCTTCGGCGTTTAATTTAGTGGTGTTGCACCAGTCGTATTTCAGAAAATCTACATCCCAGGAGGCATAAGACAAAGCATCCTGATATTCATGGCCCCTGCTTCCCGGATATCCACCGCAAGTGCTTGATCCTGCACAGTTGTAAAGCCCAAATTTTAAACCCCTTTGGTGAATATAATCTGCCAAAGCCTTCATTCCGTTCGGGAATTTGATAGGATCTGCCAACAAATTTCCGTTTTTATCCCTTTCTTTGGCCATCCAGCCATCGTCCAAAACTATGTATTCATACCCGGCCTCTTTTAGGCCATATTTTACAAATGCATCAGCAATGTCTTTTATTAATTGCTCATTGATGGCTGTTCCAAAAGTGTTCCAACTGTTCCAACCCATTGGTGGAGTGAGCGCTAAATTTTCAAATTTCTGAGCAAAAAGCAGATTGGAAGCGATTAAAAAACTTAGGATTAAGATTGATTTTTTCATTGGATTGTATTTTGTAGCATTATAATTTAGATAGAATTGTTTTATTGAATTTCTTGATTCTTCTGATATCTTTCAATGATTTCAATACAAGCACGACTATTGTGGTAAGGACATTTCCAAGGGCCAACCTTGTCTTCATCAAGATAAGGAATACCTTCGCGGTTTACCCGGAAATACCATTCTCCATTTTTAGTGTCAATTATTTTATGCGTTACAAAATTCCAAACTGCCATGGCTTTTTTCAAAAATCTTTCATCTCCCGAAATTGTCCATGCATTTACAAATCCAACAATTGCCTCAGCTTGAGGCCACCAATGTTTGTCATAGTCTATATGACCGTCTTTTTTTTCATTAACCAATCCACCATCAGTATCCAATCCGTTATTTGCAACCTGCGTTGCCATTTTCACCGCAATATCTTTTATTTTTTTAATTAAATCATGATTATCAAGTACTTCGGCAGCTTCTAATAGTAGCCAGCTTCCTTCAATATCGTGACCAAAAGAGGTGATATTTGATTTGCACTCCCAATTCTCATTAAAAAAAAGTTTGAAGCTAAAAGTTTGAGTATCAATAATTTTATCAGTAAATGTGTGAATGAGTTTGGTTAACTGAGCCTTTAAGCGCTCATCAGGCCAAACACGGTATAAATTAGCATAGCCTTCCATCACATGAAGATGTGTATTCATCGTTTTTTTTTCGTTGGCATCCTTTTTACTTAACCTCAGATCTTCAAGTAGTTTCCATTCTTTTGAATAAGCTTCGAAATAACCACCACACTCATTATCAAAGCTATATTTTTCTATTAATTCAAATAATTTAATGGCGCAATCAAGCGCTTGTTTATCTTTGGTGACTTTGTAATATTCCGACAGGCCATAAATAGCAAAAGACTGGGCATAAATCTGCTTTTTGGTTTCTAAAGGATTTCCTTTATAGTCGAGCAGCCAATATATACCTCCATATTCTTTGTCTATAAAATGATTAATCATGTAATCCTTGGCACGGGTTGCCATTTCAAGATATTCCGGTTCTTTTAATATCCGGTAAGCAGATGAAAAAGTCCATAAAATCCTGGCATTTAATACAGCACCTTTTCCGGATTTTGCATTCAATTGGTTTTGTCCGTCAATTCTACCATAGAATCCACCGTTTTCATTGTCAACAGTTCTATTTATCCAATAATTTAGAATGGCATCCAATTCAATGGCCATTTCGTCTTTTAGATTTTTAAATTCGGTATTGTTTTTCAGCTTATTATTACTGTAAGTCATGGATCTTGTGTTGATTTGAAAAATATCTTTTTTTGTTTTTAAAAATTAAAAATTCTCATTGTTAATGATACATATCCGGCAAATCATTTTCAAACAAGGTTTCTGGGGCATTGTAGAACTTCAAAAAATCATCAATACCTTGTTGTCCATTTGGGCGGTTCATTCCTTTGTATGGAATATAATATTGCCCGCTTAAATCATTGTTCCAGTCGCTGTTATACCAACTCATTATCCAAACTATTCGCTTGGCTTTGGAGTCGCTTAGAATTGGATTTAATACATATTTGGTCCAATAATCGGGGTACTGATCAACATATCGGAATTGGTCGTTTTCTTTGCGGCATCCGGTTTCGGTCAATGCCGCCACTTTGTTGTGTGATGCAGCATAATCTGTCAAATGTTGCAGTGCTTTTAAAAACTTTCTGGTCGGATTCCATTTCGAAATTCCCGGTTCATAAGAATCCAATCCCAGAATATCAACATAATCATCGCCAGGATAAAATTTAAATGTAGCATCCACGTTCACAGACCAGGCGTAGAGCAGATTTTTTACATTTTGTGCACGTAAATAATCAACCGTAAGCCTGAATATTTTTTGATATTCTTTTGCGGTACAATTATCAGTTCCCCACCAAAACCAGTCACCGTTCATTTCGTGGAAAGGCCTGAATATTAGAGGAAACTCCAATTCGTTAAAAACAGGAATTACTTCTTTATCCAATTTTGTGAGATACCAATCTAAGGCTTTATTGGTTTTTCGGTTATTGGAAGCAACAATTTGTTTTACCAAATCTTTGTCTTTGGTAAATTTACCATTCTTTTTTGCATAAAATTCATCACTGTTTTGGCCTCGGTTGTGCCAGCAATAACCGCAAACGGCTCCTCGTTGGTAGGCTTTTCGCATGGCTTCTATATCTGTTTTCATAAAAGAACGATCCGAATACCACATAAAATCACTTTCGTGAAATGCAGGATGTGAGCCGGTTATGTCTTTGCAATCGGAGTTATTGATATCGCTATTTTTTGGACCGCTTGAATACCCAAGAGTAGTTGGATTAGCCATGCCAAACATTATTTTTCCGGTTTCGGATAATTTTTTCAGATTTTCTAACAGCTTTTCTGCATCTGAATTCCTCAAGGGCAATGATTTAATAGTGTCTTTAGAGTTTACTTGTTCTATATTGTTTTGGAATTGCCCTGAAACATTAGAACCAACGGAACAAATCAATAAAAAGACAATGAAAAATTGCCTTGGTTTTATTGTTTTCATAATATGAATGAATGGTTGATATTTTATTGTTCTTAGTATATTTTTTGCGAATTAAAGCATGAAGCCGGCAAATTGTTGGAATTAAACAAATTTGGAGTAGCAGTATTACCCCAGGCAAATCGAACATCCACAGGCTTTTTCACTTTTGAAGCACTTACAATTACTTGATTGTTTTTGATTATTGCTTTGGCAGGATACCATATTCCGTCTGTACCGGCCAGCTCAAACAGGTTCAATATTCCTCCTTTTACATACATTCCTTCATTGTATTTAAAATCAACAATTACTTTTTGTCCATCAATATTGAATCCCGAAAACAATGGCCCTGAAACTGGAAATTCTTTAAAGCCATAACATTGGTTAAGCGCCAAATCAGCAAACCGATAACCGGCCTCAAGTTTTTTACGTGGGTGAATATTTGAAGTGTCGCCAATATCAGATACGACAATCATTCCTGTTTTTGGTACAGAAAGTACACGACGTTGTGCTTCCCTTACTTTTACGCCTGCATTTGGACTATAATCATAATAAGGTGCAATTTGTGCAAAATAAAAAGGGAAATCCGTTTTAAATCCTTCACGCCAGCTATTGATTAATGTTTGCAGCATTTCTGTGTAAGCTTCCGGGTTTGCTGTATTGGTTTCGCCCTGATACCATAAAACACCTGCAATCTTAAATGGCATCATTGGAGCAATCATGGCATTATATGCACGCCCCGGTTCACGCGGCCCCCAAGCCATTTGTGTAATTTTTTTTGATGCTTCAAGCAATCTTTGATTACTTAATATTCCTTTTTCAGGAATCCAAACTTCGATTGGGGTTCCGCCCCAACTGGTATTAATTAGCCCAACCGGCACATTTAATTTTCCGTTTAACTTTTGCGCAAAGAAATACCCAAGTGCGCTAAAGTCAATCATAGTCTGGGGACTGCAAACTATCCAGCTTCCGTCAATGTCATAATTAGGAAAGTCTGCGGTTCTATGTGTTACGGAAAAAAACCTTATTTGATTTTGAGTTGCATTTTTAACAGCTTCATCGGCATTGTCAATTCCCATGCGGGCACTCCATTCCATATTGGATTGACCTGCGAGTAACCAAACTTCACCAATTAGTACATCGTTGATTTGCAATGTATTATATCCTTGTAGTCTAATAAAATAGGGTCCTCCAGCCAAAGGTGTTTTTAAGGTGATTGACCAATTGGCCTGATTATTCGGTTCTGTCCTCAATGTATCGGTGCTCCAGGAGGTAGTTATAATGATTTTTTCCCGCGGTTTACCCCAGCCCCATAATTTAATTTCAGCATTTTGTTGGAGTACCATGTGATCGCCAAAAATGGCAGGAACAGATACATTGGCAGCCAATATATTTGGTATCAGTAAACAAAAAATTATACAGATTGTTTTTATTTTTGAATCCATGATTAAATATTTTTTAATCGTTTTATTTCAAATCAGGCATTTTATCCCTGGTAATAACATAATCATAACCAAAGAATTTTATCCACCAATCGGTGCCATTGTGTTTATCACTTTCGGTGAAATCTCCATTCCAGGGCATAAACCACGACCAGGCGTCGCCATATTGAAGCATCAATGCCGGATCAGGAGCAGATCCGCATTCAGAAAGTGTAATTATTTTTTTGCCACTGAATATTTCTTTTACTTTATTGAATTCGACATATTGCGAACCATGCTGATTTTCGCCCGGATAAATGTCCATGCCAATAATATCCACATAATCATCACCGGGATACCAATTTAAAGCATCGGAACTGGTATTTGTTGTCCAAACCCAGATAAGATTATTTAATCCATGATAATTTACCAATCTATCGAACATGATTTGCCACAGGGCTTTGCATGGTGCAGCTCCTTTGGCTCCCCACCAAAACCAACCACCTGCGGCTTCGTGCAGTGGGCGCCAAATTACTGGGATATTTGCATCTTTAAATTCCCGGAGATAACCGGCAATGGTATCAATATCTACAATCATAGCTTTGTATTCGTTTGATGTAGGGTCTGTTACTTTAGAAATGTCAAAAGTAGTTTCAGCGGTATAAAATGCTCCGGATTTTGTTAAAGGATCTCGCCAATGCCACATCAGGCCAACAATTCCGTTATTATTCCACCAATCGCTTCCTAAAGTAAAAGGTGCTTGGTATGCAATCCAATTTTGATTCAAATTGGTATGATCAATAAAATCGAAACAAGTAAGAGCAGGCCATTTTCCGGTTTGATTATAAACCCAGGTAGCTTCATTTATATTGGTGCTGTGGGCCGCCATGGTTCCGGAAATGATATTGGTTCCGAAATTATTTTTTAAGAAATTGTAAAGATTTGCTACTTGTGTAGATGGATTGGGAGTTACCAGATTTGAAGCAATATTGAAAACCACACCTGGAGTTGTAGTAAATGAAAAGCTGTATTCGCTGGCAAAATTTCCATTTGTATCTTTTACCGAATTTTTGGAAATTGTTATCGTATAATTTGTGTTAACCGCTAGGAGAGCTTGAATTGTAATTTTTTTGCCAGAGCCTGTAGCCAGACTTTTGATTCCATTTATTGTGATATTGTAGGTGCCGGCCAATATGATAAACTCATCATATTCAACAGTCAATTCAGAAGTAATTGGAATATTGGTTTGTCCATCGGCTGGTAGGGTAGAAATTACCTGTGGTGGAGTAATATCCTGGTCTTGATTACCTTTTTTGCATGAAGAAGTGAAAATTGAAACTAAAATAAGAATGAATAAATATTTTGTCATAATTAGTTGGATTAGAATAAAAAGGATAGCCTAAATTAAGACTATCCTTTAATATTTCATTTAAATTTTTTTATTTTGGATCAAAACGAATGTTATCCATGCTAACACCTGCAGGAATTGGACCACCATAAAGTCCATTTGTGCCTGAAGATAGGTTTAATGTACCAGTTAGGTTCCATGTACTTACGGGTATTGATACAGTTACCCAATCGCCATAAGTGCTTGCAGGTATCAACCCTGCGCCATACCATTTCCAATTGTCACCGAATACGAACTGAATAGCAGCATTTTCAGCACCTGTTACCCCAATATCGGTTCTTACATCGACTTTTAATACATAATTTTCGATGTTATCAATTATCGGACCTGGTGCACCACTTCCTTGATGGTTACAATTCATAAACCAACCATTAATTGATCCGGTTGATGTAATAAAAGTATTGCCATTTTCATTCATAATACTTGAAAAAGAAGTATTCCATGCAGCATCCCAATAACCGTTGTGACCACCATGTTGTTCATAGTCCATCACAATTATTGTTTGGGCGGTAATTGGTTGTTGGTAACCAAAGAAAAGAGCGGGTAAAAGACCTTCTTCTCCCTCATAAGTAATCTCTTTAATCTGTCCAATGCCCAGAGGAACCTCCATAGGAACATATACTTCAACTATCGTACTAGATTTAATACCATATTCTGTGGCAGCTATATTGCCTGGGAATATAAGTGTTTTTATTAAATCCATATTTGTACCATTTAAAGTCAATATCTTTCCCTGGGTTCCTTTAAGTTCGGAAAATGAAGTAAAAACCGGAAGATTCTGCAATATGGTGAAAGTTCCTGAAGATTCAACATTAACTCCATTTATTGCAACCAAAGTAATTACACCTGTTTGTGCACCAACAGGCACTGTTACTGTAAGTGAAGTTCCTGTTCTTGCACCAATGGTTCCGGTTATTCCACCAAAAAACTTTACGGATGCAACTAAATCAAGATCAGATCCTGTAATAACAATATCGGCACCTGCCTTGACGGATGTTGGCGCAAAATTGGTAATTGCAGGATCAATAATCGTTATTGTACCGCCGGAAATAGATTTATTAGTCGTTGTTCCAAATAAAATTTCACCGGTTAGGGCTGCATCTGGAACTGTGACGCTAATTGCTGTGGAAGTTCCTCCACCCTGAATAGTTCCTTCAATACCACCTCCAAAAGTTACTTTGTTTATCAAATCCAAATCGGTTCCGGTTACAGCAATTGTTTCCCCGTTTTTAACACTTGTTGGATTAACTACGATATCAGAAGGATCTACCATTACTAATTCATCGGTAGATTCAACCTGTACTAGTGATGCAGGAACCACAATTATTTTACCATCTTCAGCATTTAAAGGAACAGTGACTGTGATTGATGTAGTAGTTTGTTCTGTGAATGTGGTTACTATTCTATTTCCACCGAAAGAAACTAACTTAACCAAATCCAAATCAGTACCTGTTATCGTTAAATCGGTTCCCACTTTTATGGGATTTGGAGCAATGGCTGAAACAGCAGGTAAAATGACCGAAAGTTCAGATTGAGAATAGATGATAATTGGATCAGCTGCACCATTTGTAATAGTAATTTTTCCAGATTTTGCTTCCTCGGGAACAATTAACTTAATCTCATTTCTCGATTGACTAATAAAATCTGTACTGTCGACTATTGCATTTTCGGGGAAAATGACTTGGCCAATCAGGTTTAAGTATTCACCTGTAATTGTTAATTCAGAACCTGGTTTGATAGTTACAGGACTGAAAGCATCCAGTGTGATTGGTTCTGAAAAACCGATTGGCGTTTTAGTAGTAATTTCTCCATTTGCATATTTTAGCACAACAAAGCCTTCAACTGCATTTTGTGGAACTGTAATTGTAATTAAATCAGATGTTTGCGATCCAAAATCTGCAACTAAAATCTCAATATTATCAGGTAGAACAATGGAAGTTACTTTATCCAGGTTGACCCCGATAAATTTTAATTCAGCACCACGAGCTATAGGCACAGGCCCATAGCTGAAAAGTTCAACATTGTTGTTTTTGTCATCTTTTTTACAAGAAGTAAAGAAAGTAGCGATACTGAGAATTCCCAGTATTAAAAGTACCGCAAATTTTTTATGCTTAATTATTTTTGTTTGCATAGTATCTTATTATTAATCCATTATAAATGAACAACACGAACGTTGTCAATGCGTATATCAATTGGATATGTGCCATCGGCAGCCCCAAAGATGAAGAAATTGATATTGGTGTAATTTTCAATGTTATCGATTTTCAAATCAGATTTTGATTCATCCTTGTTGTAATAAAAATCTTTTAGCGGAATGGTTACTGTAATCCAACCACCAGTTTTATATTCTGATTTTACTCCATCTTTATTATAAGGTTTCCAGTGAGCCTGAGGAAGCGATGCTTCATCAACTGTAATTCTATCCTGATTATCAAACCAGATTATCATTGGTGCATCTGACCAAGTTACTACGTTGGCTTCGAAACGGACAGCTAGGTAATCTGTTAAACCACTGGCGATCGGTTTAACACCTGCACCGGCTGATGCAAAATAAGCGAACATCATTTTGTCCTGCCAACTCCAGCCACCCATTGTTCCAACAAAATTGAGATATTGACCGGAGCAATCATCTGCTGTTCCAAAACCTCCTTTACCCCAGGGATTACCATATGAAGAACTTGTAAAATCAAGTATTAAATTGGTATTGTCCCTAAAAATAAAGCTGGATGTTTTTTTTCCGTACATTGATTCAACAGTAATTTTACCAACACCGGCATTATCGGGCACAATAACTCTAATCTCTTCCATGGTGTACGAAACAATTTCAGCTTTTATATTTCCTGCAAAATAAACATTTGGTTCATTTTGTCCCTCAGCTGGGAGAAAGAAATTTCCCAGGATCACTGCTGTTTGGCCTGCCGGAACATATTCGCACAGCATTTTTGACAGGCTGGGAGCTGGAACTGCTACTATGAATGGATATTCCAGAGTTTGACCGTCAGAAAAAACCAGTTTCATTGTATTGGTAACAATTTCAGGTATTGTTCCTGGTATAGTAGCTATGATTGATGTTTGAGTAATATAAGCAGGATTAAGTTTGGCTTGTTGATCATTGAACCAAAGCTCTTTCAAATTCTGCAAATCGTTGCCCATGATAGCAATCAAATCGCCTAAATATCCGCTGACTAACAATGAGTCTGATGCATTGGGATCAGTTACCCGGATATATGATATTGTAGGATTTTTACCATTATTATCATCCTTATTGCAGGACACAAACGTACTCGATGCTATGAATATTAGCAGGAGTGATAAGGTGATTCTTTTTAATGTTTTCATTGAATATTTCATTTTAAGTTTATTCAAAAATATACTCAACAGCATCTCCCTCTAGTCCAGGATTTGACGAAATAGCTTCTGAAGGAATAGGAAAAGCTTCAATTTGGCTGGCATAGATTGTTATTCTGGTTGTTGGTGGAATGAGATCATATCCTTCATACGTATTCAGCAAATTTGCATCTGAAGTATTTGCAACATATGTATCTTCTCGGTTTTGGGCATTTAAGTAATCAACTGCCGATTGTGGATCGCGATAAAACATACGTTTGACATCAAACCATCTAATACTTTCCATTCCAAATTCTATGCGTCGTTCGTGCATTACTTCATCAAAAGTTAGAGGCGCTACTCTGCCTGCCAGGCCTGCACGATCTCGTACTAAGTTTATATACTGAATAGCAAGAGGATCTGAAGTTTCTGTTCCTGCTCCAATAGCTGCTTCACAATAAATAAGATAAATTTCGGCAAAACGCATAAAGTAAACATTATTACCGGCATCCTGATCTGTTCCAACTTGATTGTTACAGTCGGCGGCTTTTCCAATAACGTATTTTTTAATATGGCTTAACGTTGCTCCTGGTCCTTCAATGGCTTTAGCAGGATCTGCAGGATCTGCTGTCCGGATATTATATGTATAGCCACCGCCTGCCCTGTTCAATTCTTCATAATAATCTCCACTCTGCATAATAATGTATTTTCTGCGCGCATCACCAACTTCTATATCATTCTGGAAATCAAGAGTTGGACTTTTTCCGGCTCCCCAGGTTTGATCTGCAATTATAGAACTTCTTGACCATGCAACATTACGAGGGCTTCCAAGACCATAACCTTTCGCACCTAACATTTGCAAGGCAAAAAGCGATTCCATGTTATTGTTACCTTCCACTGTGAAAAGTTCAGAATAACTTGGATTTAGGCCAATACCATCTGAATTATCAATCACTTCCTGTGCATATTGTTTTGCAAGACCAAAGTATTCTGAAGATTTTGGATCGCTTAAATTTGATGCCATAGTCAGGTAAAGTTTTGCAAGTAAACCTTTTGCAGCCCATTTTGTAGCTCTGCCAGGCTGATCATCTTTACCTGGAAGATTTGCTTCTGCAAAAACCAAATCTCTGCGGATAAATTCATAAAGGCTGCTTTTGGTATTTTTGGGAACCAACATATTGCCCGAACCAATAAGTTCAGAAGCATTTTCAATAATTGGTACTTCACCCCAATATTCGGCCAAAAGAAAATAAACCCATGCTCTCACAAAGTGAGCTTCCCCAAGAGCTGCTTGAATTACCTGTTCATTTACACCATTTTTTCTGGCTGGTTCTGGCATATCGTTAATCACGGAATTACAATATGAATTAACCCTGAATAAACTTTTCCAACCACTGGAAAGATGGGCATTGCCGTTATTAAAAGAAAAGTAGAAAAACTGCCCTTCTTGGTCATAGGTGTAATACATATCTCCAGAAGACATATCGCCAGCATAGAACATGAGTCCGGCTAGATAGTTAAACCAACCGCGACCGCCATAAAGTACCGATGTTGAAGCACGGACCTCGGCTTCAGTTTTATAAAAATTATCAACAACCCTTTTATCAACCGGATCTACGGTTAAAAAATCTTTTGCGCACGATGTTGTTATTAAAAGAACAACAAAAAGGCATATATAAATTATTTGATTTTTCATTTTCAAAGAATATTTTGTGGTTAAAAATCAACATTAACGCCAAATGTATAAACTCTTGGACTTGGGTAACGGCCCATATCAATATTTTGCATCATTGCATTTTGGTTAAATGCTCCAATCTCTGGATCGTATCCCGTGTATTTGGTGAATGTATAGACGTTTTGAATGTTTGCATAAACTTTCAAACCATGGATGCCAACTTTTGAAACCAGGTTTTGTGGAAGTGAATATCCCAATGAAATATTCTGAATCCTTAAATAACTACCATCCTCTAAAAATCTGGTGGACATGCGGTTATTCCTGTTGTTATCATTGGAAGTTACCCTTGGAACATCTGTACCTGGATTTGTGATTTGATAGTTGTAAGGATCAGTTGTGCTTCCGCTTGGATCAATCATTCCGTACCTGGCGCGATCAACAACTTTGGTGCTTTGATTGCTCCAAACGCTGGTTTGGCCTTCGGTTTGAACCCTGGAATAGTTTAGAATATCACCACCATAGGCGCCTGACAAATAGATAGTAAGGTCAAAATTGCCATAAGTGAAGGTGTTATTCAATCCATAAGTAAAATTAGGATTTGGATCTCCAATTACTTTTTGGTCATAGGTGTCGATTTTACCATCCGGCACTCCATCTGGTCCTGAAATATCTTTGAATTTAACATCTCCAATCCAAACACCTTGTTTTTTATCAATAAAGTTTGCTGAAGGATTTGTGGGATCTGCAATTTGTACAGCATGGCTTGCAATATCATTTGCATCCTGGAAAATCCCTTCCATTTCATATCCATAAAAAACACCGACTGGCAGGCCTACTTTTGTAAGTGTTGCAGTCTGGAATTCACTGTACCAATACAAACTCTGATAATATTCAGCTGTTTCACTATTTAATTCAACTACTTTATTTCTATTTAAAGAAAAAGTTAAACTAGTATTCCAGCTAAATTTACTGTTTTGAATATTTCTGGTGTTTAACGATATATCAAATCCTTTGTTTTCCATTTTACCAATGTTAGCAAATGGTGCCTGAATATCTTCGCCAGCATTAGAGCCACCAATATAACTTGGTACGGAAATCTGCAACAACAGATCTCTAGTGTTCTTTTTGTAAATATCAAATTGTAGTTCAATGCGATTATCCAGCATTCCTAAATCTATTCCAAGGTCAAATTGTTCAGTAGTTTCCCACTTTAATTGGCTATTTGGAAATTTTTCGGGTAAATATCCTGTTCCGAATGCAGTAGTAACAGAAACCATGGAAGCACCATAAAGGTAGGTTGAACTTGGCATGTTTCCTACAGAACCATAACTGAGCCTAAGTTTTAAATTCGATACGGCTTTAATGTCTTTCATAAAGGCTTCGTTGTTAATTCTCCAGGCTAATGATCCTGAAGGAAAATATCCCCATTTATTATCTGCACCAAATTTCGAAGAACCATCGGCACGGAAAGTGAATGTGGCCAAATAGCGATCGGCATAATTATAGTTAAAACGACCATAATATGACATTTGAGTTGAGGCATCTTCCCATCCTGTGTTTGATGAATAGACGCCGTCATTTGTCATTACCAGAATATCGTTTGATGTAAAACCTTGCTTTATCAGTGTATTTCCTGTCCACCACGACTTTTGCATCTCCTGTCCAAACATCATCTTGAGGTTATGTGATCCGGCAAACTTTAAATCATAAGTAAGGTAATTTTTCCAAACCCAAAATTTACTTTGATCTGCTTGTATCCTCATTTTATTAATATCATTTTTAAGCAGTCCCCATTCAAAAGTCGGGAAGAAAGCTTTCTGGCCCGCATTGTTTAAATCATAACTATACTCGCTCCTAAAATTCATTCCTTTTATAGGGTCAACACTAATATATGCGTTTCCGGTAATACGCTGGCGTTTTAGTGTATTGTTCCTTTGAAGTGCAAGTGCAACTGGATTATATTGCGAGGCACCTTCTACTACTGTTGGTCCTGCAAAATTGCCATCCAAATCATAAACGGGAACATCAGGTTGCATGAGTAATGCCTGAATAATAACTCCGTCACCTCCATCATTCAATGTAATGGTTTCGTTTGTTTGTGCATAAGAGAGCGCACCACCAACTTTTAACCATTTTTTTACTTCACTGTCCAGATTCATCCTGGTTGTATATCGCTTAAAATCTGATCCGATAATAATACCATCTTGGTCAAAATAACCCCCAGAGAATGCATAAGCAATATTATCAGTACCACCAGTAACAGATATCTGATGGTTTTGCATCCATGCTTTCCTGAAAATTTCATCCTGCCAGTCTGTGCCATCACCAACTATGGTAGGATCTAAATAATATTCAGACTTGGTGTTTTCTAGTTCATCAGCAATCTGATTTTCATATGCCGCATATTGTTTTAAGTTCATCATATTTATCTTATTGGGGAGTTCTTGCAGAGCCATATAACCATTGTATGAAACTTTTGCTGCTCCTTTTTTCCCTCGTCTTGTTGTTATGAGAACTACACCATTTGCTGCCTGTGCACCATAAATTGCAGAAGCGGAAGCATCTTTAAGAACTTCAATATTAACTATATCCGCAGGATTAATTGTTGAAAGTGGGTTAACTTTGTTTTGACCGTTGGTTCCTCCTGCCCAATCAAAACCTCCAATGCTTTGTCCATTTCCTAAAAATGGAACTCCATCAACAACATATAGGGGTTCGTTACTACCTGAAACAGAACTTGCTCCCCGAATCCGAATGGAAGTTGCACCTCCCGGTTGTCCTGAGTTTTGCGTTACCTGAACTCCTGATATACGACCTTGAATTGCCTGGTCAATATTAGTAGAGATGCTGGACTTTAAATCATTCTCTGAAACAGAAGCTACTGAACCGGTCAAGTCTTTCTTCTTCATTGTACCGTAACCAACTACTACAACTTCGTCTATTCCTGTTGCCTCTACTTCAAGGGCAATATTAATTACGTTTTGACTTCCAACTGTTATTTCTTGGGGTTTGAAGCCAACAAACGAAACTACCAAAACGGAATTTTGGCCTGAAACATTGATGGTATAAGCACCGCTCAAGTCTGTAATTGTTCCCTGGGTTGTCCCTTTTTCCTGGATATTTACTCTTGGAAGTGGTTGTCCATCATCAGTGTTTGTGATAACACCGGTAATGGTTTGTGCATTGGCTGTGTATACATAACCAATACAAATTGTTAATAAATACAAAATAAGTTTTTTCATAAAACCTCCGTAAAATTTGATAGGTTAATAAATAAAAAAATAATAATTACCTGGTAAATAACTTGATGAACAAAAGCACAGTCATCTAATCAATTACCCTTTTTTAATGTTTAGGTTTGCATTTTCAATTCAAATAATTTCTCCTTTCTTTTCATTTTAGGTTGTAGGTTTTTAGTTACTATTAATAAAATATACACGTCTTATTTCATTTTTTTTAAATTATTGTCTAGGAGAGACGTGTTCTCCTTTTCATTTGAAATTAAAATTTTTGTCAATTATTGAAATTATCTGTTCAACCGATTTATTCGAGCTAAGTCTATCGGAAGCAGTATTCATAGCATAGTCAAGCAATTTATCGATGGTTGATGTGGCAACATGTAATCTGGTATCGGAAGAGGCATAATAAATAAATACTTTTCCTTCCTCATCGGCAATCCAACCATTTGAAAAAACAACATTTGAAACATCACCAACACGTTCTTCGCAAATTGGCGCAATAAAATAACCTGCCGGATGATAAGTTACCTTTGTAAGATCTTTTAAATCAGTCATAAACATATAAAGAACATAGCGCAAACCGGCTGCTGTATTTCGTACACCATGCGCTAGATGTAGCCATCCTTTGCTCGTTTTTATAGGAGCAGGGCCTTGTCCGTTTTTAACTTCGGTTATGGTATGATAAATTTTAGGGTCAAGGATTTTTTCTTCTTTTACTTCGGCTTTTTCCATCGAATCTGATAAACCGAATGCAATGCCTCCTCCAGAACCTGTATCAATAAAACCATCTTGTGGACGGGTATAAAATGCGTATTTGCCATTAACAAATTCGGGATGCAAAACAACATTGCGCTGCTGTCCTGAATAGGAAATCAAATCATTTAGCCGCTCCCATTTTATTAAATCTTTTGTACGGGCAATTCCAGCCGCTGCAACTGCCGCTGTTGTGTCATCTGGCTTTGAAGTGTCTTTTCGTTCGGTACAAAAAATTCCATAAATCCAACCATCTTGGTGCTGTGTTAATCGCATATCGTATACATTGGTATCCGGATTTTCTGTTTCGGGCATGATAACAGGCTTATCCCAAAATCGGAAGTTATCTATTCCGTTTTCGCTTTCTGCAATTGCAAAAAAAGATTTCCGGTCGTTTCCTTCAACCCTTGCAACAACAACATACTTTCCATTGAATTTTATTGCCCCAGCATTAAAAACTGCATTAATGCCAAACCGCTCAAGCAGATAAGGATTGGTTTGGGGATTTAAATCATAGCGCCAGAATAAAGGTGCATGAGAAGCCGTAAGAACAGGGAATTTGTATCGGTCAAAAATTCCATTTCCAAGTTCAACTATCTCATTTTTGCGTTGAATAATGGAATTGTATTCTTTATTTAACTTTTCAAGTCGATTATTAAAATATTGCATTTGTTGTTTTTTATTGAATGATAATATTTTGGTTTCATTATAAAGACCAATAAGGCCTTCTTATTCTTAAATTTGTTACAAAATTCGATATCTCCTTTTGTCTCTTAGGCTATGACCGGGAACAGAAAACTTATTTGAATCGATACCTTTTTTAATAAATTTTACTTTGTCTATTCCCGGTTTTGATCATAGCTTTCAAAATCAACTTTTTTAAAATGATTAACCTAAATTTTTTTTTGAACTATATAATTATGATATATTGATTTATTTGCTCCAAACCTTTTTGGGTATTCATTTTCTTCATTTTCGAGTTTGTCCCACCATGTTTTTTTTAAAATAATGGCGCAAAACAGAAAAATTATTATGGATATAAACAAAGGTTGAGAATCCATCAACACCAAATAAATAGGAATAAGCACCAATGAAGTTTGGGCAATAATCCCCAAAACGACATTCAGCATATCTGTACCAAATGATTTGTTTTTTTCGAATCCTGGATTCATAGCTTTTGCCATTTCATATACAGGATTCCAGAATCCCCATGGATGAACAGAGCAGTAAAAAGTTATCAATGTTTCGTTGTTTGTTGGTGATCCAAAATAAGTGCCTGCAAAACATCCGATTACAGAAATTATTAGCAGGAATGGAAAATAATATAAAGCCATTGAATCCGGCAAAATGACAGAGAAAATCAATGTTGATAATAATCCGGCAATCATTCCCCAGAAATATCCATTGCCATTGAATCTCCACCAATGCCATTTTAGTATATTGGAGACAACATAACTAGTGCTTAATCCTGATACAATCCACACCATAGAACTGTTTGCATTTTTGCTAAGAATCCCGGCAAGAATACAAGCAATTACAGCTAGTATACCGGTATAATAGTTCATTGAACCAATTTTTTTGTCAGATGCATCAGGGTTTATGTACTTTAAATAAATATCGTTCACAATATAAGCTTGTACTGTATTTAGAGTGGCTGCAAAAGTTGAGATAAATCCTGCTATTAAACCGGCTAGCATTATGCCCAATAAGCTAATTGGTACAAATTTGTTTACTGTAGATGGAATTATCTGAGCGTAATCTATTTTACCTGAAACTGTGAGGTTTAGCTGGTTATAATAAATAATTCCAAGAATGGCAAAACCTGCAATCATCAAATACCTTACTGGCATTAACGCCACAGATGCAAACCCACTCATTTTGGCTGCTTCTTTTGGTGACTTGGCCGATAGGATTTTTTGCATCTCGTTATTTGGCATCGGACCGGCAAAGCTCACAAGGACGCCTTTAAATAACATCATCATAAAAAAGATTGAAAATAAGGAATAACCGTCGTTGTTTATTTTGTAGTTAACTTCATCGATTATCCCTGTCCAGTCCATATTTAGTTTCCAGCCAAAAAGCGGACTATGCCATTCGTTAGGTACGTTTAGAGGATACGAAGCCATTGCATCCATTGCCAGTAGTCCAATAACAATGGCAGAGATAGTAATGATAAGGTATTGCAATATATCTGCCCAAACAATACCTGTCATTCCACCAAGTATGGCATAAAATACTGCAAACATCATTATTAATATACCATAGAGGTGAGGTACAAATTCTTTTGGTAAACTAAATGGCAGATATGTTGAAATATATTGCCATGATAGAAAAATATCAATAAATTTTCCAATGCCTATGTAGCCATAAGCCATAAATCCCAAACAGCAAAACAGTGCAAAAACAACAACAATCAATCTTGCCATATTACTTTGCCTACTTTTGCCAAACCTTGTATCAATCCACTCGGCTCCGGTTTTAACATTTGAACGCCTAATCCATGCAGAGAGATAAACCATTAAAAAAATTTGGTTAAATGCAGGCAATAGCCAAAGAATCCATATACTTTTTAAACCGTAAACAAAGACCAGAGTAACTAGCCAGATCATGGTGGAAAAATCAAACATGCCTGTTGCGTTTGATAAACCAAGCATATACCATGGCAATTTATTGCTACCCAACAGATAGGCATCTATATTTTTAGAAGCCTTTTTTTTCAGGATGAGACTAATTACCACTAAAGATGAGAGATAGAGCAGTACAATTAATATGTCTAACATACTTAATTTCATATTTAATTAGCTGCTTGTAACCATGGATACTATATTTTTCAAAAATTCCATATTTATTATTTGTAGAGATCTTTAATATCATTTGCAAAAAGCGTAAACGGATCGGAATAAAAAACTTTAAAGTCTTTGGCCGATGGATGTCCCGGATAGGGTGTAAAATGATGTATCCTATTAGCGTTTCTCCAACACAGCATATAAGCCAGTTCTATTTTGCCTTTGTTATTTTTTATTGGATTTAAAATAGCTTTTGTGTGCCATAATGAATCAGGTAATGATTGATAACCTGTTTCACTTAGAGTGGCATATTTATTATTTGATTTAGCTGATTTTGTTAATTCGATAAGCGTTTTTGTAAAGTGTTCAATATGCTTGCTGTCAATCTTGCCCCTGAAGTAATAATCAAGGCCCATCACATCAACATAATCGTTGCCTGGATAGCGATCCATATAGTCATCGAACTGTCCATCAGGTGAATAGACATATATTAAGTTATGGATGTTCAGTGAATCTCGCAAATAATGAACAGTAAATTGCCAAAGGGATTTATATTCTTCCTTTGTGCAGTTATTTTTTCCCCACCAAAACCAACTTCCATTTTGTTCATGAAAAGGCCTGAAAATAATAGGAATAGCAGTTCCATTATCATCAACCAATTTGGCATCAAAACCCGCAAATGTTTTAAGGAGATTTTTATAATAGTTATGCTTTACACCACCAGGGAGGATACTATAAACCGCTTTTGTACAATTCCAGCTATCTTTGCTGTTAATTGGATTATCCATATGCCAACTTACAGTATTTACAGCTCCTAGCTTGTATGCTTTTACAATCCAATTTTGAATGTCTGTAAAAAGCACTGAGTCCAGGCTCCTTTCTTGGCCAAGATCACCAAGTTCCCATCCAAAAACTGCAGGATAACTTCCACAAACTTCTTTAACATCTGATCTGTCTTCAACATTCCACCAACCTACACCATAGGCCATGTCGTCCTGATGACCATATAAAATATTTGTTTTTGATAATTTTTTGAGGTTATTATATAAAGCCTTTGTTTCAAGGGTGGCATTTCTATCAATAAGGCCAGAATCAGTATTTTCAATCCTTTCCGATTTCGGATTCTCCAAATTTGTGCAAGCATTAAATGCTAATGCTAAAATAATAAGTATAGTAAATTTCATTATAAAACCTTTAATGGAAAGAATGTTTATTCTATCAAAGGTATTGCTCTTTCAACAGAACCTTTATAATATATGTATCATATGATGTTGTGCATGTCACATGACTAATAATTATGTATTAAAAGCTATAAATTATGTAACTTTTTAATGGATGAAAATAAATGAAAGAGGATTAATTTATTGACTGTTAGTCACTTTGTGGTAATTCTCTATATTGGGTAGGTGTGAGGCCATATTGTTTGTTAAAACAACTTGAAAAATAGGATGGAGAAGTAAAACCGACCAGGTAGCCTACTTCAGAAACCGGGATATCTTCATTAGTTAACAAATGTGCTGCTTGTTTTAATCGAATAGTTCGGATAAATTCACTAGGCGTTTGGCCAACCAGTCCTTTAAGTTTTCTGTACAAGTGACCTCGGCTCATGCCAATCTCATTTCCAAGAGTTTCAACCCCAAGGTCAGTATCTGATATTTTTTGTTTAATTAATTCAACGGCTTTATTTAGAAATTTTTTGTCTACAGAAGTGATAGCCATATCTATGGGCTCAAAATTCATGTCATTTTTAAATTTATCTTTAAGAATGAGCCTCAATTCGATCAATTTTTGAACTCTTACAAGCAGGTGCCTGGGATTAAATGGCTTTGGTATATAAGAATCGGCGCCGGTTTCTAAACCTTCAATTCTATGCTCAATAGATGTTTTTGCGGTGAGCAATATCACAGGGATGTGGCAGCTGACCAGTTCTGTTTTTATTTTTTTACAAAAGGTTATACCGTCCATTTCGGGCATCATAACATCACTAATAATTAAATCGGGCATTAGGTTGTGTGTTTTCTCAAGCCCTTCCTTTCCATTTTCAGCTTCTGCAATGCGATATTTATCTTTAAGCCCTGATTTTATATAGGAACGCACATCATCATTATCTTCAACAAGTAAAATGAGTGGGGCGTTTTCATCTGCTTCTTTATCGCCAGTATTTAAAAATGAAGTTTCTTCATATTCTTCATATACCAAAGGCTGATGTTCATCTACAATTGTTTTTGTGTTTTCTGTTATGGCAATTTCATCTTCCGATAAATGTGATTTTCCCAATGGAAGTGTAACCGTAAATACGCTTCCTTCTCCTTTTTTACTTTCTACTTGAATTTTTCCATGGTGAATTTCAACCAAACTTTTGGTCAGTGATAGTCCAATTCCTGTACCTTTTTGAATAGAACCAACGGCTTCAGGCTCTTGATAAAAGCGTTCAAAAATTTGATCTAAAACATGTGGGGACATTCCTTTTCCATTGTCTTCAACAATAATTTGGACATTTCCATTTGGATAATCCCCACTGCCATTGGAAATACTTTTAATGATTAAACATATTTGCCCGTTGGACATGGTAAATTTAAATGCATTTGAGAGTAAGTTAAACAGGATTTTATCCAATTTATCGTGATCGAAATACATTATTAATTCGTCAACATTTTTTACAAATTCATAGCTGATATTTTTTCTTTTAGCAAGTTCTTCAAATGCCTGGAATATTTCACCAACAAAATGCACTAAATCTGATTCCCTGGCTTGTAAATTGAGGTTTCCTTTCTCAATCTTTCTTAAGTCAAGTAATTGATTTACAAGGCGCAAAAGGCGATGTGCATTTCTCGACATCAAGTTTAATGTTTTTTTATAATGATGACTTAATTTTTCATTTTCGAGCAAGTTTTCGATTGGCCCAATAATTAAGGTCAATGGAGTTCTGAATTCGTGGGAAATATTGGTAAAAAATTCAAGTTTTGTTTGGTTTAGTTTCTCAATTTGAGCTTGTTTTATTCGTTCAAAACGCAATTGGCTTTTTTCAGCAATTCGATCGTAATTCAATTTCCAAACAAAAAGACCTATAGCCGAGAATAAAACTGCGTAAATAAAATAAGCCCAAGCTGTTTGCCAAATGGGAGGCCGAATGTTAATAGTAACTTTGGTAACTTCTTCTCCCCATTCGTCTTTTCTGCTCGAAGCTTTGACCATAAAAGTATAAGTACCCGGATCAAGATTTGTATAAGTAATAAACCTCCTTTTAAAATCCAAATAGTTCCAGTTTGTTTCAAAACCTTCCATTTTGCAAGCATACATTACTCGTTCTGGAAGGACATAATCCAAGGCTACAAAATCGAATGAAAAGCTGTTGTCATAATAGTCCAGTTTTATTTCTGGAGCTTCTGTAATAGATTGTTTAATAATTATTCTGCCGTCATCCATTTTTCCAATTGGAACTGATTTATTAAATATTTTAAATTCAGTAATGAGCACTTTGGGAAAATAATCATTGACTTGTATACTATCAGGGAAAAAGGAATCAAAACCAAATACACTACCCAGGAAAAATTGACCATTAGGAGCAATGTAATTTGAATTATGTATAAATTCATTACTTATAAGCCCATCCTGATAATAGAAACTTTTAATTTCGCCAGTTGAATAGTTATATCTTGACAAACCATTATTGCTTGCAAGCCAGAAGTTATTTTGTTTGTCAGCTAAAATTGAATTAATTACTTCATTGGGCAGCCCTTCTTTAATTCCGAGATGTGTAAATTTGTTTGATTTGATATCCAATTTATTGAGTCCGCTTTTTGTACCGATCCAAATATTTCCCAAATGATCCTCATTTATACAAAAAACGATATTATTGGAGAGTGAACCCGGATTATTTGATTCATTATAATAATTTTCAAAAAATAAATTTTTCGGATCAAATCTGCTAAGGCCCCAATAGGAACCCATCCATAAATAACCTCTGGAGTCGCAGTAAAGACAGGTTAGCCATTCGCTGCAAATTGTTGTTTTATTTATATAATCCTTAGATGAAAAGTGTGTAAAGCTTTGATTGTCAGGGTTTAATAAATTAAGTCCACCACCGTTTGTAGCAATCCATAACCGATCTTTATCATCTTCGACCATGGCAACCACATCGTTGTAACTTAATGAAAGCGGATCGGTTGGTTTATGTGAAAAATTTTTAAAATTGTTGAAAGCTTCGCTAAATTTAGAAAGTCCTCCTTTATAGGTCCCAATCCATATATTTTTAAATTTGTCTTCATAAATGGTCCTTACCACATTATCGGGAAGTGAATTTGGTTTCGATTTATCTGTGAGATAATGACAATAATTTTTAGTTTTTAAATTGTATTTGATTAAACCGTTTCCATCTGTGCCCAGCCATAAATTACTTTTACTGTCTAGCAAAATCCCTAAAATTGAGTAATTTGCTAACTGCGCCATTGCAGGGAGTTTGATATTCGAATTTCGAAATGGATGATCATAGTTTTTCATTAAACTAATACCCAATTGGTGAATACCAAGCCAAATATTACCATATTTATCGGTAAACATAGCCCGGATTCTTTTTGACTTAAACCGTTCATCTTCGGCATAGGCTTTATGCTTAATAAAATGATTGGTTCTGTCATTATAAATAATTAAACCGCCATCGTTTGTTCCAATCCATATGGAACTGTCTTTGCTGTATGTAAAGGAATAAATCTCATCCTGAATTCCTTCTATTTGCAAACTATTTATAAATTCCTGTTTTTTTGTATTAAAGATAGACAAACCACCGCCTCGTGTTCCAATCCAAATATTACCATTTTTATCTTCGAATAAGGTTAAAATCCAATTACTTTTTAGTACTGAGTTATTTGCAGTATAATGCTTAACTGTATTAGTATTAGGATTGTATACTTTTATTCCATTTCCTTCAGTACCAATCCAAAGGTTTTTATTATGATCAATAAGAAGGGAATATACAAACTCATCCCCAATCAATTGAGTCAATAAATCATTTTGTGACTTTAATTCAAAACCTGTGTTGGCATCAATCACCATTACCCCTTTTCCGGAGGTTCCAATCCATATATTAGATGACGAGTCGCCAACTATTGCCCTAACAGGTTTATAATATTGATTTGAATCTTTGTTTACAAAGTAGTTTTGGAATTTCTCTGTCAGATGGTCAAATTTAGCTAGTCCATTATAGCTGCCAACCCATAAATAACCTTTGTTATCAAGGTAAAGAGCTGAAACTTCATCGCTAGGTAAACTATATTTGTCGTTTGGATTATTGGTGTAGTTTACAAATTTAAAACCGTCAAATTTATTGACACCATAATCTGTTCCAAACCACATAAACCCTTTGGCATCCTGACAAATACAATTTACATGGCTATTTGATAATCCATTTAGATGGGTATAAAGTTCAAAAGAAATTTCTTTTAATTGCGAGTAGGAGTTGAACCTAAATGCAAAAAATACAGCTAAAAGAAATATTTTTAAGCTATTCAGCATTACGTAGTTAAAAAGTCAAAATAAAATCTTCAATATAATATGTTGATTATCAATAGTTATAATTGCATCTAAACGAAAAATTAATAATTTCTTTTATAGTTACATTAGAGATTTCACAGCTAATCATAAATAGTTGAGCTGGTTTCTCCATTTAGCTTATCAAAATCAAATTTGACACAATCTTTGGAAATATGTGGATTTGTTTTTTCAATAATTGTGCAGTCATATTAGTGTTATAATGACACGTATTGGATTAATTTATGCAAACTTATAAATATCCGTTGTGTCTTCAAAATATTAAATGACTTATTTTTAGGTAAAATAGCACAGATTATTAAACTGATTTTAATTTAAAGAAATAATTTAAATATTTGATATTATATTACTTATAAATGAATTTACTATAAATAATATTAATATTTTTAAAAGTATTCTATACTATGTAATTAAATTAGCTGCGCCGAAACCATCAAATATTATGGTAAGTGTTTAATTTACACATTTTGAATATATAGAATGTTAGATACTTGAATTTAAACAGGGAAAATCGGAATTGTTAAATATGAATTGGAATCCATCAAAAAAGGAAGAAAAAAAAATGTCCCGATTTCCGAGACATTATAATTATTGATTTTGTTACAAATAATGACACAAATATGAACTTGGCTCTTCAATCTTCACTTTAAACTTTACATCTTTTGCTATTTCAAATGATTCACCTTTGGAATATGTTTTCCATTGATCGCTGTTTGGTTGCTGGATGGTCAGTTTGCCCGAAACAATAGTCATAATTTCAACTGTAGAAGTTCCAAATTCATACTCACCAACTGCCATTACTCCAACTGTTTGTTTGCCCATTATGTTATCAAAGCCAATTGATTTTACTTTGCCATCAAAGTATTCGTTTACATTAAACATTGTAATTAAATTTAAATGGTTTATAATTTTTTTTGAATAAAAAGAGCAGCCCAAATTGCTGCTCTTGAAAGTTGAAAGTCACATTATGACTTGACTATAAATGAGGCGTTACTGTTTCAATAAGTTCTGGTAAATCCATGCCCAAATCTTTCAAATGCTCAATGGTTGGAATACCATTTTTGTTCCATCCACGACGGGCATATACGGCATCAAGCAATTTTTCGTACTGATCTAGCCTATGCTTTTTAGTGATAGCCATTTTTTCCTCCACGGTTTTTCCGGTTGGATCAATCCCAATAATTTCTCTCATTTGGTTATCATATTGTTCTTCCAATGAAAGATATTCTTCTTTTGTAACCGGGCCTGCTGCTCTATATGGCTGTGCATCATGTATCCGTTTTCCATAACCGCGGCGCAGGTTGAAAATACGTTGGAAGTTATAAACCCTTTCCGACATTCTAATTAATTCTTTTTTGTCGAATGGTTTTCCAGTAACAGCCTTATATATTGTTACATAATTATCAACGTGCTCCGGTACTTTTGCTGGTTCATCTGATTCTCCGTTGTTTTCAGGTTCCACATCGTTCCATGGTAATTTACATAAACCCATCAATCCAAACCAGGTACGGAACATCGGGAAATAATGCAAAGCTTCTGCTTTTTTCTCAAACGTTGGTATTTGGTTATTTACCATGTCCATAAAAATGAGCCAAGCCTCATCGTGTTGTGGGCCTTTGTTGGTCATTGCATAACCACCTTGTTGTGCCAATGATTCCTTAGAAACATATTGGGAATATTCAAGGCCTTTGTTTTCCATGCCAATTTCTTGCATAAATTCAGCATCGCCCCAGCCATTTTTTGCAAACAGTTCTTTTAATTTTCGGACGCCCAAACCCGCAGTTTTTCCAAATCCTTCGCCTCTTGCCAATTGATGTAACAATTCCATGGCTGCATCGGCATTGCCAAAGTTAAGTTTTAATCCTCCGGTGCGTTCTTCGTTAAGAATGCCATTTTCGAAACATTCCATGATAAATCCCATGATGGTACCCCATGAAATGGTACAAATACCATAAGTATCGCAATAGAAATTCGATTCAATGGTAAAATCGGGATTAAAGATGCCCATGATTGAACCCAAAGATGAGGTAGTTTCATATTCGGGGCCTTCAACCAAGACTTTGCTGCCTTTGTATGGTCCCGAACGAAGTTCGTAATTATCAACGCCTTTTGCGCACGACATGTTGCAGCCAATCCAGCAACCATCAGGAACACCTTGGGTAAAATACGATTTCCAAACATCACCATGGATTTTATAAGCTTCTTGGTGACATCCAAATTTGAAGTTATTTACCGGTAATAAATTATAATCGTTCATCACATTGGTTAGATGTGCTGTGCCTTTTGAGCGCATTTGTGCTTGCGACTCATCCAGATTTTTCATTTCAAGGTTGAAACGTTTGCCTCTTTCAACGATGGCTGGCATATCCACCACATTGTTCATATCGCCACCCACTTTGGCCACTTTGGCCACAATAGCCTTAATTTTTTTATCGCGAAGAACTGTTCCAATTCCACCACGACCGGCTTGTTTTAAGCGAACTTCTTTTCTACGGGTATCGTAAAATGAGAAATTCAGCATTCCAATCAATGAGGTTTCTGCTGCTGTTCCCGATGAAACAACCGATACTTTAACCAGGTCTTTACCTGCATCACTATTTGCAAGAGCCTTGGTTAAATAGGTTGCAAGTATATGCGAATCAGTTACACCTTCGGGAGCTTCGAAAAGGGTAATTTTACCGTTTTCACCATCTATAAAAATAATAAGATCCTGTTCTGATTTACCTTGAATTTCAAGTGAATCGAATCCCGAAAAATTAAGGAAAGGCCCAAAATATCCACCTACGTTGCTGTCCATTACTGAATCAGTTTGTGGTGAAATGGTTACAACCAAAGATTTACCAGTTCCCGAATATTGGGTGATGCCAGCAATTGGCCCAGTTGAAATAATGATTTCATTCTCAGGATCATTCCATTTGGTATCTGGTTTTGTGGCATCCCAAAGCAGCCTAAGTCCATATCCTTTTCCACCAATAAATTTTTCTTTCATCTGCGGTGGGACGGCTTTTTCCAACATGCTCTTTTCACCTACATTTATATATAGCGTTTTATCGGTATATCCCCTGTAAAGCGGTGTAACATCATAGTTCCACTCTTTGATGGGTTTTAGCTTACTTTTAAACTCGTTTATATCCATTTTCTTTCTATTTATTGATGTATTAACAAGTTACAAAATTACGAATTTACAGCCCATTAAAGCAATGGTTTTACATGATTTATATCAATATGAAAATATGTGCATATCGCTTGGGATGGCCTTTTCGGTTGGGAATGTATGAATGCTTGAATGAGTGAATGTGTAAATGAGTAAATGCTTGAATGAATTATGATATTTGGATAATATTTCAATATCAGACTAAAAAAACGAATTGTTTCGCTTCTAAGAATCTTATCACCCATAAAAAAATCCCGTCAAGGATTTCGCAATCGCTAAACGGGATTCGGATCTGAACTTAATGTTAAGTTCTAAGTTCTAATGACTAATATTCATATAATGAGCTATTTAGAAGTATCTATTTCACATAAACACTCATTAAATAATCAGACCCAATGAATGTTATTTTAATGCTTTTCTTCTTTTTAATTCTTTGGTAATCAAAAGCAATTCCCTTCCTGATTGGCCTTTAACTGAAGTGTTTTCTTCGGCACGGCGCAATAAATAAGGAAGCACATGGTTCACCGGGCCATAAGGCAAATATTTTGCAACATTATATCCTGCATAGGAAAGGTTAAAACTAATGTTATCGCTCATTCCAAGCAATTGCGAAAACCAAATTCTTTTGTCGTTTTTTGCAAGTCCGTGTTCTTCCATCAATTGCGGAAGGTAGGCTGAGCTATAATCATTGTGGGTTCCATTAAAAATGGAAATCTTGTCGATATTCTCAACACAAAATTTTAATGCCAGGTTATAATCCCTGTCGGTGCTGTCTTTATCTGGTTGGATAGGGCTTGGGTAGCCTTTTTCGGCAGCCCTTGCACGTTCTTTTTCCATGTAGGCGCCCCTTACAAATTTTGCCCCAAGAAAATAATTTCCTTGCACGGCTTTTTGATGAGCTGCTTTTAGATAATCAAGTCTATCAACACGATACATTTGGTATGTATTGAAAACGATGGCTGATTTTTGGTTGTATTTTTCCATCATTTGTTCGGTAACTTGATCAATAACCGGTTGATACCATGAATCTTCGGCATCAATTAAAATTGGAACACCGGCTTCAAAAGCTGTTTGGCACAATTGTTTAATTCTCGACCTGAATTTTTCCAGCTCTTCTTTTTCTTTATCGTTCAATTCTGATCCAGCACTTGCTTTTTCGAGTACAACACATTTTCCAAATGCTGTTGGCTTAAATACAGAGAATGGAATGTTTGGATTAGAACCTGCATTTTTAATCGAATTCAACGTTTCTTGAAGCGCTTTTTCAATGTCCTCGTCATTTTCTTTGCCTTCAACCGAATAATCCAAAATAGCTTTAACATTGAATTTACTCAACTCTTCAACTATTTTTTTGCACATTTCAATGGTTTCGCCTCCAATAAAATGTTTATATAATGTTGGTTTTGCCAGCCAGCCTACCGGAAATCCAATTTTTATGGCAAATCGGGCCAACGTGTTGGAAAATTTCACCAAATTGGTATTACCCATTATTTTAAAAAGATAATACTGTTTTTTTAAACCTGAATTACTTTTACTCTGAAATG
This sequence comes from Bacteroidota bacterium, assembly GCA_025361565.1. Taxonomy (GTDB): domain Bacteria; phylum Bacteroidota; class Bacteroidia; order Bacteroidales; family NBLH01; genus NBLH01. Next base: position 49,479 of record JANYKN010000007.1, on the reverse strand, counting down.
CAATTTCTGTGTTATCAAATGTTATCATTGATCAAATTTTTATTTTATTACTATTTTAATGGATAAAGATTCTATATTTTTGGGGGCGAAATTAGTAATCAAAAAGCTATCAAAAAATGATTTATTCACAATCAGAGTCAGAAATTATTTTTACAAATTCAATTGAAAGTGATATTAATGAATTAGTTAAAAGTCAAAAAGGTAAAATATTTATATTAATGGATAATAATACCCAAAAGTATTGTTTTCCAATTATCAGCAATATTATTCCACAAAGTACTGAAATTTATATTTTGCCAGCTGGCGAAGAGCACAAACACATTGAAAGTGTAGCTAAGGTTTGGGATTTCTTAAATAGTAAAGGCGCTGACCGTAAATCGGTTTTGATAAATTTGGGTGGCGGCGTTTTATGCGATTTAGGTGGATTTGCAGCCTCAACTTTTAAACGTGGAATCGATTTTATTCATATACCAACCACACTATTATCTCAGGTTGACGCTTCGGTAGGAGGTAAAACGGGTGTAAATTTACATAGTTATAAGAACGAAGTAGGTTGTTTTTCCTTCCCAAAAAAAGTAATTATTTATTCAGGCTTTATAAAAACGCTTGATCAGGAAAATATCTTATCCGGATATGGTGAAATGCTCAAACATGCTTTTATTCATGATGAAAAATACCTTGGTGAATTAAAAAAGCTAAACTTGAATAAAGCAATGCTGAACTATGATGAAATTCTGTCAATGATAAAAAAATCAGTAAAGATTAAAGAAGAAGTAGTTTTAGCTGATCCGATGGAAAATGGCTTGCGAAAAATTTTAAATTTTGGACACACCATTGGCCATGCTTTTGAAAGTTATTATATGGGAACCGAAAGAGAACTGATTCACGGTAAAGCAGTTGCTTATGGAATGGCAGTAGAGCTTTATTTATCATATATAAAAGTTGGTTTTCCGCAGAAGAAATTGCTTGAAAATATTTATAATATTGATACTATTTTTGGAAAACTGAATTTCGCTCCTGATGATTATGAAAGGCTCTATAGATTAATGACTCATGATAAAAAGAATGAAGATGCCAATATTAATTTCACCTTAATTAAGGATTTTGGAAAACCGGTTTTTGATCAAACCGCAGTTAAGAAGGAAATTTTTGATGCTTTTGATTATTATTTGGGAATTTAGATCCATTTAATAGTCTTTTAATTTCTGGAGAAATTTACCATTTTCAAAAGTATTTTTAAGTAGATTTATCAAATAAAGCAATTCAATAATCTTCAATTTATATCTTTGTAATATAGAATTAAAACCAAAAAAATGATAATAGTAACCGGTGCCGCTGGCTTTATAGGTAGTTGTTTGGTAAGCAAACTAAACAAAGAAGGTTTTGAAGATATTGTAGTTGTTGATGATTTTTCAAATCCTGAAAAGAATAAAAACCTGGTTGGTAAAAAAATCACTGCCAAAGTTGATAGGAACGAATTTTTCCCTTGGCTGGACGAAAACAACAAATTGGTCCAGTTCATTTTTCATATCGGTGCTCGAACCGATACCACTGAATTTGATGTTTCTATTTTTGACAAACTAAACATCGGTTATACCAAGCAAATGTGGAAAGCATGCTTTAAATATGGACTTCCTTTGGTTTATGCATCATCGGCTGCAACTTACGGTTTGGGCGAATTTGGTTATGATGATAACCACGAAGTGATAGAAAAGCTAAAACCATTAAATCCTTATGGGGACTCAAAAAATGATTTCGACAAATGGGCTTTGAAGCAAGTGGAAAAACCATATTTTTGGGCAGGCCTCAAGTTTTTCAATGTTTATGGGCCAAATGAATTCCACAAAGCACGAATGGCTTCAGTTATTTTCCATGCTTTTAATCAAATTAAATCAACAGGTGCAATGAAGCTTTTTAAATCGCATAATCCTGAATATAAGGATGGTGAGCAAATCCGCGATTTTGTATACGTAAAAGATGTGATTGAAGTTTTATACTTTCTGATGCATCACCGCAAAGATTCAGGGATTTACAATTTGGGAACAGGAAAAGCCCGTACATTTTTGGATTTGGTAAAAAGCACTTTTAAAGCCATGAACATTAGCGAAAACATAAGTTTTATTGATACTCCAGCCGATATTAGAGACAAATATCAATACTTTACTGAAGCAAAAATGGAAAAGCTAAGAAAAATCGGATATACCAAAGAATTTCACTCACTTGAAGCAGGTGTTAAAGATTATGTTAAGAATTATTTATCGGATAAGAATTATTTTTAATTTATTCAATTCACAAACTTTTTTTAAAGTGCAAATAGAATTACCGCAGCAATAAACAGAAAGGGGAAAATATACCTGAATATAACATCAAGCTTATGTGCCTTTCTTTTCTTATCCTCATCTCCGGATGAATCAAGATAGTAGGTGATAAGTGATTGGGTAAGCGACAGAGCAATAAGTGCGTAACAGCTGTAGAAAATTTTATCCACATAGATGATATAACCTATATCGGGTAAAGAATGGCTGATTGCCAGCTGAAATGCCGTAGCACAAAAAAGTGCGGAAACTGTGAGGCTTGCCGACATTTCAATTTTATGAGTAGGGAGGTAAAAAACAAAATAAACCAGAAAAAGAATAATGATAAGTGGTATTAGAAGTTTGCCAATATAAGGTAAAAATGACCGATCTATAAAAATAGAAGTAGTTATTCGTCCATAAAATGATTTGTAAGGTAGGCTAATATCACCAAAATTGCTGTTATATATACTATTTCCGACAATTATTCCCGTTTTAAATATCTTATAACTCTCTTGAGTATTGTTGGACAGCACATCATTTGATAAACCCCAAAAGTTTTTATCCTGATTTGATTTTATGTAGGATGTGGAATCTATAATAAAAACCAATTCTTCTTCTGGAATTAAAGAGTTTTCAATAATAATATCTAATTTTTGTTTATCAAATGGGTACATCTTAAAATTAGGGGAAAAGTAAAAATCTCCCTGATGTAAACCTGTATAATAGAAATTATTATTTCCTAAATCTTTAACCAGCTGAATTTCATGCTTCACGCCACCAATTTCACAATTTATCCCATTTGCATATTCAAAGTTTAAAATATCATCATTGCTATAATCAGTAATGGTGGAGTCATTATTAAACAGCGCCCACCAATAAAATTCTGCGTGAAACTTTGCGTTCTGGAAATCGACTGTAATTTTTTTAACATAAATACCATACTTCACCAATATAGGCGATTTTGGAGAATACGCATTTGCATTATAATGCAATGAAATTAAGGATATTATGAGAATAAATGTTTTTATTTTTACTTGGAAGAATTGTTTTGTTAAAATAGAAAAAATACAAGTATTCTTATGAGGGCGCATATTTTTAGTTACCATGTTTTTAAATGTTGTTATACCTTTTACTTATTGTTTAATTAAGTCTGATGAATAAAGCAATTCATTATATGCTTTTAAACGAAAATTTACTAGAAGCTTTGAATTAACCCAAACTTGAATTATTTCCAATAGACGAAAATAGAAAATATTGAATTCAAGATCATAAAAATTGGGTGAAAAATTATATTTTCTTTTCATTATCAACCATTATTTTAACAAGAGCAAGGAAAATCAATTTTTTTTCAAAAAAAAGTAGGGTAGATTAATGTTTATTCGGTTAGTATGTAAAAGCAAATATTTATAAACATTTAAATTCTAAAATCATGAAAAATCTATTTTTAAGTTTGGTAGTATTAGCCACAATTTTTTTGTTCTCATGCAACAAAGAACAAGCAGGAATGGTCAGTAACGAAGATGAAGCAATTATTTCAAATGATGCTGCAGCCGAAGTGGCTACAGAATCAACAGACTATGAAGTTGAATTATTCACCGGAAGCAATGAAAGTATCAATTTAGCAAGTAGTGTTCAAAAAAGCAGCAGTGAAGTACTTTTTGGAGGCAGATATCGGTTCGGTATTCCTCCGGAAGTAATTATCACTACAACTGATGGTGGATTTCCTAAAACGATTACACTTAACTATGGTAAGGGTATCGAACTATCGAATGGTACAACTATTAGTGGATCAATCTTTATTACTGTTTCAGCTCAGCCGCGTACAGATGGAGCAGTTCGTACAGTAACTTTTAATGATTTCTATATTGATTCAGTTAATATTGCAGGTACAAGAACAATGACTTTCAGTTTGAACGAAGTGGGCAATATAGTTAATAAAGTTGTAGGTTCTATCGTAATTACTTTCCCCGATGGAACATATATTACAAGAGAAACTGAAAAAATAAGGGAGATTGTTGCCGGTCTGGACACTCCTGGTGATTATTCGGACGATATTTTCAGCATAACAGGATTTACAAATTCTGTAAGTTCCGAAGGTTATACTTTTTCAAATTTAATTCAGGAACCACTTATCAGAAAAGGTGATTGCAGGTTTATTGTACAGGGAATTGTAACCATGTCGAAAAATGGGGCAGATTTTGCAGAATTGAACTATGGCGATGGAACTTGCGATGATATTGCAACGATTACAAAAAATGGCATAGAGAGACAAATTACTTTAGGCCGAAGACACAGAATATTGAACAATTAATTAAATATCAATTAGATTATTTTTCACTCTTCCATGTTTTTTCTGGAAGGGTGAAAAGTTAAAACAAAACTTTAGTATTTTTATACGGTTTAAAATAGTTTTAAAATTGACAAAAGAAAGCTTCAAAATCCTGTTTGAACAGCACTTCGATACCATTCGTAACTATGTTTACTATAGAATTGGAAACGAAGAATTGGCTACCGACATTGCACAAGAGGCTTTTATGCTCATTTGGGAAAAACAATTATTAAAATCTCATGACAATGCTATTGGTTTGTTATATAAAATTTCAGGGAATATTCTGATAACCAAGTATCGAAGACAACAAATTGAAATTAAGTTCCAAAAATCGTTGAGCTCAAATCAACTTGATTATTCGCCCGAAGATGAATTTCAGTTCATTGAAATGCAAAAGAAATACGAAAAAGCAATTTCGGAATTACCTGAAAAACAAAGGATTGTATTTTTAATGAGCAGAAATGATGAACTTAAATACAGCGAAATTGCAGAGCGTTTAAATCTAAGCATCAAAGCCGTTGAAAAAAGAATGAGTTTGGCAATTGCTTTTTTTAAAGAGGAAATGATAGAGTTTATAGTGAAAATGATTATTATACTGCTCTTTTTAAATTAATATTTTCACATTACTATTACTGTAAATAGAGAATGAATCAAGACAATGACCATATGGATTTTGAAAAGGAATTCTTCAAAAAAGCGAAAATTCAATACTCTAAGAGTAAAGAAGAAGTATGGTTGGAGATGGAATCGAAACTGACTGAGAACCATAAAGATAACGTATTAAAAGTTAATTTTATTCAATTTCTTAAATATGGCGTAGCTGCTGTTTTAATTGTAGGTTTGGGATTGTTGTCATTTTTAAGATATTATTCAATTGATATATACTGCCCAAATGGTCAGCACAGTATTGTTGCTTTGCCCGACGGTTCAAAAGTTACTTTAAATGCAAACTCAAACCTTTCTTACAATCCTTATTGGTGGCAATTTAGCCGAAAATTGGATTTTAGCGGCGAAGCATTTTTTGAAGTCCAAAAAGGGAAAAAGTTTGAAGTAATTTCCGAAAAAGCATCTACAACAGTATTGGGAACAAAATTTAATATTTACTCCAGGAATGATGAATACAGAGTATATTGTCTATCGGGAAAAGTAAAGGTTGAAACAAAAATGAATAAATCTACAATCCTCATGAAAAACGACTATACTGTTGTTAATCAAGAAAATAGACTTGTAAAGTTGCAGGATGAAACCATCAACCAAAATGCGATTGCCTGGATAAACAATGAGTTTATTTTTACAGCTTTACCATTAAAGGTGGTTTATGAAGAGATTGAAAGACAGTTTGATATAGTGATTTCAGGCAAAGAAAATCTAAAAGGAAATTCTACATGTAATATTAAAAGAGGAAGTTCGCCCGAAGAAATTATAAATATTATTGGTAAACCTTTCGGTGTTAAATGTGTCAAAGTTTCGGACAAAAATTTTATTGTGGAACAAAAGTGAACTCAAATTGAAAATTAAATACCTGTTAATCATCTTAATCGGAATAATTTTCGAATTAAGCACAAATGCTCAGGAAATTAAAATTAATACATCCAATAAAGCTCTAAGCCAGGTATTAATAGAAATTAGAGATAAATACGATGTGGAATTTTCATTTGATGATACCGAACTTTCGAAATACAAGATTACGGTCTCAAAATCATTCAAAAATATTGAAAAAGCATTGGATTATTTGATTAAAGATCTGCCCTTTGGATACGAAAAAATTTCGGGAGTTTATATTATTTATCCCCAAAAAAGTGAAATTGTAATTGAAAAAGAAAAACCCAAAGTTTATTCCATTTCAGGCAGAATAATGGAGTTTAAAACAAATGAAGTCCTTCCTTATTCTTTTATCGCAGTTAATTCATTTGGCATGATGAGCGACCAAAATGGAAATTTCCTCTACAGCTCAACCAAAGACAGTATTTTCAATATCAAAATTTCAAATATGGGTTATTTGATTGAAGATACCATAGTTTATGCTGGCAATCAAAACATTAATATTTATTTAACTCCTTCTGATCAGATTATTACGGAGGTCAAAGTCAGCGAAAATCTGATTGAAAATTTCTCAAATACAGGAAACGAACCAGCAACTATTAAGCTTAATCATAAAGTTACCAAATACCTGCCTGGAAGTAGCGACAATTCGGTATTCAATTTACTTCGGCTTCAGCCTGGAGTGCTAGCTTCGGGCGAGCAAGCCAATGATATCATTATCTGGGGCAGCTATGCTGGTCAAAGCCGGATACTTTTCGATGGTTTTACTGTTTTTGGCCTTAAAAATTTCAACGATAATATTAGTGCCATCAATCCATTGATTACAAAAAACATTCAACTCAAAAAAGCGGGCTATGATGCCTCGTATGGCGATTGTGTGGGTGGAATTGTAGATATTTCGGGAAAAGATGGAAACACGCAAAAAACTCATTTCAGTATTGGAATTAACAATTTTACGCTCAACAGCTTACTGGAAATTCCAATTTTGAAAAAATCATCTTTGCAGATTGCTTATAGGCAAACATACTACAATCTTTACAATGATGGTTTTAAGTTGTTTCCAAAAGCTGATTCGGCCAGAAATTCTAATCTTTCAGATATTTATGTTTACCCGGATTATACTTTCCGTGATTTCAATATCAAATATACCTTAAAAACCAACGATAACTTATTCTATGTGAGTGTTCTTAACAGTAACGATAAATTTGAATATTCGTTTAACAAAACCTTACAATATAGGGAAATTATAAAAACTACAAATGAAGAAAACCATCAAACGGGCGCTTCTGTATTTTTTGAGAAAAAAATGAACAATAAAATAAGCTCCAGCTTAACAATTTCATATTCAGAATTATCAACAGATTTAACTGATAATTACGACATTTTTAGCTCACTTACAAAAAAACTGGTAAATCAAAAAAAATCGTTCACAAATAATGAAATTTTCGAAACAAAAGCTAAGTTCCAGACCGTTTATAGAACCAATAAAAATCAAACTTTTGAATTTACCTTGCAAGCTTTGAACAATACTTCAAAATCAAAAGAAGATAGTTCCAAAATAACTATTTCAGAATCAAAAAACAGCAGTTCTTATTATACTTTTGGTTTAAAGGACATCATCAGTTTTTCTGGCAAAAATTTGGATTTGGGATTCAGGGCGAGTTATCTTCCTTATGTGAATCAGGTTTTTATTGAACCGAGAATTTCATATTCGCAATCGATTAACACCAAATTCAAATATAATTTGGCGTGGGGAATTTACAATCAATTTTTAGTAAAAAGTTCAATATTAGATGAATATGATAACTATAGATACTTTTGGACCATTTCAAACAATGAAAATATCCCAATTTTACAAGCAAACCATTTGGTTGCTGGATTTTCATATAGCTATAAAGATCTTTCTATAAATATAGATGCGTTTTATAAAAACACAAACGGACTTACCAGATATGTTAAAATTCCTCTCTTGATCAAAGAAGATATTTACAAAGGAAATGGCAAAAGCTACGGATTCGATTTTTATGCAAAATACAATCTCAGTAAGCACACCATTTGGCTTTCGTACACCTATAGCAAATCATTGGAGCATTTTTCATACTTCAAAAACGAGGAATATTTATATGCGCCACAAGATCAAAGGCACGAAATTAAATTAGCTTCCATCATTAATTTGAAACCGATATTTCTTTCGGCAAATTATGTGTTTGGTTCAGGATTTCTGGAAAAGCCATTTCGACAAAAGAATAATTCTAATAGGATACCATACAGCAGATTAGATGTTTCAGCGACTTATCAGTTTTCTAAAACAAGGAATATAGGTGAATGTGGCATCTCAATTCTCAATGTTTTAAATACAAGAAATCAAAAAATTTCAAATTTTGAAAAAATCCCGATATCTCAAACCGGTTCAGTAAATATATATTTTGAGGCAATTCCTTTTACACCGACTATTTTTTTGAAATTGAATTTATAACAATTGAAGGATCAATTTTTTGAATATTTAGTGGTTTGTATGTTAAATTCAAATTTTTCTATAACAATTGTATCATTTTTACTCGAAATGACAGATTGTTTTAAAATGTCGCCTGCTTTGTTGTAATCTAATGAGGTATGGTGTCCGGGGGCATCATTTTCTGTTATTCCACTTTTAAAAACCTGAACAATCTTTCCATTCACTTTATCGAATGTGTAATGAATTATGGTATTATAGGATGATTCATCTGTTGAAATGATTGAAAACATTATCTTGTCGTTGAGCTCCTTAAAGTCGAAAAATTGATAAGATCCTCTTTCATTCCATTCAAGACTTTCGTCACCTATGCTTGTGTTTGCCCGAATGTTGTGTAACCATTTTGTAAAAAAAGCAGCATCGATAAATTTTAACTTACCTAATTCAATGGTGGAGAATTGATAATGCAGTTTTCTGTCGATAGAAGCTTTTTTGATAAAGTCAATTGGGAAATTGGTCATTTTAATATCTGGATTTTCTATAACCTGACCATTTGGTTGAATTTGAAATGTTTTACCCTTGGAGGATTCCTTAAATATTTCTTCTTCATAATGTTTAAGTAAAACTTTACTGATACTGTTTGAATAAATTTTACCACTCATTTTATAATTATTTCTTATTGTGCCGCCTTTATTGGGTGCTCCAACAGCACTTGAATTTGTGCCAACTTCAAATTTTGATATTGGAATGCCAGAGTAAGTGTAAGTATTCAGATTTAAAATTTGATACTCACTATTTGTACCATCGCACATTTCGCAAGCGTTCCAGTATAGAACAGCTATGTATTGATTAGTAAATAAAGCGCCGGAATAAAAATACTTACCTCGGCCAGGAACTTCACCAGTGCTTGCAATATAATCCTTATCAATATATTTTTTGATGTATTGTTCCGGTATTTCGGGTGCCCCTTCCGTTCTAATAGATTTAGCCAAATCTACCGGAAAATTTGTTTCCTTATAACTTGCCACATAAGCTTTAAAATCCTCATCCGTTATTTTTTTCAACATCGGGTTCTGGGTTTTCAACACCTTTAATTTTACAATTTTCAATTTTCCAGTAGATTTACTCAAATAAAAGTTTTCTTCAAATTGTTTGCTGCCGTTAATGCTGTCGTAATATACAGCATCTGCAAAAACGACTGAATTTCCTTTATCATCAGGTTTCTGTTCAATGGAAATTATTTCTGTTTTATAAATAGCGCCAAAGGCTTTTACAGAGCTGAATTTTTCAAGGCTTCCCCAGGCTGGGATATTTTGTAATGCATAGGCTGATTTAAAATCCTTTTTACCTATGGAAGTAATAAAATTTTCTACAACTTCTTTAGCTGTTTGGGTATAAGCAAAAAATGTTATTGTACTGAAAATAAAGGTGATTAATGTTTTTTTCATAGGTCTTGTTTATTTGTTTTTCACTTTTACAAATTGCATAATCACAAACAATTTTGGTTTCTTTGTGTTAAACTTCAATTACGTATGTTTTATTCACCATAAAATTCCTTTACCATTACGCCAGTTCCATCCACTTCAAATTCGATAGATCCACCATTCATGTCGGAATCTTTCGAGCATTTAACTTTTCATCTGCCAATATATTCATTTAAAGAGTATATAGTTCAGTCTATCTATTCTTCGAATCTATAACCGATTCCTTTCCAGCCAGTAAGTAAATGTGTAAAATCGCCTATTTTTATTTTATAATGCCTTTCTTCCGATTCAAATTGTAAGACAGCGGTTCCCCAATCAAAATTTATGGTTTCTGATATTCCTAGTTTCTCAAATTTAAAACTAAAATATTCAGCCCCTTTCCAATACAGCTTAGATTCTTTAATTCTCTTAAATTGTTCTATAATTTCCTTTTGTATTTTTTCGTTGTTTGGGTCTTTTACCTGAAGATCTTTAACAAAAGAATTTTTCATTTTTTCATCCTTCGTTTTTGCATTAACTGTATTTATCAATTCCTTACTTGTATAGCTAAGTGCCAACAATTTATCAGGTGTATCTGATTTTAAGGCTTCCAACAAAGCCCTTCCAAAAGTTTCCAATTCTGCAGTCGAACCCGTTTCTATATTTTTTGATCCTCCAGTAACATTCTTTGTATCAGCCAAAACATACTTAAATTTGCCAGGATATTGTTTCTCATACCAGGGATTATATTCCTTAATGATTTTTTCAAGATTAAGATAATTGTATCCCTTTTCCTTATTTGCAATTTTAGTTGAAAGTGCTAAATTATCAGCAGTTAATTTACTCATGGTATTTTTAAAACCCAGTGTAAGCGAACTTTCTTCCAATGGATTTTCTCCTGTTTTATAAATATATTTTAAAGTTGAATAACTTACTTCATCAACTTTTACTTTCCATTCAGCTCCTCCCTTATTTGTAGCACTTAACACTTTATAATAAGTATTGCCTGCGAGATTAAACTCTTTAACCAGGCTTTTGGCTAAAAAAGTTTTGAAATTATTGGTTTCATCTGCAGTAAAGCCACTTTCATTGTAGGCAACATTGTATAACAAAAATGTTGAAGCCATATCCTGTAGCTGTATAGCATTCTGATATTTAATTACGGCTTCAACCTTATTCCCTGCATTATCAATATAATAACCTCTGACCGGTTTGCCTACTAAATCTGCTTTTTCAACATTGGCAGGAATATTGGAAAGCGTAGTTGTACCAATTTGTGATAACCTACTGATAGCGGCTTCTTCAATCAACATATACCAGTAGTCACCTGCTTTTATATACAAATGATCAGCCACAAAAAAAGCCCTTAATCCATTTTTTGATAGTTTCTTATCAAAATTACTATTCTCTTTTGTGAAGCCTTGTTCACCAACTGCTTTTTTAAATATGGAGAGCTCAACCGAATTGTTTTGCAGATTACCGGGAATATCGTACAAAATTGCTGCATTAATTATACTTCCATCTGTTGTAACATAGCAGCCCTTTAACACCTGTCCAATCAGCTCTTTATTAAAATTTAAATTTCCATGATATGGCGCATTTGCACTGCTTAAAATTATATTTTCTGTGCTTACATTTTCAGTATTTCCATTATTGTTATTCTCTTCTTTTGCAACAGTTTTTCCTCTATTTGGCTGCTGCCCCTGTATACCCATATAATCGCCAAGAACCCAGGTTCTATCGGTTTGGATACAATTTCTCAATTCAATTATTTTGTTTTGGGCGGTTATAATGATATTGCCCATTGTGAGTTTTGGGTTATCTACTTTTACCAGTTCAACTTTCAAAACCATCAGGCCACCTGCGTTTTCTTTCTGCAACGCACCCCTGTCGTCGCTAAGATATTGCTTGTTCAATTCCCTTTCAGCTTTTAAATCGTCTATTGACCTTCCAGATTTAGAACTAATGTATTCCAAGGCATTGTCATCGGGCAGGAAAATGCTTTGATCCATACCAGCGGAGAAATTACCATATACTTTCTTTCCAAATTTTTCGTGGTCGAAGGTTTTGTCTGGCTTGGTTTGTGCAAATAAATTTGCTGTTAACAGCAAGAAAATAAATAAACTAGCTAGTTTTTTCATAAGTTAAGGTATCAAGTTTTTAATAATTTAGGCAAACGAAAAATCATATTTTATATCATCAATAATTTTGTTTTTGTTTTACTCAGTCTTATCTTGAAATTTTAATAATTTCCAACAGTTTATAAATGTTGCCAATAATATCATAATACCGGGCAGTTGAAATTCTATGAGATGAGTTTAGCAATGAAACATGAACATCTGTCTCAAAAAGATCGGAATTTAAAACTGCCAGATGGATTTCGTTGTTGCAAAAGCCTATATTGACTTGCATATTGGAACTTCGAATTAAATTCAATAATTCGTTTTGAAAATGATCCGAAAGTATTTTTTTTGTTTCTTCGTGCTTATCAGACCAAATACCAAATGTATTGTCAAAAACGGTATTTTGTGTCAGGTATGCATTATCATTAAAATGGCCAAACAAATTTTTTGTAATTGACTCGCCAATTATACTGTTCGATAATTCTACCACCGGTGAAAGCACAGTCTTTTTAACTGCTCCCACTGCATCACTAATCATTTTAATTGGTGCCAATAGAAAATGAACATGATAAAGATTGGTTTGAGAGGTATAAATATAGTCCGATTTTACAATAACATAAACACAGTCCAAAAGTGAACCATCATTTCTGCCTTTGATCCTCGGTCCAACCCTGTATGAAATTTTAACATCCGAAAATTTTATATTATACCCATTTAATTTGCCTGAAACCAGATCTTCGGATTGAAAACTTTTTAAAAAAATCTTTTCTGAATGAATGAGGTTTTTTCTGAATTCATTTAAATCAATTCCGGAACCCGGAATATAATTCAACTGTTCATCAATGAAAAAAATAATTTTTGTGATAACATTCTTTTTATAATCAGCATTGATAGGCTCAGAAGATAAATTTCGCCTTATAAAAATGTATAGTGGATAAAAAACAGCAAACAATACAGTAGATAAAACAGTTAATGCTAAAACCGATTCCGGAAAGTCAGGGATTACACCGTTACAGATTGCCAGAGTTATAATTACCAGCAATAAGGATAAAAGTGTTCTGCGGTAAAGCTTATAGGAAAATTTTTTCAGAATAGCAAGCCTTCGTTCCTCAAGTGACTGAATTACAGGCATCAGCTCTCTCTCGTAATACAAATCAAAATCTTCTTTTGTTTTCATCAGTCTTTTATTTTAAATTAGTTTTAAATATCTGACAATGAATGTTTTATATGTTAATATTTTTATCCAAAATATCTTTTATCGTGTTATTTGATAAAGCCTGACGAAACTGTGAGTTGATATTTGCCCAAAAATCTTTCACTTCGCAATTTTCTGTTATTTGGCAGGTATTTGGCTCACACAAACAATCAACTATCGCTATTTCAGGTTCAAATGCGCGATATACATCATAAATTGTTATTTCAGAAGGTGGTTTGGCCAATACATAGCCACTTTTTTTTCCCTTAAAATTTTTAATCAATCCTTTGGCTCTTAAGCCAGTTATTATAGTGTCGAGATATTTCAGTGGTATTTTCTGCTTTTCAGCAATTTCTTTTTGTAACAATACCTCGGTAGATGAGGCAATTTGGGTAACTGCCCTTAAACCATAACGTACTTTGGTGTTAAGTTTCATACTTTTACCAGTTATTCTACCAGATTGATAGAATTCAAATATATAAATATATTACTATTTAACAAAATAGAAAGTAATTTTTGGTATTTAGATTCATTTTCAAGATTAATGATTAGTCAAGCAAGATAAAATGAAGATTAATATATTGAAAATTAAACTTTTATGGATTAATTTTATAAAATTACGAAGATATTCATGTATAATTCATACTTATACAAGCATGCAACTTTGATTTCATCAACAGGCTAAAATGCAAACCAAATAGGAATTTTTTTAATATCAGTAAAGGACTCAGAAAAAATAGGGTTTTTAAGGAATGTGAATTAAATAGATAAAAAAATAGTCGACAGGTTTCTTACTCTCGACTATTAATATAATAAAAATTGAGAATTGCGGATAATTGAAATTATCTTATATTCTCACTCGACTTCTTCTAAAGTATTTCTTCAATTTGCTTTTTAAACTGTGGCATTTTATTTTGAATGGCTTTCCAAATTTCGTCGCTATCAAAACCCAAATAAGTACTTTCCAAAATCGGTTTATTGTCTTTTATTTGGTCCCAATCCACCTTGTTGTATTTCTTTTTAAAGTCAGGATCAATTTTTAAATCTGTTTCGTAAATAACAACAAGGTTCATTTTAACGGCATCCCAAGCCATGATATTGGAAGTCAAATCTTCCACACTTTTCATTCCCTTGGTGAAATCAAATATTTTATTGATCGCTTCCAGTAGGATTTTTATTTTAGGTAGTTCTGCCTTGTCCATTTTACAATACTTTGTTTATAATCCGGTTAACTATTTCAAAGGTTTTATCGAAATTCCCAAATCGTTCAATTGTTCCTGGCTGATTTGCGATGGTGCATCAATCATAATATCCCTGCCTGCATTGTTTTTTGGGAAAGCAATCACGTCCCTGATTGAGCTTGAACCAAAAAACATGGCCACCCAACGATCAAGGCCAAAAGCTACTCCACCATGTGGCGGTGGGCCAAATTTAAAAGCATCAAGCAAATAACCAAATTGGGCTTGCGCTTGTTCCGGGGTAAATCCTAATAGGCCGAACATTTTTTGCTGTAATTCTTCCTGGTGAATCCGAATGGAGCCACCCCCAACTTCAACTCCATTAATTACAAAGTCATAAGCATTTGCCCTCACTTTTCCTGGATCGGTATCGATTAATGCAATATCTTCTAATTTTGGCGATGTAAATGGGTGATGCATAGCATGAAAACGTTTGTTTTCTTCGTCCCATTCCAACAAAGGAAAATCAACAACCCACAATGGGGCAAATACTTCATGATTTCTTAAACCAAGCTGGTTGCCCATTTCAAGTCTTAGTTCGTTCAATGCTTTTTGGCTTTGTGTTTTTTTGCCGGATATTACAAGCAATAAATCACCTGGTTTGGCATTAAATGCCTCTGCCCATTTTTTAAGTTCTTCCTCAGGGTAAAACTTGTCTACCGAAGATTTCAGAGAACCATCTGTATTGTATTTTACATAAACCAATCCTTGTGCTCCAATTTGTGGTTTTTTAACAAAATCAATAAGTGCATCCAATTGTTTTCTAGTATATTCCGAGCAGTTTTCGGCACAAATGCCTCCCACATATTCGGCATCATCAAATACTTTAAATCCTTTTCCTTTTACAAGATTGTTCAGTTCATGAATTTTCATGCCAAACCGAATATCCGGTTTATCTGAACCATAAAGATTCATGGCATCTTCGTATGTTATCCTTGGAAAACTACCTTCAAACTCCATGTTTTTTAGGCTTTTGAATATATGTTTTGCAAATCCTTCAAAAGTTTCCAGAATATCATTTTGTTCCACAAACGACATTTCGCAGTCAATTTGTGTAAACTCTGGTTGACGATCAGCCCTAAAATCTTCATCCCTAAAGCATTTTACAATCTGAAAATACTTATCGAGCCCAGCAACCATCAATAATTGCTTAAATAATTGTGGTGATTGGGGAAGAGCATAAAACTGTCCTTGATTTAATCTGGATGGAACCAAAAAATCTCTTGCGCCTTCGGGCGAGGAATTAATCAATACAGGGGTTTCAACTTCTATGAACTGCTTGCTATCCAAATAATTGCGGACTTCTTTTGTAAAACGATGTCTTAATTCAAGTGCTTTTCTTACTGGATTTCTTCTGATATCCAGATAGCGATATTTCATCCGCAATTCTTCGCCACCATCCGATTTATCTTCAATGGTAAATGGCGGAATTTCTGATTTACTGAGTATATCCAATTTATCAACTAAAATTTCGATATCTCCAGTTGCCATTTCTGGATTTTTATTGATTCGTTCAATCACTTCGCCTTCAATCTGAATAACGAATTCCCTTGCCAATTTTTTTGCTTTTTCGCATAAATCCTTGTTGCGGTTCATGTCAAAAACCAATTGGGTAATTCCGTAGCGGTCTCTTAGGTCGATAAAAATCATTCCACCATGTTCCCTTGTAATTTTAACCCAGCCACTGAGTTTAACTTTTTGTCCTTGATTGGTAAGATTTAATGCGCCGCAATGATGTGTCCTATACATTTTAAAGAAGTTTAAAGTTCAAAGTCCAAAGTTTAAGATTCAGGCATTTAATACCTTTTACACTATCACTTTTAACTTTTATTTTTGTTTTAGACTGCGAAAATATAAAAAATAAACTGTTTTTTGTAATCGGTCAAAAATTCTGAAATTAAGTTGTTTTCAAATTGTGAATTAAAAAATTGTATTTTTGTGTTTCAATATATTTGAGATCTAAGATGAACGACTTTTATACTGACGAATATTTTATGAAGGAGGCTCTCAAAGAAGCCCACAGAGCTTTGGATGCCGATGAGGTACCAATCGGTGCAATCATTGTTTCAAACAATAAAATAATTGCAAGGGGACATAACCTTACCGAATCTTTAAATGATCCAACCGCCCACGCCGAAATGCAAGCTTTTACTGCAGCAACTGATTATTTGGGAGGTAAATATTTGAATGATTGCACATTATATGTAACCTTAGAACCTTGCGTTATGTGCGCAGGAGCATCCTACTGGAGCCAAATTGGCAGAATAGTTTTTGGGGCTTCAGATGCAAAAAGGGGATATAAAAGCGTTGAGAATTCTATTCTTCATCCGAAAACCGAAGTATTATCTGGTATTTTAGAAAACGAATGTTCCAATTTGTTGATTGATTTTTTTAGGGCAAAAAGATAATTGGACCTTAGAAATTAGTCACTGGAAATTTCTAAGTTCTAAATTCAAATTTCTAATTTTCGTCTTCTAGGAATATTTGTTTGCTTAACTCAGGAAATCCATTAGTTCCTTTTGCTTCTTTATACAAAACTTTAATGGCCTCTTTCCCTTCTTTACCTAAGTCAAGCGTGTAGTTATTAACGTATAATTCAATGTGTTTTTTCATCACGGATTCATTCATTTCCTGAGCATATTTTTTAATAAAACTGAGCGGTGAATCAGGGTTTGCATAAGCATACTCGATACTTTTCCTTACCACCCTGTTTACTTTTTGTTGGATGTCTTTATTTATGTTTTTGTTTATCACAATTCCTCCCAAAGGGATTGCCATTCTTGTTTTTTTCTCCCAAAATTCTCCCAAATCAACAATTTTTAGCAAACCTTTTTTTTCATAAGTAAAGCGGTTTTCATGGATGATTAAACCTGCATCCACCTCATTTGATAAAATAACTTCTTCGATATCCGAAAAAAGATATTCTTTCTTGTAAAGCGCTTTTGGATAAGCAATTGACAATAAAAGATTTGCTGTTGTGTATTTGCCTGGGATGGCAATGTTCAAATCGTCAATTTCGTCTGGATAAATTTTATGTTTGCTGACTAGGAGCGGGCCATTGTTTTTTCCCAACGCACTGCCTGAATCCAACAATAAATAATTATCTGAAACATAAGCATATGCATGATAGCTCAGTTTGGTAATATCCATAGTATTTTCAAAAGCGGTTTTATTTAATTCCTCCACATCGGCAAGCAATACATCGAATTCCAAACCTTCTGTGTCGATTTTATGATGAACCATGGCATCGAATATAAAAGTATCGTTGGGGCAGGTGGAAAAACCGAGTTTTAGTTTCATTTTTCACAATTTCATTTACAATGCAAAGTAAGCTTTATTTTTTCTTTTTTATCAAACTAATAGATGGTTTATTTCTTTTTTGATAATCGTAAATATTTAGATTTTAATATTATGACTCAGAATTAATATTTTTGATATTTGATGGCAGATCCAATCCATCTAAAACCCCAACCAAAAAAACCGATAAATTTTCAAGTGCCAATTTAATATTCCAGTTTTGAACATTTCGGGCTTCTACATAATTCGAAATTGCCCTTATTTGCAGGAAATTAGCTCTTCCCATCTGGCAAACATAAAAAAAGGCTGCACCTTCCATGGATTCAATATCGGGATTATATTTTTCAATCAAGGCATGGATGGTTGTTTCATTTCCATGTGCAGTATTTGATGAAATGCTTCTGACTTGGTTTAATGTTTTAATTGATTCTATATCAATCATATTTACCATTAACTTTCCTTCAACAAATGGCAGTTTATTTTTATTCATAAAACCAGATTCAAAAATTGTTTGAAATCCAGTTGGACTTTCAATTCCTAAATCGCTAAATTCTTCTTGCATCACATTGACTACTTCACCAATTTGAAAATTTTTATTGAAACTTCCTGCAATTCCTATATTAATCACCAAATCGTAAGTGTTGTTATTCAAAGCCTTTGTGAGATGATAACAAGTAAAAATCAACCCAATGCCTGTGATTAATACATCAATGTTCAAATTTTTGTAAATGATTTTATTCGTTGTTTTAGATGAACAATTCTCACCAACAAGTTGTTTAAGAATTGAATCCATTTCGAGTGCTGTTGCCGCAACCAGTAATATTTTCATTTTTAACAATTTTATGTGCTGTTTTATTAGAAAACAATCATTTTGTTTGAAAAATGCTTGAATTTTTAAAAGTAGAAAATTTTATATCGGAATAAATAATAATCTTTGTAAAAAATATTAAAAGAGAGCTCATGAAGGAAATAAATAACGGTATGACAGTCCGAAGAAATGGGGGATACCTAAAAACCGAAGAATACAACCAGGAAGCAATTGAAAAATTAGCAGCTCATTATAAAGAAACATTGGCTCTTTTGGGAGAAGATCCTGAGCGTGAAGGACTTTTAAATACACCGGTGCGCGTTGCCAAATCGATGCAATTTTTAACCCACGGTTACAACGTTCAACCCGATGAAATTTTAAAAAGTGCCATGTTTAAAGAGGAATACAGACAAATGGTATTGGTAAAAGATATCGAGTTGTATTCCATGTGCGAACACCATATGCTTCCATTTTTTGGTAAAGCTCATGTGGCCTACATCCCAAATGGATATATTACAGGCCTTAGCAAAATTGCCCGCGTGGTTGAGGCTTTTTCGCGCAGGTTGCAAGTGCAGGAGCGATTGACCACCCAAATAAGGGATTGCATCCAAGATACATTAAAACCATTGGGCGTGGCTGTTGTTATTGAAGCTTCGCACATGTGTATGCAAATGAGGGGCGTTCAAAAACAGAATTCCGTTACTACCACTTCGGCTTTTACGGGTGCTTTTTTAAGAACGGCCACGCGTGAAGAATTTACGCATCTTATTGGTAATAAGTTACATTAATAGGTAATGTTCAACATAAAAAAGTCGGGCGCCAAGTTTTCGGCCATTGTAGGAATTGGTGAAACACTAAGAAAGTTAAGCGCGGAGCAGAATGCAGAGTATTTAATGTTAAACAGGGGAATTAACGCCGTTGAAAACATAAATATCCAGCCTCTGATTTCAAATATTGATTTCAATTCGAGCGAAATGCAGGTTTATCCGCCTGTAAAAGGAATGTTGAAATTGCGGCAGGCAATTAACCAAACTTTCTTTATGGATAGTGCTTCTGCCGACAATATTTTTATTACCAACGGTGGAACAAATGCCTTGGATTTGGTTTTTAAAACCATCGAAACCAAAAAAGTTTTACTTTCTTCGTTTTATTGGGGGGCATATCTCAATATATTAAAAATCAATCAGATATCTATTGGTTTTTATAAGGATTTGAATTTTCTGAATGAACATGCAGCTGAATTCAAAGATTCTGCGATTCTTATTTGCGATCCAAACAATCCAACAGGAACAAAATTAGATGATGTTGAATTGTTAAATACCATTCGGATTTTAAATGAGGAAGGAGTAGTTGTAATTGTAGACAGTCCTTATCGAAGGCTGTTTTTGGATTGGGATCATGACGATTTTTATAAAAAACTGCTCGAATTTGAAAATGTAATCATTTGTGATAGCTTCAGCAAATCGGTTGGATTAAGTGGGCAACGTATTGGTTTTGTGCATAGTACAAATAAGGATTTTATGAATGAATTGGCCATAAACCTACTTTTTGCTACAAATGGGATCAATAATTTTGCTCAAATATTGGTCGAATCCATTTTAACAACCGATGCGGGCAAGAAATCGGCCAACGAATTCAGGAAAAATACAGTAAATGAAATCAAAAAGAATATTGATTTTTTATATCAGAACAATTTGATTGCCAATGAGTTTTATGGCGACTCAAAGCCTTGGGGAATCTTTGTAATTATCAATAAATCATATGATGAGCTATTAAAATTTCAAATTGGAAGCGTTCCTTTGAATTATTTTTGTCAAATACCTGTGCAAGAATCAAGTAAATATTCCAGGATTTGTGTTTCTATCTCACATGAAAAGTTCGTTCAGTTTTTCAGCAAAATGCTCAAATAAAAAAAAATGCATGAATGATA
Source organism: Bacteroidota bacterium (assembly GCA_025361565.1). GTDB lineage: Bacteria > Bacteroidota > Bacteroidia > Bacteroidales > NBLH01 > NBLH01. The sequence goes on along the minus strand of JANYKN010000007.1, from coordinate 28,805 downwards.
AACATTCATGCATTCTATCATTTAAGCATTCACTCATTGCTACTCAACAGTCCATGTATTTCCGCTCTTCAATAAATCATCCATGCATTTGATTTTTGATTTTTTCTGAACCTCTTCAATCTGATTTTCTACACGTTCATCAAAAGTTGGTGCTTCAACAGATCTTATTACCCCAAGGGCAACAGGGAAATTTGGAGATCTCATATTTACAAGTGCCAAATGTAAGGTTGGATCAAGATCATGTGCATCATGTACAAGAATATCTGATTCCTTTACGCCATTTTCACCAATTGTAACTACTTTAAGCTTTAATCCATCCAGAACCAGACCTTTTTTATTGTCTGTTCCAAATAATAAAGGTTGTCCGTGTTTTACAATGATTTGACGTTCAGCTTTGAATTCTTTATCGTTTATGTAATCATGAGCTCCTTCATTAAAAATAACGCAGTTTTGAAGTATCTCAATCATGGAAGCTCCATGATGTAATTCAGCTTCTTTAAAAATTTCGATGTTCAATTTAACATTGCTGTCAAATCCTCTGGCAAAGAATTTGCCCTGAGCGCCAATGGTCAATTCACCAGGATGAAATGGTGCTTCAACCGTTCCAAAAGGTGAGGTTTTAGTGACCTGTCCAAATTTTGAAGTCGGTGAAAATTGTCCTTTGGTTAAGCCATATATCTCATTGTTAAACAAGATAATATTCACATTTACATTTCTCCTGATTTCGTGAATAAAATGGTTTCCTCCAATAGCCAAAGCATCACCATCACCAGTTATTTGCCATACGCTTAATTTGGGATTGGCAGTTTTTACTCCGGTTGCAATTGCTCCTGCACGGCCATGAATGCCGTGAAAACCATAAGTATTCATATAATATGGGAATCTGGAAGAACATCCTATTCCTGAGACTACAGCATAATCTTCTTTTTTATGGCCCATTTCAGCCATTGCTTTTTGAACCGCACTAAGTATTGCGACATCCCCACAACCCGGACACCATCTGATTTCCTGATCGCTTTTAAAATCCTGTGGGGTATATATTGGTTTTGTTTCTATCATTATTTTAGCTCTCCATTGTTTTAATTATAGCTGCTCTTAATTCTGCAGTTGTAAAAGGTAAACCTTGTATTTTATTGTGTTGATAATAATGTAATTCTGGATGCATCATTCTCAGATAATTGACAAATTGTCCTGCATTTAATTCACATACTAGACGTTTTTTAAATTTACTCAGTACTTCTTTTGTATTTTTTGGTAATGGCAAAATGTAGTTAAAATGTACAACTGCTATTTTCATACCTTCTTCTCGAAGTTCCTCCATCGTAGTTATTAAATGACCATAAGTTCCACCCCAGCCAACCATGCATATTTCAGCATCTTCATCGCCAAATATGGTTTGATCTGGAATATAATTGGCTACCCTTTGCACTTTTTCTGCCCTGTACTTTACCATTAATTCATGGTTATCAGCAAGATAAGAAACATTTCCAGTTCCATCAATTTTTTCAAGTCCACCAAGTCGGTGTTCCAATCCAGGAGTTCCGGGAATAGCCCACTGTCTTACCAGATTTTCTGCATTTCGTCTATACGGTTGATAGTCTAAAGTTCCTTCTTTTGCAATTGGAGGAAAAATTTGAGGCAAATCTTTCATTTCTGCAATTTTCCAAGGCTCCGAACCATTTGCAAGAAAACCATCTGTTAAAAGTATTACAGGAGTCATATGCTCAAGTGCAATTTTAGCTGATTCAAATGCATAATTGAAGCAATTTGAAGGAGTGCTGGCGGCAATAACTACAACGGGGCTTTCACCATTTCTTCCATAAAGAGCTTGCATTAAGTCCGATTGTTCTGTTTTAGTTGGAAGCCCTGTAGATGGGCCGCCCCTTTGTACGTTTACAACTACTAGAGGAAGTTCTGTAATAACGGCAAGCCCAATTGCTTCACCTTTGAGTGCTAAACCTGGTCCCGATGTGGTTGTAATAGCAAGGTTTCCCGCAAAACTGGCGCCAATTGCGCTGCAAATTCCTGCAATTTCATCTTCTGCTTGAAATGCTTTTACTCCCAGATCTTTATGTGCAGCTAATTCCTGAAGAATTTCTGTTGCTGGTGTAATTGGGTATGAACCAATAAAAAGTGGTAAATTAGATTTTTCCGATGCAGCTATAAAACCCCATGCTGTGGCCACATTTCCACTTATGTTTCTATATGTTCCTTTCTGTATTTTTGCTGGATTCACCCTGTATGATCTTAGGGCTTCAATTGTATTGGCAAAATTGGCTCCAGCGCGCAAAACATTTTTATTTGCTTCTGCAACATCAGGGGTCTTTGCGAATTTTTTAGTAAAAAATTCTTCGGTATATTTTAATGGGCGATTAAAGATAACATATACCATGCCCAGAGCAAACATATTTTTGCTTCTTAGCATGGTCTTTCTGTCTAATCCTGAATCTTTTAGAGTTTCTAAAGTGAGATTTGAAATTGGTGCTTCGATAATATTAAAATCACCACCTTTGTATTTTTCAAGCGGATTTTCATCATAGCCTGCTTTTTTAAGGTTTTTTTCAGTAAAACTATCAATATCAACTATAATGGTTCCACCGGGTTTTACCCATTCATAATTTGCTTTTAAGGCTGCAGGGTTCATTGCTACTAAAACATCTGCAAAATCACCAGGTGTATGCACTTCCTTGTGGCCAAAATGTAATTGATAACCAGATACGCCTCCTACTGTTCCCTGAGGGGCTCGAATTTCTGCAGGATAATCAGGAAATGTGGCAATATCATTACCTAAAATGGCTGAAGTATCAGAAAACTGCATTCCTGTCAACTGCATTCCGTCGCCTGAATCTCCAGAAAAGCGAATAACAACTTCATCTACTTCTTCAATAATTTTTCCGTTCATAAGTATATTCCTTTTATTGTTCTTTTTTTGACGCAAAGTTAGATATTCTATTTTGAATTCAAGTCCTAATTAGTTTAAAAAAAATGAACTTTATCATGTAATCGTTTGTTTATAAAAGTTTTCTTATTTAGAATTAATTTAAATAACAAAGAATAATTCTTTTTAGTAATTTTGTATTTTTGATAGAATGCTATTTTTAATACACAATTGAGTTAGAAATTGAATTAGTGATTTTTAAAAAATGTTTTAATTAACCCATATTGATTATGAGAATAATTCTAAACAACAGATTGGTTGATTTAAATGAAAGCAACATTAGTGTTGGTGAATTGTTAAGAATAAAAAATTATTCATTCAGGATGCTTGTTACCAAAATAAATGATAAACTTGTAAAGAAGGAAGATCGGGAAGATACTTTTATTAAAGAAGGAGACGAAGTAGTTGTATTACACATGATTAGTGGGGGATAATCATTAAAATTGATAAGGTTAATTATACTTATTGTAGTGTATGATAATGGTTAAAAATAACTTGTTCAATTCATAGAATAAAGATATTTTTGTAAAAAAAATACTTTGATGGAAAAGGAAATTGTAAACAAATCATTTAAAGCTATTGTAAAAAATAAGTTTTTAATAACGGGTGCAATTTTCTTTGTATGGATTGCTTTATTTGATTCAAGTAGTTGGTATGATAGGACCAGATTAAAAAGGGAACATGCGAAACTTGAAAGTGAAAAAGCTTTTTATATTGAAAAAATCAAAAATGACTCTGCAAGTTTACAAGAGTTGAAGACAAATAATGATAATCTTGAAAAATTTGCAAGGGAAAATTATTTAATGAAAAAAGAAAATGAAGACATTTTTGTTATTGTTGAAGACACTTTAAAATAATAATTATTTTAATTAACTTGATTTCTGATAACTCTTCTCAAATAAAGCCAATACTTCTTATTTAGCTAATCATTTTTTGCTTTCTGCTTTTTTAATGCTTAATTTAGGAAATATTCCAACATTTTTTCCTTTACTTATCAAATTACTCTTAAAATTGAGATTACACCTCATATTAATTATAATTTAATTTTTTTTTTGCAAAAGTAATTTCAGGTTTAATTTTTGAAATGGAAGCATTAAAGAGATGATGAACTTGAAAGTGTTAAATTATCTTTATTATTAAAGTTCATCATACTTTAATATATTTTTAATCGTTCTTTACCACTTAGTTAAAAGTAATTTACACCAAAAGGTTTTGCTCAATATGAATAAATATTTATTGATTATTTTCTTGTTGTTTTATTTGCATAATTCAAAAGCACAAAAATTGTTAACAAAGCTGCAGTTGGATACTTGCAAGGTTTATTCAAGTATGGAAGAAGCTATACTTGCACCTGAAAAAGTTTATATTTTAGATTTAAGTGGAATTGAACTCAAAACCCTGCCAAATGAAATTCAGAAGCTAAAAAATCTTCAAAGATTAAATCTGGCAAATAATTTCATTTCGGAATTGCCGGAAGGCCTTTTTAAACTAACACAACTTCAGGAAATTAATCTCGAAGAGAATAAACTTACTGGGATTCCACCTGAAATAGGAAATTTAGTTAATCTGGTCAAACTTAATCTTACCAGGACTAAAATTCCTTATCTTACGGATGAATTTTCTAAATTAACAAAATTAGAATGGCTAGATTTATCATGGAACGATTTATCCTCAAATTCTATAAAGTCTGTGTATAAATTAAAGAAACTTAGGAATCTAAATTTAAAAAGGAATCAGATTGAAAAAATTGAACCTGAAATCAAGAATTTGTCTGATTTACAGTATTTAAATTTGAATTTTAATCCGTTAATTGCTTTACCCGAAGAAATTGGAGAACTTACAAATTTAGTTGAACTTGATTTAGGGAAAAACAGTGAATTAACAACTTTGCCGCTTTCATTTAAAAACCTCACAAAACTTGAGTATCTAAACCTTGAACAAGTGCCTTTGTCACAGGAAGAAAAGGATAAACTTCCTAATATAAGTTCTGAATCTATAGATTTTTAGCCAATAAATTCTGAACAATGTTTTTCCAATGTGATAATATCTTAATTCTAAGAGAAATTAAGATGAATGATTAGTATATTTTAAATTTCTATTATTGAAATGCATTTTGATATTTTCCGTAAAAAGTCTCTTGATTATTGAAATGTAATATGACGCAGAATGATTGTTAATCAAGAGTTGAACAAGTAAAATAATCGTTTTTAGAAATAAAACAAAAGAAAAATCAAAAAAAAGCTTAAAATTTGGAACAAAAAGTTGTGAATTACGTATACATGAAAGGAAGTAGAAATCACCAACGAAAAAACAACAATAATGACATTAATTTATGATTTCGTCAAATGTTTTTTTTGAATCTTATGAACAGAGGTTAAATTTAAATATTTGAAAATCAGTAAATTAATTATTTCTAATTGTTAATAACTATTAAATTTATTCATCACCAAAGAAGTGCTATTGACTTGAATATAGAAATTAGCATATCTTTGCAAACATTATAATCCTGAGAATATGAGACAGTTAAAAATTACAAAGTCAATTACAAACAGAGAAAGTGCTTCACTTGATAAATATCTTCAAGAAATTGGAAGATATGAATTAATTTCAGTTGAAGAAGAGGTTGAATTAGCACAAAGAATTAGAAAAGGAGATCAGGAAGCAATTGAAAAACTAACACAAGCCAACTTAAGATTCGTAGTTTCTGTAGCAAAACAATATCAAAATCAAGGATTAACTCTTCCAGATTTAATTAATGAAGGAAACCTGGGATTGATTAAAGCCGCTGAAAAGTTTGACGAAACAAGAGGTTTCAAATTTATATCTTATGCTGTTTGGTGGATACGTCAATCAATTATGCAAGCAATTAATGAACAATCTAGAATTGTTAGGTTACCATTAAATCAGGTAAGTTCATTAAGCAAATACAACAAAGCAGTAGCAGAATTTGAACAACAAAATCAAAGGCGCCCCACGGCTGACGAATTATCAAAATTACTCGATCTTCCAAAGGAAAAAGTAATGGATACCATGCGTGTTTCAGGAAGACATGTTTCTGTTGATGCACCATTTGCTGAAGGTGAAGATAATAGTCTATTGGATGTTTTGGAAAATTCCGATTCACCAGTAGCTGATAGAGGTTTAATGAATGAATCATTAAGCAAAGAAATTGAAAGAGCTTTTTCAACTCTTACCGAGCGTGAACGCTTAATTTTGAAACTCTCGTTTGGTATTGGTATGCCCGAGATGTCGCTTGAAGAAATTGGCGAAAAATTTGGGTTAACCCGTGAGCGTGTACGACAAATAAGGGAAAAAGCAATTCGTAGGCTTCGCAATACCTCCAGAAGCAACTTACTTAAAAGTTATCTTGGATAAATAATAAATCAAATGAGAGCAGGACAAAATAAAAGTCCTGCTCTTTTTAATCATAATACTAAACCAATTGAAATTTAAAGAACTCCAACTCCACCCTGACGTATTTGAAGGTATAACTTCAATGGGCTTTGATGAAGCAACACCCATCCAAGAGCAAGCAATACCACCTATAATGCAAAATAATGATATTATTGCTTGTGCCCAAACCGGAACGGGCAAAACCGCAGCATATTTAATTCCCATTCTTCATAAGCTTTCAACAGAGCCTAGTAAATATGTTGACACTTTGATTCTGGTTCCAACGCGTGAATTGGCTTTACAAATTGATCAACAACTAGAGGGATTTAGTTATTTTTTAGAAATTTCGTCTGTAGCAATATATGGAGGTGGTGATTCCGAAACTTGGACAAACCAAAAAAATGCAGTTGTTAAAGGAACTAATATTTTAATAGCCACACCTGGGCGTTTATTGTCTCATTTAAACTTTGGCTATTTAAATTTCGATAATCTTCGCCATTTGGTTTTAGACGAGGCTGATAGAATGCTCGATATGGGCTTTTTTGATGATATTATGCGAATTATCAAGCATTTACCGGTTGTGAGACAAACATTGATGTTTTCTGCAACTATGCCTGATAAAATTAGAACAATGGCAAAGCAGGTACTTAAAAATCCAATTGAAATAAATCTTGGGATTTCAAAACCTGCTGAAGGAATTTTGCAAATTGCCTATTTGGTTTATGACGATAATAAAGTGAGTTTAATTAAAAAACTTGTTGAAGGCAAAGATCTTAGCAGTATTCTAATTTTTTCGGCAACTAAAAAAAATGTAAAAAAAATAACCGCGGCACTTAAAGAACTTCGTTTTATTGCAACCGAAATTCATTCTGATTTGGAGCAAAATGAACGCGAACAGGTTTTACTTGACTTTCGAAATAGAAAAAGCCAAGTATTGGTTGCAACCGACATCGTTTCGAGGGGAATTGATATTACCGGAATTGATTTGGTAATAAATTTTGATGTTCCTGGGGATGCAGAAGATTATGTGCATAGAGTGGGGAGAACAGCCAGAGCGCAGTTATCTGGTGTAGCTATTACATTTATAAATGAACAAGATCAAGAGAAATTTAAGAAAATCGAAGAATTAATTGATTTTAGATTGGTCAAATTGCCAACGCCAAAAGAAATAGGTGATAGTCCGGTATATGCTCCACAAGAAAAAAAAGCATTTAAACGCAAGTTTAAACATAAAGGAAAGAAACCTGTTAAAAAATAACAGGTTTCAAATCTATATTAGGCACTTTTAGTTTCTATTGTCCTATCCACCTTTTTTATTAAACCTTGTAAAACTGTTCCTGGGCCAACTTCAGTAAAGGACTTGGCTCCATCAGCGATCATGTTTTTAACAGTTTCAGTCCATCGGACGGGAGCTGTTAATTGAGCTATCAGGTTATTTTTAATTTCGGTAGGCTCTTTAACTGCTTTAGTATTAACATTTTGGTAAACAGGGCAACTCGGTTTTGAAAAAGTAGTTTCATTTATTGCTTTTTCCAGCTCAATCCTTGCAGGTTCCATTAACGGAGAATGGAAAGCTCCACCAACATTAAGCTTGATGGCTCTTTTTGCACCGGCAGCTGTGAGTTTTTCAATGGCAATATCAATTCCTTTATTTGAACCAGAAATAACAATTTGTCCAATGCTGTTATAATTAGCAGGAACAACAATTTCATCAATCTCTTTGCAAATTATCTCTACCTTTTCATCGTCCATACCTAAAATAGCAGCCATGGTGGATGGATTAATTTCACAGGCTTTTTGCATGGCCATAGCTCTTTTCGATACCAACCGCAAACCATCTTCAAATGATAAAGTACCATTCGCTACCAGCGCAGAAAATTCACCTAATGAATGGCCTGCAACCATTTCAGGCTTAAAATCTTCTCCAAGTGTTTTGGCAAGAATCACTGAATGCAAAAAAATAGCCGGTTGAGTTACTTTGGTTTGTCTTAAATCTTCATCACTACCATCAAACATAAGATCCGTTATTCGAAAACCTAATATTTCATTGGCTTTTTCGAATAATTCTTTGGCAATGGTTGAGTTTTGGTACAAATCTTTTCCCATACCTACAAATTGGGCTCCCTGGCCCGGAAATACGTACGCTTTCATTTGTTTATATTATTTATTGTTAATTGTTACAGCGACCTTCTCGATTCAAAACTTTGATAATAATTAATCTTAATGCACGTTTATTTGTTGCTTTTTATCCAGATTAGTGTAAAATTTCCAAAGAATTGAAAAGATTGTCTATATATATTTTGATAACTAATTTGAATATTTTTAATTTAATACTTTGCGCAAAGATAAAAATTTGGATAAGTGTTGCAAGTGATTCTATAAAAAATGCTAGTGATGAAATTGGTTTTTGCAATCGGACACAGTATAGATAATAAGTTTTGCTATGTTTCAATATTGATTATCTTAATTCTTTTTTTAATTTGTATGTTTGCAAATTGAAAAGTATATTAATCTGATTGGCTTTAAAAGCAAATGTTTACACAATGGAAAAACAATTTATTGAAATTTTTAGTTTAAAATTACTTGAACCTGGTACTTTTATAAGTGATCTTTTATTGGCATTTGCTAGTTATTATTTTTATACATCAATAAAGAAAGTTGCTATTACCAAATATCATAATCAGATTTCGTACTTTTTCCTTTTTATGGGTTTTTCAAGTTTTGCCGGAGCATTTGCCCACAGCCTTTTTTTATATACCGGAAAATCGCTTCATTATGTATCTTGGATATTAACAGGTATTTCAGGTTTTTTTATAGAGCTTGGTATTTCCTCGTATATTAATAATGATAAAAAAAGAAGTCTTTTTGAGTTATTTATTAAAATTAAATTGCTTGCATTTTTTATAATTACTTCTATTTTTATGGACTTTGTAGTAGTAAAAATAAATACGGCAATTGGAATGTTAGGTATGGTGTCTCCAATTTTATTGTTTCGGATGATAAAGTTCGAGAAGAAAAACAATGTATATGTTTTGCTTGGGATCTTATTGGCCATAATCCCTGCTTTTTTACATAAAACAAAGTTTGAGTTTGCAGGCATTTTCAATATGAATGATCTAAGTCATTTCTTTCTGATTATCTGTTTGTTCCTTGTTTATTTTGGGTTAAAATCGGCAATTACAAATAATCAATTTGATGTGAATGAGCAATTTTCTGTAAAACTAAATATTTAAGCAATTCTTTTCTGTTTGTTAATTTGTTTAATGACAATTGCTTCAATATTTTTTTGGATTATCAGTTCAAAAGTATCCAGATTCAGTGCACATAAATTGCCCATTTGAACAAAATCATAAAGTCTGTTTGCCCTAATATAGTTTACGCCATTATCCAATCCTATTATTTTATTTCGTAGAGTCACCCTCTTTCTAATTTCCTCAATTTCAAACGATTGATGACCATGTAATATAATTTTTTCATCGCCAAAAGTCGTTGTTTTATCAGGCATTCTGCGCCATAACATAGATTTCTTGTCTTTCAGTGGATTTTTTGCTTTAAAATTAAATCCCGCATGAACGAGATAAAAATCTGGCAACTCATAATAATAAGGTAAACTATCTAAAAAAAGATGATGTTGTCTTCTCAATAATCCGTTTTTGATTAAATCAGGACTTTTGCGTAAAAGCCATTTTAAAATTTGTGGATCTTTTTCAGCCACATCAAGAACGTCCTGTTCATGGTTTCCTCTTAAAGGATAAATGCGATATCCTTTTGATATTAGTTTTATTATGTAGTTTAAAGTTTTTTTGCTTTTGGGGCCTTTGTCAATATAATCACCCAATAAAAATAATTGATCGTCAAGGGTTAGTTCTAATCGGTTCTCTATCAAATTCTTGAAAGTCCGGTAGCAACCGTGAATATCAGACATGGCAAACCTTCGTCCATTTATAGGCAAATCTATTTTTTTCTTCTGGTAATAGTATTTCAACGTGCAGAGATTTTTGAAATATTATTTTTCGTAATCAACAGAATATGTTTTTTCAGAGTATTTCCTGATTAAAGTTACCACTTTTTGATGTTCAGGATGATCTGCATATATTTTTAGATCTTCAATTGATTTAAATTGAGAAACTAAAATAAAATCAAATGCTCTTTCTAATTCATTAATGTTTATTCCTACTTCAAAAGATTTAATTTGTTCAATTTTAGAAGGTAAGGTTTCTAGAGCTGATTTGATGGTGTTAATGATATCAAGCTTTTCATGCTTTGTTGGCAATGCCTGCAATTTGAACATTACAATGTGATGTATCATTTATTTTTTAGTTTCTATTTTAAATAATAATTTTAAGCCAAAATAATAATTTTTTTTTGAATGCAAGATACTTCTTGAATCAATAATTGCAAAATGATAATTTATATTTATACCTAATTTTTTTAATTAAATCTATAAAATATGTTAATTGTAGGAATTGCAGGTGGAACAGGCTCCGGAAAAACTACCGTTGTGAGAAAAGTGATTGAAAGACTTCCAAAAGAGCAAATAGCAGTTATTTCACAGGATTCCTATTATCGCGATAATAGCCATTTACCGCTTGAGGAGAGGCAAGAGATTAATTTTGATCATCCCAGTTCATTGGAGTTTGAACTATTAATTAAACACTTAAAAATGCTTAAAGCGGGCAAAAGTATTCAGGAACCAATATATTCGTATCTTACTTGTACCCGACATGCTGAAACTAATTTGGTGAAACCCTGTGATGTAGTCATTATTGAAGGGATATTAATTTTTACAAACGAAGATTTGCGTAATTTGTTCGATATTAAAGTTTTTGTACATGCCGATGCTGATGACAGGTTGGAACGGGTTATTAAACGAGATATTATTGAAAGAGGTCGTTCAGTTGACAAAGTTTTGGAAAGATATCAAAGATCTGTAAAACCTATGCATCTTCAGTTTATTGAACCTTCCATGCGATATGCAGATTTAATTATACCACAAGGAGGGCACAATTTGGTTGCAATTGATATTTTGTGTTCTATTATTGAAAAAAATTTTTTTACAGGTCTAAAATAAAAATATATGATATATCAGCTAAACAAATTTAATATATTATTTCTTGATATAGAGACTGTTCCTGCGTATCAAGCCTATTCATCAATGCCTGATAAATTAAAAGAACTTTGGGCAAAGAAAATGGCTTATTCCATAGAAAAGGAAAATCTTGATGCAGAAGAAATTTATAACAGAGCTGGAATTTATGCCGAATTTGGAAAAATAATTTGCATTTCGGTTGGTTTTTTTTACTCAAAATCTGGAAAAACAAAATTCAGGATTAAATCTTTTTATAATGATCAGGAAAAAGACTTGATTTCTGAATTTAATGGATTATTAAAGCAATCATTCAATTCAAATAATCATTATTTGTGTGGCCATAATGGCAAGGAATTCGATTTTCCTTATATTGCGCGGCGTTCATTATTAAATGGATTGAAATTACCTGCATTACTCGATATTGCTGGAAGTAAGCCTTGGGAAATTAAACACCTTGACACTATGGAGCTATGGAAATTCGGTGATTATAAACATTATACTTCACTTGCATTACTTACTGAAATATTCAACATCCCATCGCCAAAAGATGATATAGATGGAAGTGAAGTTGGACGCGTTTACTGGGAAGAAAAAAATATTAAACGCATAGTAGAATACTGCCAAAAAGATGTGCTGGCTGTTGCGCAATTATTTTTAAGGTATAGAGGTGAGGATTTGATTGAAATGGATGATATAGAAATTATTGGTTAGTAGGTAATTATATTCATTATTTTCTGGATATCATTTTCAAATCAATTTCCATCTGCTTAGCTGGTGTAATAATATCCAGTTCATCATAATATTCTATCCTATCAATAATTTCTCCTATTAGAATGCTTAACGTTAACCAATAGAAGATATTTGAAATACCAAAAAGCCAGAATATTATAGGAAACGAAACAAGCATATCTATTCGTAAGCCACTAAGTAAAAGGCGATGATTCTTTTTTAAATTCCGCATTTCAATTTTGCGGTATGTATATAGAATTACCTTTATTATTGCAATAAATATAAATGCGGAATAAGCTTCTGAAAATAATGCTGTAAACAAAAAGAAGCTAAGCAAAACGTGTGCACTATGTATTTCAATTAGAATAACCTGCTGGGCAAGTTTATAAACCTTATCAATTGATATTAAAGAAAATACACCTAAAAGAATTACAGAATATCCAATAAAAATATGATTATTAATAAAAAAATAAATCATACTTAATCCTAAAAACAAACTGAAAGAGAATATTTCGCGGCTTAACCATGAGTTTTTCAAATTAAGCATTGAACGCCATGCCCTTAATTTTTTTCCAAGATGTAAAAGGCTTAATACAGAACCAGCAATACCTGATAAAACAAAGACCTGAGGATTTGGTTTTGTATAACCTAGAACGGATGAGGTAAAAACAGAAACCAACATCATGGCTAAGAAAGTAAAAAGAATCAGCGGCCATTCCTCGGTAACCGAAATTTTTGAATGTTTTTTAGCAGTCGTCGGAAGTTTTATATCTGTTGGAAATTCCGAAACAACCAATTTAGGCTTTTCTTTAGATGGTGATATTATTTTAATACTAGGTTTTATTCCAATATCAGTAAATCCTGGAATATTTTGATGCAATAAATCAGTCGGTTTATCAATAAAATCAAGAGCACCTGTTGGACATAAATTGGCACAGGCAGGTTTTAAATCATCAATAATCCTGTTGTTGCAAAAAGTGCATTTTTCAATAATCCGGGTTTTGATATTAAATTTAGGAGCATCATAAGGGCAAGCCCAGGTGCAGTATTTGCAACCAATACACTTATTACCGGAATGAACTATTGCTCCTGTTGAAAAATCTCTTGAATAAGCAAGTGCCGGACAATTTTTCATGCATGGCGCATCTTCGCAATGATTACAAGCCAAAGAAAAATGAAACAATGGAATATCGGGATACCCGTTGGAGTTAAAAGTGTTAATTTCACGCCATGGAATGGATTGAATGGCTTGATTTTCAATAGAGCATGCAACCACACAAGCTTGACAGCCCACGCATTTATCGATGGTGAATTGAAAGCTCTTTTGCTTTATTGTTTTAACCTTTTCAATTACTTCATTTCCCATTTCAATTGTTTTTTTTCTGAGTTATAGGCTTGTCATATTTTTCAATTTCAACCATGGTATCATGAAAAGCAGTTCCATGGCCCATGTCGGTTTCCAATCCTTTGGATAGAAAATTTGTTGAGCCACCCTCTTGTATCCACCAGCCATTGCTTATGGAAACGCACTTTCTTTTTATGCAATAATTTAATTTTGCCTTTAAAATAAAATAGCCATTGTCATTAAATACTTTTACATAGTCATTGTCACGTACGTTTCTCGAAATTGCATCTTCAACATGAATCTCAACAAAAGGTTCCGGACTAAATAATTTAATGATTTTCAGATTATTAAATTGCGAATGAATACGGTTTTTAGTATTGGGGCTCAAAAGGTCCAATGGATATTTTGTACCATTACCATTATTTTTAAGCGTTTCAACATAAGTTGGTAAAGGACTTACATTCCAAATCTCTTTTGCTTGTTTCGAATACAATTCAATTTTACCCGAAGGTGTATTGAACTTCAAATCTGAAAATGCAATTTCTTCATGTGAATTGGCAAGAATTGGGCCTTTTTTTAATTGCTCATAATCCAATTCGGGGAACTCTTTTACTTTTTCTTTTAAGAAATCTTCTATGGCATCATTGCCGGGTTTTGGTAAATATTTTAGGATTTCTTCTTCGGGATAACCCATTTTTTTTGCAAGCCAATAATATATTTCCGTTTCGGGTTTCACTTCACCTGCAGGCTCAACAACTTTTGGTTTAAGCTGTATATATGGATTCCAGTATGAACCAATAATATCAGATTGTTCAAACATATTCTTGGCAGGTAAAATAATATCTGCTTCAAGGGCAGTATCTGTCATAAATTGGTCAACTACCACTCTAAACTCTAGTTTTCGAATGGCTTTTAAAAGCAAATTGGTATCTGGGTTTTGCGATACCGGATTTCCTCTTTCAACCCAAATCATTTTTAGTTCAGGATCTTTTGTTGCATTCATATCTTCGGCCAATTTTGCCATAGAAATCGATCTCCTGAAAATACCATCGGGAACTTTGGGAGGATAATAGCTCATTGGCTCCTTAACTTCATCAAAAACATAGGATTGCAAATTTGCATAGTGCCAGCAAGCGCCTTTTTTGCCAATGTTACCTGTTATAACCGAAAGTGCCAATAAACATCTGATTGTTTGCCCGCCATTGCTGAAGCGTTGCATTCCAAAACCTGGAATAATAGTCATGGGTTTTATGCTTCCAATTAAATCGGCCAATTGATAAATAAATCGTTCTCCAACGTTAGTAATTTCAGCTATATCAGCTATTCTGTATTGATGGACGGACTTTGCAAATTCCTCGTATCCATGGACATGTTTTTCAATAAAATCGTGATCAATTTGGTTTTGCTCAATTAGGATTTTAGCAACACCCAGCGCAAGTGCACCATCAGTTCCAGGTCGCGGCTGAATTAACAAACTGGCTTTTTCAGCGGTTTGGGTTCGGCGGGGATCAATTACTACCATGGTTGCTCCTTTTGCAAGGGCTTTATCAATGGGAATCATTTGATGGATATTTGTTTCGGCTGCATTTTTTCCCCACATCACAATTAATTTGGCATTTTCCAAATCCCAGGGAGCATTGTGTTTATTGTCGCCCATGGTTAGGTATGTAGCCTCAAGTCCTGCAGGCCAACATAAATTGCCATACATAGTTGTTGCACCACCAATCATTTTCCAGAAGTTTGAGCTGAATTTGTTTGTTAATCCAGACATTCCGCTTGATGCATAAAATAATATGCTGTGATTGCCAAATTGATTTTTAAAGTATTGAATCTTATCTGCAAGAATAGAAAAAACAGTTTTCCAATCCGATTTTTCGAATTTCCCTGTATTTTTATTTTTAATTAGTGGATCCAAAATACGATCGGGTGAGTTGGCCCTTTCGATATATGCAAGACCTTTTAAACAAGGCCCTTCAGGAGTTGCCAAATTTTCAGGATGTGGATCGATATTTATCACCTTATTGTTTTCGACATGTATTTTGAAACTACATGTACTGTAACAATTTCTGGGACAGGCTGTTGAAAATACTTGCATAATCGGATTTTAGTGGATCAAAGATAAGTTTTTTTGTTAAAGGAAATGTCTTCGTTGGATTGGTATTTTTTTCTTGTTTTATTTTTATTGAGATGATTCCTGATTCCTAACTAAAAGTCTCAAGCCACGAATGCACGAATTATTTATTTTTTATAATGCAATTAATCAATACTTTACGAATTATTATTATTTCACAAGCTCCAAAAACTTTGTTTATTGTGTTATATTCATTCCTGTATAAATAAATGAAATCTAAAATATATAAATGATCTATTGATTTATTTCTTTTATTCACTCATTCACTCATTCATGCATTCACTCATTCACTCAATTACTCATTAAAATAAAACAAGAATTCGTACATTTTAATAGTTTTGTTTACTTTTATCATCAATTCTTTAAGTTTTAGATAAGTATGGAAAAAATTGCAATATTTCCGGGATCTTTTGATCCTTTTACAGTTGGGCATGAATCCATTGTACGGCGGGCAATTCCGTTGTTTGACCAAATTATTGTGGCCATTGGGTACAATTCTGCAAAAAGTGGTTATTTCCCACTTGAGAAAAGGAAGAATTGGATTATTGATATTTTCAAAAATGATGTTTCAATAGTTGTTGATACATATGAAGGCTTAACAACGAATTTTTGTAAACTGAAAAATGCAAAATATCTGTTAAGAGGATTGCGGACTGCTGCTGATTTTGAATATGAACGCGCCATTGCCCAAATGAATAAAATGATCGAAACAGAACTTGAAACCGTTTTCATCCTTACTGCTCCTGAGCATTCTTTTATAAGTTCAACTATTGTTCGGGAAGTTATCAGGTATGGTGGTGATGCCAGCAAGTTTGTACCCAAAGAAATAGATTTGACTCTTTAGATTCAGTGAAATCCAATAAATGATTTTAATTTATAATATTGAAGAAAAAATTGATTTTATCAGATGAGACGTAAATTTCAAATACTCCTTACAATTTGTATGGTTGCAATCTTTCAGGTGGGTATTTGGACTTTTACTTTTATAGCCAAATCATACATCAATAAAGAAATAATTGAACAGGCAGCAAATGACAATAAAGTAATTGGACTTCAACTAATTACTTTGTTCGAAAAAACTGGACTTGGTGAGAATAATCCCCAAACTGACAGCATCCTTCAGCATATTTGCGATGAAATTAAATTGCCGAATGGTGGATTTATATGTGCTATTGATTTGCAAGGGAATTTGGTAGCTGGACCTGGCTTAAAACCAGGTATGTCCATGCCATTTGATCCGGTTTTAAAAAGGTCTGATAATTCATTGGAAGTAATGCCATTAAAGCTGGGTAAAGAAGAAAATTTTACCGGATTTGCAAATTTTAAAAAAGAAGGTAGAATAGATGTTGTGGCGTCAATTCCAATAAATGAAAACCTTCGTTTATTTGTTCATCAAAACACTGCGATTATTAGCACGAGGGCAGCAAAATATGTAAGACCACTATTGTATATCGGTTTAATTGTTACTGCACTGGCAGGTCTCATTGTTTTTTTCTCCACAAATCATATTGTTGTAAATTATGAAAACAAAATTGAGATTCAAAATGAACAATTAAAGGAATCATTGAATGAAACTCAGGAGAAACAAGTTGAAATTTTAGCTCAAAATGATGAACTTGAAAAGCAGAGAAATGCAATAACAGTTCAACATGACCATATTGCTGCAATAAATAAAGATGTGAACGACAGTATATTATATGCAAAGCGCATTCAAACTGCTACCTTACCCAAGGGTGAAATTGATGGCGAGACAATTGCAGAACATTTTATATTATTTATTCCAAGAGATATCGTTAGCGGTGATTTTTATTGGTATCACAACTCTGAAGACAGTTTAATAATAGCAGCTGTTGATTGCACGGGGCATGGAGTTCCGGGAGCATTTATGAGTATGATTGGCATCACTTTTTTAAATGAAATTGTTCTTGGTAAAAAAGTGAGAGATGCTGGTTTAATATTAGATCTAATGCGAAATAATGTGATTCAGGCTCTTGATCAGGATTATGGCAATGGTGGTGCGTCTGATGGAATGGATATGGTAGTGGGCATCATTGATAAAAAAGATCGTACCTTGCAGTTTGCCGGCGCTTATAATCCTATGATTTGTGTTAGAAACGGATCACTCATTGAAATTAAGGGAGACAGGATGCCAGTTGGAATTTATGGAAAGATGAAGGATCATTTTACAAACCATTGTATAAATCTTGAAAAAAATGACGTTATATATTTTTTTAGCGATGGATATTCTGATCAATTTGGAGGTTCAAAAGGCAGAAAATTCATGACAAAGAATTTCAAAAATTTATTACTCGAAATTGAAGGTTATCCAATGGAGAGCCAGAAAAATATACTTTTAAACACGATAAAAAACTGGCAAGGTGATCACATTCAGGTTGATGATATTTTAGTAATTGGATTAAAAGTAAATTAGATCCTGATGAAAAAACAACTTTTATTCATATTTGTATTATTCTGGTTTTCAGTATTGTTAGAGGCACAGCAAGTAACAATTAAAGGAAATGCAAAATCATATGCCGGTGATGAACTTATTTGGAATTGCTATGACGACCAGATTACTTTTGAAGAAAAAGAACTTGCTAATGCCATTGTAGATAAGAATGGAGATTTTGTATTTAAAATTAATCTTAATGAAACCATCTTAAGTTTTATTCATCTTAATGTTTTTAAAGGATTATTATACCTGGAGCCAGGAAAAGAATATGAAATAGTACTACCCCAAAAAGTTAATAAATTACCCGAGGATGAACTTAATCCGTTTTTTGAAGAGACTGAATTTAATATTCGTATTTTAAATGCAGATGAGAACGAGTTAAACGAATTGATAAAAAGCTTTAACCGTTTATATGATAATTGTTTGACAAAATATTTTCAGCAATTCAGAGGGAAATTAAGTAAGTCAATCGCCGACAGTATTGTTGAATCAATTGATAAGGCCATTCCTGAAAAGAAAAATAGTTATTTTAATGAGTATAAATTATATAGCTATGCTTCTTTGCGATTAATGGCCTACGAAAGAAATAAAGAAAAGCTAACAGAAAATTATTTTTCTAATAAACCAATTTTATATCAGAATCCAGCTTATATGGATTTGTTTAACCAGCTATATTCCAATTATTTATCATATTATTCAAAATCAAAACAAGGAAAACACATTCCTTTATTCCTTATTAAAGATAAGAGTTTAAAGAAGATAAAATCAGCCCTAAATGAAACTCCTGCATTACAATGCGACACTTTTCAAGACTTAATTATTTGTAAATCATTATTTGATAATTTTTATAAAGAAGATTTTCCGCAGGAATCTATCACTTTTATGCTTGATTCTCTTAAATTGGTTGCCAGTAAGGAGAATAAGAAAATTGCAAACAATATTTATAAAAGGATTACTACATTGTTACCAGGCTATACAGCTCCTGATTTTCAGCTTCCTGATTTTGAAAATAAAATACATTCGCTTTCACAGAGTCGGAATAAATTTGTTTATTTAAGTTTTATAAACCCTAAAAGCTACACCTGCCTGCAAGAGCTTGAAGTTTTAAAAAAAATGGCATCAAAGAATCTTGAAATGCTCGAAATTGTTAGCATTTGTGTATGTGATAATATAGAAGAAATGCAAAAACTGGTAAAAGATAATGGCTATAATTGGCCTATTTTGTATTTTTCAAAAAACAAAGATTTACTCAAAGCATATAACCTGCGAGTGTTCCCAACCTATTATTTGATAAATCCTGAAAGCAAACTAGCTATGTCTCCTGCATTTCCGCCAACTGAAGCTAGTTTTGAAGATCGGTATTCTGATATCCTGAAAGCATGGAAAATTGAAATTGAACAACGGAAAACAAAAGGAAAAGGAACAAATAAATAATTATTAAATTTCTTTCGCTCGGTTATTTTGAATAATCTCAAACACTTTGATTAGATTATTATAAGTATTTTCAAGAATTTGATCGATTTCTCTATTTGTTATCCATCTAATTTCTGATATACCTTCTTCGGTTTGTGGAATTGGCAATTTGTTTCCAATATAACTCATCTTGTACCAATGTGTTGTTTTAAGAATATCTTGATCTTTAAAATGATAGGTATGATAAGTTTTTGCAATTTTTGAAATAATTTTCAAATCGTCTATTCCGCATTCTTCCTGAACCTCCCGAATAGCTGCTTGCTTTTTTGTTTCACCGGGTTCAATCTTTCCTTTAGGTAAATCCCAAATACCATTTCGCTTTATTATAAGCAATTCCCCTTTTTTGTTAATAACTGTTCCTCCAGCAGCTTTTATTGTTTTATATTTTTTTTTCAGATGACTAAATAACGTGTCTGGATTAGGCGATAAAATATTAATTATGTCAATTTCCGGATTAATAATAAATTCATTATAGACTTTATCGAATGACTTTGTATTTTTGCAAATCATAAATTCAACTTCAGATTTTTGATCATTGCCCTTATCCTGGTCTGTGATGCAAATTTGACGGTGATTAAAATAAATATTATATATCATAACAATGGAAAGAATTGAAAGTGTAATAGCAGAAAAACTCCTGCAAATTAATGCAATTAAACTTAATCCAACAAATCCATATACATGGGCTTCGGGCTGGAAATCACCTATATATTGCGATAACAGAAAAATTTTATCCTTTCCGGGAGTGCGGAATATGGTGAAAAGTGAATTTGTTAATATACTTAAAGAAGTTTATAAAAATGTTGATGTAATTGCAGGTGTGGCTACTGGTGCAATTGCACATGGAGCTTTGGTTGCCGATTTGCTTAATTTGCCATTTATCTATATTCGTTCTGCATCAAAAAGCCACGGACTTGAAAATTTAATTGAAGGAGTTCTGGAAGCTGGTCAAAATGTGGTGGTTATCGAAGACTTGATTTCAACAGGAGGAAGCAGCATTAAAGCAGTAGAAGCCATTCGTGAAAGAAAGGCCAATGTTTTAGGTATGCTGGCTATTTTTACTTATGGTTTTAGCCAGGCTGAAAATAATTTTGAAAAGGCAAATTGCAAATTACATACTTTATCCAATTATACTGCTTTAATCCAAAAAGCCTTAGAATCTGGTTATATTACAAATGAACAGCTAGGTATGCTTGCTGATTGGCGGAAAAATCCTGAAACCTGGATGCAATAAAAGAAAAATAGCATTAATATTTTAACTAAAAAACATTGAAAAGATTAGATAATTGCTATATTTAGGTTTCAATACAATTGATTAGAAACCATTTAATAGTAAAATATTTTTCCCAAAAAGATTAAAAGACAGTTTTAATCCTAAATTATGAGAGCGGCACTTATTATTATTCATTCTGTTTTTGCTGTATTAGGCAGTATTTTACTATTTAATCCTGAATTGCCGGAGGAATTGAAAAAAATATTTTTTTATTCCTTAACGGCTTATAGCATAGGCTTTTTATTGTTTTCGGTAATTAGTGAAATCTACATGATATCTTTTCCCCGATATATTGGGTTGTTTTTCGTTTTGGGCTTTTATTCTTATCAATTAATGATCTGGAATTATTTTAATATAGATATCCATCAACTAAAAGAGATTATCACAGCTATTTCGACAATGTTGGCTTTTTATTTTTTAATGAAATCTATAATTATTTTTCCAGTAAATATTCGGTTTAAAAAAATTAAAACTACATCATTTAGAGTATACTACAATATAAGTTCATTCTTTATACTATTAATTATCTTGTCAGTATTGGTTATTTTATTTATACATAAAAATGATACCGAAAAAATATTAAACTATATAATTGCTATTTTAATTCTTCCATTTCCATATTTCAATAAGAATTTCACCAAAGGATTTATTAAAAAAATTAGTCTGATAACAAGTAAATTCGACTGGAATATTTCCTTTAATCAAATAGGGAAATTAGCAAAAATCAAAAATTTTGTCTTTGCAAAAGATAAGTTTATTAGTTCTGGAATTTACCAAATGGTTGATTCTGAATACCGTTCCACTATAAAAGTAATGTCAGCGATGCAATTGTCAAATCAATTGGCAAATGAATGGAATAAAAAATACGCAAAACTCTTTGTATTAGACGATTACGAAAGAGGTCAAATTACTTATAACATTGTGGAACAAAATGAAGATGGAATTACTGTTATTGATGATTACGCTGTAATGTACCATTTTGGAAATAACTCTTTTATGAAAGATAAAATTAAAAGAGACGAAAGTGCCAATTTATTTTTGGTTAAAAATGGATTGCCCATTGCAAAATTTAAAGTTAACGAAAAAATTGTTGATGAAAGAGCGCAGTTAATTAATCAACTTGACTTTTTTGGCAATACTGTTTTTTTTAATCCTGGTATGAAAGAGGACTTAGGAAGAGATTATTTCATTGTTTTTGATAAGGTGTATTCTGGTATTAATGAAAAGAGGCAAATGGAATTATTACATGAGCTTGAACGCAAAGCCCCAACAGCATTTGTAAGTGCTAAAAATCCAGGTTCCACAAAAAATTCCCTGAATTTTTATATTACATCTAAAATCGATGTTGAAAAATTGGATAACCAGATAGTCTGTCCACCTGACAAGGCACTCATGATTCCTCAATTGATAAAGCTCTCGAAAAAAGTGCATACGTTTTTTAAATATGCACTTTTAGGTTCTGTTTTGATACAAATATTGCTACTTGTTTTTGCAGTTCTCAATTATGATAATAAGATTTTAATTTTAGGTCTTTCATTAGTAATATCAAGTCTAGCTCAACTTATCTCTGAGTATTTCAAAAAGAAAAAGATCTATTTGCCAGACCAACCTGCAATTCTTGACCATAACCACCAGGCTGCATAAGCCTTCATGTTTGCATTCAAAGGTTGACTATGTGCAGAACAGCAATTGTACCAATCTATATTTTCAGTATGAGCGTTTTGCCAATTGATAGCCCAGTTGCTATCTTTTATGCCGTCTCCATTACTATCATAGTTGCAGCCATCGTCAGCAGCTTTGTCTAAGTAGTAGATGCCATCAGGATCATATGATTCAATATCCGCAAAGTCATAGAGGATTTTATTATTTTCTTTGCAAAACTTTCTGATTAGTTCATTATTAATGTTAAGGGTTCCATTTATACCAGTACTGTCCAAGTGACCTGTCATATAAACAAAATGTACATTTGGATAATCTTTCTCCAACTGGTTCATTCTATTCAGATAAATATTGATACCTTCTGCGGTATTGGTTGATACACCTCCGCACCACGACCAGATAATTACATTAATAGCTGCATTTCTCCAATCATTTAGAAATGATCTGGTAGATGCTTCCCAAATTGTATCACCTTTGGTGCCTAAATCACCTGCCATTATCTGGTCCCTAATATCTAAGGAGCCTTCCAGTGGACCATTGTTCCACAGATATGTATCTCCTTTCCATGCTTCGAGTCCATCCATGCCAGTAATCAATTGACTTCCGTGCGAAGTGTGTCCATAGGCAATGTGTAAATCCGTTTTTGCCTTGTTAATCCATTCCAGTGGGATTTTAGCCAAATTAGTACATGAATGGTCAATGATGATAGGTTGGTTTGGCGCAGTGGATTTATCCTTTTTACATGATACAAATATCACACATATAAAAAAGAATGTCAGAAATGTTAAAAATTGCTTTTTCATATTTTTAAATTTAAGCTTGTTAATATTAACGTTTTCTTTTTTAATGAGGGAGCTATATAAATTTATTGAAAAAACTACATTTTCGCAGTTTAAAGAAATCATATACATTTGCAATTATAAAGACGCTGTTTTAATGAAAGATGTTGTGCATCAATATCAAGAAATGTTACTTTCAATTTCAAGATTTGAAAATGGAAATGTTTCAGAGTCAATGAATAGGCTTGGATTGCGTTACAAGGTAAACTTTGGCTTGTCCATTCCGGTTATTGATGAAATGTCCTCAACATATCATTCTGATAATGAGCTGGCTTCATTTCTTTGGAATAAGCAAGAGCGAGAGTCTAAATTGTTGGCATTAAGGCTTTTCGATGTCAATAAAAGTAGCACGCCACAAACAGAATTGGTGATAAATGGAATTGAAAATATCGAATTGGCCGAACAAGCAACACAGCATTTTTTTATCAAACTTCTAAATCATGCTGAAATTGTAGATAAACTGATAAAAAATGAAAATGAATTTTGTAAATTAGCAGGTTTAATATTAATTTCTAAAATTGCACAGACTGATAAAAATTTGGATAATGTATTTTTTTTGAATTTCCTGAATCAGTTGAAAAACATTAAATTGAATCATTCTGTTCATCAAAAACGAGGATTGTCAAGAGCTTTTCTACAAATTGGTAAAAGAAACATAAGATTGAAAGAAGAAGTTATCAAGTTCATAGATACCCAATATATTGAAAATAATGGATATAAAAATTGGTTGGAACATGAGGTTAAGTATTATTTAAATCATTAAAACGATAAATTATGAGAATTGGAAAATCATCTAATCCTGCGTTAACTAAAAATGCATTGACCAGGGTATATAATGTTGCCGATGAAGGGCAAATGACCATAAATGGTACAGTAAATAAAATGATCCTTTCCTTGTTATTGGTAATGCTTGCAGCATATTTTAGTTGGAACTTTGTAGCAAAAGGAGGAGCACCAACTTTAATGTATGCAGGGGCCATAGGCGGATTTGTTTTTGCCATGATTACTATTTTTAAATCAGAATGGGCCTATTTTACAACTCCAATTTATGCACTTCTAGAAGGTTTATTTTTAGGTGGTATTTCTGCCTATTTCAATGCCATGATTCCTGGAATCGTTTTTCAGGCAGTAGGATTAACTTTTGGGGTTTCATTTGCGATGCTTTTTGCATATCGCTCCGGATTGATAAAAGCTACTTCTAAATTCAAAAGAGGCGTTGTTGCTGCAACCGGAGGAATAGCCATTTTCTATTTGGTTAGCATCATTGGCAGCTTTTTTGGTGGTGGCATCAATTTGGGTTCTATGGGGATGTTAGGTATTGGAATTCAGTTAGTTATTGTTGTGGTTGCAGCTTTAAACTTAATCCTGGATTTTGATTTAATCGAACAATCTGCAGCCCAGGGTGCTCCCAAAATAATGGAATGGTACGGAGCATTTAGCCTAATGGTAACATTAGTATGGTTATATCTTGAAATTTTAAAACTTTTGGCAATACTTGCCGGAAACAGAAATTAAAAAGTGAAAAGCCGGAAAGAATTATCCGGCTTTCAGTTTTTTAAAAATATAGAATGGAGACACTTGAGAAGTATTTTGGAAAGTTCCGGAAAAATATAATTGGAATTGATGCTGCATTTAAATCGCCATATGGTATTCAAAAAATTATTTATGCAGACTGGATTGCTAGCGGTAGATTATATGGTCCAATTGAAGATAAAATTAGGAATTTGTTTGGCCCACTGGTAGGCAATACGCATTCCGAAGCTAGTGAAACAGGTGTTTCTATGACACTTGCTTATCATTTGGCCCATAAAATCATCAAAGATCATGTAAATGCAACCAAAGATGATATTATAATTACTGCCTCTTCCGGAATGACTGGCGTTATTAATAAATTTCAAAGAATTTTGGGATTGAAGGTGCCAGAACAAGCCAAAGCAATCTGTAAAATCAAAGATATACCAATAGAAAACAAACCTGTTGTTTTTATAACGCATATTGAGCACCATTCAAATCATACTTCCTGGCTTGAAACAATTGCTGATGTGGTTGTTGTAGAACCAGGTAAGGATCTTATGGTAGATCCAGATAATTTAAGGAAAGCTATTTTAAATTATAAAGACAGAAAGCTTAAAATAGGTTCATTTTCAGCTTGTTCAAATGTTACCGGTGTTATTCCTTCCATTCATGAATTGGCGGTGATCATGCACGAGAACGGTGGATATTGTTTTGCTGATTATGCTGCTTCTGCACCTTATGTTGATATCAATATGCATCCTGAAAATCCAATGGAACGGCTCGATGCCATCTTTTTTTCCCCACACAAAGCATTGGGAGGACCCGGAAGTGCCGGAGTATTAATTTTTAATTCAGAATTGTATCATAATTATTCTCCAGATAATCCAGGTGGCGGAACAGTGAGCTGGACAAACCGATGGGGCGAATTTGAATATGTAAGTGATATCGAAGCCAGGGAAGACGGTGGAACTCCTGCTTTTATTCAAACTTTTAGAGCGGCTTTGACGCTCAAATTAAAAGAGGATATGGGTACTGCTAATATTCGTGAGCGAGAAGAGGAGATGTTAAAAGTTATCTTTGAGAGATTTGAAAAAATTCCAGGTCTGCATATTTTTGCAGGGGAACAAAAACACAGACTAGGTGTTGTATCATTTTATATTGAGAATGTCCATCACAACCTGATTGTTAAATTGTTAAATGATAGGTTTGGTATACAAATGCGGGGTGGTTGTTCTTGTGCAGGAACTTACGGTCATTTTCTTTTGGATGTTGATATAAACACATCCCATAAGATTACCAAAATGATCAATATGGGTGATTTAAGTCTTAAACCAGGATGGGTGAGGCTTTCAGTACATCCAACCATGACTGATGAAGAAGTAGAAATCATATGTAGTGCAGTTGAAAAGCTTGTTGAAAATATCGACGAATGGAAAGAAGCTTATTGTTTTGATAAAAAATTGGGAGAGTATTTTCATAAAAAATTCCCACGTAAAGAAGAAAAGGACTTTAAGCCTTGGTTTGAATTTGATTATTCTTACAACAGATATGAATCTTGAATAAGTTTAATAAAGCAATTCAAAAATAAGAAGTATTCTAATAAATTTCTTGTTTTGAATAGAAAATAATTCATCAAAACACAATTCTTAAAACAAATCCATTTGTATATGCGCTAAAATATATTGTTGGTTTTGATTTAGAAGTATACTCGCTTATTTCGGAATCATATTTTTGACAATAACGTTGATAATCTTTCATAGTTTTGGTTGGTTGTGTCCAAATCTGGGTTTCGGTAATAGCTGTATTCATTGCAAAATTTCCAATTCCCGCCCAAACCGAGCGCTTAAATCCGAGCCAGGTAACCAATCCGCTGGCTAAATTAATTGCAGTATATTGAGCATGGGTTTGCCATGATCGACCTTTTTTTTCTGCCAAAGCAATTGATTTTAGCATTTCTTCGGCAGTTGAGAGTTTTTTGAGCTTTTCTTCATGTGTGGAGTCCGAAATTTGAGATAAGATTTTGGCTTTTTTACCTGGATTGAGAGGCATGATTACTTGACCCACTGCTCCTAAGAAACAGGTGGCTGCTCCCAAGGCCATATCCTGTTTTGTTCCCATGTCATCACTTGCAAAATAAGCTGCTCCTTGCCCAACTGTAGCGGCGCTATATCCCACCAACCATCCATACCACCACCTGTTGGCATTTGTTTTACCTTGATTTAATATTTGCTGTATACATTGAATTCGTTCATCGATGATGGAGTCTGGAATCTCATCCTGGGCTATGATATTTACAGAATTTAAAATAAAGAATATTAAAAGTATAGTTTTTACATTTAACTTATTATTTTTTTTTGCCATATCAATGAATTTTCTTTAATCTATGTTGTGCGAACAAATTCTAATATTCGAAGTAATGTTTGTTCCTTTCTCCACTTAGTTTTCAATTTACTTTATTTGTCATTAATGCTGATTCCTTGAGCCTGGTTGAGAGGAGAAAGCTAAATAACATTAAACCAAGAAGTACTATCAATGGATTGGTCATAGAACCTGTTACTGGCGCCTTAAAGCTATCCAATGTAAATATAAATGCGACTCCTGAAATTTGTCCCATTAGTAGAAGCAAACCGTTTGATGTGCCTTCTGATGCAGGTAAAGTAATTTCTGCACCGTATTGAAACCCAATTGGGCCAGCACTTAGCAGAAAGAATCCCAGTAATATTCCAGAGAAAAGTAGAATCCAATAACTCGTAGCAAAAGTTATTCCTGCAAGTCCTATGGTAGCTCCCAATAAGGAAAAAATGATAAATGGTATTCGTTTTTTGAAGTGGTCTGAAAGCATTGGCATGATAAGCGCACCAAAAATTCCACCCAAAATCATCAAGCCTCCTGTAATACCTGCTTGTGTTGCCGAAAATCCCCGAGGCCTTAGAATATCCTCGATCCAAGTTGTAACGCAGTTGAAAACACCTAACCCAATGAAAAAGATAAGCATCAATCTATAAAAACCTTTGTTGCTTAATGTATCTTTAAGACCATCTAATGCTAGGGAGCGTTCTTCCTGATCCGGGCGGCACGGGGCAGTTATGGGACGTTCTCTTACCAGAATAAGGAAAATAAGTGCAGCGATAACCGAAATTACTCCGTAAATATAGAGCATTCCATTTATTCCATTTCCTTTAATAAGAAATGGAGTAAGTAACATTCCAATTAATATTCCAATATACATGGCGAGGCTTCCCAATCCTGATGCAGTTGCCCTTTCTTCTAGTGGAAACCAACGAGCAGCAAGTTTTGTAATAGCGTTCAGAAGAAATGGCTGCCCGATTGCAATACCAATTTGCGACATAAGTAGCAAGTCATAATTTGTGTTTACCAATCCACGCGACATACCAAAAAATCCTGTAAGTATTGCGCCTATGCCAACACCAGCTCTTATTCCATATGTGTCGATAATCCATGATGCAGGGATTGAAACAACGATGAACACAAGCATAAAACTCATGGAAAGAATACCGATCTGAAGGTCTGAAACCTGATAATAACTTGCAGCATCAGTTGTTATAGGTGCAAAAGTGATCCATAACAGTTGGTTCGCTGCTATAATCAGCATATACACTATCAGTACAATCCAACGATATTTGTACACTTTGAAACTTGTTGATTCCATAAGAAGTTAATTAGTTTGAATGATTACAAGCCTGATAAAATGAATCTGAGTCAGGCATAGCTTAAATAGTTCTGTGCTTTTTTCTTTTAATTCAGAGTTCTGACTAAACTATGTGATGGTAAATTTAGAATAAATATCGACAAATGATTCAGCATTAATATAAGCCCTAAAACAAAACGCACAAAGAAAAAAAGCGCAATGAATTGATTATGACACGAATACAAGTATTGGAAATAAGACGATTTGTACATTTGAGTTAATTTAGGGTTAATGATAGGCATAAAGTTGCAATAAGTTTA
>JANYKN010000112.1 GCA_025361565.1 Bacteroidota bacterium | reverse complement strand
TGGATCGGAATAAACTTATCTGAAGGGCTTTAGCCAAAATTAATATTTAGTTTTGGCTAAAGCCAAATTGTTCTTTCTTTTTCATCCGCCAGCTAAAGCAGGCGGCTATTGAAAAATTCCAACCCTTAATTCGCATTATTAATTGATAATTTCGGTTACTGAGTTTAGCCGAAGCATTCGGTTTCCAATTTCAATGATTAAAAACTACCATAACCTGCACACCCCAACCGGCATATAAATTTTCAGTTGCACCTATCGATGGGATATTGTAATCCTTAGGATTGGCATATCCCATCAAATAAAAAGCCCATTTGTTGAATTGTTTTTGCCAGTTCACAAAATTGTAAATTCGATTGTTTACCCAATCGTAATAAATAATTGCATTGATATTATCGAACAAATCAATGTTATACGTCAGGTTAAGTAATGAAAATGTAGTAGTTTGCCCAAATTCAAAAGCTTTTTTATCAGCAGCAGCTAAAAATTGCTCAAAAATGAGCGTTAGGCCATTTCCAATCCCAAAAGTATAATCAACCCCAAGGTTTATCAATTCCTGATTGGTATACATTCCCATATCTTTTCCTTTGTTTACCCATGATGCTTCCATCCAGAAACCAACAACATAATCAAATTTGGCATCCAAACCAATCCTGTTTTCGGGAACATTGGCATATTGAAATTCCGGAATGGAAAATTCCCTGCTATCGGCAATTCTATGGTGATACGAAATGCCAGCTTCGCCACCCGGAACTGGGCTTTGAAATCGACCACCAAATTCTGCGGTGTTCTCGTTGGTTTTGATCATTTCCCATCCTTTTAAGTTTTTATTGCCATACAAAGCCCAAAACCAAAGGTTAGCGTTGTTCAAAAAGTAATATCGCGCCAGAGCAGCCCAAACACCATCGGTAAGTTGCAATGGATCTCGTGGATCAATCTGATCGAACCACATTAAAGGCCTAATTAAAGTGGCAGAACCAAAATTAATTTTTTGCAAACCAGCCCGAAATTCAAATTGCTCGGTCGAATAACGTGCCCAAAACCTGTATGGTTTTGTTTTTCCATCCACATTTGATGAATCGAAAGGTTCCAAGCCTATATTTCCAAATAGATTTGCCGAAGCTTCAAAATCAATAAGATTGTTTTTTTTAAGATTTATTTTATAATTTATTTGGGGAATGTACCTGATCCCGCTCCACAAAGGCAGTGTATTGTTTTCATTATAGTGGCTCCAAATTGATAATTGGCCTTTAAATAGGAACGAATCTTGAATTTTGGCACTATCTGTCTGCGCCAATAATTTTGTCGAAAGGAAAAATATAAACAAAATACGTATGGCGTCAGACTTATTCATTGGTTTCTTTTGACTTAGGAAAAATCCCGTAAACAAACAAGTTTGTTATTTCCATAATCAAATCCTGAGTATTCTTGTACATCGCTACCAAGTGCGGATCATAAGTCATCTCCACCATTTTGCTGTTGAAATACATTATGAATTTTAGATTGATATCTTTACGCATCCAGCCCATTTTTTGGGCATGTGTAAAATCCTTAATCACTTCCTTTGAGAATTCTGCTGTGCGTTTTTCCCAATTATCGAGCAATCCTAATTTTTTATCTGTGTAAATGTCTTTTATCAATTCATGACTTATATTTTGGGTTCCTTCAAATTTGGCCAAAACTTGACCCTTAATCTTTTCTTCAAACGAAATATCCTGGCTCATCAGTTCCTTGTATTTCGTAACAGATTCATCAAACAAATTGTTAATGATTGTTTTGGCCAATTCAATTTTATTCGGAAAAAATCGATAAAAGGTCATTTTGCTCAAATTGGCTTCCCTGCAAATTTCCTCAATGCTCACTTTTTTAATACCATGTTTCCAGAACAAACCAGTGGCAGTTTGTACCAAATCTTTATATTTTGGGGTATTTATATTCGTATCCATTTTTAATAATTTTGGCATAAAGTTACGATATTTATAGGTAAAAGTATAATTCGTAACATTAAATCAGTGAGACAATTATTTTAAAAGTCGAAGACGCATTAAAATTATTCAGTCGAACTGATCCCGAAAGCGTAGCTTGTAGGGATCTTTGGTCTTATTCCCCGCTGCTTGCAGCGAAATATAAGAAAATCTTTTCACTTCAATACCTCGTCAGCTTATGGCGAGGTAGTTTATTCAAACATTAATTACTGTTTAAATATCAATGAATTAACTTTTAAAGTATCTAGATTTTGCAAAAGCCATCAAATATAAAATATTATCTAAATTGCAAGCTCAAAAAATATAGGAATAGATGAAGAAATCAATTGGTATTTGTATCGTTTTGTTTCTTTGCTTTTCGTGTAAACCAAACAAAAATATGCTTGTTTTAGTCGAAGATGGCAATAACAACTTTGGCTATATGAATTCTAAGGGCGATACCATAATTCCGGTGGGAAAATACTCATTTTGCTTGAGCGATACAATTAAAGAAATTGGATTTGTTTTGAGTAAAGAAAATGGTTTTATTTGTATCGATAAAAAGGATCATTTTCTATTTCAGGTTTTCAATTACGATAATGGACCGGATTACCCATCGGAAGGCTTGTTCCGGATTGTTGAGAATGGCAAAATAGGTTATGCGAACTTGCATGGGAAAGTGGTGATTGAACCTCAATATAAATGTGCCTGGCCTTTTGAAAATGGTAAAGCCAAAGTGAGTTATAATTGCAACATTACTAAAAAAGGCGAATATAATTTTTGGGAAGACGGTGACTGGTTTTATATTTATAGAAAGGGAAAAAAGGAATCCTTGAAAGAATAAGCAAAAATTTTACATCAATTTTATAAAAAATACAGATGGACGAAATAGAATCTCCTTGCATAAAAATATGTAAATACGACAGCAATGGAATTTGCATGGGTTGCCGCAGAACCAGAAATGAAATTGGCGACTGGTCAAAATATACCAATGAACAAAAGCAAGAAGTACTTGATAAAGCAAGCGAACGGACGATTGTGGAGGATGAAACCAGAGGTTTTTCATTTTAGGAATTATAATTATCAGTAGTTTTTTTTAATAGTACATAAATTTCATTTTTTTTATTAAAATACTAATTTAGCCTGGCAATTCAAGTATCAATGAACACCCTAATCAATTATAAGCAATTCAATAAATTTCCGGTTCTGGAAAGCGAACGCCTCCTTTTCAGGAAATTTGATAAAAAAGATGCAGGAGCTTTATTTAAAGTTAGATCCAATGAACAGGTAATGAAATACATGGATTCTCTTGTACACAAAACTTCCAGTGATTCGTCAACTTTAATTTCGTCGATAACAACTGATTTTAAAAATAAAGCCGGGATTAATTGGGCAATCGTTGCCAAATCAACGAATCAGTTCATTGGTTCATTTTCGTTTTGGCGATTGATTAAACCACATTGCCGTGCCGAAATTGGTTATTCGATGCACACCGATTACTGGGGAAAAGGTTTGATGACAGAAACCTTTAAAACCTTGATTGAATTTGGGTTTAACAATTTACAGTTGCACAGCCTTGAAGCTAATGTAAACCCACAAAATATGCAGTCGATAAAATTGCTCGAAAGAGTGGGTTTTAGAAAGGAAGCACATTTTAGGGAAAATTTTTTGTACAATGGTCAATTCAATGACAGCCTTTTGTATTGCTTGTTGGAAACTGATTTGCGAACTTATTAAACAAAACTATGAAAGAACAAACAAACAACCCACTTCACGGAGTAACCCTGGAAACAATTGTAACAGAACTGGAAGACTTTTATGGATGGGAACATTTGGGCTTCAAAATTAATATCAAATGCTTTAACGAAAACCCAAGTATAAAATCGAGCCTTACATTTTTGCGAAAAACCCCATGGGCAAGGCAAAAGGTTGAAGATTTATATATTGAAACTTTCAGTAAATAGTTTCTTCAATTGTTAATTTTCTTCAATAAAAACCATTCAGGAACAATTTCTTGTTTACTTTTGGCCCTATCTTTTATCAAAATTTAAATAATAGAATTCTATACAGTTTTCTCGAAGTTAGTTCAAATGAAAATCAACAAGTTAAATATGTCTTTTACTAAAAATCCGGTAGGATTATTGTTGTCACGCTTGGGAATGGTGATGTTCTTATTTACCATAACCAGGTTAATTTTTTACATTTTCAATCAACATCTTTTCCTTGATATTGATAATTTATACTTAATTGGCCTTTTTTTAGCGGGTCTTCGCTTCGATTTAACAGCAGTAATCTATTTTAATCTGTTGTATATTTTTCTTTTTTTGATTCCGCATAAAATCCACCATCATCGATTATTTTTAAAATACACCAATATTCTGTTTTACATAACCAACGGTATTGCCCTTTTTCTTAATTCTGTCGATTTTATCTATTACCGTTTTACCAACCGGCGCACAACCATGATGGTATTCAATGAATTTGCCGGCGAAAAAAATTATGGCGCACTTCTTTATCATTTTGCAATTGATTATTATTATGTGCCGCTAATTTGTGGTGCTTTGATATTTTTTCTTTTTTGGACTACTAAAAACCAGCAAATTGAAAAATCACGGTTGAATGGTTGGAAATATTTTCTGTTCAATACTATAATTATGACCATTTTACTTACACTTACAACGATTGGCGTAAGAGGTGGTTTGCCCCCAAAACAGGATTTTCCTTTAAATCCAAGTGATGCCGGCCAATATGTTAAAGATCCGAATGATATTGGTATTGTATTGAACACCGCTTTTACTATGCTTTTGTCATCCGATAAGCCAGCTTATCCAAAGCAGAATTATTATGTTTCCGATTCTGAATTAGATTCTATTTATACTCCAGTTCATCAAGCAGATACAACCCGAATAAAGCGAAAGTTAAATGTAGTTGTGATAATGGTTGAAAGCCTTGGCCGTGAGACCATTGGTTTTTATAATCGCGAACTCCAAAAGGGAAAATATATTGGGTATACACCTTTCCTCGATTCCTTATGCAGCCACGCTTTGGTTTTTAAAAATTCGTACGCCAACAGCCACATTTCCATTGAAGGCTCACCAGCGGTGATTGCAAGTATACCGTCTTTACAGGAATCGTATACCGTTTCGTTATACTCCGGAAATAAAATTATGAGCCTGGCTAGTTGCCTGAAAAATATAGGCTATCAAACCTTATATTTTCATGGAGCTCCGAATGGTTCTCTTGGACTAAATTCATTTGCAAAAGTTGCCGGATTTGAAAAGTATGTTGGTAAAAATGAATACAACAACGATGATGATTTTGATGGCGTTTGGGGAATTTGGGACCATAAATTTTTACCATTTATGGCTAATACGCTCGATAAACAGAAAGAACCATTTTTTTCGTTTGTATTTACTACCAGTTCGCACCACCCTTTTAGGATTCCTGATTCGTTAATAAATAAATTTCACGAAGGCACAGAAAAAATTCATAAAAGTATATCTTATACCGATTATGCGTTAAAAGTTTTTTTTGAAGAAGCGTCGAAAAAATCATGGTACAACAATACTGTTTTTGTTATAACCGGCGATCATACTTGCACTGCACATTTTAATGAATTTAGAACCAATGTTGGACACTATGCCGTGCCAATTATTTTTTATCAACCGGGCATCAATTTGCACGGGATAAATTACCAAACAGCCCAGCAAATTGATATTATGCCTACAATCCTTGATTATATTGGATATCCAAAAACATATTTTGCATTTGGCCAGGATCTTTTTGAACGCAATAAGAACAAATTTGCGATTAGCTATATTGGTAACGTATTTCAGTTTATCCAGAACGATTGGGTTTTACAATTTAATCTCAAAAAAACAACAGCTTTATATAACCTGAAATACGATCGAAAAATGAAAATTAATTTGGTTGGAAAAGTGGCTGGAGTTCAGCTTTCGATGGAGAAACAAGTAAAAGCTTTTATTCAACAATATAACAACCGTATGGTTGATGACAGAATGTTAGTCGAATAAGTTTTTGTAAATAAGTAAAACTATTAAATCATAAAATCAGCAATCCATTTTCCCTTAAAATGTCCATTGCTTTGCTATACAAAAACAATTGAAAGTTTGATAGTCCATTTTCAATAAAATCTTCTTCCAATTGATTGATTGTCATTATGTTTTCATGATAAATGGATAATTTTGTTAAAATATTCATTAGCCATTCTGCCGTTTCCTTGTCGGTTTGAATCTTAAATTCAGCTTTTCTATTGTTGAAAACCATTTCGGCCATATCAATTGATTTTCCTTTTTTATTTTTGGTAAAATAGCTGATTTTGGGATTATTACCCAACCAAATGATTCGTTTGCCCGAGTTGAAAATATTTTTATTGGGTTCAAGCAATGCAAGTTCGATTAAATTTGCAGGTATGGTGGTTTTCGGAACTTTAAAATCAAACCATTCATTCAACGGAAAATCAAAACAAATGCCATGCATATAGTTAAATAGAGATTTTCGGAGTCCTTCCGAAAATTTTTCATGATCCGTTCCTTTCGGGTCTGTGTACCCAATATCGTTATTGGCAAAACGTCCCGGTTTTTTATTTTCAAGAATAGTATGGAACGTTGTTGAATTCATACCTACCGGACTGTGCGCCGTCATAGCAAAACGATGCCAGAAACCAGATTGTACAATACCCTCTTCGAACAATTGCCTAACTACTTCGAGCGAATCTATGGTTTCCTGCGCTGTTTGTGTAGGAAATCCAAACATGAGATAGGCGTGTACCATAATTCCGGCAAGTGTAAAATGGTTGGTAACTTGTGCCACCTGACCAATTGTAACCCCTTTATTTATCAATTTCAACAATCTATCAGAAGCAACTTCCAATCCTCCAGAGACAGCTATACACCCCGATGCCGCTAATAAACGGCATAAATCCTCTGTGAAGTTTTTCTCAAAGCGAATGTTTGTCCACCAAACAACTGTTATCCTTCTACGAATTATTTCAATAGCCAGTTCCCTTAACAAAGTTGGTGGTGCCGCTTCATCTACAAAATGAAATCCGTTTTGTCCGGTTTGTTCAATTATGGTTTCAATTCTATCGCACAGCAATTTGACTTTATTCGGTTCGTATCGTTTGATGTATTCAAGCGAAGTGTCGCAAAAACTACATTGAGCCCAATAGCAACCATGTGCAAGAGTCAGTTTATTCCAGCGGCCATCGCTCCACAAACGGTGCATGGGATTAACGATTTCTATAACCGATAAATATTTATCAAGCTGAAAATCAGAGTAATCCGGAGTTCCAAGCTGATGTTGCAAAAAGTCCTTCTCGCTCGATTCATTCAGGTATACAACTTCGTTGTTTTCGATTGCAAAAGTCCTTTTTAAATCTAGCTTTTTCCTTGTCCCTTCAAGGTATTGAATAATAGCCAATAAAGGGAGTTCACCGTCATCAAGGCATACAAAATCCAAATATTTGAATACGGTAGGATCGGATAGTGAGCGCAGTTCAGTATTGGCAAAACCACCGCCCATTACAATTTTAATTTCGGGATAAATGTTTTTTATAAACTGTGCACTTTTAAAAGCACTGTATAAATTTCCGGGAAAAGGAACTGAAAGTGCTACAATTGTAGGTTTTGATAATTCAATTTTATCTTTTAATAAACCAATTAAAATAGTATCAATTAAGGTTTTGGGCTTGTTAAGTTCTTGTTCAAGTTCATCAAATTCGTTTGCCCAACGCCCAAGATGCTCCGCATAGCGGCTAAAACCAAAATGTGGATCTACAATTTGTGTAATAAAATCGCCAATATCTTCAAGATAAAGTGTTGCCAGATGCTTTGCTTTATCCTGAATTCCCATGCTTCCGAAAGCCCAGTCCAAATCTTCAAGTTGTTCAAAACGTGATGATTCTGGTAAATAATCTCCATCGCAGATGAGGTATGCCAATAAAGGATTTTTGTTTTGTAGAAATTGAATAACAGAATCTATAGTTTGCATATAGTAGTTTTTCAACGAATAAACTCGTTTGGTGTTTTCAGTAAATAGCTTATTATCATGCTCAATTCCATCAAACAACTTAGATAAACCCCTAGAAGAAAACAACGCAAGAATAACTTCAATACCCAAATCTACCTGAAAACACGGAATGTTTAGGGTATTTAAAAAGCCTTTTAAATATGCCGTTGCCGGATATGGCGTATTTAACTGTGTAAAAGGTGGGGTTATAAATAAAATTTTCTGGTTCAAGAATTGTAATTTTAATGGTTGAATTTATATGTAAAAATATGGGTAATAAAGCTATAAAACAAGCATTTGTTAATGGCTTTGAACCGATTGGTAAATAGTGATAAATCAAAATTACTTATCTTTAAATTCATTACCATCATTCTTTGAAATCAGAATTCAAAAAAAAATGATTAAATTTGGAACTGACAAAACAATTAAATCGTAAAAAAATGGTACAAATTAGCCCAGAATTAGAACGAAAAATTATTGAGCTTATCAAACAAAACAAGCTTATTGAAGCTGTTGCATTGGTAAAAAAAGAAACAAATTTGGGTTTAAAGGAATCGAAAGATATCGTGGATAAATATAAATCTCAAAATTACGTATAGATTGTTCCGAACTATAAATTCGGGCAAAAAAACAAACCTTTATAGTGTTTCCATCATTATGCTGGTATTGATTTTAAGTATAATATTTTATAAATGAGGCTTGTATGATTTTTAAATCATTTATAAAATTGAAATTTCAAGACTGAAAGGCGAAAAAAAGTACATTATTAATTTATTCAAAAATAACTTCCATGAGAGCATTAGTCAAAGGGTTTAGTTTTAAAAAATTATCTTATCGGATTGGGGCATTAATTATATTAACCGAGATAATTGCACTGTTTGCTTTAGGCGTGTTCTACATATATCGTTTTACCATTCAGATAGAAGATGGAGTGCAACAAAAATTCAAAACCCCGGGATACCTTATGTCTAAAGGATTGCTTCGCTATGAATCGGCCGAGGATAAAAATACCATGGAAAACCTGATTGGCGAAACTATTGATGAATGTATGATAATTGGTGCCAATGGAAAAGTTTATTTCTCATTGAAACCTGAATACAAAGACAAAAGCCTGAGCGAAGTAAACATACTTTCTGGATATGATGATTTGAAAAAAGAAATTACAGAGCCCGTTTTTGTTAACAAATACGAAAAGAGTGACCGCTACATGATTACTATTTATCCGCTTCGCCTCGAAGACGGTAAATTTTTAGGACATATGTTTCTATCTGCCAAAATGGATAGGGTCGAACAGCAAAAATCCTCAATAGTTATAATGTTTGTTGTAGGATCTTTATTGGCAGTATTGTTAACCTCCATTGTTATCATTTTCCTTTTTAATCAATTTATAATCAATAAAATAAATCTTGTTTTAGAAAAACTTACCAATCTTCAGGATGGCAAGTTATCAAAGGATTTGCTTGAAATTGATTCTGAGGACGAAATAGGCCATTTGAGTCATTCAATTAACGATTTAAATATAAAACTTCGCGAAGTGTTTTCACTCATAGCATCCGGGGCCGAAATAGTTACCGATAGTAGCAACGAAATCAATAGAATTTCAATTTTGGTTGCAGATGGTGCTAATATGCAAGCTTCCTCAGTTGAAGAAGTATCAGCAACAATTGAAGAAATGGCAGCCAACATTCAGGAAAATACAGATAATGCCCAGGAAACCGAAAAAATCGCCATTTCAGCAGCTCAAGGTATTGAAAATCTTATTGTTAAAGCTGAAGAAAGCATGAAATATATTATTGAAATATCACAAAAAATTAATATTGTTACTGATATTGCATTTCAGACCAATTTATTGGCATTGAATGCAAGTGTAGAAGCAGCCCGTGCCGGTATTCATGGAAAAGGCTTTGCTGTGGTGGCTGCCGAAGTGCGCCGTTTAGCCGAACGGAGCAAACAAGCTGCCGATGAAATCATAAGATTATCTCAAAAATCGGTTTCTTTATCCACATCAACCAATGATTTGATGAAAAAACTGGCACCTGAAATTGAAACAACCTCAAAACTTGTGAAAGAAATTACAGCATCAAGTATGGAACAGAATAAAGGAGCTTCGCAGATAAACAGGGCCATACAGGAGTTGAACAGTGTTATTCAGCAAAATACAAGCACTGCTGATATCATGTCTGCAAATTCCAAAAATCTTGAAAATGAAGCTTTTGACTTGAAACAAAGTATTATGTTTTTCCAGATTGAAAAATAAACAGATTTTATTCCGGATAATCATTTTTCAAAAATGATTTAAAACAATAAAAGAATGATCAATATACGGCAACCACATTTTTCATTTATTGCAATAGTCCTTACTGCGTCTATATTTTCATTTTCATGCACAAACATTAATAGTAAAAAGGTTGCTGGAAAAACAATTGAGCCTGGCACAACAAGAGTTCAAATTAATTGGATAGGACATTGGCTAAACGAAGGAGATAAAGAAAATTTAGTACGTGAAGTTGCCAATGAATACGAATTTCTTAATCAGGATGTTAAAGTTAATCTCAAATTTCCTGAAGAAGTTTATGGCGGAGGCGGAGAACCTGATGTTGCCTTTATTATTTCTCAGATTGAAAAACCAACTTCCGATTGGGATATTGTTCGGCTTTTTGGTTATTTTCCTGAAATTGCAAAAAAACTGAACGACCCCGAATGGACAGATAAATACCTGGTCGATTTTGGAAAAGTACCCGGATTTTTGGAAAGTCATAAGGAATTTATGAACAATAAAATTTACAAAAATCGTTTTAATAATAAGTTTTTTGGACCCTATAACGAAGGTCAGATTGCTGCACTGTTTGTTAATCTTGAAGTTGCTAAAAAGATGGGCATTACAGTAAAACAGTTTGATATGACTTTCGAAGATTTTTTAAGTTATATTAAAGCTGCCTTTGAATATAACAAAACACATCAATATGTTACACCATTTTTTGATTATGATTGGTTCAAGTCCAATACTTTATTTAATATATTGTTTTACTCATTGATGCAAAATTCCGATCAGTTATTTGATACTAAGCTTACTTCGCAAAAGCTTGATGCTATTGAAAAATGCTATCAAGCATTGGAAGAATTGTCAAAA
Source organism: Bacteroidota bacterium (assembly GCA_025361565.1). Classification (GTDB taxonomy): domain Bacteria; phylum Bacteroidota; class Bacteroidia; order Bacteroidales; family NBLH01; genus NBLH01. The sequence continues at coordinate 64,173 of JANYKN010000112.1, read as the reverse complement.
TACAAACCTCTTGAAAAAAATTGGAGAAAACGTAAATGGTCAAATGAGAACGATTTTATATTAAAGGATAGTTGTTTGTTTTTCCCCAACTTCACATTCATGTATGGAATTTGGAAAAAAAAGGATAAGGAAAAAATGAACAAAGTGATACCCTGTGAATTTCCTGTATTTAAAACTTCGGTTGCTTATTGTGGAGGATTTAATGCCAATTGGGCTGTGCTTAAAAATTCACCACACAAGGATGATGCAATAAAATTGCTGATGTATTGGTGCAGGCCGGAAATTGCTGAAAAATGGGTAAGGTATTCGAAATCACCTTCAGGTGTAAAAGGAAATTTTACAACTTCTTCTTTTGGTACAGATCCATACGAAAGTTATAGTTATACTATCGAAAAAAAATACGGTAGCAATTTATCAAAAGATGAAGATAATCAGTATATTGTAGGAGAGAAGAATAAAAATATTGATTTACTGATACAAGATGTTATGGAAGGAAGGATTAGTGCTAAAGAAGCCATGGACGAATTCAGAAAAAAAGCGGTCTATTGATATTTATCAGATTAATCAAAGCTTTCTTTAGCCAATTTAAAAAATCTCCCTGATAATCCAATAAAATGTAATCTCCAAATTTTACTGGTATTATCTCAAATTCGAAAACAACTTGCTAAAACTTGTTAAAAAGACTTGATTATTTTCCAAATTGGACAATAATTTTAGAACTATGCGTTTAATGAGGATTTAAACATTATATTTAGCAAAAATAAATGACGAAAACATCATTTTATAGGATAAAACTATTGTTTATTTACACTGGGATACTTTTTTCTTTGATTTCATGTGGAAATAAAATAACCGATAAATCCAAAGGAAAAACCATAGGACCAATTCCGATTAAATCTGAAATTAACTGGATAGGGCAATGGGCTGCCGAAGGCGATAAGGAAAAACTTCTTCGTGAATTTGCCAATGAATACGAATTTCTTAATCAGGATGTTAAAGTCAACCTGAAAATGAGAGATGATGTGTACAAAGCAAGTGACGAAGCCCAATTCATAATTGATCAACTTAAAAAACCAGTTGCTGACTGGGATATAATAGCACGGGTTCATGCCAATTATCAGCAAATTGCAACAATTCTAAATGATCCGTATTGGGGAGAGAAATATCTTGTAGATTTTAGCAAAGTTCCTGGATTTATGGAGAGCCACAAGTCTTTTATTAATACCGATATGTATAAAAAAAGATATGGAAACCTTATTTTTGGTCCTTTCAACGAAGGTCAATTGTGTGCATTATACGTAAATACGGATGTTGCAAAAAAAATGGGAATCACTGTTAAACAATATGGAATGACTTTCGATGATTTTTTAGGCTATATTAAAAATGCTTACGAGTATAATAAGACAAATCCATACATTGCCCCTATTTTTGAAGATGCCAATTGGATACAATCTGAAATCATTTTCAAGCAACTATTTTATTCATTGATTGGAAGTTATGACGAAATTTTGGATACCCGGTTAACTCCAGAAAAACTTCAAGCAATCGAAAAATGTTATCTAGCAATGGAGGAATTGTCTAAATATGAACCTGTTATTAAAAACAGATCAAATATGAACTGGGGCAGAGATAATGTATACCCTCTAGAAGACAAATGTCTTTTCTTTCCGAACTATACATTTATGTATCCAATCTGGAAAATGAAAGGAAAAGATAAAATGTACAAAATGTTGCCTTGTGAACTGCCTGTTTTTAAGCCTTCTATAGTTTATCTTGGCGGATATGTAGCAAATTGGGGAGTTCTGAAAAATGCACCACACAAAGAAGAAGCAATTAAATTAATGATGCATTGGTGTACACCTGAAATTGCAGAAAAATGGGTCAGGTACACAAAAAGCCCTTCCGGTGTTAAAGGTAATTTTACAGGTGCGACTTTTGGAGGCGACCCATTCGAAAACTTTATGTACACAATAGATAAAAGATATGGGACTAAAATGATACAAGAGCTTGATAATCAGTATATTCTTGGCGAAAAGAATTACAAAATACCATATCGGGTTATAGAAGTACTTGAAGGCCGCATGACAGCACAAGAAGCGATAGATGAATTAAAAAGCAAACTGGTTAACTAAATTGGCTTTCGAACAAATGTGATCCTGGCTACATCGCGTTTTTCAGTGTAAAGTTTGTCAAGCAATTTAGTAAAAGGTAAAATTATTCGTTGTAGAACAAGTGAAAATGAGTTTAGTTTATCACCCTCTTTTCGATTTTTAGAGTTGAAAAGTACACGTATTAGCCCACAAAAATAATAGCTTGCACTTATTGGAAGATATTTGACATGCATCAGTTCAAAACCATTCTTGGCCATTAATGCTTGATAGAACGATACAGGGCGCCCTTCGCATGATTCATTTCCTTTTCGCTTTTTCTCAACCCGTTCAAATAAAACCAGTTGTGATGCGCTTACTCTACAAATTTCGCTAATTATTGAGTCCAGCATCTGTTCATTGGTATTGTGTTGTAAAACAGTGGCTGTTAGAACTATATCTATAGATTTACTTTCGAAAGGCAGTGATTCTCCATCAATTTTCAAAATAATAATTTCTGAATCTTTCAGGTTCTTAGTCGCCAGGTTAACCATTTCTTGCGATATATCAACTCCAGTCAATTTGGAGGGTTTGCTTTTTACTATTTCTTCTAAATTTCCGCCTGGTCCGCATCCAACTTCTAAAACTTGTTTACCTGCAAAATCAATTTCCTTTAATAAGGCTAAAAACTGTTTTCTTTTATATCGGTAATAAGGTTCATCATCGCCTGCCAAATAATTTTTCGAATCCCTTTGGCTTATCTTTGTAGCTACTTCTGTCCAATATGAATCCGGATGATATGTTGAATTGCTTGATTTCATTCGATAAAATATAGTTTTTGTTTAACAAGATTGAATTGTGATATGAATCCAGGATTTTGTTATTTCTGAAAAGGGCTTTGTCCCCAGTAATTTCCTGCGGGATTGTAGTTGCAAACAACAATATAAGCTCCATCGCTGCAATTTACGATAGCACAACCAACTTGAGTGGTTTGAGCCCAAATCATTTGAGTATAATGGCCGGCTGCAAAATTTTTGTTATTCATAACACCACCGTCATAATCTGATTTCTCTTCGCCCCAACTGTTAACGGCGCCTTCTGGTGTGGCAGCATAGCCTGAGCACCAAAAAAGATTTTCGCCATATATTTGTTTCCATTCGCCACTTTTTGGCCTGTGTTGCATATCGCAGCCAATTTGCGAAAGATGTTCTCCCCATGCAAGGGCGTATTTGGCAAGTTCGTTGCTCCATGTTAAAGGGCCTACATTTACTTCAGCTCTATAAGAGTTATGATAATCAAGGAATTCCTGAATTTGTGCTGCGCTTAAATTTTTGTTATTGTTCCCTTTTGAGTTATTGTTTCCATTTTTTGAATTGTTGTTTTGAGTTGTGCCTGATCCCAATTGCGGCAAAAAACCTTCAAGGTCCTTAATATTAAAATAAACCAATCCTTGTTTAACAATTACGGGCATAGTAATACTTCCACCTTTAAAATCAGGGGAGTTTTGCACCAACTCCCACATTTTTGAATTGTAGGTATCATTTTCAGTGCTATACTCAACATATTTTATTTTATTTTTATTTAAATATTCTAATGTCATGGCACATCTTCCACAGCCGGGCATAGTGTAAATTTCAATTGAATTTGCCGATGTTGTTGTATTTGTTGAATTATTATTGTTCACATTGCTGCTTTTGTTCTGCAATTTGCCGGCTACCCAAGTTCCTGCTTGTACGCCGCCGTTTGCATCTGTATAGGTTCCATATCCATCATATTTGCCATTTTTCCATCCACCATCATAGGTTGCGCCATTTGTCCATGTGTATTTGCCTTTGCCTGAAAAATTGTTGTTTAAGAATTCGCCTTCGTACCTTTCTTTGCTTTCAAATACGTAAACTCCGTATCCATCCTTGCAATTACCCGAAATGCATCCGGTTGTTTTTTTTGTGTTTTGCTTCTGGTTTTGGCTTTCTCCTAATTTCGTCATAAAATCTTCCATGTCATCAATATTGTACGAAAGATTTCCCTGATTCAATATTACAGGCATAGTAATGCTTCCACCGTCATAAGTTCCAGAATTCTGCAAAAGTTCCCACATTTTTGAATTATAGGAATCGTTTGAAGTACTGTATTCCACAAACTTTATATTATTTTTGGTCATGTATGCCAGTGAATATGCACATCTTCCGCAACCAGGCATTGTATAAATTTGAATTGCATCCTGTGAAAAGGAAAAGGAATAATTTACTGATAAAACCAATAAAAGCAATGCGATTTTGTAATAAATTGTTTTCATATGTTAATTTTTAAATTTTTTTCAAACTGTTCAATCTTTTTCCAGGTTATTTTTAGTCGCTGAATTTCCTTCAGGATTATATGATACTTGAAATGTTGTAATTGATAAGCAATCAAATCCCGGAATTGAGTTAACAAAGATGTTTTATTTAGTTCTGATTTGCAAAAATGCTTGCATAAAATATTTGGTCAAATTCGATTTCAACAATTCCACCATCGCATAAACAAAGATTGTTCAAAGTTATAAGTATGAAAATATCTTTTATTTAAATCAGGCTTTTTATTAACAATAAATAAAAAAATGCGAGTATTTAATTATTAGTATTTATCTTAGGCCGTTACAATTATTTTATTGTAGGTTTTGTTTTTTTCTTAAAAATTGCTATTATGAAATTGTATTTTTTATTTTTACATGAAAATTAACCAATTTGAAGCTTTTTAATTGAATTTTATGTAATTCGTTTAAGTTTTATTTAATATTGCAAATTTTAAAAAATAATTTTATTGAATTAATAAAAGAAAGACCCAGGAGTCCAATCATGAATAAAATTAGAAGTGCTATTCAATTTATCTTTGGCGAAAATGAAAATTATTCATTGGAGCAGCGCTTATTTATTTCGGCATTGATTATTGGAATTCTTTTAGGTTTTGCCGGAACTCTTACTAATTTTATCTTAATTACTGAAAATGAAGCAATTATAATACCTTCTATACTTTCATTTGTGTTGGTTATTTTCTTTTATCTGGTTCGATTTAAAGGCTTGTTTAAAATACTGGTATTGCCAATTATAATATTTTCTTATTTAGGATTAGCAGTTATTTGGTATTTTAATGGCGGAATGGATGGTTCAAATGAGTTTATTTTCATCGTTGCTTTCATTCTTGGATTATTGATAGTTGAACAAAATCAAAAAATTTATCTATTCATATTCTATGTAATTTTAAAAACAGCGCTCTATCTTTTGCAGCTCTACCGACCTGAATTGATTATCGGTTTTCCATCAGTAAAAGCAAGGTGGTTGGATATTTTTTTTACATCGATTTATGTATCATTTATTATATACCTGATAATTAATTTTTTACACAAAAACTATACAAAAGAAAGACTTACGGTTGAAGACAGTAAAAAAGAGTTACAAGAATTGAATTTAGAATTGAATGAATCGAATAATACAAAGGATTTGTTCTTTTCCATTATTTCGCATGATTTAAAAAGTCCGTTTAATTCAATTATAGGGTTAAGCGATTTGCTTGTACGAAATGTTAACACTTATGATAGGGAAAAATTTCAATTGCTTGCCAAAAACATCAATAAATCAGCCAATGAAACGTACCTTTTGCTCGAAAATCTTTTAAAATGGTCCAGGTTGCAGCGGGGAATAATAATTCCGGATTATGGAAAATATAATTTGTCAAAAATGATTAGTGAATTGGGTATACTTTATCGTGAGTCGGCAAAAACTAAAGAAATTATAATTAATGAAAACGTATCTGAAGATATTTTTGTTTATTGCGATGAAGAAATAGTTAAAACCGTTTTGCGGAACTTAATTGCAAATTCTATTAAATTCACTGAACCTAAAGGATTTATTTATGTATCGGCAAATGAAAACAACGGATTGGTTGAAATTCAAATAACAGATACCGGAGTGGGAATTGCCAATGAAAAAATCCCGGAACTATTTTCAATTGATAAAAACAATTCAACCAAAGGAACAGCCAATGAAAAGGGAACAGGCCTGGGGTTGCACCTTTGCAAAGCCCTAATTGAAAAGCATGGAGGTGAAATGTGGGTTGAAAGTGATATAGGCAAAGGAAGCAGTTTTTATTTCACAGTTAAAAAATTTATCGATGGTGAAAAAGCAAATGCTATTATCTTTAAAAATTAAAACTGGATAAGCTGTTTTAAAAGTTCAATAAAAATTAAAAAATACACAAAACAAGGGCACTAAACCGCATTGTTTTATCTCTTATAACGTATTATGACCATGATTTTGTCAATTTTTCCATCCGTCTTTTCTTTTGTCTTTTCTTTATTGATTATTTCGCTTTTTTTATCCTCGGCTTTGGCTATTTATGCTTTCCGGATGAAAGAAAATAGAACTGCTTCCATATTTGGTTCTATAATGATTCTATCATTTTTATGGAGTGTGTTGAAAATCTTTTCTTTATTCATCTTTTCTACCGAAATAAGGGAAATTCTGCATCTAATTAACATTCTGCTTGTAGTTCCAATTCCTCCACTTTTTTTTATTGTTGCGGTTTATTATACAAAATATCCCAAATGGTTCAATATCATGCATATTTATATACTATTTATCATACCGGTAATCTTAATAATTTTAGTTCTAACATCTTCCTTTCACCACCTGTTATTCAGCGGTTTCACTATTATAATTGACCACGGAATTCCGATGCATTTTTATAAGATGAATATCGGTTATTATTTGTTCGATGCCTATATTTATATGATAATGGCTTTTGCATTGGTATTACTTGTAAAATCAGTAATTAATAAAGACATTTTTTTTCGCAGGCAAATGTTGCTTTTTATTATTGGAGGATTTATTCCATTGGCCTATGATGTTCTTTTCACGGTTGGAATATCGCCATTAAAAAATTACAATCTAGCCTGTGTATTTATATCTATTGGAAATGTATTTTTTGCCTGGTCATTGTTCGGTTATCGGTTTTTCAAGCTTGTGCCCATTACCAGAAATGTTGTGGTTGAAAAAATGTCAGATATTATGGTAGTTACAAACCATGAGGATTTGGTTATTGACATCAACAAATCCGGCAAGTATTTTTTTGATTTGGTTAACGTTGATGTTGTTGGTGGCGTATTTTTCGAAATTTTTAAAAAGTATCCGCCCCTAATCAAGAAATATTTCGATAAAGATAATTCGATTAATGAAATTGCAATTCAAAAGGAAAATAAAGTATATCATTACTCCATAAGCATTACACCGGTTGAAAGCGGAGACGCATTGCTTGCCAATATTATTATCCTTCATGATATTACGGAAAGGATAAAATCCGAAATTGAAATAAAACAGTTGTCAATTGCTGTAGAGCAAAGTCCGGTATCTATTATAACAACTGATATAACTGGGAAAATTGAATATATAAATGAAGCATTTTGTAAAACTACAGGATATTCACCAGAGGAATCGTTAGGTGAAAATACACGTATTTTGAAAGGAAAAACATCTCCAAATGTGTATGCGACACTTTGGGAAACGTTGTTGTCGGGGCAAATATGGAAAGGAGAATTTATAAACAAAAAGAAAAATGGCGAATTCTATTATTCCGAAACAACTATATCGCCCATAAAAAACGATAAAAATCAAATTATCAAGTTTATTGCAATAATGGAAGATATTACCGAGCGCAAGCAGGCGGAACTTAGAATTCAGCGACAAAATATCGAACTTATTGAATTAAATGCAACCAAAGACAAATTTTTCTCCATCATTGCGCATGATTTAAAAAATCCATTTAATTCAATACTTGGATTAAGCAACTTGTTAATTAATAATTTTGACAGCTTTGATAATAAGAAAATCAAAGAAATACTCGGATATATCGACAGTACTGCAAACCAAACATACAACTTGCTCGAAAATCTTTTGGAATGGTCAAGAATCCAACAAGGTAAATTGATACCCAAATTTCAAAAACATAACCTGAAAATTATTGCTTCCGAAATGGAAGCATTGCATGCTGAATTTGCCAAAAATAAAAACATAAGTATCAAAAACAACATTAAATCAGATATTTATGTGCTTTGCGACGTAGATATGACAAAAACTATTTTACGAAACCTGATATCGAATGCGATTAAATTTACCAAAAATGATGGAACTGTTTCAATTATAGCAAATCAGAAGAATTCATTTTTTGAAATTCAAATTGAAGATAATGGACTTGGAATAGCAGAAGATAAAATTCAATATTTGTTTTTAATTGAAACCAACAGTTCAACTGCCGGAACAAATGACGAAAGAGGCTCAGGCCTGGGACTTATTCTTTGCAAAGAAATGGTTGAAAAACAAGGTGGCAAAATTTGGGTAGAAAGCAAATTGAACATCGGAAGTACTGTTTTCTTTACTATAGAAAAATTTATTGAAGCAAATTAAACGCTAGGTACATAAAAATTAAAAAAGTTTCTATATCTTTCAGACAAAGATGAGTTTTTGGTTTTTCAATTTATAGATCAACTAATTTTCATTCGGGATATTTGATGTATTTCAATAACTTTGTCAGAAGCTATGTTATTAACAGTCTTTCCTTTAGTCCTTTCTATCATATTCATATCATTTTTGATAGCCTTATTTCTTTCTGTAGGATTAGCAATATATACATTTAAGATTCAGGGCAATAAAGCAGCAAATGCATTTGGCGTTTTGATGTTGGTTATTGGCTTTTGGATATTGCTGAAAACAATTTCGTTGTTTATATATTCAATTCCAACCGCCGAATTGGTCGAAAAAATTAATTTGTTATTAATGGTACTTATTTCTCCATTATTATTTTTGGTTGCAGTTTATCATACCAATATTCCCAAATGGTTCCGGAAAAAACATATGGCTTTTTTGTTTGTAGTGCCTGGTATCATGTATCTTTTGGTTTTTACATCTTCATTTCATCATTTGTTATTTTACGATTTTAAAGTAATTATCGAGTATGAAATTCCAATTCATATTTTTAAAAACAGTTATGGATTTATTGTAAAAAATATTTATGCTTATCTGTTCATTATTTGCACTTTTGGAATCCTGATAAAATCGCTTTTTAGTGTAAATAGAAACTTTCGCGGGCAAATGATTTTATTTATTATCGGATTGTTTATCCCGATATTTTATGATGCTCTCTATGTCTTAGGAATATCCCCTTTAAAAAACTTCAATCTTGGACCTGTTTTTCTTTCAGTAGGTAATTGTTTTTTGGCCTGGTCGATGTTTGGCAATCGGTTCTTTAAAATTTTATCGGTTGCCCGTAATTTGATTATCGATAATATGCCTGATATTATGATAATTACTAATAATGAAAATAATATAATTGATATAAATAAGTCTGGCGAAATTTTATTTGACTTCAAAAAAGACAATATTTTAAATCATTCATTTTGCGATGTTTTTAATGCCTATCCTGACTTAATCCAACATTATTCGAGAGAGAATGCCACAAATGAGATTTCTGTCCTTAAGAACGATCAAAAACTGTTTTTTTCAATCAGTATTTCACCATTCCTTGACAATGAAAAAAAATCTCCTGCATTTATCGTTTTACTTCATGACATAACGGAAAGAATAAATGCTGAAACCCAAATAAAAAGATTATCAACTGGCATTGAACAATCACCTGTTACTGTTGTTATTACAAATCTTGCCGGAAATATCGAATATGTTAATCCTGCTTTTTGTAAAATTACAGGTTATTCACTAGAAGAAGTATTAGGAAATAATCCACGAGTATTAAAAGGGAATACACCACCCGAAACCCACGTTAATCTTTGGGAAACTGTTACTGCTGGTAATGTGTGGCATGGAGAGTTTATCAACAAAAAAAAATCAGGAGAATTATATTATGAAGAGGCAACCATTGCACCAATAAAAAACGACAAAAACGAAATTATTAATTTTATTGCCATAAAAAGCAATATTAGCCAGCGTAAAATTGCTGAAGAAGAATTGAACCGCGAAAGGGCTTTGCTCCGTTCTTTGATAGATTCTATACCTGATTATATTTTTGTTAAAGATATCAATGGAGTATACCTGCTTGCAAACAATGCAATAGTTAAATTTTTTGGCCGCCCGTGGCAAGAGGTTGTAGGAAAAACCGATTATGATTTTGTAGATACCGAAACAGCGAAATTTTTCATTGAAAAGGACCGGCTGGTAATTGATTCCGGAAAATCAAACACCAACGAAGAACAAGTAACCTATCCGAGTGGCGAAAAGGTTTGGCTGGAAACTACTAAAACACCATTCATGGGCTTGGATGGGAAATTCCAGGGTATTATCGGAGTAAGCCGCGATATAAGCTCACGTAAACAAAATGAGGAAGCCTTGCGTAAAAGCCGGGCAAATCTATTGGCAATGGTTGAGAATACAAATGATAATATTTGGGCTATTGACACTTCCTATCGTCTTATTTTTATTAATATGCAATTTGAAAATGCATTCTTTTCAAACTATGGAGTGAGCCTGCTGCCAGGCATGAACCTAATTGAAGCATTGCCTGATTCAATGCGCGAATTATGGAAATCAAGATATGATAGAGCTTTGGCCAAAGAGCGGTTTTTATTTGAAGAACATTTTCAATTCGACAAGCTCCATTTTTATTTTGAAGTTTCGATGAACCCAATAATTGCTGAAAACACAGTTATTGGCGTATCGGTATTCTCACGCGATATATCAGAACGGAAAAAAACAGAAAACCAGCTCAATGAAAGAAAAGACGAAATTGAAGCTCAAAATGAAGAACTCAATGTATTAAACGAAGAACTGCAAATAACTGTGATTGCTTTGCACGAGGCCAAAACCAGGGCTGAAGAAAGTGAGGAACTTTTCAGACAATTAATGAATTACAGCCCAATTTATATCTATATCAAAGACTTAGACCTTAAACCAATACGCTTGAGCAGAAATTATGAGCAACTGCTTGGGAGCCCAATCCACAAATTAATTGGTAAGACCAACGATGAACTTTGGCCTTCTGATTTTTCTAAAAAATTAACAACCGGCGATTTACAAGTTTTAACTGATGATAAACCCATTGAAACAGAACTGGAATTGAACGGAAAACTTTATACCTCAATCAAATTTCCTATATACTTAGACAGAAAACCACGATATCTTGCAGGTTTTTTAATTGATATTACGGAGCGAAAAATGATAGAAAACAAAATTCAAGAACAAAACGATGCTCTAAAAGAACTAAATGCTACAAAAGATCGTTTTTTTTCGATTATAGCCCACGATTTGAAAAGCCCTTTTATTGCAATTCTTGGTTTTAGCGATTATCTGGCAAATAACATCGAAATTTGTTCGCCCCATGAAATCAAATTATTTGCAAATAATATCCATGTTTCAGCCACCCAAACCTATAAGTTGCTTGAAAATTTACTCGATTGGTCAAAGATACAGCGCGGATTGGTAAAACCTGATTTGCAAATACATAATCTGGCAAATATGATTTCAGAAATGCAATTGCTGAATGCGGAGAACGCTAAAAGCAAATCAATTACGCTACAAAATAATGTAAAAAACGATATAAATATCCAATGCGATGTTGATATGACAAAAACGATATTGAGGAATTTGATATCAAATGCCATCAAGTTTACTAATGAAAATGGCGTGGTTACCATAGATGCAAATTCAAAAGAGCAATTTGTTGAAATTCGTATTCAAGATAACGGTATTGGAATTCCTGCCGAAACAATTCCCCATCTTTTTTCTATCGAAAAAAATACATCGACCAAAGGAACTGCAAATGAAATTGGAACTGGTTTAGGACTTATACTTTGCAAAGAATTGGTTGAAAATCAGGGTGGTGAAATTTGGATTGAAAGTACAGAAGGTGAAGGGAGTAACTTTTATTTTACCGTGTATCAAGCAAAACCTTTTATTTTGTGAACAAATCTTTTGTATTTTTACTGATTAAATGCCCGAAGATTTACAAGATAAAAGTAAGGAAATGGAACAAGGTATAAGCGATAATAATTCATTAAGTCAAGAATATTTGCTTTTAAAATCGCAATATGAAAAATTGATTTCAGAAAAAAATCAAAAACAAGAAGACAACTTTGTTCAACTCAATAATTTTTCCAATAAAATAGCAGGGCTTTCTTATCAGGATGTTTTTTACTTTATGGTGAATCACATCAAGGATTATTTTAATGTAAAAGTGGCCTGGATATTGATTTTTGATGAAGTCACTTCCAGTTTCATTATAAAGTATTCAAGCCTTTCATCAGAATTAAACACCCGTTTTGCAAAGCTTTTAGGAAGGAAAGCTATGAATTATGGCATTCAGGTTACTCCGGAACATTATAACCTGATTGTGAATGAAAAATACCATATCTTCAACTCATTAAATGAATTGTCGTTTGGTGCTATTCCTGAAATAATTAGCAGCACAGCAAAAGAATTGATGGAAGTCAATTGGTTTAGTGGAACTGCGTTAATGGATAACGGTAAATTAATAGGCTCACTTGTTTTGGGTGGCAACTCAAGCCAAATATCACCTGACAAAGAAACATTATTGGCGTTTGCCGGTATTGCAGTGCATGCCTTTGGCCGTAAAAAAGCTGAAATGGAATTGCTCCAGGTCCGGATTCGGAATAAAGCTCTTTTAAAAGCAATGCCCGATTTAATTCTGATCCAGAACAGTAAAGGAATATATATCGATTGCCATGTTCCAGAGTCTTTTGCACATATTGCATCAGCTGAATTATTTGTTGGAAAATCGATTAATGAAATATTTCCAGTGGAGCAGCTTAAAGTACTTAAGCCTGTTTTTAGAAAAGCTGTTAAAACAAAAGAAGTTCAGGTACTTGAATATTCGCAGCTTTTACCGGATGGAGTTCATGATTATGAGGCCAGAATAATAGCATTTAGCGAGGATAATATTTTAAGCATTATCAGGGATGTTAGTGATAAAATACAGGCTGGAAAGGCACTTAGTAAAAGCGAAGAGAAATACAGAACAATGGTCCAATACTCCAGCGATCCAATTTTTAGCTTTAATCCTGATGAAAGTTATCGATTTGTAAATGAAAATTTTGCCAGGGCATTCGGAAAGCGGCCCGAAGAAATAATTGGAAAGACTCCCCATGAAATTTTCTCATTCGAAGAAGCTGAAAAACGCCTCTCATTGGTGCGCAAAGTTTTTAAAAGTGGCGAAAAAGGCGAAATTGAAGTTAAAGTTGTTAGCCCCGATGGATCAATAAACTATTATATTACCATTGTTGATCCCATCAAAGACGAAACTGGGAAAATACTTTGGGTGAGTTGCATTTCTAAAAATATCACGGAAAGGATGCTTGCCGAACTGAAAATTAAAAAACAAAATGAGGAACTTACTGAATTAATTAGAACAAAAGATAAATTTTTTTCGATTATTGCCCACGATTTAAAAAATCCGTTTAATTCATTGTTGGGTTTAAGTGAACTGTTGCTCGAAAATTTTGAAGTATACAAAAAAGAAAAAATTAAAGAATTTGTAAACGATATTGCAATAACAAGTAACCAAGCATATAAATTGCTCGAAAATTTACTAGAATGGTCTGGTATCCAGCAAGGTATATTGAAACCATTATTTAAAAAGGAAAATTTAAAAACAATTGCAGGAGAGCTTGAAATGCTAAAAACCGGAATTGCTAAAAATAAATCCATTCGATTAGATAACAGCATCAAGCACGACATTTTTGTAAATTGTGATCTTGAAATGACAAAAACCGTGTTACGAAATCTGGTATCGAATGCCATAAAATATACAAATAGCAATGGAAAGATAAGCATATCAGTAGAATGCAGCAATTTAGAAGCAATAATAAGCGTCAAAGACAATGGTGTTGGGATTCCATCAGATAAAATTGAAAAATTATTTCAGATAGATACAAACATTTCAACAAAAGGAACCAGTGGTGAATCAGGTACAGGTTTGGGCTTGTTGCTTTGCAAAGAATTGGTTGAAATGCAGGGAGGTAGATTTTGGTTGGAAAGTGAAGTTGAAAAAGGCAGCATTTTCAGTTTTTCTTTACAGCTTTATCAGGATGTAAACTAATCCTTAAATTCTGTATTAGATTAATTACGAAATATTTAATTGCAGGTAAAAAAAACTATCTTTAGACAAAGAAATACGATAATTAGAATATCGAAATATTTCAAATTCATTATGAACTTTGTTCAAATATTTGTAATAAATGGATTATCAGAATAAAAGCAAAGAAGAACTAATTGCCAGCTTAGAAAAATTGCAGCAGGACTACGATATTCTAAAAATTTCGCAAGAAAAAGAAATATCAGAATTTAAGTTGGGCAATGAGGCAATTGTAGCTAATGAACAGAAATACAGGCAGCTGACAGAAAAGATGACAGATGTGATCTGGGAAATGGGAATTGATTTAACATTTACATATATAAGTGCCGGAATTGAAAGATTATCAGGCTTTTTACCATCTGAAGTAATTGGAAAAAGTGTATTTGATTTTATTGAACCTTCCATGGCAAGCCAGTTAAATTCCACTTTTATTAAACGACAAGAGAATTACAAAGCTACCGGCGACATTAAAAGTACTATTTTCGAATTTAAAGAATTATGTAAAAATGGCGAATATGTTTGGGTCGAAGCGCTATCAAACCCAAAATTTGATGAAAACTTTAAATTGGTTGGATTTCAGGGCGTTACACGGAATATATCGGAATGGAAAGAGGCAAATGAAGCCCTAAAGCTTTCGGAAGAAAAGTTTTCAACGGTTTTTCATTCCGCGCCTTATGTAATAACCATATTAAGAATTTCGGATAGAAAATTAATAGAGGTAAATGAAGCAGTAAAAGATTTAACCGGATTTTCAAGAGAAGAATTACTTAAAGATTCATCTATTTCTTTGGTAATCTGGGATGATACAAATCAAAGGAATGAGTATTTTGAAGCAATAAAAAAACAGGAGAAACTTAAACAATATGATCTTAGGTATAGAACAAAAAGTGGAGAAATTGGTAATGCCTTACTTTCAACGGAATATATAACCATTGAAAATGAAATGTGTGTTCTCGGTTTTTTTGAACTGATAACCAAACGCAAAAAAGCTGAACAAAAACTCATTGAAAGTGAAAAACAATTCAGGTTGATATTTGAAAATAGCAATGATGCTATTTTTTGGGCCGAAGCATCAACAGGAATATTAATAAAATGTAATAAAGCTGCTGAAAAACTGGTAGAAAAAAATCAGGATGAGATTATTGGAAGACATCATTCAACACTTCATCCTGCCGATAACAAAGACAAACGAATTGAGGAATTTAAACTGCATGTAACATTAAAAGGTAATCTGCCACTTGAAACGGAAATTATCACCAAATCAGGTAAAATAAAAATGGTTGAAGTTTCATCAACAATAATCACGGTTGAAGGAAAGGAGATAAACCAGGGAGTATTTAAAGATATTACGGATAAAAAGCGCATGGAAGAAGCGCTTCGCAATGTTGTTGTTGCGGCGGCAGTGGATGATTATGAAAATATTTTTTCAACCATTGTTACCAATCTTGCAAAAGCCTTACAAGTTAGAGAAGCGTTTGTTGGTCAGATTATTGACAATGGAAAAATAAAATCAATTGCATTTTACAGAGATCATAAAATAATTGAAAATTTTGAATATGAGTTAGAAGGAACGCCATGTTCCTATGTTCTACAATATGATAAATGTATTTTCCCAAAAAATGTAGCCAACCTATTTCCACTCGATATTGCGCTTAAAGCCCGTAACATGGAAAGTTATATGGGAATGGTATTGAAAAACAGTAAAGGAGAGCATTTGGGGATAATAGTTATTTTGCATGACAAGGAATTGACTCAGGTAGCCGAAGCAGAATCGATTCTTTCATTATTTTCATACAGGGCAGCGAGTGAATTGGAACGCAAATATGCAGAAGATACTTTACGTGATAACCAGGCCAATTTGAGCGCTTTGGTTGAAAACACAAGAGATATAATTTGGGCAATCGACAATACGTATCACCTAGTTTTTATTAATGGCCAATTTGAAAGGGAATTCAAATCCGCATTTGGTGTGCAACTATCTGCAGGCATGAATATTCTGGAAACATTGCCTGAACCAATTAGTCAAGTATGGAAATCGAGATACGACAGGGCCTTGGCTAATGAACGCTTTGTATTTGAAGAACATTTTGTTTTTGGCGATAAGCACTTATATTCAGAGGTTTCCATGAATCCTATCAAGACCAACGATAAAGTGATTGGAGTTTCAGTTTTTACCCATGATATTACCGAGCGCAAACTGGCTGAACTTTTGGTTCAGGAAAAAAATGAGGAAATTGAAAATCAATATAAAGAATTGTTGATTGCCGAGGAAAAGTTAAAGATTTCTGAGGCTACATATAGAGGAATGCTCGATAATATTTCCGAAGCAGTTTATATCCAAGAGTTTGATGGACATTTTCTGGAAGTAAATCATGCCGTTGAAAAATTATACGGATATGAAAAAGCCTATTTTGTAGGAAAAACACCCGAAATTCTTTCTGCGCCTGAAAAAAATGATCAATTGCAATTAGGTCCGATAATTGAAAAGGTAATAAATGGTGAGCCTCAAACTTTTGAATTTTGGGGTATCCATAAAAAGGGTAAAATTTTCCCTAAAGAAGTAAATTGTACATTGGGTAACTATTTTGGCCAAAAAGTAATTATTGCAGTAGCCCGTGATATTTCTGAACGAAAACATACAGAACTTATCCTACAGGAAAAAAATAAAGAAATTGCCGCTCAAAACGAAGAATATATGCAACTTAACGAAGAACTGTTGCAAACAAACCACGAATTGATTAAAGCCAAAGAGCAAGCTGAAGAAAGTGACAGGTTAAAAACTTCATTTTTGCAAAACATGAGCCACGAAATTCGAACTCCGATGAATGCAATTATGGGTTTTTCGTCCTTATTGTCAAGTCAATACAACAACAAACCAAAACTTGATCAGTATTCAGAAATTATTAATCAAAGATGCTCGGATTTGCTCGAAATCATAAATGATATACTGGATATTGCCAAAATTGAATCGGCACAGTTAGCGCTTAATACCGAAGAATGTGATTTGAATTTATTATTTCTCGAACTGATGTCTTTTTTCAATGAACATCAAAAACGCATTGGGAAAGATCATATCAATTTTAAATTGAACGCATTACCAAATGAAGCTGATAACTTTATAATAACAGATAAAGGAAAACTAAAGCAAATCATTATAAACCTTGTTGGTAATGCTTTTAAATTTACAAATGCAGGCAAAATTGAAGGTGGATGTAAGTTGGTCAACAACAGCCTGGTATTTTATTTGTCCGATACGGGTATAGGGATTCCAAAAGATAAACATGATTTTATTTTTGAGCGTTTTTCACAACTAAGCCAGGGCACAAGCAAGTTATACGGAGGTACCGGCTTGGGATTATCAATTGTAAAAGGCCTTGTTAATTTATTGGGCGGTGAAATATGGCTGGAATCTGAATTGGGAAAAGGTACAACCTTTTACTTTTCAATGCCTTATAAAAAAGTGCAATCGGCTCAAAATAAACAAATTGCTATTGCAGAACCCGAAAAATTTGAATTTCAAAACATTAAATTACTTATTGTCGAAGATGATCTTTACAATTCTGAATTTCTGAAGGAAATCCTTTCGGATTCCGGTTTTGATGTTATACACACAGAATACGGAAAAGAAGCCGTTCAAATTTCCTTAAACCAAAATATTGATATTATTTTAATGGATATCCGCCTGCCGGATTTGGATGGATATGAAGCTTTAAAATTGATTAGGCTGCACAAGCCATATCTCAAGATCATTGCTCAAACAGCTTATGCTGCAAACGAAGATAGAAAAAAAGCCTTGGATGCAGGCTTTAACGATTACATCAGCAAACCGGTGAAAAGGGAATTGTTGTTGAAATTGCTGAAGAAACAACTTAATGCTTAAAAATTACTACCGATATAATTTCCAAAACCAATTTTACTTACTGTTATGAAACCAATTTATTTTATCCTGATTATTTTAAGTTGTGCAAAACTTAATGCGCAAAACCAAGTGATTAATTTAATTCCGCAGCCCGTTAAAATTGAGCAGTCTGTAGGATTTTATTTACTTACAAGTGCTTCAACCATAGGTTATAACAATCCGGAAGCTCAAAAAATAGCTGAAATGTTAACCGTAAAATTGAATGTTCCAACAGGATATTCGTTGATGGCAAATCAAAATAAAACGGCTTCAATTCAGCTCAATTTAAATGAAGTAACTGATCCTCAAATTGGAAACGAAGGTTACGCACTGAATGTTGACAACAAAGGTGTTGTAATATCGGCCAACCAAAGTGCTGGTTTATACTATGGAATGCAAACTTTATTGCAGTTGTTTCCCAAAGAAATTGAAAGCAAATCAGTTTCATTAGCCAAATGGAATGTTCCAGCTGTAAAAATAATCGATTATCCGCGTTTTGCCTGGCGTGGAATGATGCTCGATGTGAGCCGTCATTTTTTCTCCAAAGAAGATGTGAAAACTTATATTGATCAGATTTCCAGACTAAAGTACAATACTTTCCATTGGCATTTGACAGATGACAATGGCTGGCGTATTGAAATAAAATCATTACCTAAACTCACTGAAGTGGGAGCATGGCGGGTAGAGCGCTTTGGTTATTTTGGCGATCGAAGTAATCCAAAGCAAGGTGAACCTGCAACTTATGGAGGTTTTTATAGCCAGGACGATATCAGGGAAATTATCCAATTTGCCAAAGAAAGGAATGTAACCATTATACCAGAAATTGACGTTCCGGGGCACAGTATGGCGGCTTTGGCTTCTTATCCGGAGTTAAGTTGTACAAAAGATAAAAATATCAAAGTTAATCCGGGAACCGAATTTTCGGAATGGTTTGGCAATGGTAAATTTAAAATGTTGATTGATAATACGCTTAATCCTTCGGATGAGAAGGTTTATGATTTTTTGGATAAAGTTTTTACCGAAGTTGCCGCACTATTTCCTTCGCCTTATATCCACGTTGGTGGTGACGAATGCTACAAAGGATATTGGGAGAAAAATTTAGCTTGCCAGGCTTTAATGAAAAAGCAGAAAATGACCCATGTTGAAGAATTGCAGGGCTATTTTATGAAACGCCTTGAAGTAATTTTGAAAGCAAAAGGTAAAAAATTACTTGGTTGGGACGAAATATTGGAAGGCGGCATTTCACCTGAAGCTACTGTGATGAGCTGGAGAGGAATAAAGGGCGGAATTGAAGCCGCTAAAATGGGACATGAAGTAGTGATGACACCCACCACTTTTGCATATCTGGATTACGTACAAGGTGACAAATCAATTGAATCGCCGGTTTATGCCAGTTTGCGAACTCAGCAATGTTATGGTTTTGAGCCTGTTCCAGAAGGTGTCGATTCAAAATATATTTTGGGCGGACAGGGAAATTTATGGACGGAACAAATACCTACTTTACGTTATGCTGAATATATGATTTATCCACGTTCATGGGCACTTTCAGAAGTTTATTGGTCACCAAAGGAAAACAAAAACTGGGATAATTTTTCAAAACGTATGGAAAACAATTTTGAACGTGCTGATGTTGCCGAAATCAATTACAGCAAAGCGGTTTATGATCCAATTATTAAGGCTGGTTTGGCAAATGGTAAACTAATTTTGACCATGGCTTCAGAGCTTTCCGATTTGGATATTTTTTATACCATTGATGGAACAATGCCAGATAATTTTTCGACAAAATATTCCAAGCCAGTCCAGCTTCCCGAAGGGAATATTACTTTGCGTGTAATCACATATCGGAAAGGAAAGCCAATGGGGCACCTGATTATTTTGAAACGGGACGAATTGGAGAAACGGGCCAAATAGAGTTCTACAATTAATACTTGTTACCATGAAAGAGAAACTAATCCTAACTATTTTGTTGGTTAACAGCCTGTTAGTCCTTATTGCTCAAGAAGAAAAGGTTACTCAAATAAGGAAGCTGTATACCGATTATAATTTGCAGGTTGAAAAATATAAGTCGGAAGGTTTGGATTTTTCACCAGCCAGTTACGAAATAAAAACCGTTCAAAACCGCCCAGGACTTGGACCCGTTAAAATAAACTTTACTTATTATTTTGATGAGTTTAGCAAAGAAAATGTAGAAGGAGAATCTTACGACCCAAATACTGAAGGCATTTTGCGAAAAGTAGTTTATACCGAAAGCATGCCATCTTTTACCGATTATCGTGAGTTTTTCTTTAACGAAAAAGGCAACTTGCTTTTTTATTATTCTAAATTGACAGGTTACACTTGTGGTGAAAAACGCTTCTATTTTGAAAAAGGAAAACTGATTAAAGTAAAATTCAATCCACTTGATGGTAAAAACTGCAATGGAGATCAACTGCCTGATTTAATGCACAACTCAGGCAAATTTACACAAGATGATTTGGATTTTGAAAAATGGATACTCAAAGTTGCAGATAATCATACCAAAGCTTTTTTGAATATGTTTGAATCAGCGCAATAATGAATTTTGTATCACAACATTCATGCTGTAGGAAGGAAGATAATACAGTTTTAAAATGAGAAATTTGAGGATAAGCTCCTTTTAGAATAGACTCATAAATAACTAACTTCATTTTATAATCAATCACTTGGAAACTCCATTGGAACATATTTTGACAAGCACTTATAAAGAAAAAATGATTTCCTATTTGGATGCTCATCCTGAGGATTTTGAGCAGGCAATTGAATTGGCTATTTCAAATAAACAACCATATTCATGGAGGGCAGCCTGGCTGTTGTGGAGCTGTATGGAAGGAAATGATCCACGGATACTAGGCTACATAAAAAAAATAATTGCGGCTTTAGCAGATAAGAATGATGGGCATCAGCGTGAATTGCTTAAAATTCTTCTGCTTATGGAATTAAATGAAGAATATGAAGGTTTTTTATTTCAAGTTTGTGTAACTATTTGGGAAAAGATAAATAAAAAGCCATCAGTGCGATTTACAGCATTTCAGTTCATGGTTAAAATAGCAAAAAAACATCCTGCACTATCCAATGAAATCATTTTTCTTACACAAAATCAATATTTGGATTCCCTCTCTCCCGGTGTAAAAAAATCTATTTTTAAGATGATGAAGAAGTTTATCTCCTGAGCCATTTTTTAATTTACATATTGTTAATCAATAACTTTCGCATATTAATCCTTTGCAATTTTAGCTTTAAAAATTTCGTTAGATTTTACTTTGTCAAACCCAGAATGAATTTGGTTTAAAAGTTTTTAAAAATAGAAACTTGCTAACAATCTATTTTTCAATTAAAATGAAGGAAAAATATTTCTAATATCTTGCTGATAAACTCGCAATTCTTTCTTAAATTTATGTCCCCAATAAAAAGATAAATTTTCATAAAAAGAATAAAAATATGAACAATTTACTCTATCAATCAATTATTTAAGTATTAACCTTTTTTAATTAAATCTTTAAACTATGAGAAATTTAATCATTTCAGCCATGTCGATCATGTTGTTGCTTTCGGCATGCAACTCAGGAAAAAATAATGATCAAAGTGCACAGGAACAGATTAATAAGAAAGAGTTACTGGCACAAGCTCAGGGATTGTTTCAGCAATTGCCTGCCGTAGCAGTAAATGAGACAAATCCTATTACAGATGCAAAAGTTAAGCTGGGCAAGCTTTTATATTTTGATAAGCGGTTGTCGAAAAACAATACAATCAGTTGCAATTCATGCCACAATCTGGCAACTTATGGAGTTGACAACAAGCCTGTGTCGCCTGGTGATAAAGGTGAAAATGGAAAACGAAATTCACCGACTGTATTTAACGCCGCGCTTCATTTTACACAATTTTGGGATGGAAGAGCAAAAGATGTTGAAGAACAAGCTGGTGGTCCAATTCTGAATCCAGTTGAAATGGCTATGCCAGAAGAAAAAGTTGTGTTGAAAAGGATTTCAGACGATTCAAAGTATGTAGCTTTATTTAAACAAGCATTTCCAGAAAGTAAAATACCGGTTACTTATGTTAATTTGCAAAAAGCAATTGGTGCGTTTGAACGTACTTTAATTACTCCTTCTAAATTTGATAAATTTTTAAATGGCGATTCCACCGCTTTGGCCGAAAACGAAATAAAAGGATTGCATACTTTTGTTAAAACTGGATGTATCAGTTGCCATATTGGCCCAGCCGTTGGTGGAAGTATGTATCAGAAATTTGGTTTATTTGGAGATTACAGCGCATTAACAAAAAGCCCTTTAATGGACGAAGGTCGCTTTGGTTTGACAAAAAATGCAGCCGATAAATATATGTTTAAAGTTCCAGGTTTAAGAAACATTGAAAAAACCGGACCTTATTTTCACGATGGAAGCGTTTCTAATCTTTCAGAAGCAGTTAAGATAATGGGAAAACTTGAACTTAACAAGGATTTATCAGATGCTGAAGTTGCTGATATCACTACATTTTTAGGCACATTAACAGCAGATATTGATCCTAAACTTGCAGAAGAACCTAAATTGTAGGTTATTATAAATTTTTTGAAACATAAAAATCCCGGAATCCAAATTTTAAGTTGATCCCGGGATTTTTATTTTATCACTGGCTTTTTATTCAAAATGGATTTAAACCCATAATCAGGATTTTACTTTTTTACCTGATAATGAAATTTACCTGTACCCATCAAGTTATTGGCTGATACTCCATTAATTGTAACAACTACTTCTCCTTTTCGATTCAAATTAGGGAATTTAATTTTCACAGGCTCCTTGCCGTCAAAGTAAACTTCTGATTTCCAATAAATAGTTGGTCTTTCCTGTAATAATGGATCTATATTGAGTTCCGCTTTGGTTGGATTATAAAATTCCCTGTAAGCTCGGTAGATTTTAAAAGGAACCAGCAAATCATCAGTCAAAGATTTTGATTGCCATTCACTATATTTCTTTTCTAATTTTGGATTGTGATCATGTGCAAGGGTACTGACAAAGATTACGCCACTTCCATCAAGTTGAATAGTTAGCGATTTTAACTTATCAGGTCTAATTTTACTTATGGTTGTCCAGCCTACTCTGGAGTTTAGTGCTTCTCCATCAAGTACAACATATGCTGGATTATTGCTCACATTTGGATTTAGAATAATATAGTCATCTACAGAAGTCATCGCTGATGGACTCAATTTTCGAACAGCGGCATACATCGAAGGTAAATCCCAAAGTGGCTCATTGGCAATGTTGTGAACATAAGTATTTCTAAGCATTTTTTCATATTCGTCATTGTATTGTCTTTTAGAATTTGCAGTAATCTCAATTTCTGAAATTTCTATGATACTGTCTCCCATTGAAAAGTTATTAGCAGGATTATTGGCGATTGAATCTTTTAGTTGGATGGATGGAATTGATTTTGAAAAATTTGCGCTATTGAAAAAGTCGTTTTTACAAGGAATACTTAACTTAAGGCCCCAAACTGTTTTTCTTTTCAACAATTCAAGTAGATTTTGATCACCAAACTGACCGCTCTTTAAACCTCCGGAAACTCTTGTTTTGTTTTTAACATCGGGCATTAGAATAACAGAATAGGTTTCATTTGAAAGAGAATCGAGAGGTAATGAGATTTCCCCATTATTATCTGTAAGTAAATGCTTCATTGAAAGACCCTCAAGCGACATTAGTTTAAGTTTCCTTTCAGCCATTCGGCTATTTAAAGCATACAAAATCTTCATGTTAAGCAAATCATAATTGACAGGTAACTTGTTAATTGTATCTTTCAAATCTGTTTCCAGGTGAATTTTACTCCAGCCATAAACCATCAAAATCAAGTCGCGCTCTTCGTCAGATAAATTTTCAATTCCTTGGAGCAAAACTTTTGGTGGTAGGTTCTGTGCAATGTAAGGGTAATAATTAAATATATAATCGATCCCTGGAGCAAATATTTCAGCATCGCTCCCTGTTGCAGCATCAACAACAGCAATAGAAAAAATTCCTTTTTCAGAAAAGTTCTGGCCATCGGAAACAGATATGGCAAGTTCTGTTTCATCACCTGGATTATAGCTAATAGCATCACTGGTAATGTTGAATTTTAAATGTTTATCTGCATTTATATAAACCAATCTTTCTGCAACAGGTATCATTGTGGCATCGAATAAATTTATTTGCAATGCCCCTGCTGGTAATTCATCAGTTTCCAGAATGAGCCGTTTCATTTCATTCAGGCATATACGTTGCGAAAAAATGTTATTTTGGTTCATGGTTGCAGTGATCAAAACAGTATCTCCGTTATATTTGTTGGATTGAACGTCCACAGCAATAGATTTTTTATTTTCAGGTCTAACGCTTATGCACATGCCCGAGCTATTAAATTCAGGTAACGGATAAATTTTGTTTTTATATTCACCATTTGTCAGCTCAATATACATTCCTTTTTCAGGAGTTGTAACTATTGAACCAGGACCATATTTCCCTGATTTAATTGAATCTATAAGCCAGCCATTTTTTCCTTTAAGCGCTCCTTCGATATATAGTGGTTCCCCTTTTCTATTTGTGGCGTTGAAACCTATTTTTTGTTCCAATCCTTCTGCAAGTGTGCCTCCTTCAGGGAGTAATCTAAAATCAATAAATTGATCATTGCAAGGGATTGTGAAATCTTTTGTTATAGATTGATGATTTGTGTTTTTATTCACTTCAACTTGTAACTGAACTAAATTGTCGAGTGTGTTGGGCATTATAAATTTGAAAACGGATTCTCCTTTTTCGTTTTTAGATGTTTGAGCAAGGGTAGTTGATGAATTTCCTAATCTTAAATTACAAACAAGGTTTTGGTATTGAACCGGATTGTGTTTTGTATTAGCTATTTGGATAGTTGCTTCAATTGAATCACCGGGCAAGTAATACTCTTTGTTAAATTGAACATGAACAGAAGTTTTAAGTACATTTAGCTTAGAATCAACTCGTAAATCAAGTTGGAATACATTATTTGGATCTTCATTCTGCATCATACCGGTAAACGCCACAAAGCGATATTTTCCTGATATTGCAGTATTAGGGACAACCATCCATCCTGAAGAAACCGCATTTTCAATTTTAAATCTGGAACTGTCGGCAATTTCTTTTTGTTCGTTAAAAAGCAGAGCATACAAAGAATTGCTGGCAGATTCAAACTCGCCTGAAATTCTATTACGGATATATGCTTGAAAATAAATTGTATCGCCTGGTGAATATAAATTTCTATCTGTTTGGACAAAAACTTGATCATTCAACTTCTTTTTTTTGCTTAACAACTGATTAGAATAAGAATCAGTGTTTTTATTATAAGGATGGTAATCAAAAGGTAACATATCTGCAACTCGTTCTTTTGCCATTGCGCCTTCCCATCTTATGGCATAAGGATTTTCGAACATACCATTTTGGTAAATGTTCACAGAATCGGTAAAAACCAATAAAGTTTTAAACTCATCAGCTATAAATCCATAAGGACTATAAACTAGTTCTGGATGGTTGTTGGTAAAACTTATCAATATTGGTCGCCTGTAAAAAAACTTTTTAGAAATTGGGCTGTGGGGAAAAACGAGCTCTTTTTTTTGCAAAACCACATCCAAATGAATTTCAAGATCATCGCTGGTTTGGTCGTCTTCAAAAATTTTATAATATTCATTCGATAGTGAATCAACAAACAGCGACCTTATAAAGTGCATTCGAGAGCCATAGTAAGCGAATAACCGGTTTTTCTCCCATTTTTTAGATTTGCTGTCAGAGCCAGCCAATGCTTGAAAATAATTATTGCCGGCAAATTTGAAAATTTCGGTTTTTGGGTCGAAGCTAAAATCCGTAAGATCATATACAATGGTGTAACCCAATGCTTTATTTTCAATTCTGAGTGGTTTTATCGAAAATCCTTTTAATACATTAGTTTTCGAATCTTTGTAAAGATGTAAATCTTCAGGATTAAGAATGGTGCAGCCTAATGAATTGTGGGTATCTCCAATAAATTGTTTTACAAAAAGGTTATAATATTTCTTTTTAAAAGAATTGCTGGCTTTAATAGTCACTTCATTTATCTTAAAATCATTTATCGATAGTTTTAAATCTATTGTTTGATTTTTGCCTTCCGCATTAATGTTTTGCTCTGTTGAATTATATCCAACACTGGCGGCAAACAATTGATAAAAACCTTGTTGTGGAATTTTTAAAGAATATTGTCCATCAATATCGGTTGAAGTTCCTATGGTAGTCCTCAATAAGCAAACTGTTGCAAACGGAATGGGTTTATCGAGGGAATCTTTAACTACGCCAGAAATTATTGTTTGGGCAATTAGGTTAGAACTAATAATAAAAAAAGAAAAAACCAAGCAGGTAAAGTGTTTCATGAATTTTGGGTTAATTAAACGCATTTCTTTTGTAAAAATTAATTTAAGCATCTTAAAATTATAGTATGCTTTTATCTATGAGAGTAAAAACTTATTTTACCCTATTCAAATAAAAATAATAATAAATATTAATGCTAATTTTAAATTTATCAAAAGTAAAGTGCAAAATGGGTAATTTAAATCAGTGAGACAATGATTTTAAAAGTCGAAGACGCATTAAAATCATTATGTCGAACTGATCCCGAATGCGAAGCATGTCGGGATCTAATCGGGTTATATTCCCCACTGCTTGTGGTGTATTATTAAAAATAATATACCGTAGAGATACCCCGTCCACTTGTGGTGGGGAGGTTCATTTTCAGTGGATTTTTTTTTGTACTTTATATCCAGCTCTGCCTGTTCCCGCAAGGTTATTGAACGAAACTCCATTTATGGTTATCAATACAGGGCCTTGATGGTTTGTGTTCGGGAACTTTATTTTTACGGGCTCTTTAACATCACAGAAAACTTCCGGATCCCAAAATATGGTTGCCCGATCTTGCAAAGTAGGGTTAATATCCAATTCTGCTTTTGTTGGATTATAATATTCTTTATATGGTCTGTAGACAGTGATTGGCAAAAGTAATTTATCCTTTTTTGATTTAATAGCCCAGTCGTTGTAGCGCTTGGCAAGCTTCGGGTCGTGATCGTATTTCAGGCTATTTAAAAAAATTACACCTGTGAATTTACGATAAACTGTCAGGGATTTTAAATTACTTGGAATAATTTTACTAGCCCTTGTCCATGTGCCAGCTTTGGCGTTTACCGGATTTCCATCCAGAATAATATATGCCGGAAAAGGATACTTACTGTACGGTTCAAGGATAATATTCTCAAAATCATCTGTTTCAGCCATTGGAGCTAATTTGCGCACTGCAGCCAACAACGAAGGCAATGACCAAAGCGATTCATTGGAAAGGCTTAAAACAAAATCATTTTTAAAATATTCTTCATAAGGATCATTGTAAGTTCTTTTGGTATATCCACTAATAGTAACTTCTGGGATTTCCAGCAAACTATCACCAGTCGAGATGTCGTAAAACGATTTGGATTTAATGAATTCTTTTATTGGAATACCTGGTATTTGAGTTAAAAGATTTTCACTTTTGAAATAAGGAGTATTATTTGGAATATCTAATTTAACTCCCCAAACTCTTTTTCTTTTTAAAAGTTCAAGTAAATTTTGATCACCAAACTGGCCACTTTTCATTCCTCCTTTTACTCTTTTTTTATTTTTAATGTCTGGCATTAGCAAAATGGATCTGGTAACATCGGAAAGTGAATTTAGCGAAATCGAGATTTCTCCCTTATCGTCAGTAACGAGTTTTTTTGTCGAAAGGCCTTCAAGCGAAACAAGAGTTATTTTTCTATCAGACTTGCGTTTGCCAATAGCATATAATAGCTTCATATTCAGTAAATCGTAATTTATTGGCGGTTTATTCATTGAATCTATATCTGAATTTCTGTGAATTTTACTCCAGCCGTATACCATCAACAATAAGTCGCGCTGTTCCTCCGAAAGGTTTTCAAGACCATCTAGCAGCACTTTTGGCGGTAGGTTATTTGCAAAATATGGATTATAGTTAAAAGCGTACTCGATTCCAGGTGTAAATATTTCAGCATCATTACCTGATATGGCGTTTGCCACTGAAATTGAAAAACTACCGCTTTCAGGATAGTCCTGGCCATTGGTTACCGATATGGTCAGTTCTGTTTCTTGCCCAGGAGTGTAAACAGTTGTGTCAGTTGAAATGTTGAATTTTAGATGTTTGTCCGCATTAACATAGATTAACCGTTCTGCAATTGGTTTCATGGCAGCATCCAAAAGGCTAATTTGTACCACTCCGGCAGGTAGTTCGTTTGTATTTATGGTGATACGTTTCTTCTTGTCGAGTTTTATTTCCTGCAAAAATATTTGAGAATTGTTCATATTTCCCGCAACAAAAACCGTTTCACCATTGTAATTATTGGATTGGACTTGCACTGCGAAAGATCTATTATTTATTGGTTTTACGCCCAATATTATATCCGATTTGCTGAAATTAGGCAATGACCAAATTTTCTTTTCATAAACCATGTTGATAAGTTCCACGTACATTCCTTTTTCGGGTTTGCAGGTGAAAAGTCCAGGGCCGTAATCTCCCGACCTTATTGTGTCTATAATAATTCCGTTGCTAGTTTTTAGCAGACCTTTTATATAAATGGATTCTCCTTTTTTATTTGTGGCATTGAATCCGATTCTCTGTTCCAGCCCTTCTATTAAGTTGCCACCTTCAGCAAGGAATCTCAAATCCAAAGATTGATCATTATATGGGATAATAAAATTCTTTATAATGGATGAGTTGTCACTTTTTTTGTTCATTTCAATCTGCAATTCAATTGTGTTCATTATGGTATCTGGGATTGTAAACCTAACCGTGGATTCCCCTTTTCTGTCGGTGTGAGATTCTTCCAGTTCAATTGAAGATTTTCCAAACTGCAAGGTGGATTTAAATTGCTGATTGTGGACCGGTTCTTCTTTCAAGTCGGTAATTTTTATTGTGGCTTCTATTGTATCGCCTGGCAAATACATAGCTTTGCTAAATGAAACTGCTGCTTTCCTTGGATCTTTAGCTTTCGATTCAACCCTTAAATCAATTTGAAAGGCATCTTTTGGATCATCATTTTGCATCATACTTGTAAATGCCACAAAATGATATAAACCTGAGTTTGCACTTATTGGAATCACCATCCAGCCTGATGAAGCAGCATTTTCAATTTTAAACCGGGAACTGTCCGCCATTTCCTCTTGTTCATTAAAAAGCAGCGTGTAAAGTGAAGTACTGGCTGATTCAAATTCGCCGGTAATTTTATCCCTAATATAGGCTTGGAAATAAATGGTATCGCCTGGTCTGTATAAATTTCTGTCAGTGTGCACAAACACCTGATCCTTAATCAAGGATTTTTCGCCTAACGCATTATTTTTATCAGCTTCTATCTGATTTGGCCAATAATCGAAGGGCAGCATATCTGCAAGCCTTTCAGTGGTCATTGCCCCATCCCAGGTTGCTGAAAAAGGATTTTCGAACAAACCGTTTTTATAAATGCGGATAGAATCTGAAAATACAACAGAACTGGTATAAATATTGGCCACATAACCATATGGACTATAAACTAGTTCAGGGTGGTTGTCAGTAAATCTGATCAACAATGATTTTTTATAAAAGAAGGTTTTTGAAATTTGATTATTTGAGAACACAACGTCACTGTCCTGCAAGGTTTTAAACTCAAGGTTTTCTTTATTAATGGTATCCAATTCAAATTCGGATAATTTAAAACCATCCTTAAAAAGGGAATCAGCATAAAGCGATCTGATAAAGTGCATCCGTGAGCCATAATAAGCAAATAATCGGTTTAGGTTCCATTTTTTGATTTTATTTGAAGAACCCTCCAATGGTTGAAAATAATGGTTTCCGGCAAATTTTAAAATTCCGCTTTTTATATCGAAACTGAAATCAGTAAGATCATACAGAATGGTATAGCCCAATGCTTTGTTTTCTATTTTTAGTGGTTTGATCGAAAAACCTTTCAAAATGTCATTTTGAGCAACTTTATATAATTGCAAGTCTTCCGGATTGAGAATAGTGCAACTTAAGGAGTTGTGTGTATCGCCTATAAACTGTTTGATAAAAAGTCTGTAATATTTTCTTTTGTATCCGTCACTGGCTTTAATTGTAACTTCGTTTAAGGTATAATAATTTACCGAAAGCTTTATATCTATGTTTAGCTTTTGTCCATCGGCATAAATATTCCGCTCAATGGAATTGAACCCGACACTTGAAGCAAGCAATTGATAATAACCATCTTGTGGGATTTTTAAAGTATACCTGCCATAGTTATCGGTTGACGTGCCAAAAGTGGTTTTTAACAAACAGACAGTTGCAAATGGAATTGGTTTGTTAAGAGAATCAGTAACTAGCCCGGTTATCGTGGTCTGCGATATCAAGGTGCCGGATATTGTTAAAATGATAAGTAATGTGAAGATTTGGTTTTTCATAATTTTGAGATTCGTGAAAAAATGTTTGCTTCAGTGACTTTTAGAGTGATTACAAGTGTACATATTATTTAGCATGAGTACAAAAATTGGTCTTACTATATATAAGACTATTTATATGACTTTAATTTGCATTACAGATTTTTAAATGGAAAAGCAAATGTTTTTGCCTAAATCAATATGGTGAAAAACTAAAATGTGGCATTGAATAATTTTCTGTAAGTCTTTGTTTTACAGAACAAAAAAAATAATTCCTTATTATTCAGAAATTTAAATATTTTTGATTCATTATAAATAAAAAAATAGAAAAAGATGAAAAATTATGTTTTAATTTCAATGATTGTTGCATTATTCGTTTCTTGCCAATTCAATCATCCTGACGAACAAAAGAGTAAACCGGCAACAGATTCCCTTCAAGGTATTGCAAAAGAGGTTTTGCAAACCAGCAGCTATACTTATATTTTATTGGATATTAATGGTAAGGACACATGGATTGCCGGAACTAAAATGAATGCCACTGTTGGTGTAAAATATTATTTTATCCAAAACATGAAAATGGATAATTTTCAAAGCAAGGAGCTGAATAGATTTTTTGAAACCATAATATTTGCTCAGAAAATAAGCACAGAACCGAATTCTTCTATTGAACAACCTCAAAGTAAATCGGATTATAAAGCGGAGGTAACAACTACCAAGCAAAATGTTAAAATAAATCTAGGCAAAGGACTAACCAGTATTGCTGATTTATATGCAAATAAAAATAAATATGCAGGAAATGTGATTACCGTAAAGGGAGTTGTTACTAAATACAATGCTGAAATTATGGGCAAAAACTGGATTCACCTTCAGGATGGAACTGAAAAGGATGGACATTTTGATTTGGTGCTTACTACTTTAGTAAAAGCAAGCCTGGGCGATACACTTATATTGTCAGGAAAACTTATTCTCGATAAAGATTATGGTTATGGCTATAAATACGATGTATTGCTTGAGGATGCAGTTAAAAAATAACATATTTATTTCGCCAGTTGGTAATCTACAACTACTATAAAATTGTATACATTAAACGGGAGTATAAAAAAGTACAAATGATTATTTATTGGCAGATTTTATTTAGAACTGTTATAAATAGGGCGTTTGTACTTAATATTTTCCTTAAAAACTAATAAAATAGTTTCACATACGTTTATCTTTGTAATTATCGAACCCTAAATAAATTTGAATTATGCCTGGAATTGTCCGCAAATTATTTAATGGAGCAATGGTACTTACCGTTGTAGTTACGTTTATAATTCTTTATAATATGGGCCATTCATATTATCAAACCAGTGTTGAGGAGCGTTATTTTCATCCTTCAAATGATGTTCTTAAACCAAGTGGTTTTATAGGCCACGGTTTAGGGATTGTTGGTTCCTTTCTTATGATTTTTGGTATGTTATTGTACATTACCCGAAAACGAGTTAAAGCTTTATCCCGGTGGGGAAGTTTAAAGTATTGGCTTGAGTTTCATATTTTTCTTTGCACCCTGGGGCCGATGATGATTTTATTCCACACCTCATTTAAATTTGGAGGAATAGTAGCGGTTAGCTTCTGGAGCATGGTAGCTGTTTGGTCAAGTGGTGTTATTGGCCGTTTTATTTATATCCAGATTCCAAGAACAATAGAAGGCAGGGAACTAAGTTTGACTGAAGTACGTGGATTAAAGACTGATTTGGACGATATTTTAAAAAATAATTATAATTTGGATGATGAAACATCACAAATTATTATTTCGGCTATTAATTCAAAGGCGGATGCGAGTAAAGGCTACTTTTCGAAGTATTTTAGTAATATCAAAACTGTGGGTTTGGTTAAAAGTGTTTTGAAAAAGCATAATTTCTCACATGCCGAGCGTACAAAAATCGTTAAACTTGTTA
The DNA here is from genome assembly GCA_025361565.1 of Bacteroidota bacterium. Classification (GTDB taxonomy): domain Bacteria; phylum Bacteroidota; class Bacteroidia; order Bacteroidales; family NBLH01; genus NBLH01. The sequence goes on along the minus strand of JANYKN010000112.1, from coordinate 31,676 downwards.
AAAAAGACATGTCTCTCAATAGAAAGATAGACAGGTTGGTTATTATGCAAAAACTTTTCAACTACTGGCACGTAGCCCATCTACCTTTCGCTGTCATCATGATTATTATTATGATTATACATGTTGCTGTTACAATTACTTTCGGATATAAATGGATATTTTAATATGGAACTAGAAGAAATAGCGGTATACGCAGTTGTCGCAATCATCTGTTTGGCTGTTGTCGGCTTATATATTCGGAAACAAAGCCGGGAAACAAGCATAACAAAAGCAAAAATAATAAAAGCTAAAGAAGAAGGTCTTTTTGAACCGGTTTCTCTCCATCCGGTTATTGACCATAATTGTATTAAGTCAGGTGCATGTATAGCCGCTTGCCCAGAACATGATGTTTTGGGAATAGTGAACGGCAGAGCCACTACCATTAATGCTTCGCAATGCATTGGGCACGGAGCGTGCTTTCATGCTTGTCCAACCCAGGCTATTACACTTTGTATTGGCACAGCGACTCGTGGCGTAGATCTTCCGCATATAAACCAAAATTTCGAATCCAATGTTCCAGGTATATTTATAGCTGGTGAGTTGGGTGGCATGGGTTTAATAAGAAATGCGGTTGAGCAGGGAAAACAAGCCGCAGAAAACCTCACCAAAACGATTGCTAAAAATCATGGGGCCACTTACGACCTTGTGATTGTTGGAGCTGGCCCGGCAGGAATTTCAGCAGCACTGACTGCCAAAAAGAACGACCTTAAAGCAATTGTGTTGGAACAAGATACATTGGGAGGCACCGTTTTTACATTTCCAAGAGCAAAAATTGTAATGACTTCTCCAATGGATTTACCACTTTATGGCAAAGTGAAACTTTTTCAAACCAGTAAGAGTGATTTATTAGATTTATGGAAAAAAGTATTGGCAGAAAATAATATAGAAATAAAAGAGAAATCAAAAGTTGAATCTGTTGTAAGCGAAAACGGATATTTCAAAATCAACACATTATCAGGCGAAGAATTTACTTCAAAAACCGTTTTATTATCAATTGGAAGACAAGGTACGCCCCGAAAATTAAATGTACCAGGAGAGCAGTCTGAAAAAGTTGCATATCGTTTATTAGAACCGGAAAATATTGAGGGTAAAGACATTTTAGTTGTTGGTGGCGGAGATTCGGCAATTGAATCGGCGCTTTTGCTAGCTGAGAATAATAAAGTTACATTATCTTATCGAAACGATGTTTTTAGCCGGTTAAAGCCAATGAATAGCACAAAAATAAATAAAGCTATTGCTAATGGAAGTATTGATGTTAAATTGAATTCAAACCTGCTTTCTATTGATAAAGAAGATATTACGCTTTCTGTAGGAAAGGATGTTGAAAACATAAAAATAAAGAACGATTTGGTTTACATTTTTGCCGGTGGCGAGTTGCCCACTCAATTTTTAGAAAAAATTGGAATTAAAATTACCAAGAAATTTGGCGAAGCTATTTTAAAACATTAATAACAATTTCATATGCGGAATTTTGTAAATACTATTTTTCTGCTGAGTTTATTTAATTTGGGAATCAATATCACTTCTTTTTCCCAGATTTCTCCTGGCGAATTGGCTAAAGTCCATTCTCATTTGGAAGGTATGAGTAATTGCACCAAATGCCACAGTATTGGAGCAAAAGTTTCAAATGATAAGTGTTTGGCCTGTCATACAGAAATTAAAGAAAGGCTAAATGTTCAAAAAGGTTATCATTCTTCCAGCGCAGTAAAGGGAAAAGACTGCGCCTCATGCCACAACGACCATCACGGCAAGAATTTTCAGATTATACGATTTACTACTACAAATTTTCAACATAACCTAACAGGTTTTAATCTTGAAGAAGCTCATGCTAAACAACTGTGCAACGCCTGCCATACTTCAAAATTTATTACAAATAACAAACTCAAATCAAAACCTCAAACCTATTTGGGTTTAAATACCGAATGTGTAACTTGCCACACCGATTATCATCAAAAAACGCTTGCGGGTTCTTGCTCAAAATGCCATGGGCAAACAACTTTTAAACCTGCCGTAAAATTCGATCATGGAAACACAAAATTTCCTTTACTCGGACAACATCAAACAGTAGATTGTTCAAAATGCCATTCAAAGGAAACAAAGGACGGTAAGCCTTTTCAGAAATTTGCGGGTATTCAGTTTTCCAATTGTACAAATTGTCATGTCGATGCACATCAGAATAAATTTGGACAAAATTGTAAGCAATGCCATTCGGAAACTTCATTTCATAATATTAAGGGTAATGCCAATTTCGATCACAGCAAAACTGGATTTATCCTCGAAGGCAAACACAGAAATGTTTCATGCACATTATGCCATAAAACAAAGATTTCTGACCCTGTAAAACACGATAATTGTACCGATTGCCATACCGATTTTCATAAAGGCCAGTTCGCAGTGTCGGATAAGTCTCCTGATTGCAGTAAATGCCATTCGGTTAATGGATTCAGTCCTTCTAATTTCACTGTTGAAAATCATAATCAAGGCAAATTTAAATTGCAAGGCTCACATACTACAGTAGATTGTTTTAAATGTCATAAAAAACAAGGTAATTGGAGCTTCAGAAATTTGGGCAATAATTGTGCTGATTGCCACACCGATTATCATAAAGGTCAATTTGCAAATTCCGGCACTTCTCCTGATTGCAGTAAATGCCATACAGTTAATAAATTTAGTCCATCGAATTTTACCTTAGAAAATCACAATCAAAGCGAATTTAAGCTGCAAGGTGCACATGTTGCAGTTGCTTGTTTCGAATGTCATAAAAAACAAGATGACTGGAGTTTTAGAAATGTGGGCAAAAACTGTGTCGACTGTCATCAAAACATTCATAAAACAACAATTGCACAGAAATATTATCCGAATGAGACTTGTAAAACCTGCCATTCAGAAAAAAGTTGGAAAGAATTAAATTTCGACCATTTGAAAACCAATTTTAAATTGACAGGTGCACATTTAAATACAAACTGCAGGGATTGTCATTTTTCTGTCGATAAATCTGGCAAACAGCAACAAAAGTTTGCAGGTTTACCAAAAACCTGCTCAAATTGCCACACTGATAACCATAACAAGCAATTCGAAAAAAACGGAGTTACCGATTGCAGCAGCTGCCATGTAACCAATAATTGGCAAGAAAGCATTTTTAATCATGACAATACTGCTTTTAAACTGGATGGAAAACACGCAAATTTGGCATGTTCAAAATGCCACAAACTTGAGAAATATCAAAAATTTATAGTATACAAAATAAAAAGATTCAAATGCGAAGACTGTCATATTCAATAGCAGCATTAACCATAATGCTAATAGGCATTTTTTCTTTGTATTCAATTGGGAATACAGGTAGGCCTAATCCGATAAAACCGCCGCATGGTGATAATTTCAACATAAGCTGTGATGTTTGCCACAGTGCAAAAGGTTGGAAAATTGATAGATCGATTTATTCCTTTGATCACAATTCAACGGCGATGCCTTTAATTGGGCAACACGAGCAGGTTGATTGCAAACTCTGTCATCCAACTTTGATTTTTTCTGAAGCCAAAACCCAATGTGTGCAATGCCATAACGATATGCATGAATCTACGGTGGGCAAAGAATGTAGTCGTTGTCATACACCTCAATCATGGCTAGTTAATAATATCACACAAATACATCAGGAAAGCAGGTTTCCTCTTGTTGGTGTACATGGAACTGCCGACTGCTACCAGTGCCATAAATCAGAATCACTTTTAAGGTTTGATGTTATAGGAACAGAATGTTATAGCTGCCATAGCGACAAATATGCTGCTACTACGCAACCAAACCACATAGCATCGGGTTTTTCAACAAATTGTACGGATTGCCATACTATTTATTCAAATACATGGACTGGTGACGGGTTTAACCACAGCTTTTTTCCACTTACACAAGGACATGCATTACCTAATTGCAGTCAATGTCATACCAATGGCAGCCTGACAGCAATTTCACCTGAATGTATAAGTTGCCATCAGCCTAATTATAGCGCAACCACTAATCCCAACCATATTAGTGCTAATTTTTCAACAGATTGTAAAATATGCCATACTACTGCACCTGGATGGAAACCTGCAAATTTTGACCATACCATATTTCCTCTAACACTGGGACATAGCGGAAGAGAGTGCGCGCAATGCCATATAAACGGTAATTACTCCAATACTTCAAGCGAATGTGTAAGTTGTCATCAAACGGATTTTAATGCAACTACCGATCCCAATCATGTTAGTTCTGGTTTTTCAACAGATTGTAAAACTTGCCATAATACTGCAGGTTGGAAACCGGCAACTTTTGATCATACCAATTTTGCACTTACTCAGGGACATAGCGGAAGACAGTGTGCTGAATGCCATATAAACGGCAATTATACAAGTACATCGAGTGAGTGTGTTAGTTGCCATCTTCCAAATTATAATGCAACCACTAATCCGGTACATTCATCATTAAATTTCTCTACAACTTGTAACCAATGCCATACTACAGCTTTAGGATGGAAACCTGCAAGTTATGCGCAGCACGATGCACTTTCTTTCCCTATTTATTCTGGAAAGCACAATGGACAATGGAGTAATTGTTCGGATTGCCATACAAACGCGAGTAACTATAAAGAATTTACTTGTATAACTTGCCATCAAAAAACAGATATGGACGATAAACATAAAGGTGAAAGTGGATATGTATACGCTAGTGCTTCTTGCTTACATTGTCATCCAAATGGAAGTGCCAAATAGAATAAATAACTTATGAAGAATTTAATTATCGGATTTTTAATTTTCTGTTTGGCTTTAAATCTTAAAGCGCAGACTGATAACAAACCTTTAACGGGGAAAATAAGCTATATTAGCTCGCAAAATGTATATGTAAAATTCAAGTCAACAGAAAATATTAAGGCTGGAGATACACTATACATTGTAAAAGGAAATGAAAATATTCCGGTATTAATAGTCAATAATCTTTCATCAACATCATGCGTATGCACTCCTATTTCAGTAAACAATCTTTCTGTTTCAACTGAAATTTGTGCAAAAAACAATGCTCCTAAATTAAACAATGAAAAAAAGCAGAATGGAATAGTTACAATAAACACTAAAAATGTAGATGATACAATTAAATCTAACTATGAGGATAGTGTTAAACAACCAAAATTTAAACAAAAAATAACTGGAAGTGTTGCAGCATCGAGCTATTCGAATTTTTCAAATATAAATAATGCCAATTCAACCAGATTTCGATATCAATTTTCGTTAAATGCCAAAAACATTGGTAACTCTATGATTTCTGCTGAAAGTAATATTACATTCCAACATCAAAAAGATAATTGGAATCTTGTTCAGGAAAATATTTTTAATGCGCTTAAAGTTTATAATCTTTCGGTAAAATACGACAATAACAAGAATACACAGATAGTTTTGGGGCGTAAAATTAACCCAAAAATATCGAGTATGGGAGCAATTGATGGGTTGCAGTATGAAGGAAAGGTGAATAATTTCTTTTTTGGGGCAATTGCAGGTTTTAGGCCTGATTATAAAGATTATAGTTTTGATTTTAAATTACCTCAGTTTGGAGTTTATGCAGGGCAAGACTATTCCAATTCAAATGGTGAAATGCAAAATTCCTTTGCACTTATCGAGCAAAGAAATGGATCAAAAACGGATAGGCGTTTTGCTTATTACCAACATAGCAACTCGCTGATAAAGAACTTATTCTTCTTTGGCTCGGTAGAAATTGAACTTTATAAGAACATTGATAGTGTACCTCAAAATACCTTCGATCTTTCAAGTACTTATCTGGTTTTGAATTACAGGTTATTCAAAAGATTATCATTATCAGCATCATATGATAATCGGAAAAACATTATTTATTACGAAAGCTATAAAAGCTACATCAACCAAATGCTGGAGATTGAAGCCAGACAAGGTTTGAGTTTTCAAGCCAGTTATGGAATTAAAAATGTCTCTTTTGGATTTAAAACAGGTTATCGTTTTCCTAATAAAAACTCAGCTGAAACAAAAAATTTATATGGATTTGTTTCCTACAATAATATTCCAACATTAAAATTGAATATAACTGGTGCTGTTAACTATTTAGAAACAAGCTATGTTAAAGGTAAAATTTACAATCTGAATATCTCCCGTGATATTCTTAAAGCCAATTTATATTTCAATTGTGGATACCAATTGGTTAATTATAGCTATGTAGGCACTGAAACGACGGAAATGCAAAATATTATTAACTTAAATATAAGTTGGAGATTCTTGGATACTTACTCATTATCAGTAAATTACGAAAAGACCTTTGAGAAGCTTGATCAATTGAGCAGATTGAATATTCAAATTAGAAAAAGGTTTTAAGTTAAATTGCAGTTATACTTTATCAGTAGAGGCATTTGTTCCATAAAAACAGGCAGAGCTTGAATAAATATTACCGACAGAAGCAAAGCCCCTGCCTAACATTTGATAATTTATAATCAGATTTTTACTCCGCATCAGCTACTTGACAGAAACCAATTATTGAATAGTTCATTCGCTTTAAAGAAAACTATATGGATTCGACTTCACCTTTACATTTCTCCAAAATTGCCCACAACTCATCCACAAAATCCAAGTGTTCGGGTTTCATTAAACACGAACGCAAGCAGGTAACATAATTTGCATCTTTATCTACATTATTCCAGTCCGAATTCAATAATTTTGTTGGATAATTGATCAATGCCAAATGGAGATTGTATTTTTTTGCTGCCAAATGGAATATTTGGTTAGATATTTTACTGATTTTGCTTAGGGTTGAAGCTTTTACGGCCCAAACCACAATATCCAGTTCCGGTTCCAATAAAGGAATTAATTTGTTATCGGTTAGAATAAGTTGATAAAGTTTAATGGCTGCCAGATGGCAATTTTCGAGATTTTTAGCAAATTCGCCTTTCTTAAACAACGGAAACATTTCGATAGTTGCCCACAAACCAACTGCCGAAGCGCCTGCCCTTGAGCATTCCAGACTTATTTCTCCAAGGTGCAATTCGTCGGAACTAAAATAAGTGTAAGGCGAGTCGTGCTTATAGAATTGCCCAACTTCAGGGTTTTTAAATAAAATGCATCCACAACCATAAGGCTGAAGTCCATGCTTATGTGGGTCAATGACAATACTATCGGCTTTTGTCATCAAACTGTATTGTTCCTTGGTATTTGCCGATAAATTATCAGCCAAAACATAATAACCACCATAAGCTGCATCAATATGGATTCTGAAATGATATTTTTTCTGCAATTCTAAAATTTCGGTCATTGGATCAATCGAACCAATGCCAGTAGTCCCAAAAGTTACTACAACAGTTCCAACATCACCATTGCTTAATATTTTTTCAAGGCAACCCATGTCCATTTTGCCGGATTGATCGCTTTCCACTTGTTCAAAAGACAATCCTAATACAGAAGAAATCCTTTGGTGCGTGTAATGAGCCAATTCCGAGGCTACAATTTTCTTGTTGGGATGTAATTTTCCTGCAATCCATAAAGCTTCCAAATTAGCAAATGTGCCACCGCTTGTTAGGTGTCCAAGGCTGTTTTGCCAACCAAACATTGCGGCAAGTTTAACAATAACTTCTTTTTCCATTTTTGAGCTTTCCATGCCTCCATCCAGTGCATGGTTATTGGGGTTGATGTAAAGCGAAAGCATATACGCAATTCGGGCAATGGCGTGTGGTGGTTTCAACATTTGTCCGGCATAATTGGGCTGGAAATAAGGATAGTTATTTTGTAGCCTTTCAGCCACATTTAAAATAATTTCTTCAATCCTTTTTTGGTTGTTTTCGGTCAAAGAATCAGGGAAAGAATCGAAACCCAATTTCAGTTTCTGGATGGCTTTTTCGAGGATAATTAAATCGGTTTGGTCCATTTTGTTCTGTTTTGAGATAAATTTATAAAATGAAAATTAAAAATAGATTCCGTTTTCAATTATTTCATTTATTGCTTTTCTTTCGTGCTCCAATAATTTAGCCCTTTCTTTATCGGCAATTTCGAGTTTTGCAGCCAAATATATCTTGTGAATATTTGTAAGAATTTGATCAAAAATAAGTTTGACTCTTTCCAAATGAAAGTCGGAGGTTATAATTTTACAAGGCAATGGATTATTTAAAAGTATTTCACTTATTTTAATTGCATCTTCCACGGTATTTGACGATAATGCGATGTCCATGAAATATGACTTAGGAATCCCTTTGCTCACCAAATATTCAATTGCATATTCTGCATGTGGTTTTTTGCTGGTATTGAAATGCTCACCAAATCCACCGGTGCAAATTATTAAGTTTTCGTTGGGATTAAATATATTTAAGCAGTAGTTTAATCTCGATAAAGCAATATCACCTAATTTTCCTGTTTTCGAATTTGGAGAGCCCAACACAATAATGGCTTCTTTCATTTTGTTCAGTTTTAGAAGCAAATTTATAAAATGAACACCAATCACCATCACATTTGGCCAAAAAAATAATGCCAATTACTGTTGAATTGACATTATTGTAAAAGTTTATTCTTTTAGTTTTGAGAAATTTATTAGCTTATTTTATTGTTGCTTAAAATAAAAATCTCCTTCCAATGCTGAGTTTTCCCAAGGAATTTGTTTTCCTCCCGATTGGGTTTTTACCTGTGTGCGAACTTTTTTAAATACGTCTTCGAGTTTAAGGTTAGGAACTTGCAATACTTTAACGAATTCTTGTGTGTAAAGACCGTTGTTACCTTCTCCATCAGCAGCTGTGGAGCCTGGTGCGGTTGCAAAAGCAATGATTGTTCCCGATGGTGCATTTACGGTTGCCAAACCTGTTCCCGCCGCTGAACGGAAACCACGGCCAAATGGATTGTTTCTGCAAGCATCTAAAATAACCATATTCAAATTATTCCCTGCATATTCCAGGTTTGCCATTAAATCATCAAGATCAACACAATATACAACTACGTCTGCTTCTTTTTCTACTTTTGCGTCAACAGGGATAATGTAATTTTTCCCTTTTGCTTGTATTCCATGACCCGCATAATAGAATAATCCAATGATGCTCTTGTCTGTGGACAGTAAATCTCCGTAATCGGAAATAGCTTTTTTAATCTGGTTTTGAGATCCATCCGTAATTGTTGTAACCTCAAAACCAAATTTTTTCAATTCGGTAGAAATCAAAGCGGCATCGTTTACCGGATTTTTTAACGGAGCAGAAGGATAAGCGCCATTACCAATAACCAGTGCAATCCGTTTTTCATTTGTAGTAATAATTTTATTGACAACTACTTCGCTCGATTTATGTGAAACATAAAAAGTAAATTCTGAATTATTTTGCTTATTGTCTGTAGCCCTAATAGTAATAGCATTTTCTCCACTTGCAAGGTTTACATTGTTTCTGAATATTCCATCGGTATTAAAAGTTGCGTTTACATCATTAACTGTAATTTTATATATTCCGCTTTCATCGGTTGCTTTACCAGTTACGTTTATTTGATTGTTTTCTTCAACCATTTTAAAGCCACGCTGGCCCTGAGGTTGAATAAGTGTAATTACCGGACCTGTAATGTCTTGCTTTATAGACTGATAAAAAACAGATCTTTCATCGCTTATAGATGTGCCACCATCGTTAACAGCGATTATTTTTATTTTATTTTCACCATCTATAAGCATTATTCTTTGTTCTAAAACAATATCGCACAAGCCTTTAGGGGCAACATTGTATCCACGGCCATTATTATCGTAATACAAGTTATTATTTAAATAAACCTGAAGACCTGTTAGTGGTTTTTTTGTTTTTAAACAGGCTTTAATGTCGATGTAAGGGTTAGAAATAGAAGTGATATTATTTTCGGGATTGTTCCATGTAATTCCTGGAGCCATTGTAGGTTCAATGTTAAACAGGGCAAAAAGCGATTGAATTTCTTTTAGGTTTAATGCGCGGTTATATAATCGAACTTCATCAATTTTACCTCTTACCATTAGATTTGAAGGGGGATTTTCCCAGCTATTTGTTCCAATTATCAAATTGCTGCTGTTATTATAAAGTGAAGTAGAATTAACCGGCAATTCCGCGATGCATTGATCATTACAATAATACTTAACAATGTTGTTGTTAAAAGTTACACCGATCAGAGTCCAGGAATTGCTTGGAATAACTGAATTACCTTTGGGACCACCAATTTTTTGATTCCATTTATCGAAAATTTCAGGATATAACTGCGATTTGTCAATACCAAAAATATAGCCACCTTCCATGTTGTTAAGAATTACCTTCGAAATAATTTTTTGGTTGTTCGTGGCATCTTCAAGATTAATCCATGCAAATATCGAAAGTGAATTTGTAAAATCAATGGAATTGTTGTCGGGTACTGTAATATACGAATTTCCGTCAAAATAATATGCACTATTTTTATTGCCCAACTTATCATCAGTTAATGCTGCGCCGTATACTTTTCCATTGTTTTTGTTCCCACTTTCATCATTTGCATTTCCATTAAATGGATAATAGGCAACCAAGCCGCGCTTTAAGTCAACTTCTTGCGAAAATATTGAAACGCAATTAATTAATATAAAAGAGATTGTTAATAGTTGTTTCATATTATTGATTATTTACTGAAAATGAATATATTATTTTAAGATTTGGCTGAATGAACTTTTATTTTTTAAAGCAAATCTTTTTTAAACAAATATATCATTTGAATATTTGTGTTCTGGGTACTACATTGAATGATAAGTGATTTGAATGGATGTTCAGGATTTTATCTGCTTAGGAGGGTTTTAGGTTTAGGATAATTAAAAGGCTATTATAATTTAGACATAGAGTGGATTTAAAAACAAGATTGAATTGAAAAACGGCAAAAAAAGAGATTGCGAATTTTTCGCAATCTCTACTAAATCTGTTTAATGAAGAAGACTTGAAGAAATTATTGAGTAGATATTTCAAGAATAGTAAATGTATTTGGTTTTATTTTTGGCCTTGGGTGCGGATTTTCAGTTGTTGGAGCAGGAGTTTCGCCATATTCGGCTGTTGGCATATAAATATTATGTGTTGCATGGTTTAAAGCAATGGTTCTTGCACCTTTTTGTGTTTCGAGGTTTTCCAAAACTTTATAATTATCTGCATCAAGCTGCTGTATAATAGTCATGGTTCCTTCGCCATTTGATGAATAAATCCGTTTTAAAATGGGATCAAAGGCAACACCATCCACATTTTCGCCAATATTTGCAGTAGTAACAACTTTTCCATTTTCAGAATTTACTACCACCATTAATTTATTATCGCAAACTGCAAACAACCGATGGTTTTTAATGTCAATAGCTAGACCGCTGGCTTCTTTGCCGGGTGCTATGGGCCAGGTATTCTCAACTTTCAAAGTAGTGGCATTGATTTCACAAATTTCACTTTTATCTTCAATGTTCACATAAATTTTACCTTTTAAATCGGTGACAGAAAATTCGGGTTTTCCAGATAAAGCTATAGTTCCGATTACTTTATCAGCAACTGCATCAATTACAGTAGCATTTGAGCTTCGTCCGTTGTAAACAAATACTTTGTGCGAAAAAGGATCGTAAAGAATAGCATCTGGATTAACTCCCGTAATTTTCACTTTAGAAATCAACAATAAAGTTTTCAAATCGAAAATACTTACAGAAGTGTCTTTGCCATTACTGATGAATCCTTTGTTCAGGTCTTTTGCAACCGTAATTCCATGTACGCCTTTGGTATCGGAAATTGTACCGGCTAAAGTTTTGGTTTTTAAATCCAAAACCTGCACCATTGAGCCGTGCGAAATATACAACCTGGAAGCCGAATCATCTACTGTTAGATAATCCCAACCGCCGTCGCCTTCGAGATGAATTTTGTTTGCAATTTGATATTTTGTTTGTGCAAAAGAAGAATTTGCAAAACTGAAAATCGTAAAAACTAAAATGATAATAATTTTTTTCATGGTAAAATTGAATTAGTGAATTGTAATGTATTTTTTTTCAGAAGAATAACTAATTTTATTTCTATTTATTTGTCATTATGTAAACCAATTTACAAATTTAATAATTCAAAATGGAACAGAATACAATATTGAAATTTACTATATTATTTTATTATTAACTTCAAGTTGTTAACCAAGTTACAGGTTTATTGGTTTTTCATTCAAAACTGGAAGAGATTTTCTGAAATAAATTTTCTGAATAATTTTAATGCAAATTAATTTGCACTTATTGACAAGAATTTGCATATTTGCAAATATGATTCATATTTAATATGGAATTAAAAGATTGGAACGAACATACCAAAAGACTTTTAAAAGCTGAATTAATAAAACGGGGAATTTCTCATGATGAATTAGCCTTCCGTTTAAATGAAATTGGCATAAACGAAACAAAGTCAAGCATTGATAGCAAAATTTGTCGGGGTACTTTTAGTGCTGCCTTTCTTTTGCAATGTCTTTATGTTATTGGTTGTAATGTTTTTACAATTGAAAATCAATTATTAGTTGCCGCTGAACCTTATAGTGAATATAAAAGAACCCTTAGAAATGAGAACAATTAAATTCATTGACCTTTTTGCCGGATTGGGAGGCATAAGAATCGGATTTGAAAATGCTTTAAAAAATCATGGCTTTAAGCCTGAATGTGTAATGACTTCCGAAATCAAGCCGCATGCAATAAAATCATTGGAACACAATTTTAAACATAGTTTATTTGTAGGGGATATTTTCAAAGTTAAAACCGATGATATTCCAGATTTTGACTTTTTGTTGGGCGGTTTTCCTTGTCAACCATTCAGCAATGGAGGAAAAAGGTTGGGTTTTTCCGATACAAGAGGAACATTGTTTTTTGAGATAGGAAGAATAATAAAAGCAAAACAGCCAAAAGGATTTATTCTCGAAAATGTTGAAGGTATTGTAAAACATGATCTCCAACACAAAAATGACCAGATCGGAAGGACATTGGAAACAATACTTCATGTATTAAAAAACGAATTGGATTATCAAGTTTCATGGGGTGTTTTTGATTCGTTGGATTTTGGGCTGCCACAATCAAGGAAACGTGTTTTTATTGTCGGAACCAAAGATGAAACCATTGATTTGACCGGTTTTGAAAAATCACATAGTATTTTTAGAAATGTGATGGAAACAAATTTACCTACTTTAAACACTCCTTTTATTAGCAAATTGTTTAAATATTTTACAATAGAACAGCTTTATGGAAAAAGTATTAAAGACAAACGTGGTGGTGATAACAATATCCATTCTTGGGATATTGGTTTAAAAGGTGAAATTTCAAAAGAGCAAAACATTTTGCTCGACAAACTTTTTAAAGCAAGAAGGCAAAAGAAATGGGCCGAAGAAATTGGTATAGATTGGATGGACGGTATGCCACTAACCATTGAACAAATAAAAACATTTCATAATTCCAATAATTTAAAGGAGCTTTTGGATGATTTAGTCCAAAAAGGATATTTGAAATTTGAACATCCCAAAGGATTAGTTCGGGATATTACACTTGATGGAATTAATAAATACAGGGACTATGATCAAAGTAAGCCAAAAGGTTATAACATAGTAACGGGCAAACTCAGTTTTGAAATCAATAAAATATTGGACCCCGATGATATTGCTCCAACCCTTGTTGCAACAGATGTTTCAAGAATTGCAGTGCCTGACAATGGTGGTCTTAGAAGATTGACTATAAGGGAAGGCCTTAGGTTATTCGGGTATCCTGAAAGTTATGAAATACCTACCCGTGAAAGGGAAGCATTTGATTTACTTGGCAATACTGTTGCTGTTCCTGTGGTTGAGGCAATAGCTAATAGAATTGCAATTAAATGTAAGAATGAAAACTATGTAACAGAGAGCTTAACACCAGTGTGTTCCATGTAATTTTTAAGTACATTTTGTAACCAATGACCATTTGAATGTCTAGTCTGTGGATATTGATAACGTGTTTCATTTAAAGCCGATAAAAATTCTTCCTTTGTTGCAAAAGGTTTAAATGTATTACGCTCAGAATACCATGCACCGGGCCTTAAATTGTAAATAACACCTTTTTTTTCTTGTACTTTTATGGGATATGTGCTGCTCGAACATGATAATTCCCATATCTTTTTTATCCAAACATTTTTAATTGAAAGTGAGCTGCCTGTCATTTGATAAGCGATGAGTAGATAATCAGAATCAATGCGATAGGAATCAGTTAACAGGGAAGTGCAATAGGAATCAAAATTTGCCAGATCAAAACCGGGGCCTCTGTCCCAATCAAAAGACTTGACTTCAAGTAGTCCTGATTTTTTGTTATTTATATCCAAATAAAAATCAGGGAATCTTTGGGTATTGGCATTTTCCTCAAATTCAATATTCATTTTAAACATCCAAGCCTTGATCCATTCTTGAAGCAAGTTTCCAACAGTGTCTTTGGTTTCAATGGATATTGTTAGATCTTTAAGTGTAAAATTAATGACTCCTTTTTCGCCAATAATCTTGTAATCTTTGGTCAGCTTATCGTATAATTCTTGAGCAGTAAGTATCATAATTTCAGTTTGAAAGTCAAAAGTAGAAATCTTTTAGCATTTTTAACTATCAAACATTCAATTTATAAAAAGGAATAAAAACCGTAGGTTCAAATCCAAGTTTTTGGGCCAGTTTATAAGAAGCTGTATTCTCTAACCTGCAGGCCCAGATTGGTTCATAATCATTTTTGAGGCAATAATCAATTAATGCAGAGCAAGTATAAAGTGCATATCCTTTTCCGCGATAGTTTTCGTTGGTTTCAATACCTAATTCCAGCTGGTTTTCAATAATAAACGCAGAATAAGCCGTTGATACTGCTTTACCTTCAGCCACAAGGCTAAAACCAATTCCATCATTGCAAAAATGATCAGCATTTTTCCAAAAATATTTAGGAATCACAGTTCCATCCATATTTTCATACATTGCTTTGCTGGTGCGCTGAATATTGAATTTACTCAAGCAAATTTCCTTTTTGAAATACTGATATTTATCCGAATTAAATTTGAAATTGACACGAATATATTCCACAACTTTTGCGTTTTCTGAATTTTCGGAAGATTTAACCAATTTCTTACCAAAAAAATCCATTATTTTTTTATTCCATGTATCAGGGAAAACCTGCATCCATTCACATTTTTTCCTGAATTTATTGGTGTTCAGTATATAATCGAATAATTTGGCATTAAATGTTTCATTTTCATTTTCGCCAAATAGCAACGACATTCCATAAGGATGAACAATGTAGAAGGTTTTTGGGTTTTTCATATCATCAACGTAAACAAAACCATCAACTTGGTTTTGTAAAATTGCTAAAGCAAAAAGATGGTTTATTTTTACCTTTTTTACCTGCTCAATGCATTTGGAGTAACAAGATTTGTCAAGTAATATCATGTAATTTGTCTTTTAAATATTATTGTTTCACAAACCTGACCTGATTCTGTCCAAACAAGTATATATTGTTGCAAATTAAAGTGTTTCCATCCTTTTCAATGATATGTTGATCAAAAACCACATCTTCCAAGGATTGATTTAGGGTTAATTCAAAGAAATTGTTTTCGTTATCCTGCAAGTCCAATACGGTTGGAACATCAGGAAAATAGGAGTGGATCAACTCAATTTTATTGCAGGTTTCTATGTTGGCTGTGGCGATTCCATCCTGATTGGTTTCTTGTGTAATTGTTCCATTTGAACCATAAAAAAAGCAAACCACATTGCGGATAAACATTTTATTTTCAAATTGGATTTGAATTGTAAAACCATTACCTAATCGTTTTTTTTGAAGCAATTTAAAGTCTTTTCCTACTGGTTTTGTTCCCTGTAAAATGATTTTGTTTGCAGAGATTTCAAATTTTCCTTCCGCTTTTCTGTCACTGGCTCCATAAATATAGAAAAACTGGAAGCTGCTGTCTTTGTTAAACTTAAATCCGGCAGCCATTTCTGGAACACCTTGTAGCGCATATTCTCCAACTATATTTTGAAGGGTTATTTGTGAGTCCATTTGATTTGATTTTGGTGAACTAAATGTTTTCAAATTATACACATAATTTTAGTTGCTCAATTCCCCATGTAGATATGGGGAATTGAGCTAATGAACATATTTAATTTAATTCGTTTTAGACGATTCT
Organism: Bacteroidota bacterium; assembly: GCA_025361565.1. GTDB lineage: Bacteria > Bacteroidota > Bacteroidia > Bacteroidales > NBLH01 > NBLH01. The sequence continues at coordinate 15,505 of JANYKN010000112.1, read as the reverse complement.
TCTTTATCAGGCGCAAAATATCCATCCCTTGAAAGCAAATGATTCAAACTGGCTACACCATAAACTACTATGGCAGTAACAATGGAGGCATGTTCCTGATATTCAGCAATGCTTTTATTGTACAAATCCCTTTCGGTATGCCAAATTTCGCCATAACTGAAATTATAACCCTTATTGTCTTCCAATCCCAATCCCATCGTAGGAACTCCTTCAACAGAAAATGAACCAGCATCGGTATATTGAGCTTGTTTTGGGCGAGGCTTTGGTTCCATTTTTTTAACAGTAAATGGAAAATCAGGATTGATGCCATTCAATGGTTCACATATTTTTGAAATATCGTTCCACATTGCTTCCGAAACGCTTATGTTTGTTGGCACGGTTGGCCCGCCATCGCGGTTAAACATATTTGAAATGTTGGGCAGCTTTTCTTTGTTCCGTTTTACCCAGCTTTTTGAACCCAGCAAACCAAACTCTTCACCAGCCCAAAGGCACACCAAAATGGTACGTTTGGGTTTTCCTCCGGCTTTCATAATCATACGTGCAGCTTCCATGGTTGGAGTGGTGCCTGAACCATCATCAACACCACCAGTTCCAACATCATAAGAATCGAGATGACCACTCATAATTACATATTCGTTGGGAAATTTAGTTCCAGGAATAATTCCGATTACATTGTAATATTTTATCGGCCCCATTTTAAAGAAATTTCGGATATCAAATTCAAGGAAAAAATTACGTCTTTCTTTAGCCATTTGTTCAATCAAAGTGAACTGATGTTCGTCAAGTTTGATATCGGGCAAATTGGGCAGTGTTTCAAAAGTCAAACTGTCGATATTCTTGCGGTCGTAAAGAACACGGATTGGAACTGGTGCAGATTGGATTATGCCAAGTATTCCTGCCTCTTTCATTTGTTTATAAAACAATGCAGGTTCGTCTTTTAGTATGATTGGTTCTTTTTTAACTCCGGATGAATCCAATTTCGAATTATATTCGGCAATTTCCTTGTTTTTTTTATCGATTTCTAGATTTTCGGCAATTATTTTGGCCCGGCGCTCATCTGCTAATTTGGAGAAATCGATTGGCCAACCTTCACTTTTTCCAGTAATAATAACCCATGCGCCTTTTAAGCGGCCTTTCATCCGATCAAAGTCTGCCTGATTTTTTGGTTCCAATAAAACATGGCCGGTTTGAATCCCCTTTGTACCTGCGGTGTAAGAGGGAGTTGCAAAATGCAAATCCATCCCGTTTTCGCCAAGTAATTTTCCAAACCATGGGCCGCGGTTAAAGCCTACAGGAAGCGTTCCTGCTTCATCCATCTGAACCTGCATGCCCCATTCCTTGAATTTGGAGGCCGCCCAATCTGCGGCATTTTCATAAGCATCCGAGCCAAGCAGTCTGCCACCAAATCTGTTGCAAAGAATATCCAGATGTTTCATGGTTTGATTATCGGTTTTGCCAATTTGGATGATGTTTTTAACTACTTGATCGCTTTGCGAATAAATATTTGAAGTTTCGAAAACAGCTAATATTAAAAATAGAATGCTTAAAAGTTTTGTCATAAAATGGGTTTTTTAAGGTTAATATACAGCAAATTAGAAAGATACTATCTTTTGAAAGATAGTATCTCTAAATCAAAAATCGTATAAATAAAACTATTTAAAAATAAAAAGTTAATCTTTTTAGCTTTTCTCCACATAAACCGGAACCGTAAAATAAAAAGTACTTCCTTCGCCTATTTGGCTTTCAATGCCTAAAGTTCCTCCGTTTTTCTTTATCAGAACTTTACAGATATTCAAACCCAATCCGCTGCCTTTTTCCTTGTCGGTGCCATAAGTTGTATTAAATGAATGGGTACTCAGTATTTTTTTTATATTTTGTTTGTCAATTCCAACTCCGCTATCGGATATGGAGATTTTGACCATTTTCTTTTCAATAGAATGCTTAATTTCAATTTTGCCGTTTGTTGGTGTAAATTTGATGGCATTCGATAAAAGATTCCTTAAAATGGTCGAAAAATGATTAAAATCAGCATACACAGATACATTATCGGGAACGTTGGACTTGATTTGAATATTTTTGTTTGACGAAATAGGATTTAGTAATTGTAAAATATCCTTTAACAATTGTGAAACAATGATAACCACAGGTTGAAACCGCATATTTTTTTCATTGCTTTGCGACCATGCCAGCAAATCATTCAAAAGTGTTAGCGAAGTTTCGGCTGGTTGAACGAGCAATGCAATAAATTTTTCACGATCCTCACCATCAGCCGATTGAATAATTTCGGCAATTTGTCTGATATTTCCAATCGGACCTTTTAAATCGTGGCCAATAACCGAAAATAATAATTTTTTGTCGTCGTTGGCTTTGTTCAACTCTCGCCTTTTTCTAAAAATATAAAAAGCAAAAACAAAGCATGAGATAAAGCCCAATCCAACAAGAAAAATAATATACAATTGTAAATCGATTAATTTTTTGCTTGAAGCCAATTCCTGCTCTTTTAATCGCTTTTCATGTAAAATTGACAAATAGGCTTGTTCAGTTTTTTCAATATCGTTTTTTATTTTTATTTCTTCAATTTTATAGGTGTTTGATAGATTAAGCAAGCTATCGTTTATTTCATTGAACTCAACGGAAAATTGAAATGCTTTGTTATAATTTCCAAAACGTGCATAGTGCTCCGACATTAAATGATATACATTCGGTTTTTCCCTTAATTCGCCAGTTTCCTCAATTAATTTCAGGCTTTTTTCAAAATAATTGCTTGCCTGTTGAGGGTCCCCAATTCGGCTATAAGTTTCGCCCAAAGTATAATAAATGAAAATAATCCCAGAATTAAAGTGATGTTTTTGCTCAATAGTGAGCGCCAGATTTAAATTTTTTAACGCTTCCTGATATTCCCCTTTTCTCATATTCATTTCGCCAATATTTCCATAAATGATACCGTTGTAAATTGGGTTTTTTAGATTCCGGTTCAAAACAAGCGCTTTTTTAATATAGACCAGGGCAGTATCATATTTGCCAATAAATGAGTATACGCCACCGATGTGTTCAGTATTGTAAACAATATTTACGATATCTTTGTTTTTGATGGAGAGATCAAGCAATTCAATATAAATTTCAAGCGACTCGATAAATTTTTTAAGTCCAAGATAAACCTGGGCTTTCATTGCCGAAGCTGCAATAAAATTAGAAGTATCATTAATTTGTTTGAAAATTTGTGCTGCTTCAATACTATTGCTTAAGGAAAGCTCGGTATTTGCAGTCCTGAAATTTACATTTGATAAACCCAAATAACAAAGGCCCCGTTCCAAAATCTGATCAGTTCTATAACTTAAAGTAATGGACTGATAGTATGCTTTTAATGAGGATTTATAATTGCCCTGTATTTCAAAAAGGTGTCCCAACTTTCTTAAAATCGTTGTTTGGGCAATAGTGTCAGGAATTAGAATGGCTGTGGCTAATGCTTTATTCAAATAAAAAAGAGAAGAATCGGAATTTCCTTGTTCCATGAATTGATCAGCAGACAAAGAATATTGTTTCAATAATTCATTATTATCGATCTGGGCATTTCCAGTTTGAAAGACCAATATGAACAAAATACTGAGTGCGAATTTCATATCAGAGGGAATGAATAACAGCAATTTATCTAATCATTCAAAGGTAACTTTTTTTTATATAGAATTATCTTGATTTTGGAAAAGAGATTGAATTTATTGTATTTGAAAACGGAAAAAGTGATCCTTTGACTTTTAAAGACTGAAATTATTAAAGCCATTCTTAAGTTTAGTCCACCGGATAAGCAATTTCCACATTGATCATCGCATTGATATAGCCTTTGTGGTTAAATGTATATGGAGTCCAATCATTGCCAACAGTTATTCCCCATGTAATTATTTCTGGTTGATTGAGTATGCTTCCTATGGTTTGACCGTAAAATTTTCTGACTTCTTTGATGGTTTCGCCATTTGCATCCTTTCGTGGCATTTCCTTGCTATAATAATATTTATCGCCACAATTAATCCATTCCATCATAACAAAAATGCCATCGATTGGAAATTGAACGTTATAACTAGTCAAATCAACCGTGAACCACCCAGGTTTATAGGCAGTTACAATTACGTTTTTATTCAAAATATCATTGCCTGGGCATTTTTTTACTTGATCCACATCGTAAATCCTTACTCTAAATGGAGTTTCGGGATTGCCATCTTCGCCAATATAAAAATTGGCAGATTTAACCCAGCCCATTTTCGATTTTTTGTTTTCGATAATATTGCCGATTTTATTATAATAAATGTTGGTTATTTGATAGCTCTGAGGTTTTTTATCGGTAATTCCAAGTTTAACCGTTTTATATGTTTTAGGAATAATCAATACTTGATCAATTACAATTGGATTGGACTTTAGCAGTATTATTTTTCTATCCAAATTTAAGAAGTCACCAATTGAGATTTTTATTTTTGAATAACCTAAATATGAAATTGTCAGTGTATCAAGGTTTACATTGATTGGGTCAACTTTCAATTCAAAAGCGCCATTTATATCAGCAATCGTTCCCAGTTTTAAACTAAAAATCTCTACGGTGGCAAATGAAAGCGGCTTATTTGTCTCTTTATCACCAATAAAACCCTTTAACAGAAGGCTTTGACTATATGAAAATTGGAAAGAAAATGCGGTGAACAATGTAAGTATATAATTTTTCATCCTTGTATTAGTTTCATCATTTATTTTTGCTATGAATAATTAGAGCAGCAACTATCAAACTTACTCCGGCAACGGTCATATAAATTCCTAATTTTTTTCTTGAACCTCTAACTCTGTCCGATTGATTTCTTTTTAACAATAGGATCTCTTTTTTAAAATTGTAATTTGTATTTGAAATAGGATTGGAATTCATTGAAATGTTCATTTTTGAATAGTCAACTTGTGAATCCGAATCCGAAAAATTAATGTTTTTAGTATAAACTGAATTTGTTTCTTTCCGAAAATTGCTATAAAGGCATTCATTTTTTGTTGATATCAAATTTTTAGAACAGAAAATCATTGGAGAAACTTTATATTGAGCCGCTAAATCAATTGTGCTAAGTGATATTAACAAAACGGGGTAAATCAAAAAGGAGGTTGCGAATTTTGTGTTTTTTAAAGCTTTTAATATCATCGGATGGAACATGGTAATATCTTTAAATTCAAATTATTCTGCAAAGGTAAGCTTATATTCTGCCAATCGGTTTTGTTTTTTGCCGGCACAAATGCATAAAATTGTGAATAAAAAATCATTTTTTATAATCAATTCATTTATAGGCATTTTGGAGCTTTATTTTTAATTTCTCCTTTTTGTCTCTTGAAATAAATGCATGTTCAATGGCTTCTGAGTTACATTTAAAAAAATGTTCATTTCCCCAACCAAAGACTCTTGCAAGTGTTTCATATTCATCAGTTAATGAAACATCCGAAATGGTTCTGGCATCTGTGTTTATACTTATTGAAATGCCCGATTGATATAATTCATCAATGGTATGATTTTCAATTTTGTTAAATACGTTGGTTTGGACGTTGCTGGTAGGGCAAATTTCTAAATGAATGTTTGCTTCTTTTAAATGAATAAGCAAGTTTGGATCTTCGGTGCTTCTTACACCATGTCCAATCCGTTGTGGACAAAGGTTTTTCAGCGTTTCCCATACACTTTCTGCACCTTTTGCTTCGCCTGCGTGGGCGGTACACGGAATTCCATTTTCGTTTGCAAATTCAAATGCTTTGATGTGTTCGGTTATTGGAAAACCGGCTTCATCGGCTGCCAGATCAAAGCCAACGACTTGAGAACCGTGAAATTCTTTTACCAGTTTTATAGTTTCCATACTTTGGCTTTCGGAGTAATGACGAAGTGTACAAAGTATAATTCTTGCTTCAACACCTGTTAATTCTATGCCTTCAGATACCGCTTCATTGACTGCTGCTACTGCTTTTGCTGCGGTTAAACCTTTAAAAATATGTTGCAACGGTGCAAATCTTATTTCGGAATAAATTATATGATCCTCCTTTAGTTGCCGAAATAAATCCAAAGTTACCAGCCTCAATTGTTCTTTGGTTTGCATCAGTTCAAAACCTTTTACAGCCCTTGAAATATAATCGGCTAAATCGGTGCATTTGGGTGGTGCAATAAAAGATTCTTTATAATCTTCAAAAGTTACTTGTGGGTTCAGTTGTTTAACCACTTTGTAGCTTAAAGAACAATCTAAATGCAAATGCAATTCTACTTTTGGTAATGTTTTAAACTGGCTCACTGGTTCAAAAAGCTTAATATTTCTGTTATTTTATTGATATGTTTAAAATTTGGATGTTCCACTTTGTTTTCAATTTGCTCATGTGCCCATGTGGTGTGGAAAGGAACATGTACACCAAAACTACCTAAGGCTAAAACAGGAAGAACGTCGGATTTAATTGAATTGCCAATCATCATAAACTGTTCCGGCCTGATATCTAGATGTTTGATGAGTTTTTGATAGTCAGATTCCTGTTTGTCGCTCATAATTTCGATATGGTGAAAATAATGTTCAATTCCTGAATTTCGTAATTTGCGTTCCTGATCCAATAAATCGCCTTTGGTTGCCACAACCAGCTTGTATTTTCCAGACAATTCTTTTAAAACAATTTCTACACCATCCAAAATTTCAATTTCTTTGTTTATCAGGTCTTTACCATATTGAATGATTTTTTCCAAAATCTCAATATTCAGGGTTTTATCAGAAATTCTCAAAGCGGTTTCAAGCATTGATAGCATGAAACTTTTAACACCATAACCATACAAAGCAAGGTTTTTCATTTCTGTGGCAAACAATTCCTGCGAAATGGTGTGATGAGGCAAGTAATCTTCCAAAAGCAGACAGAATTTTTGTTCAGTTTCCTGATAATAGGGTTCATTTACCCAGAGTGTATCGTCGGCATCGAATGCAATTACACAGATATCCATATTTTTTTGATGTTTTAGAAATTGGAAATTATTTTCTTCTTCCTTCCGATAATAAAATACAAAATGGAGCCGATGAATGGTAAAAAAATAACCACAAGTACCCATATTAATTTATCATTTTGTTCAAAATTGCTTTTTAAGATATCGACCAATGCAATCAACGGAACAAGTATGATAATCAGCAATAAAAACAGGATTACGAATATTTCGATAAGTCCAAACATTTCATAAAAATTAGGTTAATATTTATTTTGGTTGACCAAAGTTAATTAATTAACAGTAAATTATAAATTTATTGATTTGAATTGAAATAGTTTTAATTTTGGAATTGAAAATTATGTTGTTTATTCAATTATTTAGAGCGACCAATCTGAATAAAAAGGTTTTATAGTTGGATTGACAATTAGGTTTGTCTTGATTTAAAAAAGAAATATGAAACACCAGTCACGCGAACAAATATTAAAAATAAATCAAATCTTTACATCCCATTTAATTCAAATTCAAAAGGAAAAACACAATCCTTCGGATTATGCCTATAAAGCTGGTGATGAATTGCTTATCGAAGGTTCGGCTAATCCCCTGATTCTTAGTCAAGAGAAAGCTGATGAATTGAACAAAGAAGAAATGGATTTTGTAGATTCCAATCGAGATAAAAATCCATTTGAGCATTTTTCCAGTTTAAAATGGATTGGCAGGTACACAATGATTTCTTCAAAAACCAATTCAGTGGACTATCTTAATGATGTATCAAAATCTATTGAGGGATTACGAAATCATTTAAAAGCCCAAAATCTTATAGTAATTGGCGATTGGCCAACGCCATGGCTTGTGCAGGAAAACGATTACAAACCGGTAAAAGAAGCCCAGGATTATTTAAAATTATCAATTTCAAGCGATTTTGATGGAGGTTTTCTACTAAGCGATGCAGATTTGATCGCCTTTATTCCCCGGCTTTTTTGGTTAGTCCGATGCAATGCCTCTCTTCCCGATTTTTTAATGACATTTGAAAATTCAAAAACTGCTATCTCGATCTGCAAATATGGAGTTTTGCATATAGAATCGTATGATCAGGAGGAATTAAAAACAATTTATCACTATTTTAAGCAGCAAGATTTTAAGGAGGTTGATGAATGTATTGATCCTGTTGATTTTGATGATTTTATTGGACGAAAGATGAAGCTAAATTAACTAAGTGAATAATTATTTTTACTTTACGAAGTTAAAACAACTTGATAATAATACACTTATATAAATAAACACATTGGTAGATAGGAAAACAATCACAATAAAAATATATTTTTCTAATACACCTTTTTAAAAGTAAGGTCCAATATTTTTTTTAACTATGTGTCTATGTGGTAAATACTTTTCAACTTTTCAGTATAGCTGCATCATATTAAAATTCAATTACTTTCAACTTAGTGAAGTATAATTATTTTCAGTTGGAATTTTGCAGTTTACAAAAAATAAAGTATATTTGACATGAATGTATTGATGATCAAAGATTAAACCAGTTACTGGATTTCATTAAAAGAAGAATCTGACCCAATACATCCGTAACAAATTATTTCTTTATGAACACACAAATCCTCCTACAATCAACCATTACTTGTCCCAATTGTGGATACAGAAAAGAAGAGCAAATGCCAACGGATTCCTGCCAATTTTTTTATGAGTGTACAAACTGCGGCATTCTCCTAAAACCAAAACAGGGCGATTGTTGTGTATTTTGCTCCTATGGAAATGTGCAATGCCCGCCAATTCAAGAAGGTGGGAAGTGTGGCTGTTGCGATTGATAGTATGGAAGCAATGTTATTGCTGCCCTTTCTAAAATATTAATCGAATAACTTAGCTTGATTATTGTGAATAATTAGCGGAATGCACCAATTAACCACCGATTTTTGACATCGATTCCAGTATATAGGTTTTTCTGTTTTTCTCAGCTTCTATACCATCTTTAAACCTGTTTTTTATCGTGTTGGTTAAAAGTTCTCCAATTTGCTTGTCAGAAGTTCCATTTCGCAGTAGCTCTCTTACGTCCAAACCAGGATCTGCGTATAGGCAGGTTTTTATTTTTCCTGTTGATGTTAACCTGATTCTATTGCAGGTATTGCAAAAATTCCGGGTATACGCGGCAATTATACCGATAGTGAATTTACTTGAATCTATTTTATAATCAGCGGTTGTTCTGTTTTTTTGATGAGGTTGTGGCATTAATTCATATTTTTCCAAAAGAATTGATTTTATCTTTTCGGCATCGCAAATGGATTTGAAATGGGTGGATTCGTTAAATGGCATCTGCTCAATAAACCGCACATCAATTGGCGAACTCATAAAATATTCGATAAAATCAACAATCTCATTATCATTTACATCTTGTTGAACTACCATGTTTAATTTGGTCCGGATACCTATCGATATTGATTTTTCAATGGTTTTCATTACCGAATCAAATGCATTTCGCCTGGTTATTTTGATAAATTTTTCAGGGATCAAAGTGTCCAGGCTAATATTTAAATTCAGTCCATCAATTTCTTTAAGCCTGTCCAAATGTTGATAAGTGAATACTCCATTTGTGGTAATATTTACGTTATTAATACCTTCAAGTTTTGAAGTATATTCAAGAAGATCGATAAAATCGGTACGAACAAAAGGCTCACCACCTGTAAACCTGACTTTGTTTACTCCCAAATCAGAAAATATGGTTATGATGCGCAGCAGTTCTTCATAGGTAAGGATTTCTTTTTTAGGAAGGAAAACCATATTTTCGTGAGGCATGCAGTATGTACACCTCAAATTGCATTTATCGGTTACCGCAATCCTTAAATAATTCATTTCGCGGCCAAAATTATCTGTTATCATATGCCTTATATTTTGTGAGAACAAATATCATTAATAATAAAAGACAAAGATATCTTTATTTCCGAAAATTAAGTGATACCGCTTTAGGAAAAACAATCAAAAATCGCATATAATCTCCAAATACCTTTCTTATCCTAACAAAAATCCATGGTGTAACAATTCCGAAAAACTAAATCATGCAAGAAATAACAAAAATTTCCAAATGTTGTGTAAGGCTATCATTACCAGATAAATAACTAAAATATATCAAAATTATATTTGCCATATTTTGTAGGTTTGACTGACAGGGTAATCAAATAATTCAATTTAATTTTGGCTTATGCATCTTGCAGTTTTTAATTATGCTTTATTTTTGTTTGGATCAAACATCAAATATTTTGCTTATATAATTCAGGCATTGGATTAAATTTGCATTTTATAATTAAATGAATCCATTGAGTTTTTTCAAGTTTATGTTGTACTTTACAAATTCAAATGAAACAAAAAATGAAACCTTACCACGAAATAGCCCAAATACTATCAAAAAAAGATCCAATACTTGCCAAAGTAATTGATTCAGTAAAAACAGAAATAAAGCCTTCGCCTGATATTGATGTTTATTGCTCGCTTTTAGAATCCATTGTTTCACAGCAATTATCAGTTAAAGTGGCTGATATTATCTGGAAACGATTTACCGATTTGTTCGACAACCAGTATCCAAACGCCAAACAAATTTTAATGACCGAAGATGAAGTATTGCGGAGCATTGGCTTATCGGGACAAAAAACAAAATACATGAACAATGTAGCCAGTTTTTCTCTTGAAAATGATATGTCGTTTGAGTATTTGAATGCATTGACCGATGAAGAAATAATCGATTATCTAACTCCAATCGTAGGCATTGGCAAATGGACAGTTCAAATGATTTTAATGTTTCCGATGGACCGACCAAATGTGTTTCCAATAGACGATTTGGGTATACAAACCAAAATGAAAGCCTGGTATGGTATTGAATTGGAAAAGAAAGAACTAAAAACTAAATTGATAACTATTGCAGAGAATTGGCATCCATATAAATCTTTGGCTTGCAAATATTTGTGGCGTTCTATTATCTAAATTGGGATTTAGGTATTATTGTATTTGAAATTGAGTGCTGTTAACTAATTTCAAGTTTAGATAAATAATAGTAACTTTTCTAATTGCGTGAATATCCAAAATAAATCAACTTTTGAGGAATTATTCTTTAGTTTCATCAAAAATCCTAAAGATTAATTTAAGTTTAAAAAAAATATTTTTACGTTTTCGGGGTAAGAATGTTAACTTATATTTAGTATACCATATTACGTTTAAATCTTCTGCCACTTTAACATCCATGTATCATAAAAGTTTTACAATGGATTGTTATTTATTTTGCTTTTTAATTAAGTAAAAGAGCAAAGCATAAATTTTCCTTCACTTAGATTACAGATAACAATTTAGGAAATTAACTTATTTTAACTATATTTGAGTTATAATCTAACTAATATTTTATTTATTAACTTCTTAACTAATTTGAGTATGAAAAATTTATCAATTTTATTTAGTTTTTTTGTTTTTGCATTGTTTTTGTCTTCATGCCAGGAAACACCACAGGTAAGTGATGAACTGGTTGTTTCAAACGGAACGTTAAGCTTAATTGCTTCAGCCGGTTATAACCAAACTAATGTTACCGCTGAGTTTAACGAAAATGGAACTAAAGTATACAGAGTTGAAGGATGTTATGAATTTACAGACGATGATGTTGCCAATCTTGCTCCAACCCCAATGGCTCTTAGGATAAGCGAAGAGCAATATAGAACTACATTATTGGTAACAGGTTTGCCAAGAACAATAACTGTAGCACTTAACAGCAGGCTTCCAGCTTCTTATGGCCCTGCATTGGATGAAGCTATTGCCCGTTATAATGCACAAAATTTGCAAATAACTTTTACACGCGTTGCTTCTGGGGCAGCTATTACTTTTGTTTCAGGTAACGGTAGTTATTTGGCTTCTGCAGGATTTCCAACATCAACCGGAGATCCTTATAATACAATAAAAATTAATCCAAAAGCAATTGGAAGCCAACCACAGAGTACTGTTGCTAGTATTATGGCACATGAGATGGGTCATTGCATTGGATTCCGCCATACTGATTATATGGACAGATCTTATAGTTGTGGTGGCGCTTATTCCAACGAAGGAGCTAGTACTGTTGGCGCTATCAATATTCCCGGAACTCCAACAACAGCTGATGCAAATTCATGGATGTTAGCATGCATTGGATCAGGACAAAACAGACCTTTTAATGCCAATGATAAAACAGCTTTAAATTATTTGTATTAAAATATTCAATTATTGTAAAAAAACCTGGCTTGAATGGCCAGGTTTTTTTTTGCTAGTTAATTCACAAATCATTCAGTAATACTTACTTTGGATGAATAACTAAAATTTGTTTGGACATTTTGTGACCATTCAGTGTTGTCACTTCCAATAAATACTGGCCGGTTGCAATATCTTTAACAGGAAAAACTTTTATTTGAGCCGGACCTGAATTATAGCCGTACAATAGTTTTCCAGCATAATCATAAATATTCATATTAATTTGTTCTTCACCTCCATCAATTATATTTAATACCTGATTGGTATAAACCGGGTTTGGAAACACAAACAAATTGTTAACCGGATTGAAAAATACTTCCACTTCGTCGCTATAAATCAGTTTTTGATCTTCCCTTGTCAAACAGATCCTGTACAAATTCCTGTTAAGTTGAGGTTTTAAATCCTCAAAAGTCATTTGGAGATTTGTAATTGGATCAATTGTTTGGATTGAAACATATTGATTATTCGTGTACCTTTCGAGACTGGCGGATATTAACCTATAATTTGAAGACAGGTTTAAACCGAGCAGCACGGTATCAGTGACAATTGATTTTGCAAAGAATGTTATAAAATAACATCCAACGCCAGTTGATGCATAATTGATTGTATTGCCCCGGATTCCTTCTATTCCACTAATTATTGGAGATACAGAATACAAATAATTTTGTTTATCAATTGTATTAAGTATAATAGAAGTATCTACAGTAATTTTAAAAGGTTCCAGGTACTTTTCTCCAACTTGGTATACCATATATTCTCTGACTTCTGGCACCGGATCCCATCTTATCTGGGTCTCATCATCACAATTATACCCAACTTTTAACAACATTGGTTTTGATATTGAAAATGTATCCGTTAAAAATTCAGATCCGGAAGTTTTTAAACGAATGATAGCCAATGCTGTAACATCAGGAGGAATCCAATCGTAATAGGATTGAGATAAATCAAAATTATTACTAATCATATTCCATGTATTGCTTCCGACAATTTGATATTCAAGGGATCCAGTAGTATTAACGCCTGCATATTGCCACCTGATTTGTATACCTTTTTCAGATTCAATCTGACTGCTTTTTAAAGGATAAATCCATTCAAATCCGGTTTCATTTTCATAGGTTAGGCTGAAATTCTGTGGGTTGAATGTAACTTTCTCTCCAAAAACATGCAATTCATAATTTCCACTTTCAGGTACCGATATTGTAACCTGTTCAATATTGTTTAAATGATCTTTCATCCGTTTTGCAGGTAAAGCAAGAGAATCTGCGTTTGGATAATGAGATAAAACCCATGGTCTCCAGCTTGTTCCTGTTGATGTTTGAAAAACCTCCAGATTCAGGTCATTAACCAGTGCGGTAGATGAATTAATTGCTGCTTCGGGATCGGTCCAAACCAAAGTCACTTTAAAGTTATGAGTATTCGAGGGAACCGAAATATTAAATATCTTTTCTTCGCCATTTGATATGGAAGAATTAAAATAGTGGTTCTCCATAATTGTCTTTACAGCTCCATAGGCATCAATGCTACCATATCCACTTTCGAAATCAATTCCGGGCCTTCCAACATCATCGGCACTGTTAATAATGACTGATTTTACCAGTGATGAAGATGGTAAATTTCCATTGTTACCTTGTTTATAAGCATCTTGCACAAGCAAACAAATACCAGAAACCAGAGCAGCTGCATCCGAAGTTCCACCATCGCCATAAGCAACCAGTTCCGGCTTTACCCTTCCGTCGTATGCGGGGCCACGGCTGCTTAATGGTGCTATATTGCCATACAAGTCAGTAGCACCAATACTTATGGTGTTTTTCGACATTTTAAATTGTCCCGAAAGATTTGCAACGTTGGGAATTCCTGCATAAATGCCTGTTTTACAGGTATCCATCCCTATATTTCCGGACGAAAAAACATGTAAAATATTGGGATATGTAGAACAATGTTTGTCATATTCCAGGGTTTCTATTCCATAATAGTTTTCAATCTGATCCACGCCATATGAATGATTTTGTACAGTGACATTTAAATTGGTGAGTTTTTGCCCATCATCAGGCAATAAATTGGCAAAAGAAGAAGAAGTGATTTGTGCTTTCCATGCCGCTCCTTTCCCTTTTGGATTGCTGTTTCCTGCACCTGCTATATATGTGGCCATAAAGGTGGCGTGCAATGTCGGTATTTCTGTTGAAGGATCAGACTTTAATATTCGTCCCCGAAGATCAATATCAGTTGTATCAAAGGGTTTTTCTTTTATTGAGGCAACCAATCCTTCGCCGGTAATAAGAGGAAAATAGACATGAACCGGCGTTATTTTGTTAATTGACAAATCAGAATTATCTATTGTTCGTTCTTCCTTGGCTTTGCGGTCTGGAAAATCCACAAAATCAATCCATTGACAATCCATCATTTTCGGGATATTATCGGAATTAAGGCCTGAAATTTCAAAAATATTTTCATATTCCGTTGGTTTCAAAATTAAATCAGGCAGTGATTTTTGCATCCAGGTTTTAAAATTGGAATGGTTATTTACAAGCACCCGAAGATTTCCGTTATAACTTTTTCCATTTTTTACATATAGTAAAGGTGATATTTTGTGCCGATTTGTGGATTTGAATATACTGCTATCTTTCTCTTGCGAAATAAGCAGGAAAGGTAACAACATAAAAATATAAGATAGGATGGCAAATCTCATCAAATTACTATATAATTTGTTTTCCATAGCAATGTTGCAGTTGAGCTGAATAATGAAACAAAGTTAAAAGAATTCTAATGATCATAAATTTGTTATTTCAGCAATCCTGATTTTTAAGTAATAATGCTTTATTGTTTCAAAGTTTTAATAGATTTGTGTATGACGAGGCATTAGCAGATTGCCGATGTCAAAATCATAAAAATGAGTCATTGGTTATTTAAATCTGAAATTATGAATGTTAGACTATTTATCGATATGAATCAATATGCTTTAGAGATAAGGCATAATAATCAACGACTTATCAGGTATACCAAAATACATGACAATATTTTAGGAGGTGAACTTACTATTCTGGAAGAATCTGAGGATATTATTGTATATAAAATTTCTCCGCTTTATGAAAAATTTGCTACAGAAAACGGTTACATGTTGAACTATAATATAAAACTTACCAATTGGCTGAATTACTTTATTGAGGTGTTTACATAAATTCTATTATATTTGATTCAAAAATAATAATTTATGAACAAATTTGAAGGAGAAGAGCTTATAAAGTTTACTCAAAGATTTTCCACAGATAAGGCCTGTTTAGAGTATCTGGCTGATATTAA
>JANYKN010000110.1 GCA_025361565.1 Bacteroidota bacterium | reverse complement strand
TGGATCGGAATAAACTTATCTGAAGGGCTTTAGCCAAAATTAATATTTAGTTTTGGCTAAAGCCAAATTGTTCTTTCTTTTTCATCCGCCAGCTAAAGCAGGCGGCTATTGAAAAATTCCAACCCTTAATTCGCATTATTAGTGAAAGTACAATCCTGACCGATAAAGTTGATCATTTGGAAGCTGAAAAATAATTTCCATTCAATTATTTTTATCTATTTTTAATCAACAATGCATAAATGACAATTAGATGAAAATAACAATTTTTCTTACAGCGTTCATTCTATTCAATATGTATTTTTCCGTTGCTCAAAATGACGAAGAATCCATCAAAAAAATAAGGGAACAGTTCAAAACAATTAATGACGAAATAAAAACTTATACGTCTGAATTGCATGATATTGAAAACAATGCAACAGGAATAGATCAAACGGTAACAACTTATTTTAAAGGTAAACAGCTTATGAAAATTGAAGAGGAATTTCTGGGCGATATGGCCGAAAGCTCAAATCAATATTATTTTTGGAACAACCAACTGTTTTTTGTATTCACCACTAGCACTTACCACGCTTATATTGAAGGAACTGAAGAAACCACTACAAACGAAAACCGCTATTATTTCAGCAACAATAAGCTAATCCGCTGGCTGGACTGTGAGAAAAAACAAAGGGATAAAAACGATAAAGAATTTATCGAAAAAGAAAAGGCATGGATCTATCAAGCCGAAGAATACCAAATAAAATATAAAAAATAATTAGCTATGCAAAACATGCTCGACCACTTGTTTTCATCCTCTTGGATGATGATGACCATTTTCTTTGTCGTATTAATTATTTCAAGCATTATCGCTTATGGTACCAATTTTTTTAAAAATAAAATATTCAATTGGATTTATAAAGCAATTTTCATAGTACTTCCGTTTTCACCTGTCATTTTAGGTATTTTTATACCCATAAATTATGGATTTTCTTATGAAATACCAGTGATGAAAATAATAGATGATAAACTTTGTTTACTCGACAAAAAGGAAGTTGGAGATGATTCAGGTGATTGGGAAGAATATCGTTTGCACATTCTCAATGCCACTACCGGTGAAAAACTAAGCCGCCAATTTTATAAGGATATTTATGATATTGGCATTTCACATGGAGATACTTTATTGCTTTATAGCTTTTGGGATTTCAAATTAGTTGATATCAATTCCAACAAATTGATTAGGGAAATTAACAAAGAATATCTTAAAAACAGGTTTTCCGAATTATCTTTGGGGATTGAGAATTGGAATTATTCACGTAATAAAGGTGAAGCATCACATGAATTAACTATTTCAATCACCACAAAAACAGCTAAAACGTATTACTACGAGCCATTTTCCGATAAATTATTAACCAGTGAACTTCGGCAGAATCTTCAACCTTTAAGTTATGGCTTTTCCAACGATGCAGTATTTTGGAGAGACATCAAAAATAAGCAAGAAAGGATAGTTTCTCTGGAATATTCGAAAGAATCAAATAAAATCAAACACCTAAAATTTGAAAGTGTGGCAATAGCTAATTATTCAGAAATTTCTAAAGCGGAATTTCTGGAAGCCGAGATTTTAGAAGTATTTCCAGATCAAAAGCTATTTATTATGGTGAGTTACGAAACAACCGATAAATTAAATTTTGTACTCGATGCCATAGGTTTTGATGGCAATCGAAAATGGAATATCAAACAATCTGAACTAGGTTTAACAGACAAATATACCAAAGAGCCCCAATTAAACACAGCAATTCAATATCATGAAAATCTGATATTCAATTGCGGAGGTTTTATCGTTTCACTAAATGCAAATTCAGGCAAAATCAATTGGAAACAGAGGGTTTAAAATTTACAATATATTCATTTATAAACTGTGTCAAAATTGTTGAAAATAAATAAGATACATAAAGTTGCTGAAAAGTTAAGCGACTAAAATCTTTTAAAAGTATACCAAATGAAAATTATTCTGCCACATCAAAAATTAGATTATATTGCTCAGACTTGAAAAATTAATTAGTTTTACACCCACAATATCAATTTATTTAAAAACCTTATTTGACTATGAATACTATTAATTTTAACAAAATTTCATTTAAAATTAGTTTCGTCTTGTTACTTATGCTTTTAGTTTTTGTTAGCTGTAAAAAAGAGGAAGATTTGCAACAAAAGGAAACCACTCAAAGAGAACAATATCTTAAGGATAATAACATTACAACCCAACCTACATCGAGTGGACTTTATTATATCGAAAACGTTGCAGGTACTGGTGATACAGCTGTTCAAGGTTTATTTGTAAAAATAGTTTATGAAGGGCAATTTCTCAATGGAGAGATTTTTGGTGCCGACACTGTTGAATTTGAGTATGGAACCGGCAGTGTAATTGCAGGCCTTGATGAAGCGCTAAGTTATATGAAGATTGGTGGTAAATCTACAGTAATTATTCCTAGTAATTTAGCTTTTGGATCATCTGGAAATAAAGTAATCCCTCCCTATACGACATTAATATATAAGATTGAACTACTCGAAGTTTTTTCTGCTGAACTAAGGGAAATAGAACAAAGGAATGTGTACCTTGCAAGCAACGAAATAATTAAAGAGCCTACAATTAGTGGCTTATATTATTTAGAAACCTTAACTGGGACAGGATTAACCCCTCTTAATGGACAAACAGTTCAGGTAAATTACGTAGGACGTTTTCTTGATGGTGAAGTGTTCGATTCCGGTACATTCGAATTTCAGATTGGAAAAGGACAGGTAATTAAAGGTTTTGATGAAGGAGTAAGCTACATGAAAAAGGATGGTAAAGCAACATTAATCATCCCTAGCCAGTTGGGTTATGGGAAATATGGGAATGCCAAAGTTCCACCTTATACAACTTTAATATTTGATTTGCAATTACTGAATATCCAATAAATTGTTGGAATAAATTGCCATGACAGGTTATCGATAAATTGATATCATTTTATGCAATTATTTCTTTTAGTCCTTCGAGAGCCCATGGACTCTCGAAGGGCTTTGTGTTTTCGGCCTTTTCGAAGATTGTTTCCGTTACCGAACAAATAGACATTGAAATTAGCAACATTAAAATCGTATTTGAACATAAAATCATAAAAAACCGTCGTATAAATTCTTCAAGCATTTAAAAATCCACAGTTCTACTTACCCATCAAAAACAAGTAAAAAACAGAACTGTTTTAGAATAATATTCCTACCTTTATTACCTGCTATTGAAAAATTCAGGAATATAGTTCGCATAATTTATGAATAGCGCATAGGTATTAAAAAATTTAAAAAACCATCTAATTTTTTTGAAAAATGAATCCAAATACTATGAGAGAATTTGCTGCTTCTTTTCAAAAAAGCAGAATATTATTAAGCGGTTTTGAGCATGATATATTTACAAATATTGGTGAATCAGGTGCTACAAACGTTCAAATTGCAAAGCAATTAAATTTAGATGAACATGCTTGTGAGCGCCTGCTGAATGCATTGGTATCTTTAGGCTTTCTTGTAAAGCAAAATCAACAGTTCTTTAATACAGAGGACAGTTTTACATTTCTATCAAAAAAAAGCCCCGATTATCTTGGCGGTTTAATGCATTCAAACCATTTATGGAATACATGGAGCAACTTAACACAAGTTGTAAAAACAGGTAAATCAGCTCATTCCACAGAAATTAATGAAAGAGGTGAAGAATGGCTTTTCCCTTTTATAAATGCCATGCACGACAGGGCAAAAAAACAAGCTCCACCTCAGTTGGCCAATATTGATTTGTCAAAAATAAATTCTGTTTTGGATATTGGTGGTGGTTCTGGGGCATATTCTATGGAATTTGTTACTTTAAAACCTGAAATTGAAGCTACAGTTTTTGATTTGCCAAATGTTATTCCAATAACAAAGAAATTTATTGGCAAAGAAGGTTTTTCAGGCAGGATAAAAACGCATACAGGCGATTACACAACAGAAAATCTACCTAAAGGATTTGACTTGGTATTTCTGTCTGCAATTATTCACAGTAATTCGTTGGAAACCAATCGCGAATTAATAATAAAATGTTACCAGGCTTTAAACAGTAATGGCAATATAGTAATACAAGATTGGATAATGAACAATGACAGAACACAACCAACATCAGGGGCTATTTTTGCAATTAATATGCTTGTTGGAACTGAAGAAGGCGATTGTTTTACTGATCAAGAAGTAACAGAAATTTTAAATAACGCAGGATTTAAAAATATTTCAATACTAAAATTTGAATCAGGTTTGAGTCAGGTGATTGCGCAAAAGGCTTAAGTTTTAAAATTACCCACAAAATCATCCATAAAGAGAATTAATAGCGAAAGAAAAGTCATGAGAATACTAGCGTTTTACAGGTATTGGTCTCTTTTCTTTAAAGTTAGAGAAGGGCAGGAGATGCATATGATGTCTTGAAATATTTGTGCAGATTTGAACTTTTATTATCATTAAATCCATTTACCTGTTATTTTTGTATTTCATTAAAGATAAGTGGATTATATACTCATGTTCCAACTAATATTTAAGAAACAGTCCTAATTATATTCTATGAAGCTTATTTGCCTTTTAATTTGTTGCTTATTTCTAGCCAATTTCCATTGTAATCAGAAAATTCAATATGGCAACAATTCCGAAGCCGGAAAATATTATTATGTTAGGGGCATAAAACTCTATGTTGAAGAATATGGAAATGGGAGGCCTCTTATACTACTTCATGGAAATGGAGGGAGCATTTCCACAATGTCAACTATAATTCCGTATTTTTCAAACAGTTACCGTACAATAGTCATTGATAGCAGAGCTCACGGAAAATCAATTGACCTTGGTGATTCCTTGAGTTTTGAAATGATGGCAGATGATGTTGCTCGATTAATTGATCAAATGAAAATTGATTCGGCTTACATTATAGGGTGGAGTGATGGAGGAATTATTGCGTTGGAAACAGCATTGAGACATCCGGGAAAAGTGAGAAAACTAGCATCAACAGGTGCAAATTTATGGCCAGATTCAACAGCTTTATTACCAGACATTTGGAAAGATGAAAAAAAATACTTTAATTCTCAGAAAAATAGCCCCAAAATAACCAATAATGAAAAAAATTCATGGAAATTATTTATGCTTGATTGGGAACAACCGAATATTAGTCTAGCCTCGATAAGGAAAATCCAAGCGCCTTCCTTAATAATTTGTGGCGACCATGATTTAATAAGAATCGAACATACAGTCCAGATTTTCCAAAATATTCCCATAGCGGAACTTTGGATATTGCCAAATTCAAGCCATGGTACTTTAATTGAGCATCCCAGAGAATTTTACGAAACTGTTAATCAATTTTTTAGTTCGGAATGAGTCTAGCACTCTGCCTTTTCATATCTTGTGTTCTTAACTTACTGTGACTATGGGGAAAATTTTGATTTTTTTGTCGACTTTAGTCTAGTTTTAAACAGTTGTAAATTGTGTGTGACATTAAATAAATTATAAAATCATGAAGTCAAATTATTTGATTAAACAAGTTGGAGGCACATTTTTATTTTTTTCAATCATATTTATTAGTGCAGGTCGAATAGATTACTGGCAAGGCTGGATTTATGTAGTAATCGGTCTTGTAATGTTTTTACTGAATTATACTGTTTTACAAGTAGATTCTGAACTTTTAAACGAACGTTCAAAGCCAGGTGAGGGTGCTAAGAAATGGGATAAGACAATATTGGGATTATCTTTTCTAAATACAATTATCATGTTTATTGCAGCCGGACTGGATTCTGGGCGCTATCATTGGTCTCCTGAGTTAAATTGGAGTTTATACTTGCTTGGCATAATCTTGACAATTATTGGACAGCTCCTTTTTCTTATAGCACAAAAGCAAAACAAATTTTTTTCAAGTACTGTGCGTATCCAAACAGATAGAGATCATACTGTTTGTGAAACCGGACTTTATAAAATAATAAGACACCCTGCATATTTAGGTATGATAATTCAATCTTTAGGTTTTCCATTACTCTTTGGTTCACTTTGGAGTGCAATTCCAATAAGTTTTTCAGTGCTGCTTTTATTAATAAGGACATTTTTGGAAGACAGAACTTTGATAAATGAATTGAATGGATATCGTGAATATACACTTAAAACCCGTTATAAGATTATTCCTTATATTTGGTAAAAAATATTACAATACTTAGATATGACAATTGTCTCAGTTGCTAACCGAATATTCACTCAATTACCGAAATAGTGAAAATTTTAGCATTTCTGCATTTAATGAATTTTTGTGCAATATAGCGGGAAAGAGTTTTTAAATTGGCAAGTGAAAACAATGAGCAAACATTTGTCAGTAATTTTGAAGATAAAACAATGCAAACTATTGGATATGGAACAGGATAAAAAAAATATGGAACCAGATAACACAGCAGTGCGGGTAGCCTTATGGAGAGCCTTGCACCTTCTAATTGATCCATCGCCACATATCATTGAAGATGAAATAGGATTGATGTTAGTGGCTCCCAGTGCTGATTGGCTTCAACGGCCAGATATGAATCCGGATTTCACAAGGCGTGTTCGTGCTTCCATTGCAGCTCGTGCCCGTTTTGTAGAAGATTTAGTTATAGAGCAAAGCAAACAAGGTATTAGTCAGTATGTTATTCTCGGAGCAGGACTTGATACTTTTGCTCAACGCAGACCAGATATTGCGTCTAAGCTACAAATATTTGAAATTGACCAACCTGGTACTCAAGCTTGGAAGCAACATCGACTAATTGAACTTGGACTCGGTATTCCAAAATACTTACGATTTGTTCCTGTTGACTTTGAGGCTGGATTTTCTTGGTGGGAACAATTAAAAAGTTCCGGTTTTGATATAAGCAAACCTGCAGTTGTAGTTTGTACTGGAGTTAGTATGTATCTTACAAAAGATGCTATTCAGGCAATATTGCTGCAAATAGCATCTCTGGCACCGGGTTCCAAACTAGCTATGACATATATGTTGCCAATGGAACTCATTGATGCAGAAGATCGAATTTTACAACAAGTGTCACAAAAAGGTGCCCGTGCATCAGGCAATCCTTTCATCAGCTTCTTTTCACCTGGTGAGATGCTTGATTTTGCTCGCCAAACAGGTCTTAAATTAGTAGAGAATATATCTGCAGAAGATCTTGTCAAACGATATTTTGTTGGAAGAAAAGACAATCTCAGTCCTGCAAGCGGAGAAGGTTTTTTGATTGCAACGATATAGTCAATACATTAAGACTGACTGATTTTCCAAAATACCTAATGCCCGTGGGACATAAACACTTATGATGACTTTAATAAAGAACAGAAAAACTGCCGTTGGCAAAGTATGAAACAGTTAGCATGATTGCTATCAGCTCGCTTTGCACATCTTGGTTCGTATAATCGCTTCACAAATTCCTTACTTGCAAATTATTTTGTGGATAATTCTCTTTCAGAAACATATATGTCATTAAGTTGAACGATGATGGAGGAGATTCTCATTTAAATCTTCCGCTAAATATGGAAGTAATTTTAATTATTCATTTTTTTGTCAAATGTGTTTTTCAATTATCTTTGATTTTTGCTTTCATAATATTTTATACAATAGTTCATGCAATCTCATTACACAAGCCTTATTTCTCTTAAGCCTGAATTTACAGAACAATATATAATATTACACAAACATACATTTCCGGAAGTACTCGATCGCATTGCTAAATCAAATATTCGTAATTATAGTATTTTCTTAAACAATAATTTGCTCTTTTCACATTATGAGTATTGTGGGAAAAATTATGATCATGATATGGCATTACTAGGTGACGAGGCAACAAAAGAATGGTGGAAAATTACTGATGCAATGCAGGAACCTTTAGCTACCAGAAATGAAAGGGAATGGTGGGCAGCAACCGAACAACTTTATGTGTGGGAAAATCCAGGGTTTAAATATGGAGAGCTAAAACGACAGGCTTTCAAATGTGATGTAAATGCTATTAGTAGTGCCTTAAAATCTGTTCTTATTACTGTTTTACAGTTAGCTGCTCAGCAATGGACTAAAGCATTTAAAACAGTAATAGTAAGTTTTAAGGAAGCTAGTATTTATGGTTACGTTGAATTTGATTTACAAAGTGCTTGTAATATTGATGAATTAAAAGAGCTACTTTCCAGTGCATTTTCTACCTATACTGTTAAAAATTCCAATTTTGTTGATATGGAAGAAGTTTTTCATACAAATATGAAAGATGAAACAAAACTTAAAAAAGTATTTGTTACCGGATGTTTTGATATGCTTCATAGTGGCCACGTTGCTTTCTTGCAAGAGGCTGCCAGATATGGTGATTTATATGTTTGCATAGGTTCCGACGAGAATGTGTTCCAACTAAAAGGACGCTATCCGATAAATACCCAAGAAGAAAGAAATTACATGTTGAATTCGGTGAAGTATGTAAAGGAATGTAATGTCAATTCAGGTTTTGGCATCATGGATTTTCTTAATGAAATTGAACGAATAAAACCCGATATTTTTGTCGTTAATGAGGATGGGAATACTCCTGCAAAAGCGGAATTTTGTAAAAGCAAAGGGATTGAATACAAAGTTCTTAAACGTATTCCACACGGAGATTTACCGCGAAGATCAACCACCGACTTACGAAAAGAATGTCTTATCCCGTATCGAATTGACATTGCTGGAGGGTGGCTGGATCAACCCTGGGTTTCAAAATATTTCCCAGGTCCGGTACTTACTATTTCAATTGAACCTACTATTGAGTTTAATCATCGGAGCGGCATGTCAACCAGTACGCGACTCAAAGCTATTGAATTATGGAAAACAGAACTTCCGCGTGGAGATAAAGAGCAATTGGCTAAAATGCTTTTCGCTTTCGAAAATCCTCCAGGTACAAAAGATATATCCGGCTCGCAAGATTCACTTGGAATTGTAATGCCATGTTTAAACAAATTAAATTATAATGCTGGATATTGGCCTGCATCTATTGATAGTTGCAACGACGAAGAAATTCTCCAATGGATAGAAAATTCTATATGTTTGATTCCTCTTGGTCCAAGAGCTAGTCATTATAACGTTCTGGATAACACAAATATTAACAGGGAAAAAGTGGTAGCACTTTCCGAAGCAGCTGAGAATTGTTGGAAAGCTATTCTTAATAAAAACATCAATGATTTTGGGCTATACATGCGAAAATCTTTTGAAGCACAAATAGCAATGTTTCCCAATATGGCATATAAAGAAATTTTTGATACCATAGAAATTTACCACGAAAGGGTAAAAGGATGGAAACTATCTGGTGCAGGAGGTGGAGGATACTTAATTTTTGTAACAGATGGACCGTTGGAAAACGCGTTACAAATAAGAATCCGAAGAGGAAACGATTAATTTGCGATGCCTTTGTCACTTCAATTTGGATCTTTCTATTCAGCTGTTGGATAACCTTTGTCAGAAGTATGACTCAATTTAGATAATTTATAACTCCTATTTAATTAAGTGCGATTTTATATGAAAATGATATTTTTGCACAAACTCACGTTATTTGGCAATGCACAAAACAAAAGCATCATCCTATTTTTGCTGGTATCACATCTGAAATACACTTAATTTATTTGACAAAGTTCAGTTTCTTTATTTTATTGATCCAAAACAAATACTACTGATAGTTGTCAAATAACAACCATAAGTAACATAATTACAACTATAAATATCTGTATTTTTATTGATTCCGGGAATGAATCAGGATATCTTTGCAGTGTCGACAAAACAAAAATAGAACAAAAAAATATACTTATGTTAAATACTAAAATGATTGGTAATAAAATTGCCGAAACACGAAAGAAATTAAATATTTCTCAGGCTCAGCTTGCTGAGCGTCTATTCATCAGTTCTCAGGCTGTCGGAAAGTGGGAGCGCGGAGAATCAATGCCGGATCTCATTACTTTTAACCGTCTGGCGGAAATTCTGGGTGTTGACCTTAACTTTTTTTCAGAAAGTTTCCAATCGGTGGCTTCTGAAATGACATCCAATGAGTTTCCGAAAAAACAATGGTCTGAATTGCCATCCATGAAGCAAACTAAAAAGGCTAACTGGGATATGTCGCGCGGAAATTGGGTGGATGCGGACTTTTCAGGCTTGAAAAACCTGCATGAAAAATTCAGTTCTTCCAATATGCAGCGTTGTTTGTTTATCGGTTCAAATATGTCGGAACTTCTTCTCAAAAGCAATAATGTTGATAGCTGTGACTTTTCAGGTTCTAATTTCAGCAATAGCCACATTCAAAACTCAAATTTAGCCAACAATTTATTTAAGAACTGTTCACTGAAAGAAACTGAATTTACAGGAAGCTATATTTGTGGCTGCAATTTCGCCGGTGCCGATTTTACCGGAGTAGTGATTAAGTCAGGTGGCTTTGAAAAAAATATAATTGATGGTGCTGTGTATAACCGAACCTCTTTTATTGATACATACATTGCGGATATAGTTTTTTCAGGTATAGTGGAGGACTGTTCTTTTGAAAACTGCACCTTTAAAAAGGTGATATTCCAGAATGCAACGCTTATCAACACGTTTTTTAAAAACAAAAGTTTGAAACGGATTCGGTTTATTGACTGTCAAGCAGATAAGATAAGCTATGCTTTCCTGAAAAACGGAAAAGCAGATTTGGCCAGTATCTCAATGTTGACAGAATAAAGAAGAAGATAAATATTTTCAAATACTTTTACCGGTAATACACAATTCAAACAACATATTATTTAAGACCCTTTAGCAATCAAATCATTCACCAATTCAAATCTCCAAATTTGGAATTATAGATATTCGTAGCCAGATTAGAACCCCCATTTTCCCTTCAAAGTCTCAAAATCAAGTGCTGCTTCCAAACGGTTCAGAAATTCACTTCTTTCCATTTTTTTAGCTCCAAGGCTCATTAAATGTTCAGTCGGTTGCTGGGCATCA
Organism: Bacteroidota bacterium; assembly: GCA_025361565.1. Lineage (GTDB taxonomy): Bacteria > Bacteroidota > Bacteroidia > Bacteroidales > NBLH01 > NBLH01. Next base: position 44,027 of record JANYKN010000110.1, on the reverse strand, counting down.
ATAAAATGAAATTCATTTATTTTGCACCATTCAACCAAAAAATAGAATGCAACTTTACTGGCATCTGCTTTTTTAAAAAACATCGATTCTCCAAAAAAAGCTTTACCAAGTGAAACACCATACAAACCGCCAACCAATTTGTTTTCAAAATAAGTTTCAAAAGAATGCGCAATCCCTAATTTGTGTAATTGTATATACGCATCAATCATTTCCTTGGTTATCCAAGTTCCATCTTGTCCTGGTCGTGGTGATTTGGAACAATTTTTTATCACCGATTTAAAGTTATAATCAATTTTAATCTCAAATACTTTGTTTTGGATGGTCTTTTTTAAACTTTTCGAAACTTTAAATTCATCGGTAAGCAGCACCAATCTTGGACTTGGCGACCACCATAAAATAGGATCCCCTTCACCGAACCAAGGAAATATTCCACTTGCATATGCGGATACTAGATATTCGGGACTTAACTCGCCACCAACGGCAACCAAACCATCTGCATCTACCTGGTTCGGATCAGGAAATTGTACAGAATATTCCATAACACAAAGGTGTGAAAAATTTAACAATACGTGAATGCCTAAATGCACGGAGGTGTGAATACTTATTAATTTGAAATTATAGGTTCTTTTTATAGTATACCAATAACTCTTTCCATTGAAATAAAATATTTATATACCTTTGAACCAATCAGAAATGCAGCTAAATATTAAATATTCTGATAGACAAATCGTATAATTATCAAATAAAAAAATATGCAATTTATAAACCCAGTAGAAACTCTAATCAGAGAACGAAAATCAAAACGAACATACGCTAAAAAGGAGTTATCGAATGAATTAATTGATAAAATTCAACAATTATTACTAGACCACAACACTGGGCCATTCGGTAATCAAGTAAAATTTAGCCTGATTAAAAAAGATTTTGCCAATGAAAATCAAAAAGTAAAAATTGGTACGTATGGTTTTATTTCCGGAGCATTATATTTTATTGCTGGCGAAGTAAAAAATAAACCCTATTGTTTTGAGGACTTTGGATTTCTGTTAGAGAAAATTATTCTTCACCTTACAGAATTAAACCTGGGAACCTGTTGGCTTGGCGGAACATTCAGCCGAAGTATCATTTCCGATATTCTTGATTCAGATTTAGATACATTAATTCCTGCCATTACTCCGGTAGGGTATATCGCAAATTCAAAAACTATTCGGGAAAATATTATCCGTTGGGCTGCAAAGTCTGACAACAGGTTGGAATGGAACAAATTGTTTTTCAAAGACAATTTTTTAAATCCAATAACAAAAGAAGAACTTCCCGATTATGAAATACCTCTCGAAATGCTAAGATTGGCTCCATCGGCTTCCAATAAACAACCTTGGCGGATTTTGTGGATGAAAGATGATTTTCATTTTTACCTTAAAAGAAACCCTGGTTACGGAATGTATGGTGCAGTTGACTTACAACGCATTGATATGGGCATTGCCATGTCTCATTTTGACCTCAGTTGTAAAGAACTTGGCTTGAATGGAAAATGGGAAGTGTGCAAGCCGGAAATTGATCACGCTGTAGAAATTGAATATATTGCTAGCTGGAGGATTCTTTAACTTTATTAATCCAAGAATAATGAAAAAAAATCGCCTTTTATTTTCCCTTTTATTTTCAATATTTATTTTCAATTCATCAGCACAGAAAACACCTCCATTGCCTTTTGGGGCAATACCAACCAAAAGACAATTAGCATGGCATGAGCTTGAAACAAATGCATTTGTTCATTTTACAACCAATACCTTTACCGATAAAGAATGGGGTTATGGTGATGAAAATCCCCAGGTATTTAATCCAACAGCTTATAATGCTGAACAATGGGTTAAAATAATGAAAGAAGTTGGTCTAAAAGCCTTGATTTTAACATGTAAACACCACGATGGTTTTTGTTTATGGCCAAGTAAATTTACCGAGCATTCTGTAAAAAACAGTCCCTTTAAAAATGGACATGGAGATGTAGTTAAAGATGTTGGGGAGGCTTGCCATAAATATGGTTTAAAGTTTGGTGTATATTTATCGCCTTGGGACAGAAACCATGCTGACTATGGCTCTCCTGGATATATAGATTATTATCGAAATCAGTTAACTGAACTTTTTACAAATTATGGGCCTGTTTTCGAAATGTGGCTCGATGGAGCAAATGGTGGAGATGGTTTCTATGGTGGAAAACGTGAAAATCGCAAAATTGATGGTTCAACGTATTATCAATGGCCTGTAACCATTGAAATGGTAAGAAAAATGGAGCCAGAGGTTGTTTTTTTTAGCGATGTAGGCCCTGATATCCGTTGGTGTGGAAATGAATCAGGTATTGCTGGCGAAACAAATTGGTGTTCCATTAACATTGATACTTTGTATGCTGGAAAAAGCGGGATTGAAAAACTGTTGAATACAGGCGAAGAAACTGGTAATAAATGGATTCCTGCCGAAGTTGATGTTTCCATTCGTCCCGGTTGGTTTTATCATCAAAGTGAAGATGATAAAGTAAAATCTGCATCAGAACTTTTCGAGATATATTTGAAATCGGTTGGCCGTGGTTCCAATCTTTTACTCAATATTCCTCCTGACCGTAGAGGATTGATACACGAAAATGATGTAAAATCTCTTTTGGGATTCAAAAAGCTACTTGATGAAGCCTTTGCTCAAAATCTTGCAAAAAAAGCAAACGTTTCTGCATCATACTATCGTGGCAATTCCAATGATTTTTCTCCAAAAAACCTGGTTGATGGAAACAAAGAAACCTATTGGGCAACCGATGATAATATGACAAATGCAAACATTGAAATGAATTTCAAAAAGCAATCTACTGTTAAATATATTGTAATTCAGGAATATATTAAACTGGGTCAGCGCATTAAATCATTTTCAATCGAAATAATGGAAAATAACAAATGGAAAACGGTTGCGAATGGAACAACAATCGGATACAAACGAATTATCAAAATAAATCCTGTTAAAACTCAAAAGATACGGATCAATTTTCTTGATTCCAGGGCTTGTCCGGTCATTTCTAATATTGAAGTTTATTAATTTAAACTTTTTGACTTTTCAATTTGAGCAAGTTTTTCTTCAAGTTGCCTGATTTGCTTTTGTTTTTTTTGAAGTAAATAAATACCGGTTAAAATCAGTATTATAATGATAAAAATTCCAATTATTGTAGTAACAATAAAAATTTTATTTGCTTCATTTATTTTTTGTAAGCCCTTTATCTTGGTCTCATTTAGTTTATTATCTGCATTTAAAATCTCGAGTTGATGTTCTTCTTCTGCTTTCGATATCTCTATCGCATGGTTTATTGAATCTATAGAAGTTTTATGTATTTCTTTATTAAGGTTCAATGAAATATCATCTGTTTTTTTTTCTGTTTTAACTTCGTGCAAATTCTCCGATTCTGCTGAAAGGAAATTATTTTCAAAATTTTCAGGTGTATTGTCCCCTTCTCTTATCTTTTTGTCATAAGCCAGATAATATTTGTAATATTCATCCGATTTTTTGACATCACCTGCTGCTTTATATGCTTGTGACATTAAGTTGTAGCATGATCTCAAATTATTCAAATCATTAATATCCTGCGATAAATCCAATGCTTCATTAAGATTTTTAATTGCTTTATCATATTCTTTGTCTGAAATTAAGATCGTGGAAATGTCCATTAAACTTACTGCAATTTCTTTTTTGTTGTTGTATCTCCGGCTAATGAGCAGGCTTTTTTCAAAATACTTCAGCGTATTTTTAAGCTGATCCATTTCGGAATATATCATTGCTATATTGTTGTAAATCTTTTTATTATCCAAATCATTACCAATTTGATCATTTATTTGTGCAGATTCCACATAGCTATTAATGGCATCCTGATAATCTCCAGCCATTAGATAAATTGATGCACACTTATTTGAATAACTGGCAGCCATTTTTAATTGGTTGCTGCTTTTACAATCTTTTATTTTTATCTTATATTGGTTAATTTGTTCTTGTTGTTCGGAACTTAATTGAGCAATAATCAAATTATTCTCAGCCGTTATAACCAGAATAATTGTTACAAAAAGTACAAAAAGCATTGTTTTTTGAAAAAATGACATTTCTTTTATTTTAAGTGTAAAAGTGTATCAATCAAGAATTACTAAAAAGGATTTAGACAATTTGCTTTTCGCGACAAATGTACTACGAAATAAACAGTCTTTTTCAAGTTTAATGCAAAACTTTAGTATAAATTACAAGGTTAAATTTTCCATTAATCCCTAAAATAAATACTAAATTTATGATCTAAATTAAACTTAATTGTTATGAAAACCATATACGTATTCGTTTTAATTTTATTTTGCTTTCAAAGCATTAGTTTTAGTCAAGAAATTAAATTGCTTACCTACAACATCCGTTACGACGATTTTAAAGGAACAGAGACTAGTTGGTCGCAGCGCAAAGAATTTTTATCCTCACAATTGAAATTCTATAATCCAGATATTTTTGGAACCCAGGAAGGATTGATCCATCAATTAAAATATATTGATTCTGTAATGTTCGATCATCAATTTGTAGGCGTTGGCCGCGATGATGGTAAAGAAAAAGGAGAATTTTGTGCCATATTTTTCAATACCAAAAAATTTAAATTAATCAGGCAATCCAGCTTTTGGTTGTCACCAACGCCCGATACGGTTTCAATGGGTTGGGGAGCCCAATTGAATAGAATTTGCACTTATGCGTTGTTTAAGAATCTAAAAACCAAAAAATATTTGTGGGTTTTTAATGCCCATTTTGATCATATTTCTGAATTGGCAAGGGAAAATAGTGCTAAATTGATTATTGAAAAAATTAATCAATTGAATGTCGATAAATATCCTGTGATTTTATTGGGTGACTTTAACCAGGTACCAGAAAGCATTCCGGTCCAATATATTTCCAGTAAAATGAATGATTCAAAAATTGCAAGTAGCGGATTGGTATTTGGAAATAAAGGAACCTTCAATAATTTTGAATTCAACAAACCAATTACAGAACGGATAGATTATATTTTTACAAGTAAAAGTAACATCCAGGTTTTAAGATATGCAGTTTTGAGTGATTCAAAAAACTGCCTTTATCCTTCGGATCATTTGCCCGTTTATGTTGAAATTGTTTTAAAGGGGAAATGATTGATTGAATGCTTAAGTGCATGAAAAAATGTTTAGTTAAATCCTAATTCAAATTAAAGACCATGAAAATATTTGTTAGTATCTTATTATTGATTTTCTTATCGGGCTGCAGTCCTAAAAATAACCAACCGATCTATCGGCAAACCACTCAATCTTTCGAAGTGCGTGCCAATGATCTGATGAAAAGGTTAACTCTTGAACAAAAAATTTCTCAACTCATGTATGATGCCCCTGCTATTGATAGTTTGGGCATTCAAAAGTACAATTGGTGGAACGAATGTTTGCATGGAGTTGCGCGTGCTGGTCTGGCCACAGTTTTTCCACAACCAATAGGTCTGGCAGCTATGTTCGATGACAGTGCTATGTTTCAAATGGCAGATATAATCTCAACAGAAGCCCGTGCCAAACATCATGAATTTGCAAGGAAAGGCGAAAGGGACATTTATCAAGGGTTAACTTTCTGGTCACCAAACATCAATATTTTTCGTGATCCCAGATGGGGCAGAGGAATGGAAACGTATGGCGAAGATCCATATTTAACAGCCCGCAATGGAGTTGCTTTTGTAAAAGGCTTACAAGGAAATGATCCCAAATACTTCAAGGTAATTGCCACAGCCAAACACTTTGCCGTTCACAGTGGCCCGGAATCTACCCGACATAGCTTTAATGCCATTATTGATGAACGTGATTTTAGGGAAACCTACACTCCCGCATTTGAAGCTTTGGTTAAAGAAGGCGGCGCTTATTCCGTTATGTGTGCATATAACAGGTTTAAAGGTGAAGCTTGCTGCGGAAGCAATAAATTATTAAATGAGCTACTCCGCAAAGAATGGGGTTTTAAAGGCTATGTAGTTTCAGATTGTTGGGCAATTAATGATATTTGGGATTTTCATAAAATTACCGATAATAAAGAAGAAGGAGTAGCCCTTGCCATTAAATCCGGTACTGATCTGGAATGTGGTAATAGTTATGTCAATTTGCTTGGAGCTGTTAAAAATGGTTTGGTTGCTGAAGCTGAAATTGATACTGCTTTTAAACGCTTGATGATTGCACGTTTCAAATTAGGTATGTTTGATCCAGATAAGGATGTAGCTTATTCTCAAATTCCTTATTCGGTAGTTGATTGCGATTCCCATAAAGCCAAAGCTCTTGAAATTGCACGCAAATCAATTGTACTTCTAAAAAATGAGAACAATTTGCTTCCATTAAATAAAAATCTTAGAAAGATCCTTGTTTGTGGACCTAACGCCAATAACAAGTTTATGTTATTAGGTAATTACAATGGAATACCTTCAAATTATTCAACACCGCTCAATGGAATCAAAGAAAAACTGGGTTCGGCCACCGAAGTCATATTTGAACAGGGTTGTGGATGGGTTGATAATTTGGTGGTTGATAATATTTCGGCTGAATTTCTACAAATTGATGGAAAAAAAGGCTTTAAAGCAGAATATTTTGACAATATCAACCTTACAGGAAATCCAATCCTTACACGATATGAAGAGTTAATTGGATTTAAGACAGAGGGTGGCGAAATAGCACCAGGAGTTAAAAACAAGAATTGCTCTGCACGATGGACTTCAGAACTGACAGCACAGGAATCTGGAGAATATACATTTGTGGTTAATGGCGATGATGATTACCGACTTTATATCGATAGCAAAATCATAGTTGATCAATGGACTAAAAAGTCGGGTGTTCCAAATTATGCTAAAATTAAATTTGAAAAGGCTAAGAAATATAATATTAAACTCGAGTTTTACAATAAAGAATGGAATGGTGAAATTTCATTGGGTTGGATTGCTACCGGAAAAACTTCAGAAGTAAAGGCTCTTGAACAAGCTAAAACTTCGGATGTTGTTATCATGTTTGCCGGAATAACTCCATCTTTAGAAGGCGAAGAAATGCCTGTTAAAATTGAAGGGTTTAACGGAGGTGATCGTACTTTAATTGGTTTACCAAAAGTTCAGACTGAATTTTTAAAAAAGCTTAAAGCAACAGGAAAACCGATAGTTTTGGTATTACTCAATGGCAGCGCACTTGCCATCAATTGGGAAAATGATAATATTCCAGCAATTCTTGAGGCTTGGTATCCTGGTCAGGCTGCTGGCACTGCAATTGCAGATATTCTTTTTGGAGATTATAATCCCGCTGGCCGATTACCTGTTACTTTTTACAAATCGGAAAAAGATTTACCTCCTTTTGATGATTACAGAATGAAGGGACGTACTTATAGATATTTCGAAGGTGAACCACTTTATGCATTTGGTTATGGTTTAAGCTTTACCACTTTTGAATACAGCAATCTGGTTATACCAAAAACAATAGAAACAGGAAAATCTTTTGAAGGTTCAGTAAACGTAAAAAATACAGGAAAATTTGATGGGGACGAAGTAGTTCAAATTTATTTAAAAGATTTGGAATCCTCTGTAAATGTAACTTTACATTCATTAGTTGGATTCCGTCGTATTCATCTTAATGTTGGTGAATCAAAAAAGGTCAGTTTTACTGTTTCTCCTCATCAAATGTCTCTTCTAAATAATGATTTTGAAAGGATTATTGAGCCCGGATTATTTGAGATTTATGTTGGAGGCTGCCAGCCTTCCATAAAATCATCAAAAAATTTAGTTAGTGGAAAAATTGAAGCTACAGGAAAAATTGTTTTGGTAAAGTGATAATCGATAGCTAAAAGGAATGTTTCGAGAATTTTATTTTTCAAAGTATTAATAAACGTTAATTCAGCAACTTTTCAATATATGCTTCGTTATTGTGAAGATTAATTAAACAATGATAAACTAAAAATTCACAATGATGAGAAAACTGAAAAATTATTTTTTGCCTATATTATTTGTAAACATTTTGATTGTAATGGTAGCTTGTAAAAAAGACAATATTAGTCAAAGTTCATTGTATACTCCAACAAGTGCTGATGTTACAGCCAATGCAACATTGCCGGAATTGCAGGAAGGGCGAATATTGTATATCGATAATTGCAATGCTTGTCACGGTTTGTATCCACCTGAAAATTATGCCCCTACTCAATGGAAAAGTATTTTGAATGTTATGGGGCCTAGAACTAATATGTCTGCTTCAGATATTCAATTGGTAACCAAATATGTTTGCAAGGGCTTGCAATAAAGTAGTTGTTGCGGAGTGCTTATGCAAATCTAAAAACTTTATGGATAGGAACAGAAATCCATCTATAAAGTTTTTATTGAAATTGTCAGTTACTCATAATCATACAAATTAGGATTTAGCTGCAAAGGAGATTCTTCCGGAATCTCTGCACCACATCGTTTGGCGGCTGCTGTAGCCGCATTTATTGCAGTGTGCAATGCACCTTCAACCCAACCGCCTGCCCATGATACGCTATCTCCGGCCAAATAAACTCCTGAATCTGTTTCTTTGTCGTTCACGCTTAAGAATTGATAAAACATGGCAGCGGTGTCATCTTCCTGTCCTGGCAAATTTAATTTAAAGGCTCCATTGTAATTTGGCTCTGTTTGCCAATCGATATGGAGAATTTCGTTGTTAACAGGAATTAAATATTCAACTAAATTTGGAGCAATTTTCTGGATGGTTTTCTTGAGTAAGTTGAATCGTTCCAACGGTTCAAACCCAGATAATTTTGAAGAATCGTCGCCCCAGGTATAGCTCATGCAAACTACTCCATCTTTTGTTTGTGGATAATCCAACATGTAAATCCCACGCGGCAATTCGTCGGTTTGAATGGTTTCGGGCAAATGCAGCGATTTGTTTTTCCAAAATTTGTCCTTTGTGCGGATAAACAATTTGGATGAATTGATCAAATGAATATTTTTGATTCCCTTTTGCACTTGATCGTTCAGTAACGGTTTGCTATTGGTTCTGTTAACGGTTAAGCCCATAAACTGCATGGCACGGTTTGTTGTGGCCACAATTACGGCCTTGTATTCTTTTTCATGCTCTTTTCCATTTTGGGAATAAACAATAACTGGGTTTCCATTTTTATTGGAATAAATATCCATTACTTTTGAGTTCAAATGAATATTTTCATTCCCATAAGCAGATAAACCCAGTGGTGTTTTAACTTGACTATCAATCATATGGTGGGCAAAAGTTTCGACACCTTCTTTAATGAGTTTTTGTTTGTATTCCCTTTTATGCAAAATGATTCGTAGAATTTCTGTAAAACCAACATGGTAAAGTGGTCCAAAACCACCGGTTCCAATTCCAAGGGTTGCAAAACGGTTCAATTCATCTTCGGTCCAAACCGGCGAACCACTTCTTATTGCCTGATAAAAACTAGTTCCTTTATAATGGTCGATGTAATTTTGCCAAATTTCTTTCACCTTTTTTAAGTTTCCCGCTTGCCAGGGTTTACTGATTTTATCAATCAGTGGAGTGATCATCAAGTTCCAGTTTTCACCAATATCTCCAAACAAATCAGGAACAGGTTGGTTTGCTTTCCAGAAATAAGCCTTATTTTGGTAATGCAGCAATGTATCTACCAGTCCAGGATCAGGAAAATCAATATTGGTATCCATTTCAAATTCTTTGGTAAGTTTAAAAAGAACTTTTGACGAAATTGGAAAACGCATAGCACCAAGCTCTGCAAAAGTTGGGGATAAACCATTTTCGTCGGTAAAATGTTTGGAATACAAACGCCCTCCAATTCTGTCGGATGCTTCGTATATGATTGGTTTAAAACCTGTTTGGTGTAATAAGCGGGCAGACATTAGGCCTGCTGCACCCGCACCTACGATGGCTATTTCTGTTCCAAATTTATCTTGAGGTAGTTTCCCAATACCGTTTTCAATGTATTTTTCGTAATCGAAAAATGTGTCCAAATCTGGGCTTGGGATAAAAAAATTATTTTTGTTGTTTGTTGTTGAAATAACGGCCATATGTGCGATATTATGATGAGGTTTAGTTTATATTTTAATTGGATTTGAGAATATTCTGATTTTGTAAAAAAGCAAATATACCTTTTTTAGAAAATATTTATATTTCATTAATTGTAGAATATTGCAATTGTTTCAATTTTGTGTTATCAATTAAAATCATCAATTTTATCTGTTTATATAAATCAATGTTTTTAAGAAAATAACCCTAATTATTAAAAAAACAATCCAGTTTATGAAAAATCTAAAAATGTCAGTATTAATTGCAGCTTGTCTTTTTGTTGTTAGCTGTTCAACAAATCCCAAAATAGAAACTGTTGGCAACGATAAAGATGCAAAAGGCTGTTTGGCTTCGGCAGGCTATCGATGGAGCAACATTAAAAAAGAGTGCATCAGAGTATTTGAGTTGCCTATACAACTTTCGAATGCCGATAATTCATTTTCAGCTGGTGTTATCATTTCGCAAGATGCCAAAAAAGCGGAAGTTTTAACAAAAGATGGTGATTATATTTTGGATAAAAAAGCGGATGATAGTTATTTAAACGAATCAGCCAATGCAGGCGTTTTTTTAAAGAAAACAAATGGAAAATGGGAATTTGGAAAAATAAAAGGAGGAGTTGTTGAATACACCGAAATTGTAAAATAATTAAAACCCGTAGAGACGCAATATTTTGCGTCTCCACATTACAACCAATTGTAAAAAACATTGGTTGACAATTGATACAGTTAATAAATGATAAATAGTAATCCTATGAAATTCCTGAAATTCATTCTCGCTTTTATAGTAAATTTATTCATGATCGGATGCTATTACAACCAATCACCATTTAAAGATACAGATTTCTCCAAAGCCGAAATTAAAACCGAAGTTGTTGAAATTGATAGCGGTTTTGGTGCAGTAATTTGGGTTGACGGCAAAAGATATATCAATTTATATACAATTCCTCATGTTGATGGTTATAAGCACTTTCCTGATCAGAAAAAGGCACAGCAAGCTGCCGATATGGTTGTAGCAAAAATGAGAAAAAATATAATTCCTCCTTCTCTTTCAAAGGAGGAAGTTAAAGAAATGGGATTGTATGAAGGAAATTAATTTTCCTCTTTAATTTAAGTGGTTTAAATTGTTCTTCAATCCTTAATGTTTACAAAAAGTAAAGATTGAATTCTTTGAACGAGTTCTGAATTTTGGCAAAAATCAAATCTGCTTCTTTTTTGTCCTTGGCTTCGGAAAGCAAATTTACCAAATCAATATAGGGTACGAGCCATTCATGCAATGCATCGTGCGCTTTGCCTTCCATGGTGCAGCTTGAAGTGAGCAGTACAATATTAGCCTTTAATTTTTCAACCAAAACAGGGTAGTCTTTTTGTTCTGATTTATCGAAAGCCGCAACATCGCTTTCCATTTTGCGGATGTAAACCATCATTGATTCAATTATCTTCCACTTTTCGCCATTATTTAGTTCGAGCGAACCGCTTTCGGTTAGGTGATTATGTTCTTCGATGGTGTCCGTTTCTTTCATTTCACCTGATTTTTGATCTGAAAGATTACCGCAGCTCATAATGAATACGCTGAAGGTCAAAAGGTAGATAATTTTAGTTTTCATTGTTATTCCTATTGATGGTTAAATATGCAATTGCCGTAAAAATCAAAGTTAAGGTTGTTCTAAAAATCATGGCACCAACTGTTTTTGTTTCATAAATTCCATCGTTTGAAATATGGAACAATAAGCCTATAAATGCCGATAATAGAATGATTGCTGAAATTCCCAAAACATTAGTTGTCCACTTTTTTGCTTTAAAAAAACCATATGCCGCAAATAGATAAATTACGCTGGCAATGAAATTTGCCCAAACAACAAACAACACATAATTTCCTTCTTTGGCCCTGATACCAAAAAAATCGAATATCACAGAGGTACTTAGAAATAGGGTAAGCAAACCAAAAGCTGTTAAAATGATGGCGCTTATTTTAGGCAAATTTTTTTTCATTTTATTTGTTTTTTATTAAAGTTAAAAGGGATTGAATCAGAATCTCTCCATTTTGATCGATGTCAAACTGAAAATTAGCTATCCGCCATTTGAACATTTGAAGCCTGAATGCTCCCATCACAATATGCATTATTTCGCTGCTGCTGATGTCATTGGTAAATATTTTTGTTTTTTGACCTTCTAATATTATGGGTAGCAAGTGTTTCATCTTTACATTCATTATTTTAAGAATGGTTTCATTAACTCTTTGGTTCGCTTCCATTAGCCCATCCGAGAAAACGGCTACAACAAAATGCGGATTTTCTTTAAAAAACCTAAATTGTTCAAGAAATAATGCTATAAATTTCTCTTCAGGACTTGAAGTCTTGTCTAAATCATTAAGTTGTTTATCGGTTGTATCAGCCAAATAATTGAGCAAGGCAACGATAATTTCTTCTTTACTTGTAAAATGCCTATAAATGGCACTTTCGGAAAATTGCATCTCTTTGGCCAGATTTTTTATGGTTAATCCACCAACACCCGATGAGGTAAGTATTTTACCGGCGGCTTCAATAATCTCAAATTGGCGTGTTGTAAATTCCATTTCACTTCATTTTTTGGTTTGGATTCCTAAGGATTTGATTGAACTTTTTATTGTTTTATCTAAAGCACTTTAGTCATGCTTGTTGGTCGTGGTGCTTTTACGACCAGGATTCTTGCAACACTATTGGAATTGTTGCTGATATAGTGCACAATATTAGCTGGACTTTCAACCAGGCTGTCTGCATTACATACTTCACTTTCATCACCAATATGAACAGTTGGAGTGCCTTCGATAACAAAGAAAAAAACATCAACTGGGGTTTTATGTGGTTTCAGGCTTTCACCGGGTTTTAATGCCATAAGCATGGCCTGTGCTGATTCTGTGTTGTACATTTCCCGAACATCTACTTTATGGGGATTTTCTTTTACTTTTTGGTCTTGATATCTTGTAATTTTCATGATTTTAGCCTTTTAAATTTAACAATAAAATAAGTAAGTGAATATTCGCTCACAAAGATAATATTTTAAATTTCAATTTGACAAGTTTTAAAGAAAATTCGTTAATTGGTATTTTAATAAATTCGTTAATTGGTGTTAATAGTGTCCATCCCTAAGGTAAATAATTGCCACAGATTCACAGATTTTAATAATTTATATCCTTGATAATCTATGAATCAGTGGCTAAAATATTTTCATTTATGAAGTTTTCAGCGTTTAAAACGCGACTCTAATTAGTATTCATCCATAAACTCAAAAAATAAAAGTAGCAAGCCGCTAATGCACGAATAAATATGTTTATATAGGCCTGAATATTAAATAATTGAACTCAATAATTTAATTGTAAATTCGTGCATTAGTGGCTAAAAAATACATTGTGGATGCACACTAATTATAAAAAGAATAAAATTAGATCTATCCAACAAATAGTGAACTTCATATCTAAATCAAAATGCCTATATTTGAAAAATACAAAAACAATTATATGGAAACTCAAGTTGTAACAGGCGCATTCGGATATTCAGGTAAATATATCACCCAAAGGCTTTTAAATAAAAATATCACTGTTAAAACACTTACGAACTCCATTCATCGTAAAAATGATTTTGGTGATAAAGTGATTATTTCTCCTTACCATTTTGATAATCCTGAACTATTAAAAGCTTCATTGGAAGGTGTTTCCGTTCTTTATAATACGTATTGGGTGCGTTTTAACCACAGTACTTTTCAGCATTCCGAAGCAGTTGCAAATACACTTAAACTTTTTGATGCCGCTAAAAAAGCGGGTGTAAAAAGAATTGTTCATACAAGCATCACCAATCCTGATAAAAATTCAAAACTGGAATATTTTGCAGGCAAAGGTGTTTTGGAAGAAGCTTTGATAAACTCAGGTATTTCGTATGCTATTTTAAGGCCAGGTGTAATTTTCGGACAAGAAGATATTTTGATAAATAATATAGCATGGATGATTCGGAAGTTTCCTGTTTTTGGAGTTTTTGGCGATGGAAAATACCGATTACAACCTATTTCTGTTGAAGATTTTGCAGATTTGGCGGTTGAACAGGGCGCTAAAACCGAAAATGTAATTGTTGATGCCATTGGCCCTGAAACTTTCTCATACTGGGAGTTGGTAAAATCAATGTCAAAAATATTGCTTGGAAAAGAGCGCAAAGTTTTCTCGATGAATGATGAAATTGGATATTGGATGTCAAAGCTAATCGGAACCATAAAAGGCGATAAATTGGTAACCCGCGAAGAAATCAAGGGTTTAAAAGCTGATTTATTGTTCACAAATTCTCCACCGGCTGGCAATACCAAACTTACCGAATGGGTGCAAAAAAACCGAAATAAGCTGGGCATGGAATATGCCAATGAATTGAAACGTAGATTGAATAGAACAATTGCTTATAAGGAATAGGGTTTTAAAAAGCTATTTATACTTATCTTTATCCCTTGATTTTTTTCCAATTCCATTTAAAATTTAAGCTCATGTCTTTTATATCACTAGGTTTGTCACCCTCTTTATTAAAAGCACTTTCAAGTCAAAACTATACTTATCCTTATCCAATTCAGGAGCAAGCTATTCCAGCCATTTTAAGTGGAAAGGATGTGTTGGGTATTGCCAAAACAGGTTCAGGAAAAACCGCAAGTTTTGTACTGCCAATTCTAATGAACCAACAAAGAACCGTAGCTTCTAAGAACAGACATGTCAACGTGTTGGTATTGGTGCCAACGCGTGAATTGGCTGCTCAGGTAAGTGAAGTATTTCATTTGTTTGCATCCTATCTTACAGAGCGAATCAAAATATTGGCTATTTATGGAGGTGTTTCGATCAATCCGCAGATGATGGACTTGCAAGGTGTAAATATTTTGGTAGCCACTCCTGGTAGGCTATTGGAATTGGTTGAATCCAATGCAGTAAAGTTATCCGAAATTCAAACTTTGGTATTGGATGAAGCCGACAAAATGCTAAATCTTGGATTTAAAGCAGAAATGGACCGCATTTTTGCACTTCTGCCAAAAAAGCGTCAAAACTTATTGTTCTCAGCTACATTGAGCGACGACGTGAACAACATCAACCAAATATTACTGCATGATCCTTTGGTCATAAAAACCGAAGTCGAAACTAATAATATAGATTTAATCAATCAATTGGCTTATTTTGTTGCGGATGAAAAAAAAGGGCCCCTTTTAAGATATTTGATTAAAAATAACAACTTAAAACAGGTTTTGGTTTTTACATCATCAGTATACAAGGCCGATAATGTCGCCATAAAACTTTTCAGAAATGGAATTGAAGCTACCGCAATCCACAGCGATAAAAGCCAAAAAGCCAGAACAGATGCATTAAAAAATTTCAAATCGGGCAAACTCCAGGTTTTGGTAACAACCGATTTGTTGGCGCGTGGCATCGACATTGAATTTTTACCATGTGTAATCAATTACGAATTGCCCCGATCTCCTAAAGATTATATCCACCGCATTGGAAGAACTGGCCGGGCAGAATCATCAGGTGAGGCAATTTCCTTTGTTTCGCCAGAAGAACGACAACATTTTAAAGTCATTCAAAAGAAAATGGGTAAAGTAGTGACAATGATTGATAGTGAAGGTTTGGATTTGAAAGGGTATTGATAAAATACCAACTTTACAGTAACTTAAAGACTAATCTCTTATTTTATGCATATTTGATAATTGAAGTTGCGTAATAGACGGTTTTAATCTTTAGTAAAGAAATTAGAAAAATGTATTAATACCATCCGCAAATTTATTTTCTCACTTATTGCATCTATTCAAGTATTTTAAAAATATGTAAATAAAGTATTAACTTAATCAACAGAAATAGCATTCTTATAAGTAGTTGGAATAAAACGATTCCAAACTGTTTATTTCTTATTAAATATTGTGATTGCAAATCAAATTAATAATTTGTAATTTTAGGTTAGGTATTATAGCTATTCAATATTTACGGAGGTAAACTACTATGGCAACTCAGAAAAAAAACACAATGTCCGCACCCGTCAACAGCCTTGATTTTCACATGTCGAAAGTTATTACTGGTGAACGTAAGTTTGAAAATGTTTTCCAGTCCATCAGCAGGATGATACTGGGCGATCCAAAAAAAATCAAAAGGATAACAGTAAATGGTCGATCTACTTATGATTTTGACGTTTTCAGACATGATAGCAAGCACATCATAGGCATGTTTGACGAAATAAACAGCTTTGTTTCCTTTGTTAAGGATGCTGCAGAAGGCGGTTCTTCAGCTGAAATGGCTTTTGTTTTAATTGGTGAGCCAGGAAATGGAAAAACATTTTTTGTTGATTACCTAAGCCATTTGTATCGAAAATTTATAGCAAAGGAAGAAAACATGCGCTATACTTTTAAGTTTATCAATCTGGAAAAACTTGGGGGCTATGGCAATATCAAAACCATTGAATCTCAAACTTTTGAAGATCCAATGATTCTGGCCATGAACCTTTTTGCAGACGAAGATAAGAATAAGGATTATATGATAAAACTGGGTGCCGACAAAGATATGATCAATCAATTTTATAAAAACTACAGATCTCTTGGGGCATGTACCGATTATATTTTAAATCAGATAATTACACATTGTAATAATGATATTGAAAAAGTAAATGAATTTGTTGAAATAATGCCTGTGCCGTTGAGCGAATCAAGAGGTACTTTAACTGGTAAATATGCAGCTAAAGATAAAATTACTTCATCGGCTGTTGATTTATTGGGCGAGGAATCAATTACCCGATTATTGCATATTTCTGATACTGCTAATCCATATCGCTTTGATTTACGAAGAGGTGCGCTGGCAAGAGTTGCCGGCGGCGGAATACATTTTGCAGATGAGATTTTCAAAAATAAACGGGATCTCGTACAGGTTTATCTTGGTGTAATCCAAAACAGAACCATTGAAATGGAAGGTTTTAAATGGCCAATCGATACTTTGATTGTTGCAACCAGTAACAATTCCGAATTTGCACGTTTCTTAGAGGAAAGAGAAGAGGCTCCAATTATAGACAGATGCAGAGTAGCTTATATGGCGCACAATACGAATTATCGATTGCAGCAAGATCTTACCAAATATTCAATTGGAAACAAAGAGAAAACTACTTTTTCAAGTGAAAAACTCCATATTGATCCAAACTTAAATTATGCAGTTTCGGCAGCGGTTACGCTTTCAAGAATGCCTTATTCAGATAAACTGACTCCTATTGAAATGATGAAACTTTCAGCTGGTGAAGTGGCAGGTGAAAAAAGTATCAAAACACTTTCTGAAGTTATCAATGAATTAAACATTGATCCGGATATTACCAAACGTTTTGGGCAAAAAGGTTTGGGACATAGGAATTTGGGCCGTTCCATTCAAATTTTACTCGAAAGATCCGAAACCCAAGAAGGAAAATGTATGTATGCCGGTGATATTTTTCTTGCCCTCGAAAGTGTAATTATAGATTATGTGCATGATTCGAACGATAGGGAAAAATACCTGAAAGATTTGAAAATAGCCAAAGGCCTGTACCGCAAGGAGGTGATGACTACCATTTTTAATGCTTATATGGACGAGCCTGATGCCATTGAAAAAGATGTGCTCAATTATGTAAATATGATTATTGGTGTGGATGCAAAAAATTTGGGCCCGGATAAAATCTGGACTTATCGCGACCCGCAATCCAACAAGCTAATTCCAATTAAAATTGACGAAACATTTATCAATAGTGTGGAATCCAGGCTTGGGCTAAAAAATCAGGAACAAAAACAAAGTTTCCGTACCACTATTTCAAAAATTTATGGTCAGAAAATGATCCAGGATCCCAACTATAATTTCATGGATAACAATGAATTGGTGAAGGCGGTTACGGATGTTCGGTTAAAATCGGACGTGGCTGGAGCTGGAAGTTTAGTTGGCGCCCTTTCGAATCGGACCAACGAAGAGAACCAAAAATTGTTCAACCGTATGATCCAGACTATGACAAAAAAGTTGGGATATTGTAAAACATGCGCCATGAAAACTATTGAATATTTCTGTACGCAGGATGATGCTAATTAGTGTCTAATCACAATCTTCTTGGTTAAGATATTAATTCGATTTGGAAAGAAAAAAGTAAGTTAAAAACCGATAAGTAAATTAGAAAAGAATTCCCCCTTGGCGAAGGGGGTTAAGGGGATTGATAAATTTCGAAAATTATTGTATTAAAAAAGCAAGTATATAAATTAATTGAAATTATCGATTAAAATGATGTCAATCCCCCCTGCCCCCTTCGCCAAGGGGGAATAGAGCAACTAAAGCGTTGTTCTTGATTATCAAAATATTGAAATTTTGAATTGTATGTAATTAAACTTGGAATTTTATTTAAAAAACATCTGATTCTCAATGAAAAGCAATTTGAAAAAAATATTGCAACATTATCTTTCCAAAGATATTTCTTCGGAGCATGAAGAAATTATCAGAATGGAGATGAAAATCATTGAAGAAAATCAGAAAATATCGAAAAGTAAACCGATTGGTAGAAAGTTACATGATAATTATGGGCTTGGCGATTCATTTATACTACAGAACTTTAACCCTCCACCCGAAAATATAATCGCAAATTTACAAACTCTCGAAGAATTATTAAAGCGTGACAGCTTACGTGAAAAAGATGGTTTTAAACGAAGGATCTTGCTAGGAAAATTTGTCAAACCCGGCGATGCAAATGGAACAAAAGTGGTTGTGGTTCCCTCAACCACCGAGCCAAAATTTTATCACGATGATTCTATTGGCGAAGAAAGCGATGAAGATACCGGCGGTAGTGGAAAAGGAGATGAAGGTGAAGTAATAGGCGAACAACAAGCAGAGCCTGAAGAAGGTGAGGGGCAAGGTACTGGCCAGGGAAATGGTGGAGAGCACGATATTGGCACTGATGCTTTCGATCTTGGAAAAGTGTTAACACAGGAATTTAATTTACCTAACCTTAAAGACAAAGGAAAGAAAAGAACATTTACCAAATACACTTATGAATTAACTGATCAAAATAGAGGATTTGGGCAAATTCTGGACAAAAAGGCCACCATTAAAAAAGTAATCCAAACCAATATATTGCTTGGCAGAATAAAAGAAGGTGATACTTTCAATCCTGAAGATTTGGTAATCAATCCACAAGATCAGATTTATAGGATATTATCAAAAGAAAAAGCATTTGAATCGCAAGCAATTGTATTTTTTATCAGAGATTATTCCGGATCAATGCAAGGAAAGCCTTCAGAAATTATAAGTACACAGCATTTGTTAATTTTTAGCTGGCTGATGTACCAATACAAAAACAATGTGTTGAGTCGCTTCATATTGCATGATACGGAGGCAAAAGAAGTAGCAGATTTCAGACATTATTATACTTCACAGGTAGCGGGAGGTACAGAAGTTGCACCTGCATTTGAATTGCTCAACCAAATAGTTGAAATGGAACAATTGGCCCGGGATTATAATATTTATGTATTTTATGGTACTGATGGTGATGATTGGGATTCCGAAGGTGCAAAGATGATTCCAGCACTTAAGAAATCATTGGAATATGCCAATAGGATTGGTATTACCGTTGCCCGAAATAACTGGTCATCAGATAAAGAAACAACCGTTGAAACATATATCAAAAACTCGGATTTATTGCAATCAAAAGCTGATTTATTAAAGATGGATGCCATAAATTCTGATGAAGGATCTGAGGAACGAATCATTGAAGGAATCAGGAAATTGGTATCATAATTAAATATTCATTTGTAGAGACGCAAAAATTTGCGTCTTGAAACTATTTAATTAAAAACAAAATAAAAAACAAATTTCAATATTCAATATTTAATAATCGATAATCTATATTCAATCCCAAATGGAACTAATAAGCCAACATACCAAGCGGATTATGGAAGAATGCAAAGCCCGGGCACGCGATGCCGGCCTTGTTTTTGACAATGAAACCCTTGAGTATATTGTTACCAACAAGGATATGATTGAATTATCGCCAAAAGGCATGATTCCTACTTTGTATGATTATTGGGTTAATGATGTTGAAGTATTGAAAGAAAAAGGAAAATATAAACTATATCCCCATAATCCTTACGAAACGGTAATAAACACTCGTCCTGCCATCTCATTCTATAACGATAACAATCCAGACTGGCTAAATATTATGATTTTTTATCATGTAATTGCGCATGTTGATTTTTTTCAGAATAATATTTTATTTAAGGATACCTGGAACGACGATTTTACTGGACAAGCCTTGGCTGACAAGCGTTTAATCGAAAAACTGAGATCTGAAAAGGGTCGGTGGGTCGATTACGTGATTGAGTTTAGTAGGGCAATAAACAATTTGGTAGGCTATTTTAGTATATTGGTACAAAGCGAAAATTCTTTGCATGAAAAAGTTAAAGATAAAATTTCGTATTATTTTGATACTTTTTTACAAGAAGTAGTTAAAAAGCCCGAACATTTTATTTTTAACGAAATCAACCGATTCAATGATTATGTGAATCAAAACAAAGAACTTGGTGAGACTTTGTTTATCAATGAAATAAGAGAAACCTATCCTGAATTTACTGGTTATTACGAAAAAAGCAACTTAAACACATCCAAATCATTTACCGATGTAATGGAATTCATTATAGATCATTCCGGTTTTTTAAACAAAGAGAAAAATCTTTGGATGAAATCGGTGATTAATATTGTTAGAAATACTTCGTTATATTTTGCTCCTCAAATTAGGACAAAAACAATTAATGAAGGCTGGGCAAGCTATTGGCATGATGAGCTTTTTAGGCGCGATGAAAGGATAAAAGGACATGAAATAATGTATGCAAAAATAAATGCCGGGGTTACGTCGGTAAGCAGGATTGGCCTAAACCCTTATGCAATTGGTCTGCGACTGTTTCAATATATTCGGAAAATGGCTGATGAAGGGCGTTTAAATTATCCATTTCAGTTTGAAAAAGATATGGAAAAGCGACAATTGTTCAATCAAAAACTGGATCAGGGAAAGGACTTTATTTTTAAAGTTAGACAGAATTTTTCTGATTTTGTGTTGCTGAATACTTTCATTGATCAGGATTTTGTAACAGATTATGATCTTTTTGTTGTTGGGAAAAGGCTCAATGAACAGCGTGGAACTTTTGAATATTATATCAAAAGCAGAAAATCGGAAGATTATAAAAATATGATTATTAATTCATTGTATCATCCACCGTTCATTTCGGTTGATAAAACAAAAACCAATGAGTCCAATCTTTATCTAGTTCATCATTTTGAAAACAAGCAGTTGGTTAAAGAGTATATTCCTGATACACTGATTGGAATTGAATTTTTGTGGGGAGCCCAGGTTCAGCTCGAAACTACTCAAATTTATAGAAAAAAAACATCCAAGGAAGGCATTGAAGAATTTGAGTACAGAAAAGTGCTTTACACAGTAAAAGATAAAAAAGTTGAGAAATATGCAATCGATAACTAGGACTAAATCATTGAAAGCTAGAAATAAGTAAGAAATTTCTAAGTTCTTATTTCCAATATTAATAATTAATGACCAATGTCAAATCAAGACGAACTTAAAAAATTGATTGACGAATTGGAGCGGAAAGGTGAAAGGCTTGAAGCTCTGATACGGCTGGGTAATTCCTTAAAAGATGAGGACAGAAGGCTACCTATGTCGTTTAATAGCTTTTTAAATTTGGCTTCGCGAAAGCCGAGACATGTTTTTAGGAATGTGTTTCAGCTTTTCCATGATATGGTGCTCTTTTATGTGGAGAAGTTTGACGATGCCAAAAGCACTGATGATGAAACTGCCGGTTTTGTTAATTATGATTTTTCTAATCTTTTTGAAAAAGATTGCGATGATCCTTTTTTCGCTGACAGGCTCTTTACCAATCGTTTTATGAAACTGGCTTTTGATATCAGGCAAGCATCACAAAACAACCGGATTTTTTTATTTGAAGGCCCTCCCGGCAGTGGAAAAAGTACTTTTTTGAATATCCTGTTGCGAAAGCTGGAAGAATATACTTTTACTAAAGAGGGTAGTCTATATGAAACTCATTGGCGGCTTGATATTGAGCGCTTAGGTGGGTTTAGGCGATTTGAACGTGAGCTGCAAAAAATTGCTATTGAAACCGGTGATGCCGATTTGGTGCAACGATTGCTTTCTACCCAGTTGGCTTCTGAAAAATTGCCGAAGAAATACCTTGAGTTTTCTTGCCCAAACCACGATCATCCTATTCTTCAAATTCCAATCTCATATCGCAGGCAGTTTCTGGAAGAATTGATTACAGATGAAGATTTTAAACACGATTTATTTTCGGACAAGGAATATGAATGGGTGTTGAAAGATATTCCTTGTGGGATATGCAATTCGATTTATGAGGTTTTAACGGATAATGTTGGTGAACCATTGGCTATACTAAACATGATCAATGCCCGAAAAACCAAGTTTAGCCGGCAATTTGGCGAAGGGATCAGCGTGTTTAATCCCGGTGATCCCATTATGGATGAACCCGTTGTTAACCCACAGTTTCAGAGCATGTTGAATGATTTGCTAAAAACGGATTCTGTTTCGTATATATACTCTTATCTTGCAAAAACCAACAATGGCGTGCTTGCCTTAATGGATATCAAAGAAAATAATATCAAAAGGTTAATGGATTTGCACGGAATTATCAGCGATGGTGTGCACAAAGTTGGTTTTATTGAAGAAAGGATCAAGACTCTTTTTGTAGGTTTAATTAATCCGGCAGATAAACAACATTACGAAAAGGAACCTTCTTTCCGCGACAGGGTTATAAATGTTTCTGTGCCTTATGTGCTCGATTATTTAACAGAAGTACTTATTTATAAAAACAAATTTGGAGAATCTTTAGAGGAAAAATTCTTGCCCAGGGTTTTGGAAAACATTGCCAAAATTATTATTTCGAGCCGTTTAAAGCGTGAATCCACTGCTATAACAAATTGGTTAAATTCATATCATAATTATGAAAAATATACCGATAAGGATTTTTTGTTGCTTAAAATGGAATTGTATGCTGGCAATGTTCCTGATTGGATTAGCGAAGAAGATGAGAAAAGCCTTACAACACAAACCCGACGTGAAATATTTAGGGCAGCCAAACAAGAAGGGAAGGCCGGTATTTCTGGTAGGCAATCGCTTTATTTATTGAATAATTTTTTAAACAAGTATGTCCAGTCCGATAAATTAATCAGAATGGACGAGGTGCAGGAGTTTTATGCGGGACATGCCGAAGTTAAGGATTGGTTACCCGAAGGTTTCATTGATTCGTTGGTAAACCAATACGATTACAATGTACTTCAGGTTATTCGTGAGTCCATTTATTTCTTCAACAAGAACCAGATTTCGCGGGATATCATCAATTATCTTTATAGTGTTAATTTTGAAGAAGGTACAACGGTTGAATGTGTTTATACCAATGATAAACTGGAGATAAGCGAAGATTATTATAAAAACTTCGAGGCTATTTTTTTAGGGGCAACCAGCACCAAAAAGATGCGCGAATCCTTCCGTAAAGACATTCAAAATGAATATGTTTCAAAAACATTGTCTATTGATTTACAGGTCCACAACCGTAAAATACAAGATACCGAGCAATTTAAACTATTATTTGAAAAATACACCAAAAGCCTTAAGGAGAATGCGCTTGTTCCTTATATTGGCAATGAGAGTTTTAGAATGGCTATTATCGATTACGATACGCCTATGTTTAAAAAGTATGATTCGCGCCTGAAAAAAGATGTGACCCAGCTTTTAAGCCAATTGGTGAAACGCTTTGATTATAAGATTGAAGGTGCCAGACAAATTGCCATTTATGCATTGGATAAGAATTTACCGGGGAAGTTTTAATTTATAAATCGGTAATTATTTTATAGAATACACTTCATCATTAATGAAACCCGCCACATACCATGCCGAAATAATTGAATTGTAGCAATCTGCTTTAAAGCGGTATGGAATATCCCTTTGCTTTAAATCATCCAGCATTTCGTTGGTTATGATTGAATATGCCATCCAATCATTCTTCTCGAGATATTTGAGCTTTATTTTTGAAGGCAAAAATGGTTTGATCTTGTTTTTTAATTGCTGCTTTTTTACTTGAAACTGTGTTGCTTGTATCTCTTTCTTAAAATGGTTTAAATAGGATCTGCTGAAAAAGTCTGAAAGACTTTAACTATGAATAACCGCTGGTGAAACCAATGGAAAGAATGATACCTCACAGCAACCCTGAAAGGGTTAAACAGACTTATGGTTTAACTCTTTCAGGGTTTTCTTCTTTATCTTAAATTTAATTCCCCGCACTTCGTAAAGAACTATTCAAAGTTTAATCCTTTCAGGATTAGGTATACGTAATTTCGAATTTATAACTAATATTCCATGTACTTAGATATCAAATAATATTTGTATCATAAGTAATATCGAAGAGATAATAAAAATTCAGCAAACTCTAAATAAGTGAGACAATGATTTTAAATATCAAAGACATATTAAAATTATTAAATTGTGCTGTTTTTATGCCAAGGTCTATAACTTGAGATATATTCCCAACTACTTGTAGCTAAATATTAGAAAATTAATTCGCTGCAATACCTTGTCCGATTACGGAAAGATAGTTTATAGTTTTAAAAAAAACATCAGTGAATGCATTTTTATCATTCAAAAACATAAAATAAATCTAAACTTATAGCTATTCAATTTTAATTTATGATAATTACATATTTAAAAACATATTTTACAAATCTATTTAATTCTAACATATATCTCAACATAGATAGAAATCAACTGAACATCAAAAGTAAACATCATAATTAAAATAATAATAAACTGATGGAATATTATATCAATCACATAATAGATTATATCAATCATACAATAGGTAATATCAAACAAAATATAACTTATAATTATCATATTAATGATAATAACTATCTAATTATATATTTTAAATCTCTCAATAAATAAATGTTTGATTAATAATAATTAAAAGCAAAATAAAATGATTTGCTATATTAAATTAGTCTATCTTGCATTTTATAATTATTATTAACTAAAAAAAACATTTATGACAAATTTACAAGAAAGTCGATTTGGTATGTTTCTTACATTGAGAGAATTTCTTGAAACTTACATTTCTATTACCGATTTATTACCTAATTTTCCGATGAATTCGAAATTGTTTTATGATTCTATCCCAAAAATACAAGCCATTTCAGAATTACAAAAAACCAGTAAAAAAGGACTTACCACAGGTAAAAACCTATTAAAAGAAAGCTTAATTGTAGAAACTGCTGATTATGCAAGAAAATTGAGTACATATGCCAAGTTTAACAACAATGAAAGATTAATACAAGAAGTTAAATTTACCGAAAGCAAATTAAAACAGGTTGCAGATACAGCGGTAAAAAATTATGCCCAAATTGTGTATGACCGTGCACAGTCTTTTATTAAATTTCTTGTTCCTTATGGAATAACTGTTGAATCACAGATCATTTTATTGAATATTATTACTGCCTATAATGCTTCTTTGGGCAAAACAGGTGCAGGAAGAAGTGAAGGAAGCCAAACAACAAAACAATTGGTTGCATTGTTTAAAACAGCTGATACTGCTTTAAATAATATGAATGCAGCAGTTGAGATAATAAGACGGAATCAGGTGAATTTTTATAATGGCTATAAAGCAGCTCAAAAAATAATGAATACAGGTGCTGGAACTCTATCAGTTAAATGCTTGGTTACAGAAACCAAAACCGGATTACCGATAAAAGGCGTTAGTGCTACATTTGCTTTGGATGGTGGATTAACTAATGCCAAATCTATAAATAGTAAAACTGGTATCATTAAAAAAACCGCTGAAAAAGGAGGTTTTAATATTAAATCATTGAAATCGGGAAATTATCAAGTTAGTTTAAAAAAGGCTGGATATACAGATCAAATGGTTACTTTAAGTGTAAACGATGGCGAAATGACGGTTTTAAATGTGAGTTTAGAAAAGCTTTAATGATGTAAAACCTTTCAGATTATTAAAATCTGAAAGGTTTATTATAAGCAAATTGATAATCTATACATAATTTTTATCATCAAAATCAATTTATATTTCAAAATCATTTAAATATTTCATATATTATCCTAATTAATTATAGCTGATTTACTTTCAGATAATACATAATATCTACTATAAATTGTTTTAACCGTAATAGATAAACTGATAATTGTAAATATAATTACCAGTGGTTTTACAAGCTTGGTATAATTGAACTTTGTATTGTAAAATAATATAAAAAGCAGAGGAAATACCGGAATAAAATACCTTCCCTGAATTGTGACAATAATTTCGCCTCCAACACAATTCCATGATAAATGCTGAGATAAAAGAACCAAGCTAATTGTGATTATTATTGAAATGGCAATTATTATTTTCTGCTTCAAATTGATAATAATAGTATTGCTCTTTTCAATTAAAGCAATCCCGAAAAGTACACTATATGCCAAATAGATAAACCTTATTGGCAGCAAGGTATCAAGCCATCCAAAAGTGCCAATATAGCCTCGAAAATACATATCGAAAGATTGAACCATGGAATTAATGAGAACACGAATGATGTAAATATTATGATTTGTCAGGTATTCCATTTGTGCATAAGCATTTACACATTCAATCAAAGAAGCTGCATCACGAAATTGTCTATTATATAAATTATAGGGTAAGTATAAGTTGTTCAATTTTATTGACCAGAAAATCACGGTGCAAAAAGCTATAATAAACACAAGGGAAATTTGAATAAAATAGTGTTTTTTATCCATAAAATTCTTTTTAGGAATCAAAAATATTAAAAGAACCAATGGTGTATATACAAGTTTTGTTGATGCAAGCAAGATTATCAATAAAAGTAAAATCAGAAAATTATTATAAGTCACATTTGTTTTGGAATAAGCATACTTTAATGTATATGCAATGAAGAAAAAAGAAAGCAGATTGGTCATTACATCTGCACTTAATGACATATTGATATACAACGACATGGGCAACAAGGCTATAAGTGCAAATAACCATTTATAAAAAGGAATTATCTTAATTGCCTTGTAAATACCAAAAATCCAGAACAATAAAGTAAATAATCTTGCGCCATAAAAAATATATAATGGTGGTAAATTTAATTTTCTAAAAACAAATATTGATAAAGCCTGTGGAATATAACAAACAGGAGAATACATTGCATTATTGGGAAAATCAGCAAATGTTCTTTCATTATCTTTTAGTGGTACTTTAAATTGTTCAAAAATGATTTTTCGATTTGTTTTTGTATGATTATACCAGCGTAAACCTAAAAAAGGTCCAGTTATTTTTATAATACTTGTTGGCAAAAATCCTCCTATTCGGTCATTTTGTTTTATAGATATGAAATTGCCTTCGGAAATCTGATAAGCTTTGTAAAAGTGAATTATTTCATCAGGAACTTGAAAAGGTGGCGTTAATAACAGAATAATTAAACCAAAGCTGCTTGCAAAAGTGATGAAGAATTTATGTGGTTTTAATGTGCTGAAATTTAATAATCTCATTTTATTTAATTTAAAACATTTCTGTTTTGCCCATCATCATATTCCTCCACGATTCTAGTTTAATTTAAAAACATTGATATTATCGTAACTTCCTATTTTGGAATGAATGTAAGGTTTTAAGTATTGATTTTCATTAAAATATAAAGTATCAGTGATCAAATATTGAACACCGTTTTTCTTATATAATTTCATCCGTTGATCTAATGATAGATTGCTATAACCATATGCTGTAAAACCTTTCTGATCCATCAAATATAAGGAAATATTTATACTTGCATCCGGAAGGCATAAAACACGGTCGGTTCTTTTTAATCCAATTTTTCTAAGGTATGGTATTATTGTTTCGTAAGCTTTTAAATGATTTTTATAATCCCAATGATACCAAGACCAATAATCCATATCCATTTTGCCAACGGCAATATTGTTTTTAACCATATCATCTGTTGCGGAGTATTTTAACCTGTTTATTACTGAGGTTTCATAAATTAATATTAGTAGGGCACTAATCGCTATAAATTTTAGGAATTTTAGTTGAAACAACTTAACATTATTTCTTTTTAACATTTCAAGCATAGTAACAACCGGAAGAGGAAGAAAAATTAAAAGATTGGTCAAATAATAGTCATGAACTGTGAAAGCCTGATAAAAAAGGATGCAATATGCCACCATTCCAAGAAATACCAGATCCATCATAAAAAATAATAGTCTGTTTGTATTTTTGTAAAAGAAATGTAAAATAACAAAAAAGATGAAATTGACAGTAAGTGCTACTTTATTAAAATAAGCAGGCATTAAATCTTTACGTAAGCTTAACCAATTATTCTTTATCGCAGTTGCATCCAAATCCCAAATTGGAAAAATGCCGGTTAAAAATATTCCACCCAGGTTTTTTTCATTGTAATATACTGCATATTTGTACCATGCAGCAATAATACCCAAAACAATAAAATAAGGTAAAATATTGTACCATTTATAAAACCACCATTTTTCTTTTTTATAGTAAAGTACCTTGAAAATATGGATACATAGAATTGCAATGAAAGATAACAATGAGCTTATTTTAATCAATCCAGCCAGAAGGAAAAACAGGAAAGATGAGTAATACCAAAATTTATTTTGTTTTTTATATCCATTCCATATAAAATAACAACCAATTAACGCGAGACCGAATGCAGGTGCATCGGCAGTGAAATTATTGGTATAATACACCAAGATTGGAGAAGTGAATAAAAAAAGTGTAATTGTTATTGACCAAAATAAATCAGATAAAATATCAAATATAAGCCTATAGAGACAAAATAGTCCAGAAAAAACAATTAATATATTTACCAGCCTGAATATGTATTCATGGTAACCAAATAATTTCCATAATTTGGCAACAGTGTAATATATGATAGGAAATTCGCTTATTGTTTTACCATCTTTACCATTGCCCACCCAATGGATAGCAGGTTCAAAGAAATTTCGCCCTTCTTTGTAATAATTCAGAGTTAGTGATAAACAATCCGCTTGACGCCATTGATGAATGGAGTATGGTCTATGTTTTAAAATTTGAGGATAATTATAAAGCAGAGAAATGGTAAATAGTAAGATAATAAAAGCAATATTGTTTTTGCTTTTTTTTAAAACGCTTCCAATTTGTGGTTTTCTCAATTTGTTCTGAAATTATATTTTAACAAAAATCATTATCATAATCATTGAAATATTAAGTTGACAAATTATTTTTATATGAATTTAAAATTCACAAATCAAAGTTGGATAACCTGAAATAATTAGCATTACCTATTCATCATTTATCAATATATTTCAACAGTTTTTGTTTTAAAACATCTGCATTTATCGGTTTTGTTATATAATCATCAAAAGCATCTTTGAAATTCTCTTTTTCACTTTCGCGGGCATAAGCAGTTTGTGCTATAATTAGTAGATCCGGTCGAAACAGTTTAATTTGTTTTGCTGCAGTATTTCCGTCCATAATTGGCATTTTTATATCCATAAGGATTAGGTCAATTGTTGGATTCGATAGACACAAATCTAAAGCTTGTTGGCCATTTTTTGCATATAGCGTTTTAAAATTTGATGTATCAAGTATTTCGCATAAATATTGATAGTTGGAATATTCGTCTTCAGCAATTAAAATAGTATTGATTGAATATTTTTTACTTTTTACAGATGTTTTGTTTGATTCAATTGCCTCTTTATTTATAGGTATCGAAACCATAAAAGTACTTCCCTTGTTCAATTCCGATTTTAACGAAATTGAACCATTCAGTATATCTATATACGCTTTTGCAATGGGCAATCCTAATCCATTACCACCGTAATTTCTAATGATTCCTGTTTCTACTTGCCGAAATGGCTCAAAAATTAATTCTTGCATTTCAAAAGAGATTCCAATTCCTGTATCGGAAATTGAAATGTTAATATTTAGAAGATCCAATTCACAGTTTATTTCAACCGAACCTTGGGCGGTGAATTTTATAGCATTGTCGACTAAATGATTAATTATACTTTCTACTTTTTCTTTATCCGAAACAATTAGATATTCTTTTTGTAGGATATTATAATTTAAAACTAAATCAATATTTTTTGTTTTTGCGATGTTTTTAAAACGAATGATTAGGTTATCCAATATTGAAATAATGTCAAATTCCGACATTTTTGTTTTAATTAGGTTTGAATGTATTTGCGATATTTCAACAACATCTGTAATTATTTCAATAAGTTTTTGGCTACTAGTTGAAATCATTTCTGAAAATTTTATTAATTTCTCAGGGATTAGATTTGGATTTGTTATCAATGAAGAAAAACCTGTAATTGCATTTAGTGGAGTCCTTACTTCGTGCGACATGTTTTTTAGAAATGAAGATTTTAATCTGTCGCTTTCTTCTGCTTTTTCCTTTGCTAATTTCAATTCGTCGTTTATTTTTTGAATTCTTAAATTGCTCTCACTCAATTCTTCATTTAGGCTTAGAAATTCTTCGTTCTGTTGTCGAAGTTCTTCAGCTATTTGCAAACTTTCCTTAAATAGCCTTGCATTTTCGATAGTTAGAGCTGCCTGACTTGAAAATGAACGATACATATTTATTTCATGTTCCGAAAATGAGCGAAGTTTGTTTATGGTTCCCAAAATTAATGTACCAACGGGACGGTTTTCAATAATTAGAGGAATATAAATTATTGAACGTAACCCTCTGAATTTAATCACCCGCATTTCTGCATCCGAAAAAATAGCTAATGATGTATCCGGAATTGTTACAGGTTGTTTTTCAATTAATGATTTTTGAATATTGGGATGATTTGTCAATAAATCATAACGCAAAATTTCAGGAAATTCAAGTGGAAGAGGAGGAGTGGTTGCACCGAGATATAATTTTTCATTTTCATGGAGATAAATTGCACCTGTCTCAAGATTAGTGAGATGTGTTGATTCATCAATAATTATTTGAAGAACTGAATCTATTTCAATGGTTGAAATAAGTGCTGAATTTATATCTAGAAGCGCCCGAAGATTTTTTGAATGTAGGTTAATTGCCCTGATTTGATTTGTTTTTCGCTTCCACAAAAGAAAGCCGAACAAGCTTGAAAAACAACCAATAAAAGTAGGAGCGATAAAATGATGTAAAGAGCTTAATGCCATTAAAAATGGGATATTGTGCATGTAATCTTCAAAGGTCATTCCACATAAGCTCAGTATAAATCCGGTGATAAAGCCAATAATTATATACTTAAAGTTGATTTTGCTTTTCATTTATTGTTTTTTTAAATTTAATAACCGAGGTTTTTATATTCATAATTAATTTACAAATACATTACATAAAACCTGACAATCTTAATGCAAAATTCAATCAATTAACTCAATGCTGATATACTTCAAAAATACTGAATTATTTAGGCAATTTTGGCTTAAGTTTTCATTTAGATTTTTGATATTGGAAATTTAAAATCAGTTCCCTTTTCAACTTCGCTCTCTATTTAAATTTTGCCACGTTGTTCATCTACATAACCCTTGCAGGTTGGCAAATCCAAGTCCATTACCAGAATTTGGATTATGGTATCTGATGTAATTTTTCTACGTGGATATTAGTTTTCCCTCCAGGAATTCTAGATCTCATTGCATTTGAAACTGGGTTTCGTAAAATGGAGTTGAATATATTTTTGTAAACAACCAGATAGATTTCTATGGAATCGGAAACAATTTACTGTTATATTTTCTGGATTGGTATTTAATTTCAATTTTTCGATTGAAAAAATATGCCCAAACGTTTTGTATAATACTGGTAGGAATGGTTTGAATACTATAATCAACTTTTTGTTTCTAAAATTACAAATGAACAAGAAGTTAGGCTTTTCTTTGCAATATAATCAATTTACATATTCTTTCTCTTTAATGTTGCTTTTGAGTAACCTTCAAAATCTTTGTTTGGTTCAGCCAATTCAAATGATTCGATAAATTCGTTATCATTAATCAACTGATAACTTTCTTTTGCTCTCCAACCAGGTGCAATATTTTCAATGCTTTCCGTAATAAATATTATAGTTCTTTTGTCAGGAGAAATACTATCCAGTTTGTATTGATTTACAAATCCTTCGATGTGAAATTGTCTCAGTATAAATATTTTACGAATCTTATCATAACTAATATATCCCACATCTTCGTGAACTTCGCCTTTTGGATTTTCAGCTGTTGGGGAATAAGTTGATTTATTTTTTACTTCAATAAATTTTCCATTAAAGATGAATTTATAAGATCTTTCATAAACTCCATTTCCAACAGAACCTTCATTGGTTCCAGTCCAATTGCCTATAAAAAATTTGAAAGGTTTCCAAATACTATCTTGTTTGCTTATTTGCGAAAGCATTATGGATGGAAGTAAAAATACAAAAACTGCAATAATTCCAATTTTAATTTTCTTCATCATTTCGATTTTTAATTGATTATTATTTGATTTGATTCCAAGCTTTTATGTCTTTAAAATACTAAATACTTATGAGTTTTTCTATCTCTATAAAATCTGGTTTAATAATACCGTGTTCAGTAATTATCCCGGTAATTAATTCAGCTGGTGTAACATCGAATGCAGGATTAATGGCAGTGGAATTTGGACAAGCAACTAAAATCCTTGTTTTCTTTCCATCGTCTGAAATGCCATATTGATAAAGGACTTCCTCCTGATCCCTTTCTTCTATAATGATATCTTTTCCACTTAAACATTCAAAATCAAATGTTGAAAGTGGAGCTGCTACATAAAATGGTATTCCGTAATATTTTGCAGCAATAGCTTTTTCAAGTGTTCCAATTTTATTAGCGGTATCTCCATTCCTGGCAATACGGTCGGCACCAACAATTACCATATCTATCATGCCTTTCGACATTAAATGTGCGCCCGCATTGTCGGGGATTATTGCAAAAGGGATTTCTTCATTTTGTAATTCCCAGGCAGTTAATCTTGCTCCCTGGCTTCGTGGACGGGTCTCATCAACATAAACAAATACTTTTTTGCCGGCTTCTTTGGCCAAATAAATAGGGGCAAGGGCAGTTCCATGATCTACAAAGGCAAGCCAACCTGCATTGCAATGTGTTTCAATACGGTAACCATCTTTAATTAAAGTATTCCCCAACTCTCCAATGCGTTTGGTGTCTGCCTTATCCTTATCTGCAATTTGCTGGGCTGCTGTAATTGCAGCTTCTTTTCCTTCCAATGCAGCTTTATATACTTTTTCAGTGGCTGCAAACAAATTTCTGGCCGTGGGACGTGTTGCGTCTATTTCATTTTTAGCGGCTTGCAGATAGCTTTTATAGTTACTTGCATTAGCTTCGAGGGCTGCCTGTGCCATTGCAAAACCTGCAGCTGCTCCAATAGCTCCGGCACCGCGAACAATCATGGTTTTTATGGCATGGCAAGTTTCTTTGTAATTTCGAGAAGTAAAGATCTTAAATTCAAATGGTAAAAGGTTTTGTTCAATCATATGTACTTTCGAACCTTTCATCCAAATGGTGTGGTAATAACGTTGGTTAACTTTCATCAATAGGCTTATAATAATACGTTTTGTTTATCAAAACGGGGTCGAAATTATAAAATATCGGGCTTATTTTCTTCAAAATGTTGAATCTTTCTACTTTACTGTGTTAAAAGTAATTGAATTTTAAGATGGTGCAACTGCAACGAAAAATTTAAACAATTACCACATAGATACATAGTTTAAAAATTCTTACTGGCACTTACTTTTAAAAAGGCGTATTAGAAAAATATGTTTCTATTGTGATTTTTTTTATCTGCCTATGTGTTTATTTATAATCATGTGTTGTAAATATCGTTTTAAATTCATAAGGTAGAAATAAAATTAAATATCAATAATAATACAATTTTATTAAAACTTTACCTTTTCCAACATCAATATGTTCGATGGTGATTTTTTGAATATCTAATCCAGTGCATTCCTTCAATTCTGCAATGAGTTTTTCTCTATTTTCAGGTTTAATATTTTCAATGGAAGGGTAATCAATGGTTTGAAATTTTTGATTTCGCAACAAGCGGTTGCCATCCACCACATAAACTGCTATAATGATCATTCCATTTAATGCAATGATTTCAAGATAAGTTCCTTTCATAATTGAGTTTATCAGGCCAAATGTCATGATGATAAACAGGTAGGTCATATCTTTTAAAGAAATTGTTTCTGTCCGAAAACGAAGTAGAGTAAAAGCTGCCAATAATCCAAATGCACTTCCAATATGATCAAATCCACCTGTTTTTTCAAGCATATATGACAAAAGGAAAACAATAAAATTGAGAAGGAAAAAGGTAAAGAAAGAATCCTTTTTCTGATAGGTGGTGTAATATACAAATCGGATCAGGATTATCATGGAAGCCATATTGATCAAAATCCGAAAAAGAAAGTTTTCTGTAAATATTTGTGAAGTATCCATGTGTTAAGTTTAAGTTTAAAAATTCAATCAGTTCAATATAACAGTGTATTTATTTTATATTAAGCAAGATATAAAAAATAAATATCACATTTAGGTTGAAAGATACAAAGAATAAATTAATACGCTCATCGAAAGTTTATGATTGATTTTTGACAATAACCTATCTAATTGCGATACTTTAAAAGGAAGTATTGTAATCATGTGATTTTGAAAGTCGAATCTTTAAATGAATCTAAGCCCTATAATTTTTTTCCCATTTCCAGGCCGAAGCAAGTGTTTCTTCCAAGCCAGTTTCAGCTTTCCAGCCCAACTCTATGTTGGCATAAGTAGTATCGGCCCAAATTTTCTCAATATCTCCGGGCCTTTTGGCAACAATTTTATAGTTTACCTTTACACCAGTCGATTTTTCAAAAGCTTTTACAACTTCTAAAACGGTAGATCCCTTGCCTGTTCCGATGTTAAAGAACTCATAGTTCGATTTATTTTTGTTTTCCAGCAATCTTTTAATGGATATTACATGGGCTTTGGCCAAGTCTACAACATTTATATAATCTCGAATGCAGGTTCCATCAGGTGTATTGTAGTCGTTTCCAAAAATGCTTAATTCTTTTCGCAAACCAAATGCTGTTTGAGTAACAAATGGAATTAGGTTGGCAGGCACTCCACGCGGAAGTTCTCCGATCAAACCTGTTGGATGTGCCCCAATTGGATTAAAATATCTCAAGGCTATGGATTTGAAAGTTTTATCAGCAAAAGCTGTATCTTTTAAAATATCTTCAGCTATTTTTTTTGTGTTTCCATAGGGTGATTCAGCTTCACAACGAGGTGTATTTTCTGTAACTGGCAGAACATTGGGCTGACCATATACCGTACACGACGAAGAGAATACAAAATTATTTATCTCATATTTTGCGCTGGCTTGCAAAAGGTTAATTAACGAGCCAATGTTGTTTTCGTAATACATAAGTGGCTTTTCAACCGATTCACCTACTGCTTTTGATGCCGCAAAATGCACAATGGCGTTTATAGTTGGATATTTCTCAAAAATCGCAAAAGTTTTTTCCTTGTTCTTTAAATCAATCTCTTCAAATGCTACTTTTTTATTGGTAATTTTTTCGATACGTTGAACCACTTCTTTTTCTGAATTGGATAAATCATCGACGATAAGTACTTCAAAACCTGCATTTAATAATTCCACTACGGTATGTGAGCCAATATATCCAGTGCCGCCAGTTGTTAAAATCATATAATTGTTATTAGAAATTAGATAATTAAATATTTAAGATTCACAAAAATATTAAAACAATCAGGAATATGTGAATTAATTGTTTGAATTAAGATCTTGAGGAAAATCCTAGTAAATCTTAATAAATCATTTATCAACATTATTCCCCTTGTTCGCTTTGGATATTTGGAACATTTTCGAGGCCAAAAAATTCGCAAGCCCCCGAAATGATTGCATCGGGCAAATTATGTGTTAAAAATATTTTTTCTTTTCCTTTGATCAAAACATATCCAAAACCTTCGGGGTGCATTTCTTTTTCAAGAGCTTTTATATCAGTTGTACTTAGCCAGCCGTTATAAATGCTGCTAAAAATAACTTTATCGGGATAATTTTTATTGAAATAAGTGTACACATCATTGGTAAACCATCCCCAATCTTCGCCTCCATCTGCAGCATATTGCTCTTCGTCTTTGGGAGTTGAGTAGGTCAAAATCAGGAATTGTCTTACATCATTTACCCTAATATCGAATTTATTATTGATAGCAACACGTTCTTTTTTGTGTTGAACTTTTACAGCATAAGCATCTGGCTTTGTTTTTTTATAAACTTCGAGATATTTGATGCAAGTGTCCATTGCTGAAAAAGGACCAATAAATACAGAATATAACTCTTTATCGCTTAGCGACTCATATTCGGGCATCCAAAGATAACCTGCCGGATGTTTATCGGCTTGTAATTTTTTTACCTGTTCAACTGCTTCTTTGATATCAGCGGTTGCTGATGTGCTTATGATAAAAAAATCCGATTTCATCGTTTTATCGGATGTTTTTTCAATTTCGGGTACATAAGATTGTTCAGTTACGGTTGTACTATCATTTTTATTTTCAGTGTTTTGTGCAGATTGATTGCATGAAAAAAAGCTTGAAAAGCAAAGGAAAAAATAAATCAGTTTTTTCATCTTAGGATTGGTTAATGTTTGAAAAATGGTTTTACATTTCATATCTATTACTTCATATATTTTTCATGATACACAATTTCCTCCAGCTTTTTTCTTTTGGTCTGATGTCTGTTTGCATCTAAATTATCAGCCGGATAACCCAGACTTAAAATAACAACGGGCTCAATTTCAACTGGTAAGTTTAACGTTTCAATAAGTTTGTCTTTTTCGAAATTACATACCCAACAAGTTGCAAGTCCAATATCAGTTGCAGCAAGGGTCATATGGTCAGCAGCAATAGCCGCATCAATATCTGCATGGTCTTTACCGTCTTTCCGTTTCCAAGACTGGTTGTGATTGATGCATATAACAATATACATTGGTGCAGTCATAAACCATTCACGATGATAACAAGCCCTTAGCTTTTCAATATTTTCATCCTTAACCACAATAAAAATCCAGGGTTGGTAATTCGCAGCTGATGGTGCTATCCTTCCAGCTTCCAGAACTATATTTAACTTTTCGTCTTCGACTTGTTGATTTTTGTATTTTCTCGAAGAGTAGCGCTGTTTGGCAAGTTCTATAAAATTCATGGCTTTTGTGTTTGGGTTAAATCAATTTTCAAAGTTAAAGATACGGAATTTTGTTAATTTTGGTTTTGGTTTTTAACCTGCATTATTCATGAACATCTACGATGTTTTAAAATTGGAACACGAATGACACAGATTTAACTGATTATCACAAATTTTTGAAAAATTTTGTTTGAAAACAAAATTCTCCATATCCCAATGATAATCAAAATATGTTAATGATTATGAATTAATAAGATTAACATTAAACCCAATAGTAATTAGAAATATTTACCTAATAATTTTCAAGTTTTGAAATCATTTTTACAGGAAACCGCAGAAGATATTGTTGCTAAATTCGGTTCGGAATTATCGAAAGTTGAAATTATTTTTCCAAATAAACGGACAGATTTCCACTTTAAAAAATGCTTGGGAGAAGCGCTCAAAAAAACGACCTGGTCGCCAAAGACATATACCATCAATAAGTATATCAGTCAATTATCAAAGATCCATTCCATCGATAAAATAAGTTTGTTGTTTGAATTGTATGATTCATTTAAACAAATTGATAAAAATTTCACATACGATTTTGATGCTTTTCTTAAACTTGGCGAAATTATCCTGAACGATTTTAACGAAATAGATAATTACCTGATTGAAGCCAATCAAATATTTACAAACATTAAAAATCTGCATGAAATTGATGCCAAATATAACAGCTTGAATGAAGAACAACTTATTATAATCAAACAATACTGGAAAAACTTTTCCATTGAAGATCAAAGCCGAGAAAAGGAATTGTTCCTGCAACTTTGGAATATTTTACCTCAGGTTTACAATCATTTTACAGTTAAATTGTTATTGAAATCGCAAGCATACGAGGGATTAATATATAAACAACTTGCTGTTTTAATTGCTGCAAATCAATTAAATGAAAGTGAGAATATCAAAATTTTTATAGGTTTCAATGCGCTGAACAAAGCACAGAAAAAGCTTTTCAAGTATCTGAAAAACAAAAAGAAAGCATATTTTTATTGGGACAATGATTCTTATTATCACCACAATCCCATTCAGGAAGCAGGCGATTTTTTAAGGGTAAATTATGAAATTTTGGATGAGGATACTTCTCAAATTCCAGGAAATTTTAAATCGTTCCAAAAAAAGATTAGTTTGATTGGAATACCCGGTAATATTGGACAGGCTAAAGCAATACCAGCTATTTTAAAACAATATTGCAACAGGGAAATGAAGCTCGAAAATCCTGAAAAAACAGTAATTGTGCTGCCCGATGAAAATATGCTTTTCCCTGTTTTGCATTCCATTCCAGATTATATAGCAAGTTTGAATATTACTATGGGATACCCTTTAAAAAATACTGGAATCTACAGTTTATTGGTGTATTTTTTAAAAATTCAAAATGCAATAAATAGCTTTGAAAATGGAAAAATCCGGATTTATCACAAAGACGTGCTTGCCATATTGAACCATCCATATATAAAACCGCTTTATCCTAAGGCTGTGGCTGAAATTACAGAGGAAATTACAAACAAGCAAATGGTTTATGTTTCAAATGATTTGCTTGTAAAAGAAGGTCTTGCCTTGTTCGAAACCATTTTTACACCAGTTGCTACAAAGAATGCAGGAGATTTGCCCGCAAAATTGCTTAATTTGTTATTCATCTTATTTACTAGCTTGCCCGAACGGCAAATGCAGCAGCAATCACTTGAAGATGAATATATTTATCATACTTATGTTGAAATTAAACGGTTGCATGAAGTTTTACAGCAAGAATCTATCAAGCTACAATTGAGCTTTAATTCGGTTTATCAGTTTATTAAGCAGGTATTAAGTAAATTACGCATTCCTTTTGAAAGTGAATCTACTGATGGATTGCAGATTATGGGATTGATTGAAACCCGAAACATCGATTTTGAAAATGTGATTTTACTGAATGCCAACGAAGGTATTTTACCAAAACTGGGCCGGGCTCCCAGCCTGATTTCAGAGAGTATGCGGCATGCTTTTGATATGCCTGTGCTCAAATACCAAGATGCTATTTTTGCCTATTTTTATTATCGTTTGCTTCAAAGAGCAAAAAACATCATCATTTTATATGATAACCTGGGAAGTAACAAGCGTTCCGGTGAAATTAGTCGCTTTATTTATCAACTTGAACTAGAATCAGGTTTTGAAATTACCAAACTGCAACTTAACCAACAGTTAAAACTAATTGGCAATAAGAGCATTACTGTCCAAAAATCGGATTCAATTCTTAAAAAATTGAATGATTATGTTGTGGAAAATGGAAGTTCAAAAAAACAATTAACAGCTACATCAATAGATACATACTTAAATTGTTCGTTTCAATTTTACCTAAAATATATTGCAAAATTAAAAGAGCCCGATCAGGTTGAAGAAGAATTTACTCCAGTGCAAATGGGAATTATTATTCATTTGGTAATGGAAATGCTTTATGGGAATCTAATCAAAGCTAAAGGAAATCAAACAATTGAAAAACAAGATTTTAAAGTTCTAACCAATCAATTGGATTTAACCCTTATAAAGGCATTTAAAATCCATCTGGGAATGGACCAAAATAGTATTTTTGAATATACTGGTAATTTATTGATTATTAAAGAAGTAATATTGAAATATTTGAATTATATTTTAAAATTCGACGAAAAACGTGCACCTTTCGAAATCCTTCAATTGGAAGAAGAAGATTCGTTTAAAACCAGCATTCAAATTGAGATAAATGATAAATCATTGGAGGTCGGTTTGAAAGGTATCATCGACAGGATTGATAAAAAAGAACAAAACCTACATGTGATCGATTATAAGACTGGCAAGGCAGATAAAGAATTCACAGGCATTGAGGAGTTATTTAACCGAGATAGTTTAAAACGGAAAAAAGCCATTTTACAAGTTTTCATATATGGACTTCTGGTTAAAAATAACCCTGATTTATTGGAATATCTTATTATTCCAGGCATTTACGATATTAAAAACATGTATAAAAAAGATTTCAGTTCTTCCATTCAAATAAAAGTTGACCGAGCAAAAACCGATCTGAAACATAACACGTTCACCAATCTATTGGTCGATTTTGAAAATGAATTAAGCATTTTGATTTCTGAAATTTTTAACACCGAAATTCATTTCACCCAAACCGAATTTGCCGATAATTGTAATTATTGTAGTTATAGGGCTATTTGTGGGAAGGAATGAATGAATGCTTAAATGAGTGAATGCTTAAATACTAAGTAATCCTCAAATTCACTCATTCATGCATTTACGCATTTAATATACCCAGCAACCTTGCATGTTCTATTTCGGACATGCTATTTGTGGCATTCAGTTTTTTAAACAAGTTGATCCTGTGTTTTTTGCACATACCATTTGTGAAGTCAAGCTCAGTACAGATTTCTTCAGTACTCTTATGTATGGCCATTAACTGGATCACTTTGGTTTCCATGGGGCTTAGTTTTGGATAGCTGTAATCTATTTTTGAATGCTTGATATCGGGGGTAAATAATACTTTTGAGTCCAATGTGCTTGTAATCAGCGGATGGAAAAAATTTTCAGTTAGTGAAGGTGTTCCACTGGCAAGGCTTATCCAAAGGTTTCCTTCCTCATCCATAAACCCAACTTTTATCTTAAAAACCAGGGGGATATAATCGTCCCATTTGGTAAGTATCCTCATTTTAAAAGCAAATTTGGAATTCATTCTATCCTCAATTTTTTGGCTAAAAAAGAAGCTAAAAGCCACTTTTTGAATTTCAAGCAGATAGGCCACATCATCGGGGTGTGTATTTTCGATAAGGCATTGGTAGCCCATCCCCGGGGTATAAGCGTTTTCCCTTTTAGGAAACCAGCTGGTGTTTTCTGTTATATAATAAAAGCAGTTTTTGTAATAATCGAACATCCAATAAAACTGGTTGGTAAAAGAGTCCAATTCGGCAAGTACCTGTTTGTATTTTTTAAGGCTAGGATAATTCAATGATTTGGATTTGAATTTTTGTTTAATGATAAATTCTTTGTGCATTTTAGATGGGTTTAGGAATTTTTTTACTCTTGTTTTAATTGATCACATAATTATCGCAATGTATGAAAAAATATATATATACACATTTGAAAAGAAATTTTGTTCAAAAAAAACAAAAATCTTCTGCAAATGCAAATCGCTGGAAGTATTATTAAACCACAAAACTTAAAAAATGACTTACTTACGTATTATGGATAAATAATTTAGAAATGGGAAAATTTACAAAATCGTAAATCTACCTTTAAATTGATATGGAATTAAGTGTTGATAGAGTCTTTCAATAATACGAAATTGGTCCAATATTACAAATATGAAAATAAACAATAAATTATTATTTTTTATATGCTTGTTTTATAGCTGTTTAACAAAAAGGTATCCTTTCGGCTACCTTGAATGGCGTTTTTTTTAGGGTTATTTTTGTTGCACTATTGAATTGTAGGAAAAAAATTTGAGAATGGTAAACAAAAATTGTAAAATAAATTGGCCTAATTATGTCACAAGATAAAATTTTCCCACCAGAAATTATAGAGTTTTCCGTAGAAAACTATTTTGCAAAGCAACACTCCAAAAGCAATATTATTTATGTGGTAACTATCGTAATTGTATTTGCTTTTATTGTTTTATTGCCTATGATAAAAGTTGATATAAGCACTCAAAGCCGAGGTATTATCCGCTCAGGACAAGAAAATAATCAATTGGTTTCTGCAGTTTATGGCGAGGTAAAATTCACCAAACTATTGGAAAACCAATGGGTAAATAAAGGCGATACACTTCTTATGATAAAAACGGACAAGATCAATGAACAAATGGCAATCAACCAGCGAAAAATGGAAGAGAACAAAGGTTTCGTTGATGATTTAAAAGGACTGGTCTCAAATAGCGATCAAAAACCCCAAACC
This sequence comes from Bacteroidota bacterium, assembly GCA_025361565.1. Classification (GTDB taxonomy): domain Bacteria; phylum Bacteroidota; class Bacteroidia; order Bacteroidales; family NBLH01; genus NBLH01. The sequence continues at coordinate 1,770 of JANYKN010000110.1, read as the reverse complement.
AATGCGTATCTTAAAGAATACATGGCTTATAAACAAGAATATCTTGGACAGGAGCTGGAAGTAAAACAATTGAAAAAGGAATTTGAAACCGATCAGGAACTTTTTAACAAAACGGTCATTGCAAGGGTTGATTATGAAAAAAAGAAAAATACTTACGAAATGGCCGATAGCCGTTTGAAACTCATACATGATCAAAAAATAAATGAATGGCAGGCTAGGCTTGTTCAATACGAATTGGAGAATATGGAACTCCAATCCCAGCTAAACCAATTATCAAAAGAAAAAGAGCAATACATCATTACAGCACCCATATCAGGCACAATAAACCAATATTCCGGAATTAAATCAGGTAACTATATAGTTCCTAACCAGAACATTGCCCAGATTTCGCCAGGCGAGGATTTAATAGTTGAATGTTATGTGAACCCCGGTGATATTGGACAAATCAGAAAAGAGATGGATGTTAATTTTCAGTTCGATGCTTTCAATTACAACCAATGGGGCACAGCCAAAGGAAAAGTGATTGAAATTATGGATGATATTGCACAGATTAACCAATCCCCGGTATTTAAAGTCAGGTGTCAGTTACATACGGAATTTTTACAACTGAAAAATGGTTATAAAGGCAAACTAAAGAAAGGCATGACCTTGACCAGCAGGTTTAAACTGATACGAAGATCATTATTCGATTTATTATACGATAAAGCCGATGACTGGCTAAACCCCAAAATACTCGATACACAAAACAAACCCTTAATTACTGGAATAAACCCATGAGTATAAAAATAAAACAACGCGATATTACCGATTGCGGTGCAGCTTGTATCACTTCTATCGCATCCCACTATAAGTTAAAGTTGCCTGTATCGCGTATCAGGCAAATTGCCGGTACTGATAAAAAAGGAACCAATGTTTACGGACTTTTACAGGCTGCCGAAAAACTTGGCTTCACAGCAAAAGGTGTAAAAGGAAATAAAGATGCATTACCAAAAATACCTGTACCTGCAATTGCACATGTAATTGTAAAAGAAGTACTTCAGCATTATGTAGTTATTTACAAAGTTACTGAAAAATATATCCAGATAATGGATCCAGGTACTGGATTATTAGAAAAAATGCCAATTGACAAGTTTGTTGAAATTTGGACTGGCGTTCTTGTGTTGATGATACCCAATGATGGGTTTAATGCTAAAAATGAAAAGGTTTCCAATCTAAGTCGTTTCATTTATTTATTGCAACCAAACAAAAGTATATTGGCTCAGGCATTATTTGGGGCGGTAATTTATACTATTTTAGGCTTATCGGTTTCTATTTATATTCAAAAAATAACCGATTATGTGTTGGTCGATCGCAATACCAATTTACTTAACCTCCTGAGCGTGGGCATGATTATCATTTTGGTATTGCAAATTTTTATTGGTGCAGCAAAAAGTATATTCGTGTTAAAAACCGGACAACGGATTGATGCGCAGCTTATATTGGGCTATTATAAGCATCTGTTGAAACTTCCACAACGTTTTTTCGACACCATGCGTGTAGGTGAAATAATTTCAAGGGTGAACGATGCGGTTAAAATCCGTGCCTTCATTAACGATGTGGCTATTAACCTGATAGTAAACATCTTTATCATTGGCTTTTCTTTTGCCTTTATGTTCGTTTACAATTGGAAACTTGCCCTGGTTGCGGCATTGGTAATGCCTTTTTATGCTATAACTTATTGGGTTACCAATAAACTGAACAAAAAACAGGAACGCAAACTGATGGAACATT
>JANYKN010000102.1 GCA_025361565.1 Bacteroidota bacterium | reverse complement strand
TTGGCTTTGTGTTTCAATTTCATCATTTGTTGGCTGAATTTACAGCCCTTGAAAATGTTTGTATTCCTGCTTTTATTGCCGGAAAATCAAAATTAGAAGCAGAACAGGAAGCAGTGAAGATTCTTGAGTTTTTAAACCTGGGTGAACGGTTGAAACACAAACCTTCACAGATGTCTGGTGGTGAGCAACAGCGCGTTGCAGTGGCTCGTGCACTGATTAACAAACCTGCTGTTATACTTGCTGATGAACCATCTGGAAATCTGGATTCTGTGAATAAAAAAGAACTGCATGAACTTTTTTTTACGCTTCGCGATAAATACAACCAAACCTTTATCATTGTAACCCATGACAACAGCCTGGCCGAAATGTCTGACAGGATTCTGCGTATTTCTGATGGAGTAGTAGCAACGGAGTAATTATCTGATATTTGAAAATTTGAAATTAGTTCTTCGGATGCACTTAGCAAACGATATTATTAAATTGAAATCAGCCATTAGGAATTTGAATTTTGCATTTTGATATTTGAGTTTTGATAGTTGTCTTCTATTATTTAAGTATTATTCAACTCCTAAAATATGGAAATCCCTATCAATGAATTGCAGGATTTTTTAAACCAGAAATATACTCAATACAACCAGCCTTTATTTATTGAATCGGATCCCATTCAAATTCCGCATCGTTTCACCAATTGTGGTGATATAGAAATAGCTGCATTTTTAACCTCTGCAATTGCCTGGGGAAACCGCAAAATGATAATCAATAATGCCGAAAGGATAATAAACCTGTTGGATAATAGTCCTTTAGATTTTATCATCAATGCAAATGAAACGGATTTGTTAAGGGTTGCCAATTTCAAGCACCGGACTTTTAATGGAGAAGATTTGGGTTTCTTTCTTAAAAGTATTCAAAATATATATTTAAAACATGGCGGACTTTATCAAATTTTTAGTTCCGATTTTGTTGATATTAAAACTTCATTGATCCGTTTTCGAGAAGTCTTCTTTAGCATAGAATTTCCTTCACATTCGGCGAAACATATTTCCAATGTATTTAAAAATTCAGCGGCTAAACGTTTGAATATGTTTCTAATGTGGATGGTCCGGAAGGATGGAAGAGGGGTTCATTTTGGGCTTTGGGACAAAATTCCAACTTCGGCACTAAAATTACCACTCGATGTTCACACTGCCACTGTAGGTCGAAAATTGGGTTTGCTCACCCGCAAGCAAAATGATTGGCAAGCTGTGGAAGAAATTACCGAAAACCTGAGTAAATTTGATGAAAATGATCCAGTTAAATATGATTTTGCATTATTTGGCTTGGGTGTTTTTGAAAAGTTTTGAATATTAGAAGTTGGCATTTCGACTTCGTTCAATGACCAATTTTTGAAATTTGTTTTTTGAGTTTTGTATTTTATCTTTTAATTTTTGTCTTTTATCTTCATCAAATGTCCAATTCCTTCTTTAAATTCAAACAATTTGCAATATATCAGGATAAAACTGCAATGAAAGTGGGAGTGGATGGCGTTCTTTTGGGTGCATGGGCAAAGGTTGGAAACGCAAAAACAATTCTGGATATTGGAACAGGAACAGGGTTGCTAAGTCTCATGCTTGCTCAAAAATGTGGAGCATTCATTAATTCTATCGAAGTGGATTTGGGATCATATCAACAGGCTAAATTTAATATTGAAAATAGTGTTTGGAAAGATAGGATTTCAATAGGGCAGATTTCTTTTCAGGATTTTTGTTTGAAGTCAAAATCAAGTTTTGATTTTATCATTTGTAATCCTCCTTATTTTGTAAAATCATTAAAATCGCTGGATGAAAAACGCAATACAGCCAGGCACAATGATTCATTGCCATTGGATGTCCTTTTTAAAGGTGTTTCAAAACTTTTATCGGAAAGTGGACGTTTTGTTCTTATTTATCCATTTGAACAAAGAGAATCATTGGTGAAGGAAGCTTTTAATCACCAGCTTTATGCAATTAATGAGTTGATTGTTAGGGGAACTGAAAAAAAGAAGCCAAACCGAATCCTTGTTGAATATTCAAAGGAAAATAAGGAATGTTTATTAAATGATCTGATTATCCGTGACCATCTTAATAATGATTATACTCCCGAATATAAAGAAATAACTAGAGATTATTATCTGTCATTTTAAATATTTTCCAAATCCAAATCTACAGCATAGCAGAATTTCGGTTTTGAATCCCCCATATCCCAAAGATGAATTGAACTTCCCTTGCAGGATTTAATATGATTGCAATCTGCACAAACTGTATTGTTCAACCATTTTTTAGTCCTGAAAATGTCAAAATGGTTTTCCCAAAGATTCCCAAAATTGTCATTGATGATATTGCCCACATGAAAACCCTTTGAATTATTAGAACAACCGGTTATGGTGCCGTCCGATAGAATGGATGCAATATTGATCCCTGATCTACAGAAAAAAGGATGCTCCCTTAGCTTTTTATCCTCATCAAAAGGAACCCAACCTTCGCAGCTTAAATTGATGTTTAAACCTTTTTTGCTATAATCTTTTTTGTTGTTTTTAATCCATTCCAATAATTCCCTTGTTTGGGAAAAGGAAAGTTTAAGTTCAGCATTGGCATTTGCCCTTCCGGAAGGAAAAATCCGGAACAACCTCCAATTGTGAATGCCGTTTTCAATGAGTAAATTGGCGATATTATCCAATTCATTGAGGTTTTGGGGCGAAACACAAGTTACAACATCCTTGTGTTCAATATCAGATCGGGCTATGATATTTAGGGCATTAAGCGTTTTTGCAAATGATGTTTGACTGTTTCGCAGCCAATTATGCGATTCTGATAGTCCATCGAGACTGAGCGTAATACTCGAAATACCAGAATCCCTAAGCATTGCAAAATTGTTTGAATTCAAGAGTATCCCGTTTGTTACCATACCCCACCGCATACCATTTTGATGTATAAATGAACCAATCTCAAGCAAATCATTGTGCATAAGTGGTTCTCCTCCAGTAATAACAAAAGCAATACTTTCCGAAAACCTATCTTTTAGATAAGTAATAATTTTAGTCCAACTTTCTGTGCTTAGCTCTGGGGATTGGGCTTCTTTTTTACAATCGGAGCCACAATGCAGACAGTTCAAATTGCATCGTTTAGTAATTTCCAGAAATACATATTGCAGATGGTGGTTATTGATTTCGTGCTGCTTATAAATATTGTGCAGTTTGCTTTGGAGGTTCGATTTTATGGACAAAATAATGAACTTAGAAATTAGAAATTGGTCCTTGGAACTTTGTCTTTGACATTTTGAATTCAATTATTTAACTGTTTTCTGAAGATTCAGCTCAATAAATGATTCCTTGTTTAAATTTACCTCTGTAGTATTAAACAATCCCAGGTTTTCAACTCCATCAACATCTTCAATTTTAGCCGAATAATTGTATTTGTCTTTTGGAGCAAAGTAAAACTCTGCACTACCATCCAGATTAGTGAATTGCTCTCCAATCGGCTTGCGGTTTTCATAAAGTGTAACTTTTAATCCCTGGATTGCCAGATTGTTATCATCCTTAACTTTGATTAGTTTTGGATTTTGAAGATCTAGTGGTGCTCCATAGCAAGCCGCAAAAACAATAGAAAACGACCCTGTTAAAAGGTAAGTAAAGGATTTTTTAAATGGATTAATCATGGCTTTTAATATTATTAAACAAATATGGAATAAATAATAAATCTAAAACAAAGTTACGGAAAAGCTGAATTACTTGGATTAGAAATAAATACTTTTAATCAAAAAAGGTTGATTATGCTTGATAATTAAATTAATTCAGAATGATTCTAAATTGAATTAAAGCAAACAAAAATGGCGAAATTGTCCTAATTTTGCAGCTCAAATCAAAGTAACATTATTTAAGAAAGATAATAATAAAACGTTGAATCATGACAAAGAGTAAGAAGTTTATAACATGTGATGGTAGTTATGCTGCTGCACACGTCGCTTATATGTTTAGCGAAGTTGCCGCAATTTATCCCATTACGCCATCATCAAACATGGCTGAAAATGTTGATGAATGGTCAGCACTAGGCAAGAAAAATATTTTTGGTGAAACTGTAGAGGTTACAGAAATGCAATCAGAAGGTGGAGCTTCGGGCGCTGTGCACGGATCTTTACAAGCAGGTGCATTAACTACAACTTTTACTGCATCACAAGGCTTGCTTTTAATGATACCTAATATGTACAAGATGGCTGGTGAGTTATTGCCTGCTGTTTTCCATATAAGCGCAAGAAGCTTGGCAGCTCAGGCACTTTCTATATTTGGCGACCATTCTGATGTGATGAGTGCCCGCCAAACCGGTTTTGCAATGTTGGCTACCGGAAGTGTGCAACAAATAATGGATATTGGTGCAATTGCGCATCTTGCAGCTATTAAATCAAGGGTTCCATTTATGCACTTTTTTGACGGATTCAGAACTTCGCACGAAATTCAAAAAGTAGAAATTCCTGCAATGGAGGATCTGAAAGGAATGTTGGATATGGAAGCATTGCAAGCATTCCGCAACAGGGCATTAAATCCTGAAAATCCTGTAACCCGTGGTACTGCTCAAAATCCTGATATTTATTTCCAAAGCAGGGAGGCTGCCAATAAATTCTATGATGCAGTTCCTGATTTAGTGAATGATTATATGCAGCAGTTTGCTAAAATGACAGGAAGACCTTATGCTCCATTCAGTTATTTTGGTCCTGCAACCGCAGAAAATATCATTATTGCAATGGGTTCAGTTACTCAAACCATCAAAGAAGTAGTTGAATATCTAAATGCTAAAGGTGAAAATGTTGGTTTATTGATTGTTCATTTATACCGTCCATTCTCCGCTAAATATTTCTTTAAGGCTATTCCTAAATCTGTTAAACGTATTGCAGTTTTGGATAGGACTAAAGAACCAGGTGCCAATGGCGAGCCTTTATACCTTGATGTACGGGATTTATTCTACGGAAAAGAAAATTCACCTATAATTGTTGGTGGCCGTTATGGACTTAGCTCAAAAGATACTACTCCTGCTCAAATTGTTTCTGTTTATGATAATTTGAAACAGAGCGAACCTAAAAACAGGTTCACCATTGGTATCGTTGACGATGTTACTTTTACTTCGTTGGTGAAATTACCTGAAATAAGCACAGTTCCTGCAGGAACATACGAAGCAAAATTCTACGGATTAGGATCTGATGGAACTGTTGGTGCAAATAAAAACTCAATTAAAATCATTGGTGATACTACTGATAAATTTGTTCAGGCTTATTTTGACTATGATTCAAAAAAATCAGGAGGTATTACTACTTCACACCTTCGTTTTGGTGACAAAATAATCCGTTCTACTTATTTGGTTAATACGCCTGATTTAGTAGCTTGCCATGTTCCATCCTATTTGAATAAATATGATATGTTGCATGGGATGAAAAAAGGCGGTACTTTCTTGCTTAACAGCACATGGGATGAGGAAGAAACCAAAAATCAACTTCCTGATCACATGAAGAAATTCATGGCTGAAAATGATATTCAATTCTATACCATCAACGCAACAAAAATTGCTGAAGAAATTGGATTGGGTTCAAGGACAAATACCATTATGCAAGCTGCTTTCTTTAAGATATCCAATGTGATACCTTACGAAAATGCAATTGCTGAAATGAAAGATGCCGTTAAAAAGACTTTCTCCAAAAAAGGGGAAGATGTAGTTCGGATGAATAATCTGGCTATTGATAAAGGTGTTGAAGTAATTAAAGTAAAGATTCCAACCGAATGGAAAAACATTAAATTACATGATGAAAAGGATGAGAAAGACGTTCCTGATTTTATTAAAAACATCGTGTTTCCGATAAATGCACTCAAGGGAAATGATTTACCTGTAAGTGCATTCCTTGACCGGGAAGATGGTACTTTCCCTGCGGGTACTGCTGCTTTTGAAAAGCGTGGTATTGCTGTAAATGTTCCTGAGTGGATTGCCGAAAACTGTATTCAATGTAACCAATGTGCTTATGTTTGCCCTCACGGAGTAATCAGGCCATTTTTAATGAATGAAAAAGAGGTTGCCGGAGCACCTGCCAACACAACAACTGTTGCGGCAAGTGGCAAAGAATTCGTTGGACATCAGTTCCGAATTCAGGTGAGCGTATTGGATTGTACCGGATGTGCTGTTTGTGCTGATGTATGTCCATCCAAAGTTAAATCTTTGGTTATGAAACCGCTTGAAAGTCAAAAAGTAGAAGAGGCACGTTGGGATTATTTTGCTGCGAATGTAACTTATAAAGATACCTTGGCTCCAAAAGAAAAAATATTCAAGAACAGTCAATTTGCACAACCATTATTCGAATTCCACGGTGCATGTTCAGGCTGTGGCGAAACTCCATATATCAAATTAATAACCCAATTGTATGGCGATAGGATGACCATCGCAAACGCAACCGGTTGTTCTTCCATTTATGGTGGTTCTGCACCTGCAACTCCTTACACCGTCAACAAAGATGGCCGTGGTCCTGCTTGGGCAAACTCACTTTTCGAAGACAATGCTGAGTATGGTTTGGGTATGGCAATTGCTTCTGACAAATTGCGCAACAGGATTGAGCGTTTGGCTAAAGAGGCCATCACTAACGGTATTTCTGATGATATAAAAACTGCATTACAAGAATGGATTGATACCAAAGAAAATGGAAACGCATCAAGAGTAGCTACAGATAAATTAATTCCGGTACTTGAAAAATGCGACAAACCATTTGCAAAAGAAATTCTTGGAATCAAGAATTATTTGGTTAAAAAATCGCACTGGATTATTGGTGGCGATGGTTGGGCATATGATATTGGATATGGTGGTTTGGATCACGTACTTGCATCAGGACATAATGTCAATATCCTGGTTTTGGATACTGAAGTTTATTCAAATACAGGTGGACAATCATCTAAATCTACTCCGGTTGGAGCAGTTGCCAAATTTGCATCTTCCGGTAAACGAATCCGTAAAAAAGATTTGGGTGCAATGGCCATGACTTATGGTTATGTATATGTTGCCCAGGTTGCTTTAGGTGCTAACATGAACCACTATTTCAAAGTAGTGAAAGAAGCCGAAGAATATAATGGACCATCACTGATAATTGCTTATTCTCCTTGTATTGCCCATGGTATTAAAACCGGAATGTCAAATACAGTAGAACAAGAGAAATTTGCAGTAAAATCAGGATACTGGCATCTATACAAATATAATCCTATGTTGGCTGAAGAAGGTAAAAACCCATTTACTTTGGATTCGAAAGAACCGGATTGGAATGAGTTCCAAAACTTCTTAAATAGCGAAACACGCTATACACAACTATTGAAATCATTCCCCGAAGAAGCAAAAGAATTGTTTCAGGTTGCTGAGGAGAATGCCAAATGGAGGTATAATAACTACAGACGATTGGCCGAAATGAACTTTGCAAAAGTGTAATTTCGCATTGAGATAAAAAAAGCCCTTTTTAAGGGCTTTTTTTTTACCTTTATATCCTTGGATAAATTAATTAAAAAATTTAGTTATGAAAAAAATTCTTTTAGTTTTGGTGGCAGCAATTTTATTGTTGTCCTTCCAAAGTAAAGCACAATTGGGTTTTAAAATAGGTTATAATTTTGCTAAAATGTCTGGTGACATTCAACCTGGTTTTTCGGAAAAATCATTAAGCAGTCTTCAATTTGGTGTTTTTTTAGATAAGAATTTAATTCCTATTCTTGGTCTTAGGGCCGGACTTGATTATTCTCCTAAAGGTTATAGAATTGAAAATGGAAATTCATTTGAGCAAATGAGGTTAAATTATCTTGAGATTCCGGTTTTAGCAAAAGTTAAGCTTGGGCCAATTTATGCTTTGGGAGGTTTTTATGGTGCTTATGCATTAAATGGCAGGTTTGATGATGGAACAAACCAAAGCAGATGTGGATTTTAATGCAATTAAGCTTAAAAAGTTCGATTATGGGATGAAATTTGGACTAGGTTTCCAATTTGGATTAGGTCCTGTTCATATATTTGCCCAGGGAGATTATTCTTTTGGTTTGTTAAACCTTAATGATAGCGGTACCGGCAGTGATATAAAAAATACTGTAATAGGAGCATCAGCAGGTGTATTGTTGGGATTTAAATAAATTCATTTTTCAATCCGGTGTTCAATGGCAGAAGTTGGGCAGAGGCTGTGCCTCTGTCGATAATATTTAATCAGGCTATGCCTGTTTTTATAAAAACAAAACCTTAGCTGAGCCCCAACGCAAACAAGCTAAAACATAAAGTTTGTTCTACGGAATCACCTTGGATGTTTGGGTGAATTTATTTTTCAATCCGGTGCTCAAAAGCCCCTGATTCTGATACATTATAAAAAGGGATTTCCATTTGCTGGCAATCCTTTTTTATTACTTCCTGTTTCCATTTTGGGACAGAAGCATCTGCAATCAGCATTTCAAAATCAAATAGGTTCTTCAACGGTTCCAAATCCATTGGAGCGTTTTTGGAAAGCACAATATAATTGACCTTTAGCTTATTACTGCTTTTATAATTACTAAAATCACCGGATAAATATAAAACTTTGAGGCTATCCATACAAATTAAGTATTTCAGGATATCCTTACCAGTGGAATTTTTATTTTTCTTATCCAATTTTTCCAGTTTATTCAGATGGATGCTTGAAACAAAGCGATCGGCTATAATACTTGATGTGAGATAGGTAACCGCTTTTGGGTCGGAATACATACTGCTGTCGGTATATAAAGCTAAATTTCCATTTCGGATAATTGAAAATGCTGATTTTTTTGTCACATTAAATATGGTAAAATCATATGAGTTTCTATGTTTTAAAAATCGAAAGTCGCGGAAACCAAATGCCAGGATAAAGACAGCCAGAAACACCATCGCTATCTTTTTATTTTTTGTTACAATATAAACCAATATCAATATCAGGGCTATGTGTAGAAGTAAAGATTCAAAACTGTTCAATGAAATTGGTTTAATGGTTGATAAGGGAAGGTGCTCAACAAATTTTGTTGAAGAATTAAGTATTGTCACTGTTGCTGACAATACCACAGCAATTAATTTTGCCAGTGGAAAGAAAAAAGAGAAACACAACAAGGCGATGGCCAGCAACATCACAACAAAAGAAACAGGAACTACAAACAAATTGGTGAAAAGGGCATATACCGGAAATTGGTGAAAATAGTAAATACTTAAGATGCTTGTTCCCAATTGTGCCGCTATTGACACGGACGTTAAACTCCATATTTTATCCAGTAGTGTGTTTTTTGCTTCGTATAAAAGATAGATTCTTTCCTGAAAAAATATAATCGCAATTACCGCCAGGTAAGATAATTGAAAACCTACATCAAAAAGGGTTAAAGGCTCAATGAATAAAAGGATAAATGCCGAAGCAAAAACGGTATTGTAAGTGCTTGGCTTTTTTTTAGATACTTTGCCAATGATAACAAACGAAAGCATAGCAGCCGATCGATTAACAGATGGCGATAAACCTGTAAGTAAAGCAAAAAACCAAATGGCAGATATAATTAAAAAAGCCTGTAAAATTTTCAGGTATCTTTTCTTATTCAGAAAAAAAAGCAATTGGTTGAGTACAATAAAAATAATGCCTACGTGCAATCCGGATACCGACAAAACGTGCATGGCCCCAGATTGTGAATAAGCTTCGATTATTTCGTCGCTTAGATAATCCATTGATCCAAGGGTTAATGCTGCCAACAATCCAAATTCTTCACCTTTAATGCCCACTTTGAGATAGATGTTAAGCAAACTATCCCGGATGGTGTAGGATTTTGCAAAAAGAGGATTCCCATTGTTTTTTCCAATCAAAACCCATTGCTCTGAATTCTGGTATGATTTGTAATGAATGTGTTTCCTGGCAAGGTATTTTTTATAATCAAATTCTGATGGATTTCCTGCATTATTAATTTCCTTGATGTTGCCTTTGATTAAAATAAGATCTCCATATTTCAGTAAACTGGCGGCGCTGTCTTTTTCTAAGTTAACCAGTATTTTTTCAGATGACTTATTCCAAATTGTGTTGATTTGATATTCAGTTACTTCTAATTCAAGTTTTACAGAATTGGGATTAATTTTAGGTGGTTTATTTATTATCCCTATCATCATTTGGCTTCCGGTGATTTTTCTGTCATAGGCCATGCTTTTAGTAGTAAGGTAGGCACCGGACAATAAAAGGCTAATGGTAAGAAGAGAACCAAAGATCCAGCGTTTGTGATAAGAAAGCGAGTGATCCAGAAATGGCCGGTAAGAAAAGGACAATGCAATAAAAAACAGACTTAGTCCAAACAACAGGTCCTGGGATAGAGTCAAATAGCTTGCAATTACAATGCCTGTAATGAATGGAATAATCAACCGTAAGAATGGGATTTTCCAGAATTCATTAATTAGCATGGTTTGGTATTTGGTTTATTTAAAGCAATAAATATAGAATAAATAATGGAATAGTTTGTTATGTTCATGGGATTGCCCTGATGTAATTGCTCTTTTGCTGATAATTGCATACTTTATTCTGGACAATAAAGCAGTCTCATGCAACAATCATCACTGTCTGGGGAGTGACCTTTGCTACTGACAAAGCTATTGTCAATGCTAGGGGATCGAAGCAGTTCCAGGGAATAAACATTTAGAAACTTGTTGTTAATTTGATAGAGTAGGTATGGCTAGAGATTGCTTCGCTACGCTCGCAATGACGTGGGGTTTGAATTTTAGGATTAGTAATTCATTATAAAACTAAGCCCTGATGGAGATTGATTATCTCTGTCAGGGCAGGGGAATTATGAGTACGTAAATCTACTCATGTTGCTATGGAACTATAAATTCAGCTTCACCCGCCGATTTAGTCTCAATATAAAATTTAACCTTATAAGTACCTGAAGTTAATTTAGTTCCGTCAATATCCCAATTGATGCATTTATCCTCAATCGTTAAGTCTTTCTTATAATCAATTTGACTGGCAACAGTATAATTTATTATATCACCTCTGTGCGTAGTAAAAGTATCTTCTTTGGCAGTATAAAGCAGGCCTTCGGGGTTGTAAATACAGGCATGAATAACTTTTTTCCCATCTACGGTCATTGGATCTGAACCTATCAAGAAACAAAATTCTGCCATTTTAATATTTTTTGCCGATTTGCCAAGTCCATTTCTATAAAACTTAACACTTACACTTGAAACCTGAATGGGTGACAAATCCGACAAACCATTTTGTGTCTTTTTTAAATCATTTTCAAGTTTAATTTTTGCCAGTTCATCTTCTTTTGCTTTATTTTCCAACAGGCTCATATCCGATTGCATGGACTTGATCTGTTGGTCCAATTCCCTGGCTTGTTTTTCTTTTTCATTGAGTGCATTAGAGAGTTCTTCAATTTCCTTTGCATTATCTTTTTCCTTTTTTTTCAGGGCGGCATTTTGTTTATCCGGATTTGTGTATCCCTGAGATAACTTGATTTTCCTTAGTTTTTCGGAGAGAATATAAACCGTATCCTGAAGCCCGGCCATTCTTGCCGATTTTTCCTCAATAGCTTTCAATTGCTGATCTTTTTGCTCCAATTGGCTCAGATAAGTTGCATTGACCTTTTTTAAAGAATCTGTTATCATGGTTGCTTCCGCACTTTCGGCGCCTGAACATCCAGCTAAAATCAGAAAAAATGCCGGAACAATCAATAAATATATTATTTTCATAATAAACGTTTAATCCTAATTAATTTAACTGAGTAATTTTTTATTTAAAGTGCCTTTTAAAAAAAAGTCAAGAAAGATGCTTGCGAAAACTTAAAAAACAGGGAGTTTACTTTTGTAAATGACCAGGTTATAAGTTGAGTATAACTAAAATATTGGTGTTTTTTTTAACGGATTAAGGAATATAAACACTTCCATATTTTTTGGCAAACATGCTGAATTTAATACCAAAATTAGCTGCCAGTCCTGAATAATCAGTATTTTGGTAAAATTGATCAATTTTAATGGGCAGAAAATATCCTGCATTAAGGCACAACGCAATATTTTTGAAAATTGGCCTTTCCAATCCCACCATTGGTTTTACAAGAAAAAAGTAATCAAAGGCTGAGGAAGCTTCTGTATCTGAAGAACCTATCATTCTTAGCCTGCCTTCGCCAAGCTGAATTGAATAAACAAAAGAGGTTTTCCTTTTGGTATATTGTCCCGACTTAGTTTTGCGTGCTCCAAGTGTAACACGGCCACCGCCCCATAAACCGACTTCCTGGAATTTTGAATTATAATCGGGGTAAGTGGATAGGGTTGATTTGGTATTGTTCATTTTGTTCTCTAAAAAAGCTCCAATAAATATTTTATTGTTAAAAGATAAGGTTACTGCAAGTCCACCCATTATGGCAGGATTGGAAGCATCTTTTGAATATCCCACCAAAGGAATAATATTCACGTTTACATACGAAGGGATTCCCGGATCAATCCTTTCCTGGGCAAAAGATAGCGTGTAAATCAACAGCATCAATGAAATAAATGATATTCGTGTCATTTTTAGTTTTTTTTGAGTTAAAAGTATGTATTGGAGATGAGCTAATATAAAGCATGTATGTGTTTAACAAAAGTAGGAATTTTTTTGAATTTTGCAAGCAACCGGCTATAAATTCCCTAAATAAAATTACTGACAATTAATTAGTTACAATTGTCCATAAGTGTTCATTTTTATTAGGGTATTTTACGATTTTTGGTATAGGAAAATTATTGCTATTTGTTGATATAACCTCACTATAAATGCGAATTAAGGGTTGAATAACCCGAGGCTTGTTCATCTTTCCAAGTGCTACAATATGGTGTCTATTATGGCCACCACGCTTCTTTCGGAACAATATTCACAATAACTAAGATTAAAAAACTATGTGGCTATGAGTTTAATCAAAGATGTAATACTTTAATAATATCATTCTATAAAACAAAAAGATTCTTTAATTTTACCACATAGTCACATAGTTTTCTTACAGAACAATATAAATTAAGCAAGAATTGAAACTTATCAG
>JANYKN010000068.1 GCA_025361565.1 Bacteroidota bacterium | reverse complement strand
ATTTTTAAAATATTAAATAGTCACGAATGCATGATTTATAATTCTTGCATTCGTGACTGATTTGCTTTAGGGGTCAATTTCAAAGTGGATATTAAATATAAAATTGTTTTTCTGGTAATCGTTAAATAATTAATAGCTTATGATAATTATTTTTTGGCTACAAGCAAAAAAACAGGATATTTTTTATCCGTGTCTCGCTTTATTTCGAAACATAATTTGTATTCAATTTTTTTAAACCCGATATGTTTTAAGATTTTGGTAAGATTATCAGGATCAAAACCCAAATGGACTTTAACGTCGGGTCCATGAAAAGAGCCATCTTCGGTAAATAAGTCAGCAATAGCTAAATAACCGTCAGCATTTAGCAAAGTATAAAACTTGTTGAGAATGGTTTCAACACCGTTTACATGATGCAACACCATTTGATTGTAAATAATATCGAATTTTTCATCGTAATTATTGTGCTCTAAATCGTACCAAATAGGTTTTATGTGTTTTGCATGAAGATATTCAACTTTTTCCTCACACACTTTAATCATCTCACGCGAATTATCCATCAGTGTAATTTCCGAAAACTTATCTTTTAACAGAAAGCTAAGAATACCTGTACCGGCTCCATATTCAAGGGCATTCATGGAATGTGCAAGTGGAATCATTTTTTCAAGTTCGGCGGCAATGGCAACAGAGCGTTCTGTATGCATTTTATCTTTGTCCCATTCGCGGGCTCGGGAATCGAAACTACTCATCTTTTTTAAAGGTTAGGTTATGAATGCTTTCCAAAGGGTTATGCTTGCTTACACGGTCTTTCACAATCAGAGTAGAAACAAGTGATGCCGATTTCTGATTAAAAACCATACCATGCCCCACACATAATCCTATCGAAATGTTGAGTTCCGTGTTGTTTTCATTTAAAAATTCAGCTTGACCGGCAGGATTACACATGATTCCATTGCCTTCGTATCCAAGCATTTCTTGTTTAGCAATACGCCTGCATTTGCAATCGACGCTATACACTTCAAAATCATATTTCAGGAATTGTCTTACCGCCTCAGCTTCTTTTGGAAACGATACGCAATGCGCAATACTAATGCGCTTGAATCCGGCTTTTAGTGCAAAATTCTTAATTTCATGTACACGATCCTCGCCACGTTTAAAAGCATCTTCAGCCGTTTGCATAATTTCAAAAGACTTGCTGTCATATAACTTTTCAATCTCTTTGTTTTTCATATTAGAATGATTTGAAAATTGTATCAAATAGAGGATTTAAAAATGAGCAAATTGCTATTTTAAAATCAATTTTATTGGTTACAATGCTGTTCCATATTATTATTCTCGTGATGGTGGCAACCTTCGCCCGAATCGACTATTTTTCCCTGCAAAAATGTTTCTGTAAGTTGTTGTACATCACCTGAACATCCCCGATATACATCAATTCCATGATTGATAAGTAAATTCAATGCCCCTCCGCCCATGTTGCCTGCAAGCATCACACGGACACCTTTTTGTTGCAATATTACTGCAATATTACTTTTGCAACCACAACCTTGCGGTGAAGGCAATATTTCCGAACTTATTATCTTTTTGTTTTCGTCAATAGTGAACACTGTGTAAACTTCGCAATGACCAAAATGATCATCTACTATATTTCCCCTGGTGGGTATTGCTATTTTCATTTTAATCTATTTTATCTGGTTAATAATTTCTTTCAATGATTGTTGTGTTTCAGGGATGATAATTTGTATATTGTTTTTCCTGAACACATCTACTACTTTTGATCCAAAGCGACCTGCTATGACCATACCGATATTTTTAGTAACTAAAAATTCAGCCGCATCGCAACCAACCATTTCCTGGTGATGGCGAACAGGATTTTCGATAAATGAATTTTTATGAGTTTCGCTATCAAATAGACAAAACCAGTCACATCTGCCAAAATGTGGATCAACCAATGCATTTAGATGGTTTTCGTTTGCAGCAATAGCTATTATCATGGAACTAAATATTATCGGTTATTTCTTGTGTTTTGCAAAACGGACAATGTTTGTCCTCGATATCAGGAAGGGTAAACGTTATTTTACAACAGTTACATTTATACCAGTTTGCAATGGCAACATTTCCGCCTATAAAATGTATACAACTACCCTCAGCAAATGCTTTTGCTATTTTCCTTCGAACACTTTCGTATATTCTAGTAAGGGTAGGCCGTGAAACATTCATCAGCTTTGCTGCATCAGCCTGTGTTAATAGTTCATAATCACATAAGTTTAAAGCTTCGTATTCCTCAAAATTAATACATACATCTTCACCAGTTACCGATTGAATCCCTTGTGGTTTAAATCCATTAAAGTGAGGCGCCATCTGAATTATTCTATCCTTTTTGGTGCGTGCCATTTAAAAATTTTGATACAAAAATAATGAACATAAGTTCATAAAACAAATTTTGAATGAAATATTCACACAAAAGATAGGATCGCTATCATATTGCATTTTTAAATTCCATCGGGGCAACATTTTGCTATTAAAAAAATTAATTCCTCCATTCCTAGTCTTATCGGGATAATCCATTTTTATTTACTTTAAAGATTTATTCAATTATTAGTATCAATTTATCTGTCATCAATAGCAAACTATCATTGTTATTTTTTTAAATTATTGCAATTAAAATTTAACTTAACTTGAATTTCCAAATTTATGTCGTATATTTACGACCTTAAACATATAACTATGATAAAGACCGAATCATTTACAAAAGAACTACAAGAACTGGCAAAATTTACCAAAGTTCTTTCTCATCCTGCAAGGTTATCAATTTTGGAATACCTGGCCGAAACAAAAACGTGTATTTCAGGCGACATTTCCGATTATTTACCATTGAGCCGAAGCACAGTTTCTCAACACTTAAAAGAACTTAAAGAGTTTGGGTTAATTCATGGTGAGATTGATGGCCTTAAAATTAATTATTGCCTGTGTCATTCCAAAATTTTAAAATATAAACATCTGTTTGATGTCTTTTTCAAAGATATGACATCGATAGACATTAATTGTGAAGTAAACTGTAAATAGGGTTTTGCTATGGATAAACTGAAAGTATTAATTCTTTGTACTGGCAACAGTTGTCGAAGCCAGATGGCACATGGCTTTTTACAATCCTTCGATAAAAAAATTGAAGTTCATTCTGCTGGAACAGAACCTGCAAAACTGGTAAATTCAATAGCTGTTAAAGTAATGAAGGAAATTGGCATTGACATCAGCCATCATACGCCAAAAATGGTTTACCAATATTTGAATGATCATTGGGACTATGTAATAACAGTATGCAACAATGCTAACGAAACTTGTCCCGGCTTTTATGGAAAGGTGACCCACCGCTTGCACATTGGGTTTGAAGATCCTTCGCATGCCACAGGCACCGAAGAGTTTATCCTGAGCGAATTTCGAAAGGTCAGGGACGTGATAAAAACAAAGTTTTATGAATTTTATTTGTCATCTAAACATTAATATTATGAAAGCAGAAGATTTAAAACTGGTAGTAAAGGAAAAATACAGCGAAATTGCCAATCAATCGAAACAGCAAAACGAATCGTCATGCTGTGGGACTGTAAATTGCTCAACCGTTGATTATACAATATTCAGCGAAAATTATGAAAAGCTCGAAGGCTACAATCCCGATGCCGATTTAGGATTAGGTTGCGGTATCCCAACACATTTTGCCGGAATAAATAAAGGCGACCATGTGCTTGATTTGGGCAGCGGTGCAGGTAACGATTGCTTTGTTGCCCATGCCATTGTTGGTGAAACTGGCAAAGTTACTGGTCTGGACTTTACCGATGCTATGCTTGTAAAAGCTAATGAAAACAGCAGAAAACTTGGTTATAAAAACGTAGAATTTGTAAAAGGTGACATTGAAGAGATGCCTTTGCCAGATAAAAGCTTTGATGTTGTGGTGTCAAATTGTGTTTTAAATTTAGTACCTGATAAAAACAAGTCCTTTGCCCAAATTATGAGGGTTTTAAAGTCAAATGGGCATTTCTGTGTTTCTGATGTTGTTATAAAAGGCAATTTACCTGAAAATTTACGAAAGAATGCTGAAATGTATGCGGGATGTGTATCGGGTGCTATCGAAATGAACGAATACCTTGAAATTATTAATAAACAAGGCTTTAAAAATGTAACTGTCCACAAACAAAAGAAAATAGAAATCCCTTTTGAATTACTCGAAAACTACCTTTCAACAGATGAGATTAGAAGTTTCAAAAACGGTAAAACAGGCATTTTCAGCATTACTGTATCTGGTTATAAATTATAATAACCAGATTTTCTCATTTCTAATTGACACATCTTCAAATTAAAACTATGAGCAAAGTAAAGCAACTTTCTTTCTTCGACCGTTACCTGTGGTTTTAAGGGTGCAGTTGTTTCTATTTCGATTTCCGAAATTGCGGTTACAGTTCTAATTTATCTGGGAATGCCATTTGCTACATGACTAATAACCAATGTTGTACTTCGTAAATTGAATGGAAGCGATTGATATTATACAAAATTTATTCCATAAGTAACTTGGCTAACACCAATAGCATTGTTATTCACCATCTTTTTAATGTTTTCACTGAAAGGC
>JANYKN010000064.1 GCA_025361565.1 Bacteroidota bacterium | reverse complement strand
ATTTCTTTCAACGGCAAAAACTCCCGGTAAAATACTTCCTTAAAACTTCGGATTTTGATCAAGACAGACTCTTTTTTACCAAAGAACATCAAAACAAGTATCCTCAGATACTCCTGAACACTCCTGATGTCAAAATATTACCAACATGCGCATCTGATAGAACAAAAGCATTATCATGCTGATTGGGATATTTAAAAATACCTGCTTTGCCGGGATGGGAAGATTATGTCCTGAAAAGTCAAAAAAATAAGAAAATCAGACCAGAAATAACATTGAGAAACAAAAAATCAATGGGAATGAAATAAAATCATCGGGATATAATCGAAAAACCACTCTAAGGGTCTTTAAATCAGGCTTCTTAAGGATCACGAAAAACTGTGGTAAGTGCATAGAAAAAGGTCAGGTGCCCGGATGTAGTGCAACGTGAGACTTCATGCTCGGCATTGCATGCCACATGAAGTCCTCTTTATTGGCACCAGTTATTTTTTTACAAATCTAATCAGGCTAAAATAATATTTTCTTAATTTACCTTTTCCAATCATTATGAAAACAAAAATTGGATAAGCAATATTAATCATGTACATAAATCCAGCTAAATATAGAAACACTTTATAATCACCTGAATGTTGTATTTTGAAAAATGCAAATGATATAAAAAAGACGTTAAATATCAATGTCCATAAAATCTGAAAATTTAACAAATCTGCACCTTGCTCGTTTAAATCAACAATTTTATCCCGTTTGGTCAACCATAAAATCATAGGAAGAATAATATTACCCATTGGAATTATTATAAAAGTCAAAACCGACAAATGAAAATACTTAATAAATTTTAAATCATCTGATTTGCCATAATCAAGTATATCCTCAATATTAATCTCAAGTATCTGACAAAGATTTTTCAAAGTATTACCACGAGGTTCAGTTTCGTCTTTTTCAATCCGCTGTAATGTCCGCAAATTAATCTTTGATAATTCCGAAAGTGCCTCTTGAGTTAATCCTTTTCGCTTTCTAATTTCTGAAATTTTGTATCCAATAGTTTCCATAATCAATTTGTTTTGAATTTAAATCCAAAACTACATCCATTTGAATCAAAGATGTTACGGTTTATATGCGACATTTTTACGGCATTTGTGTCTGTGAGCTGATTTTCTTATAATTGGTGCCAACATTCGAGGCTACAAAGAGGTGGGGAATAAATACCACAACTTTATCAACCTAAAACAAATGTGTTTAATAATGCTGAACTATTTGCCCCACTTAGCCCACACTTCTTTGTGAGCCTTTGTTACAAGCCGTTTTTATTTATATTCATTGTTGTCATACTTTAAAATACTGGTTTTAGCATTAACTGTATCAATATCCTTGCAATCATTATCCACAAAAGTCTTTTTTGTAGTTGTTATTTTGTTTTTTATAATAATATCACAATAATTATTAGTTGTTTTATCTGAAATAATTAAAACTTTCTTTTCTGTCACAAATTGTCCTTCGCAATTTGTATCCCACTCTCCAGTTATTGAAGATATTGAATAGTTCCTTAATACTCTGACAAGTAAACTATCCTTGGGAATGAATAGAGAAATTTCTTCATTTTCATATGGATTGGGTCGGCTACTTCCTTCATTTAGAATCCGAATACCAAAAGCTCTGGTTGTAGAATTAAGTTTATACGGTGCAAAATCAACCGATATTTTGTCTATCCGAACAGCATCAGAAATCAATGAATTAGGTTCAAAAAATTTATTAATTATTAATCCCGAAGCATTGTTAATAATCAATACATAATAATCACAAGAAAATGAATTTTCATCTTTCTCAATAATCTTAGGAACAACAACCACTGACCTATCAGGAGTGTATGGAATAATCTGTTCCACAACTAAATCATAAAAACAATCTTTTTGTTGAATATTTAATTGATTCAAAACCTTATCAATGTTTGCCGAATTTGAAGTTTGAGAATGACTTAATTCAATCGTTGATAAAAGTATCAAAAGAATAATCATGATTTTCTGTTTCATCGAAGTTCTGTTTTAAAATGGCTTGTAACGATGAGGGTATGCAGCGTGCGGGAGTTCGTGGCTACTTCACTATCCGCCGTTACTGCCCTTGCCAGCGAGCTCTGAACTTGCAAATTGCTCTGAAACCCGCATGATGTATACCCTGTGTTATGCGCTGCCAGTTTTATTATTTAAATCCCACTTATAATCTTTGCTTTAATTGATTCATATTCCGAATCAGAAATCAATTTATTATCCAACATTTCTTTTACTTTTTGTAATCTGGCTACGGAATCATCCGAAGAACTAGTTGGCTGTTGGAGATTTGAATTTCCACTATTTAAATGTAATCCTCCTGATTTTGCTCTTAATTCCTCTAATTCGCGAATTCTCCTTTTTTCTCTCCATGATTGGTCTTGAGCTTGTGCAAGTCTATAAACATCTTGAGTTTGTTGTTTTCTAAAACCTATTAAAGAAATAATTTGTGAAGAGAATTTATTCATAGCTAAATCTGTGGAACCAAATTTCCTAAACAAAATATCTGCACCAAAAATTCCAACTTTTAGTTTTACGTCTCCTAAATCTTGCCAACGAAAATCATTCATATCAAATCCACCAATTAGTCCACGTTTAATAATAATAAATCTACCAGTTGTGGCAGCTATTATTATTCGTCGATGTAAAAGAGCAAATAATCTACGCTGAATCGCCCAACTTTCAACAGTTTCTCCAGCTACTAATACTGATTTTAATTGGTCAAATGCCTTTTTTACATTTAAATCTTCGGATGAGTCTAAATTTTCCATTTTAAATAATTTTAAGGTTTTTAATTATAACTTATCTATTGATAATATCTGTTTGCTATTCGTCTTCTGGTTGCGCATAACGGGAGTCTGTGCAAAAATTAACTTTTAGAAAATAAATATAATGAACAAAACCGTTTACATTCGATTTAACGTGACAAAATATTACCATTCAACAAACTGCAATATTTCTACCCGGGGAAATAAATTGGTTAAAAACG
>JANYKN010000004.1 GCA_025361565.1 Bacteroidota bacterium | reverse complement strand
AATAGAAGATTCTTTTTGTATTTTAAATATTAAATTGAATGGCTCAATTTAAAAATAATGTTGGTGAAAAAATTTTGTATCTTGCAAAAAAATACAGAAACCAAAATTATGAAAATAATTGATCAGATAAAGGAATTATTTTCATAATTTTGGTTTCTGTATTTTTTTGCAAGATACAAAATTTTTTCACCAACATTATTTTTAAATTGAGCCATTCAATTTAATATTTAAAATACAAAAAGAATCTTCTATTTTGAAATATAGCCTTTTTGCTTTATCAAAATTACCCTTTCCAACAAAAGAACCAAGGCAATACCAGACGTGTAAGCAACAATATCTTTCCACGAAAAGGAATTTCCAATAATGATGCCCGCCAAGCTTGTTTTTTCAAAACCCAACAACCTGGCAATATGAAAATATTGCAAAATTTCAACAATATATGAAAAAAGCAAAACATAAAGTGCTGCTTTTAACACCGATAAATCCAAGAAACTTTTAATCAGGCAATACAACAAAATTACTACTAAAAAATCACCAATATTCGGGCGAATAAACTGATCATGCACAAAAAGGCCGATGAACAGTTCAACAAGAAACAGTATAATAGTAAGTATGATGTATTTCTTTTGTATTTTAAACATTGATATTAAAATTGGCTATTTGTTTAATCTGAACCATTCATGTTCCAAAAAAGTGTTGAATTAATATTATTTGAACAAAACCACAATTCCATTCACTAAATAATTTCCTGAAGCAGTTTTCAACTGAAATACTTCATTTACAATTGATTCATTTATAGAAATTTGTTCAATTTTCACTTTTTCAATTTTATTGTTTATTGGATTTTTATAAAAAAGTATATCTCCCATAACAAGTTCTTTTACACGCTTTATGCCAGATGGAGTAAGCAAAGGATGCATAGCTGTAACTTCAAGATAATGATTATTTTTAGCAGTTAAGTCTAAGGAAGCTGTTATACCATCTTCCGCTGAAAATATAATTTTATACAAATGTGATTTTCCATTAAAGCTTTGCACTTCAGTAACCATTGTTTCAGAAATTTTATCTTCAACAGAATTGTAGGACACAACTAAATCGCCAAAACTAATTTTTTGAATTTCTTTTTGAGTACCATCTGCCATTGTAACCAAAGCTGCTGTAGGAAAACAAGAATACCAGGGCGCTCCTTTCCAAACGATTTTTCCTGCTTTGTCGACCCAAATATCGGCTACCCCACCCCATTGTTTGATATAATTCGGGTTATCTGTGTTTGCAGGCACCACCATATTACTATCTGGGCTTACGTTAGTTTGTAAAACGCAAACTCCATTTTTATATTTAAAATCGGTGCCCACATCGGTACAAGCAAGCGGTAATTTTGCAATTACGTTACCTTTAGTATCGATAATTTCAAAATCACCATCGTTGGTAACAGCAACAGCAAGGCCTTCGGAGAAATCATGGGCTTCTTTGTATTTAAAATCAGTAACAATTTCACCATTTTTGTTGATGTAAGCACATGAACCTGAATAATTCGACAATATTGCAAAACCCTCGTGAAAATCTGAAATATACTCATCATTTCCCAATTCCTTAACAACCTTTCCCGTTTTATCAATAACAACCGTTTTACCATCTAATGAAATCTTACATAATCCATCTGAAAAAATGGGTTCACGGATATCTGTGGAATAAATATTTTTAATAACAAGCTTTCCTGTGGTATCAATAAAACCAATTTTTTGGTCAATCAACACACAGGCCAATCCCTCATAAAACTTGCTCCAGGGCATATAAGCGGTTTTAAATAAAATATTGCCTTTTTTATCGATAAATGCATAAGTTTTTTCGTCGAATTGAACCTCGGCGCGACCCTGGTAAAAGCGGTTTGCCTTAAAAAAAACAGGTTCAATAACAAATTTGCCTGAAGTGTTGACATAGCCATACCTACCATCTTTTTCCATAGGTGCCAGTCCATCAACAAAATCTGCAGGATTATCTGTAACAGGCACAATAAATTCGCCAGTTTTATTAATATATTGAGATGTTTTGTCTTTGTAAACATAAGCTTGTCCATTTGTAAACGCTTCGGCATATTCAAATTCAGGTTTAACAATCATTTGGCCTTTTTTATCTATAAAGCCATATTTGCCATTTTGCATAACTGCTGCCATTCCTTCAGAAAATGGATTTGCAGTTTCAAACATAAATGGAATAATGTTTGCACCTTTTTCGTTGATATAACCGCATTTTTCATTTTGTTTTACACCAGCCAGTCCTTCTGAAAAGATTCCGGCAAATTCATATACAAAAGGAATTAGCGTAATACCTTTTTCATTGATAAAACCCCATTTTCCATTTTCGGGCGAGTGAACTGGAAAAATGTTATTTTGTGCTTTGAGATAAAATCCTGATAAGTAAATTATTATCAGATTAATAATTAGTTGTTTAGCCTTCATTTATTTTCTGAATTACAAAGTTTCTACAATTGCTTTTTCAAAACCAGATAAATATGTTAATATCAAAAGCCAGTAAGCTTCTGATATGCTGAAATGATTATAGAATAAGCACTTTCCGTGATTCTAATATAAACTTAATACCAGTTAAATATACAATTTTATTTAACAATGTTTAGGCAAATAATTTAACAGTACTCAAAATTAAGAATTTTTAAAAAGATGATTAAAAATCCAAAAAATTAACAATCAATGTATTAAATAGTGTTTTTTTCCAACTTGATTAGTCTGGCATAAGCAATATTATTTGAACTTGTTGAATCTTACATACAAAACAGCGTTAACCGCTATGGCTGTAATGTTTTATTTGAAAACTCTAAAGTATTTTGTATCTTAGTAGCGAAGGAAGGATGAATGAGTTTACCCCAAAACGGGTCAAATTTACTATGCCTTAAAATCATTTTAAAAATTGACCGAATGGAATATAGATTAGAGGAATTAATTGACATAGCCCAATTTCAAACTATCCTGGATAAATTGAATGAAATTTATTCATTTCCATCGGCAATAATCGATAATAAAGGAAATGTTTTGACAGCTACGGCATGGCAAGACATTTGCACAAAATTTCACCGTGTAAATACAAAATCAGAATTAGAATGTATTAAAAGCGACAAATATATTTCTGAACATCTGGCTGAAGCAAATCCTGCAATTTCATACCATTGCCCACATGGAATGGTTGATAATGCAATACCAATAGTAATCAATGGAAAACATATTGCTAATTTTTTTACTGGTCAATTATTTCTTGATAAACCCGATTTAGAATTTTTCAAAACTCAGGCAAAAATCTATAGCTTCGATGAAAAATCCTATTTAGAAGCAGTTGCCAAAGTTCCAATATGGACAAAAGAAAAACTCGATAATTACCTTTTATTTATTAAAAGTTTTACAGAAATGATCGCCGGTGTTGGCTACAAACATTTAATTGAAATCGAGAACCTTAAATTATTAGAGAAAAAAGACAAAGAACTGGAAGAAAGTGAAGCAAAATTCCGTGCTATATTTGAAAATTCGCAAGATGCAATAGGAGTTTCAAGACAGGGAATAAATGTTTTTCTTAATCCTGCTTATATTACTTTATTTGGCTATTCAACCCATGAAGAATTATCGGGTACATCTATTTTGGAGCAAATTGCCCCAAGTGCCAGAACTACCATAATTGAATATATAAACAAAAGGGCTAAAGGAGAATATCTACCAAACCGGTATGAAACTATAGGCATTAGAAAAAATGGTGAAGAATTTGATTTTGAAATTGGGGTCGATACTTATTTAATGAATAATGATAAATACACCATTGCCATTATCAGGGATATATCGGGTAAAAAAAATTCGATACAAAAGCTTAAAGAACAAAATGAAGAATATGAAGCTTTAAATGAAGAACTCAGACAAACAAACGACGAGCTTCAAAAAGCTAAGGAAAAGGCAGAAGAAAGTGAAGCACGTTTTAAGAATTTGTTTGAGAGGCATAATGCCATAATGCTTTTAATAGAACCGGATAGCGGTTTAATAATTGATGCCAACAAAGCAGCTGTCGAGTTTTATGGATATGATAAGTCAAAGCTGTGTTCCATGTTTATAAACGAGATTAATACTTTAAACACCGCTCAAATAAAAGAGGAAAGAATAAAAGCAGTAAATCAAAATCGTAATTTCTTTATCTTTCCACATAAACTGGCAAACGGCGAGGAACGGATTGTTGAAGTTCACTCATCGCCAATTGATTATCATGGAAAAAAGATACTTTTCTCAATCATACACGATATAACTGTCCGTAAACAAGCAGAAGAGGCACTTATAAAAAGTGAAGAACGCTTTCGAACATTATTTGAAAACGTTGGAGAAGGAATTGGTTTTGTAAACTCAAACGAAGAATTTGTGTTTGCAAATCCGGCTGCAGAAAGAATTTTTGGTGTAGCAACAGGTGAATTAGCAGGCAAAAACCTATATGAATTTTTAAGTGAAGAACAACTAAAAACTGTTCTTAACCAGACAAAAATAAGAATGCAGGGACGGAATAGTAATTATGAATTTGAATTGACCCGCCCCGACGGTAAAAAAAGGAATTTACTTTTAACCGCAGTTCATCAATTTGATACAAATAATAATTATATCGGAGCCCATGGAATTTTCAGAGATATAACAGAGCGCAAAATAGCTGAAATAGAGCTTTTTAAGGCACTAGAAAAAGCATCAGAAAGCGACCGGTTAAAAACTTCCTTTTTGCAAAATATGTCGCACGAAATCCGAACACCCATGAATGCGATTATCGGATTTTCGAAAATGCTTGAAAAGCCGGAATTATCAGCTGAAAAAAGGAAAATTTACACAACGATAATCAATAATAGCAGCACTCAATTACTTTCTATTGTTTCAGACATCCTAACTATTTCATCGCTAGAAACAAAACAAGAGAAAACAAATATTCATAAAGTTTGCATCAACAGTATTATTATAGATTTACTGGCAACTTTGAAGAATCAGGCAATTAATCAGAACATTTCATTGTATGCAAAACAGCAATTAAATGATCTGGAATCGGAAATTTATACCGACAAAATCAAATTTACCCAAATATTGAATATCTTATTGACTAATGCTTTAAAATTTACACACAAAGGATTTATTGAATTTGGTTATACGTTGGTAGAGACGCAAAATTTTGAGTCTCGGCTACAACAGACGCAAAATTTTGCGTCTCTGCCACAACAGACGCAAAATTTTGCATCTCTGCCACAACAGACGCAAAATTTTGCATCTCTACAACAAATGAAATTTTACGTAAAAGACACTGGAATAGGTATAAAACCTGAAGAAAAAAATAAAATATTTGAACGATTCCGTCATGCAGATAATTCTATTAGCCAAAAATATGGTGGCACAGGTTTGGGCCTTTCAATTTCGAAAGGCTTTATGGAATTATTAGGTGGTGAAATTTGGGTAGAATCTGAGCCAGATAAAGGTTCTACATTTTATTTTACAATCCCATATAATCCCGTGAACAAAATTGAAAAAACAGATCTGCCAAACAAGCCGGGCAGCGGTGTAAAAACAATTTTGGTGGCCGAAGATGGAGAATATAATTATCTGTTTATAGAAGAATTATTACTAGAAATGAATTATAAAATTATCCATGCGAAAGATGGAAAAGAAACCGTTGAAATTTGCAAAGCCAATGCTGAAATTGATCTGATATTGATGGACATAAAAATGCCTATTATGGATGGGCATTCTGCAGCAAAAGAGATTAAGGAATTCAGGCCAAATTTGCCAATTATTGCCCAAACTGCCTATGCTTTAGAAAATGAGAGGAAATTGTTCAGTGGGCCAGAATTTGATGATTATGTTACAAAACCAATAGACAAAAATGAGTTGAAAAATAAAGTAATGAAATATTTAAAATGAAGAAGAACATAGAGTATTTGGAGTTTAGAGTGCCTAAAGTTGACATTAAGCCTCTGTTCGGCATGGGATGTGCCTCATTGCCTTAGCCAAACTATGTTAAACAAAATGACATCTGATACATAAAGTAAATACCAATAGGATGAAAAAAATAACAAACAAGGATTCAAAAACACCAAAATTGGAAAAATCACCAACCATTAGAAATGACGATTTTCCTATAGTTGGAATCGGTGCATCTGCAGGTGGGCTCGAAGCTTTGGAAGAGTTCTTTACAAATATGCCTAAAGACAACGGAATGGCATTTGTGGTTATTCAACATCTTGATCCTACTCACGTTGGTATCATGCCTGAACTGCTTCAGCGAACTACATCAATGACCGTAGTTCAGGGAAGTGATCGGTTACAGATAAATCCAAACCATATATATGTGATTCCACCCAACAAAAGCATGTCAATTTTAAATAAAGCTTTGTATTTGTTCGATCCAATTGAATCACGCGGATTAAGGCTTCCAATCGATTTTTTCTTTCGTTCACTTGCCGATGATCAGCAGGAAAAAAGCATTGGTATCATTCTTTCGGGGATGGGATCAGATGGCAGCATAGGGCTTAAAGCAATTAAAGAAAATAGCGGAGTTGTTCTTGTTCAGGATCCAAAAACTTCAAAATTTGACGGTATGCCACCTAGTGCAATTGATGCTGTAATTGTAGACATTATAGCACCGGCAAGCGAATTACCTGGCAAGCTTATCTCATTCCTCAATTACAGTCCCATCTTTTTGCATGAATCTGAAATTGAGGTCAAGAATAAAAGCAATCTTGAAAAAATAATCATCTTGTTGCGTGCCCAAACAGGACACGATTTTACCTTGTATAAAAAAAACACCTTGTTCCGCCGTATAGAAAGAAGAATGAACGTTCATCAGATTGAAAAAATAGCTAACTACGTTCGTTTTTTACAAGAAAACCCAAAAGAACTGGAAATACTTTTCAAAGAATTATTAATTGGGGTAACTAATTTTTTCCGCGATGCAGCAGTATGGGAAAAGCTAAAAAAGAACATTTTGCCCGATTTAATTAACGAATTGCCTAACGGACACGTTTTAAGAGCTTGGATTCCTGCTTGTTCAACCGGTGAAGAAGCTTATTCTCTGGCCATCATTTTTAAAGAGGCTTTTGAAAAAGTTAAAAGAACTAAGAATTTGACCTTGCAGATTTTTGCAACCGATATTGATAGCGATGCAATTGAAATAGCCCGAAAGGGTATTTTCAGTTCTAATATTGCTGTCGATGTTTCGCCTGAGCGGTTAAGCCAGTTTTTTACAGTTGATGAAACCGGATACAGGGTAAATACAACAATACGAGAAATGGTGGTATTTGCTCCACAAAATGTAATTAAAGATCCTCCATTTACAAAACTTGATATTCTATTATGTCGTAACCTGCTGATATACATGGAGCAGGAATTACAGAAAAAGCTGTTGACTTTGTTCCATTACAGTCTCAATCCAAAAGGAATTATGGTACTTGGAAGTGCTGAAAGTGATAATTCCCAAAATTCAATGTTTTCAACGATTGATAATAAATTAAAACTATATAAACGCTCTGAAACTCCTGTAATTACTGAATTAATCGATTTTCCTAGTTCATTTTTTCATCGAAAGGTACTTACTGTCGAAGATAAAAGAGTTTCGAAAACCAGCGAAAATATCCAAACATATGCTGACCAAATTTTACTCCAGCGCTTTGCTCCCGCCAGTGTGCTGATAAACGATCAAGGAGACATTTTATACATCACCGGGCGAACAGGCAAATACTTAGAACCCGCAGCAGGCAAAGCCAACATGAACATTTATGCAATGGCCCGCGAAGGTTTGCGTAACGAGCTATCGGGCGCATTGCGCAAAGCAAAGCAAAATTATGAAGCAGTTGTTTTGCATAATTTGATTGTGGGAACAAATGGAGGTTCACAAAGTGTGAATATTACTGTACAACAGATTGAAAAGCCTGATGCAATTAAAGGATCTATTATAGTGGTTTTTACTGATATTGAGCCCATTAAAAAAACTGTTGGCTTGAAATTGAAATCAAGTAAAAAAAGTTCAACAAGCAAGGATCAAGAGTTAGAAACTGAACTACAACGTGCAAACGAAGAACTACAAAGTTTACATGAAGAAATGCAGACATCGCAGGAAGAGCTCAAATCGACCAACGAAGAACTGCAATCCACCAACGAAGAATTACAATCAACAAACGAAGAGCTCACCACTTCTAAGGAAGAAATGCAAAGCCTGAACGAAGAACTTCAAACAGTAAATATAGAATTACAAAGCAAGGTAAATGATTATGTACAGGCAAATAACGACATGAAAAACCTTTTGAACAGCACAGACATTGCCACTTTGTTTCTGGATAAAGAATTGAACATTCGACGGTTTACCGACCCATTAACCAAATTATTTAAATTACGGGCAACAGATATTGCCAGACCATTTACTGATATGGTTAGTGATTTACAATACCCCGAAATTGAAAATGATGCAATAGAAGTGTTGCACAACTTGATTTTCAAAGAAAAAGTAATTTCTACAAACAACGGAAGATGGTTTGTTGTTAGAATTATGCCATACCGTACTTATGACGACCGCATTGACGGGCTTGTGATCACTTTTATTGATATTACAACATCCAAAAAACTGGAAATGGAGTTAAATGATACCATAAAGTTACTTCGTGAACACAATTTATACAAATGATGTAAACCGTAAAGACCCGAAACATCAAATCTCAAATAGGCAGAAATGCAATCTGGAGTACTGAATAAAAATAATAATTTTTGATCATGAAAAAGCAGGACGATCAAATCTCTGATGCAACAATCCTTAGGCAGAGAGCAGAAAAACGGCTAAAAAAGCTAAAATTAGATACAAATACACAAGGTGGTGTTTCTCATCAATCTGATGCTGAAACCATGAAACTGCTCCACGAATTGCAAGTACACCAGATAGAGCTGGAAATGCAAAATGCAGAACTTACAAAGTCAAAAGAAGAAGTTGAGCTTGCCAAAGAAAAATATACCGAATTATACGATTTTGCTCCTTCGGGTTATATAACACTTACCAAAGAAAGTAAAATTTCGGAGTTGAACTACACAGCTGCCCGAATGTTGGGTAAGGTTAGAATGCATTTGAAGGACAGCAGTTTTGGCTTTTTTGTTTCGGAGAAAACCCGGCAAGTATTTAATCTTTTTTTTATGAATGTGTTCAAAAGCAAAATAAAAGAAATCTGCGAGTTAATATTGATAATAGAAGATGGTTCACAATCCTATGTGCATGTTGAAGGCATTATAAGCCAAAATGGACAGCAATGCTTTACATCCCTTGTAGATATTACACAGCAAAAGCAGGCTGAACTTTTACAGAAAAAAAATGAAGAACTTATTGTTGCCCGGGAAAAAGCAGAAATATCAGAACAAATAACAAGGGAATATCTGTATAAATTAAACGAAACTAAAGAAAAAGTTGAGGAAAACGTTGCTCGGATTACTGCACTTTTGAGTGCAATACCTGATATGATGTTTATTCTAAACAGAGATGGCGTATTTATTGAATATCATACCGATCATCTTGAAAAATTATTTACCTCACCAGAAATGTTTATCGGGAAAAATATATCACAAATATTTTCACCTGATATTGCGCAAGAATTCAAATCAGTACTTGAAAAAGCAATAAAAACAAAACAACTACAATTGTGTGAATATGAATTGCCATTACAAAATGGAAATGCAAATTTTGAATGTAGGTTGATTGCTCTTGAAAATGATAAAATTTTGAGCATCATCCGAGATATTACTGAACGAAAAAAAACAGAGCAAGCCTTGAATGATAGTAATGAATTACTTTCTTTGTTTGTGAAACATTCTCCAATTTATGCATTTATTAAAGATGTGACTCCTAACGAAGGCCGTGTTATAATGGCCAGTGATAATTATAAGGATATGATTGGCATTGCCGGATCAGAAATGGTTGGAAAATCGATGCATGAATTGTTTCCGGCTGATTTAGCCGATAAATTTACTGTTGATGATTGGAAAGTAATTTCAGATGGCCAAATATTTAAAGTAGACGAAGAATTGAATGGACGAAGTTATACAAGTATCAAATTCCCTATTTCGATAGGTGGCAAAAACCTTTTGGCGGGTTATTCCATTGATATAACAGAACGAAAGCAAGCAGAAATAGCATTAAAAGAAAGCGAAAACAAATTCAGGACTATTGCAGATTATACTTACGATTGGGAATTTTGGTTATCACCCGAAAACACTCTTATTTACGTTTCGCCTTCGTGCCAAAAAATAACTGGTTACTCAACCAAAGAATTTAAGGACAATCCAAATTTAATGAAGGAGATTATTCACATTGACGATTTATACTTATATCGAAAACACGAAGTTTTTGTATACAAATACAAGACTTCCAGTGAAATTGATTTTAGGATTATTAACCGCAATGGACACATTCGCTGGATAAACCATATTTGTCAACCTGTGCTTGACGAAAATGGAAATTTTATAGGAATAAGAGGCAGCAATCGTGATATTACAAGAAGAAAAGCGAATGAAAAAGAAATTATGGAGTTAAACGAAAAACTTAAAATTCTCAACACAGACAAAGATCGCTTTATTTCTATTCTTGCTCACGATTTAAAAAATCCATTTAATACTATCCTAGGTTTATTGGAGCTGTTATCAAAAAACATAGACAAATATGAAATACATAAAATTGAAGATTTCATAAACAGGATAAAGAAATCAGCCCTTAACACTTTTAACTTGTTGGATGATTTATTAATGTGGGTAAGATCACAATCGGGCAAATTAACTTTTGAACCTCAAGAACTTAATTTTACTGATGTTTGTAATGGAGTTATTGATATTTTAAAAATAAATGCCATCAATAAAAAAATTTCGATTAACCATGCTTTGCCAAATGAAATAAGTGTTTTTACAGATATCAATATGTTGAAAACAATTTTGCGCAACCTGGTTTCAAATGCAATAAAATTTACAAACAAGGGAGGGAAAATTGAAATTTTTGCAGAGCAGGAGCTATCTTTTACAACAATTACAGTTTCTGACAACGGCACTGGTATTAAACCTGAAACTCTGGCCAAACTTTTTGATAGTTCACAGAAGAATACAACAGCCGGAACCGAAAATGAAAGTGGAACCGGATTGGGACTATTGCTATGCAAAGAATTTATTGAAAAAAGTGGAGGAAAAATTTGGGTCGAAAGTGAAGTTGGTAAAGGAAGTAAGTTTAAATTTACCTTACATGGAACCAAAAGTGAAACCTTTTAAAAAGGTTTCGTCTTTAAAAAAACATATTGTAAGTAACAGCGCATTTATACTAAGTAACAATACATTTATTGAAAGTAACAGAGCATTTATACCAAGTGACAATGCATTTATTGAAAGTAACAGAGCATTTATACTAAGTAACAATGCATTTATTGAAGGTAACAGAGCAAATATACTAATTCTATTATACAAGGTTAAAACGACTTGATATTAAAACACATAATTATAAATAAACACATAGGCAGATAGAAAAAAAGTCTCAGAGTAAGTGCCTATATGTTTTTTTAACCATATGTCTATGTGGTAATTTTTTTAACATTCAGTTGCAGGTGTAACATGTTAAAATTCAATTACTTTTAACTTAGCAAAGTAGAACTAAGTAACAATGCTTTTATTGAAGGTAACAATACATTTATATCATTAAAATTTGTAAATATAAAAAATATGGAATGTCCAAAATGCAAAAATAGCATGGAATGCAGGCAAAGTATACAAACAGAGCTTGAAGACCGACCAATTTATATCCATTACCAATGGTGGGAATGCAAATTATTTAATACAAAATATTATGGGATATTAGAAGATAGCAGGGTTAACATTTTTGATGATACGATGGAACACACCGGTTATTTTGCCAATGAAAAAGAATGGGAAAAAAGCCTCGATTGGTCTTTACAATGCCCAAATCCTAAAAGTGTTCAGTGCAAATGTACAGTTCATCAACAAATTCCACCTGAAGGTTTTTTTGGTGATTCTGCATGGTATACAAATGATTAGTAAAGGGTTTAAAATAGGTTTACAACTATAAAATTTGTAAAGTAAAAAAGATGGCGAGATTAAGTTTTAAAAATAGAATAAATGCAGGTTTTAGCATTGTGTTTACTATAATGCTTATAACAACACTATACTCAATATGGCAATTAATGGAATTCAGACAAAATTTGGAGTTGGTATACGAGCATCCATTCAAAGTAAGTAATTCCATTCGCGAAATTCAGATTGAAATTTATAGAAGTGAAAGAATGATTGCGTCAATCGGAATGACCAAAACACTTTATCAATTTGATAGTTTAAATGCCGAAATAAATGTAAGCGATAGTTTAATAGATGATGATTTAAAACTCATTCAAAAGCAATATCTTGGAAACAAAATAGATGTTGACAGTTTAATAAATCATTATATCGACTGGAAATCCATGAAAGGAAAAATCTACCGGTATAAAAAAGAAAATAAAACCGATAGTCTGGATTGGATGTTAAAATTCGAAAATCATAAACAAACTGTCGAAATCAATAATCACACAAAAACAATATCTGATTTTGCATTGAATAAAACTCAATCAATAATCGATCAGACAATAATAAACACACAAAGATCATTTGTTATTTTATTAAGCATATTATTTTTTGTAACCATACTGGTAATTTTTATTTCGTATGTGATTTCAAAAAGCATCAACAAACCAATCAAAAAGTTTATCAACGATGCAGTTTCAATATTCTCGATTCATTCAGAAAAACAGGATTTCAAATTCCACCGCGAAGAAGAACTTTTCGATTATACAATTACTGAATTAAGACAATCCTATCAAAACATAGAGCAGCAAAACGAAGAAATAAGGAGCAACAACGAACAATTATCAAACTTTAACCTTTCGCTCGAAGAAAAGGTTAATGAACGAACACTTCAACTAAAAGAAAGCGAAGAAAAATTTAGGGGAGCATTTGAAACATCAGCAATTGGAATGGCACTAGTATCGCTCACTGGAAAATTTTTACAGGTAAACCAAAGCTTTTGTAAAATGCTGGATTACGAAAATGAAGAATTGCTTTTAAAAACATTTCAGGAAATAACTCATCCCGAAGATTTACAAACAGATTTAAATTTATATCAAAAAGTCTATCAGGGCGAAATTTCTTCGTTCCAAATTGAAAAAAGATATTATGATAGAAAGAACAAGTTGGTTTGGGCCCATATAAGTGTTTCAATGGTAAGAAATGAAGCAAACCAACCAATATATTTCGTTTCACAAATTGAAAATATTACACTTCGAAAGCTTACTGAAGTTGCATTAAGAGAAAGCAACGAATATCTCGAAAATCTTTTTAATTATGCCAATGCTCCAATTATTGTATGGGATAAAAATTTGAATATTACCCGATTTAATCATGCTTTTGAACAGTTGAGTGGCTGGGTAGCTTCAGAAGTTATTTCTAAAAAAATTGATATTTTATTTCCAAAAGATAAAATTGATGAATCATTAATTCTGATTGAAAAAACAAGTGCTGGTGAAAACTGGGAAACCGTAGAAATTGAAATTTTAAGAAAAAATAAGGAGATAAGAACCGTTCTATGGAATTCTGCCAACGTGATTGACAATAATAATGAAAATATAATTGCCACTATAGCCCAAGGGCAGGATATAACAGATCGCAAACAAGCAGAAGCAGCCCTGAAAAAAAGTGAGGAAAAGTTTAGGTATTTGGTTTCGGACATGCGTGTGGGAGTACTTCTGCAAGGCCCACAGACCGAAATGTTATTGTGTAACCAGGCAGCGCTTGAATTACTGGGATTAACCGAAGACCAACTCTTGGGCCTCTCTTCAATTGATCCATATTGGAATGTTATCCACGAAGACGGTTCGCCATTTCCCGGAAATAGGCATCCTGTAGCTGAAGCAGTATCCACCAAAAATGCAGTTAGAGGAGTGGTTATGGGGGTTTATCGCCCAACCAAGCAAGACCGTATCTGGCTATTGGTAGATGCTATACCTGAGTTAAATGACAATGGATCCGTAAATCAAGTGATATGTACATTTATCGACATTACCGAACGCAAACAAGCAGAAATTATCATTACACATCAAAACCACGAACTTAAAAAATTAAACTCCGATAAAGATCGGTTCATTTCAATACTCGCCCATGATTTAAAAGGGCCGTTTAATACACTTATGGGTTTTTCTGGATTATTATCAAAAAATATACGTAATTATGATATTGACAAAATTGAAAATCAAGTAAATATTATTCACCAGACAGCAAAACGAACTTATGATTTATTGGATGACATTTTATTGTGGGCAAGGGCACAATACGGCAAATTAACTTTTGAGCCCAAAAAATTGAATTTCGCAAATATCTGCCAGGACATTGCCAACAATATGATGTTGATTGCTGATAATAAAAATATTACAATCAATTATTCCGTAACAGAAGAGATTGAGCTTTTTGCAGATATAAATATGTTGAATACTATTTTACGAAACCTGATTTCAAATGCAATCAAATTCACTAACAAAGGAGGAACAATAAGTATATCAACCAATAAATTCGAAAGTTCAACTTCGCTAAATCATTTGCAAGCAAAAAATTCTGGCAAAAGTGATTCTGGTTTTCAAGTTTTTTCTGTTTCTGATAATGGAGTTGGAATAGATCCTGAATTACTGGACAATTTATTTGATATTTCACAAACCCATTCAGCAACGGGCACTGCTGATGAAAAAGGCACAGGATTAGGCTTATTGCTTTGCAAAGAATTTGTTGAAAAACATGGAGGTAAAATTTGGGCCGAAAGTGAATTGGGCAAAGGCTCAATATTTTATTTTACATTACCACTAAATAAAATTCAATTATAGCTCAGATGATATTTCTCAGAAGACCCTTCGAGCGGTGAAAAACTATCAGTTAGAAAACCATAAAAATACAATAGATGAATAAATTAAGCTTTAAAAGTAGAATAGTCATGGGTTTTGGTATCATGTTTATAATGATGCTGTTTTCAATTTTCTATGCGGTTTGGCAATTACGATCTGTAAGCCAAAACATGGAACTGGTATACAATCATCCCTATAAGGTGAGCAATGCAATCCGTGATATTCAAATTGATATGTACAAAACCCAACATTTGGTTATGGATATAAAATATACCGCAACTAAAAACCAACTGGACAGTTTGATAGTAGAAATAGCAAATAACAATCGTTTTTACAATGAAAATCTCAATCTTATAAAATCTCTATATCTTGGCAATAAATCAGATGTTGATAGTATTTTTGATGCATTTTCGGATTGGGAAAACACTATAAATAAATTGTGTCGCCTACAGAGAGAAAAGAAAACAGACAGTTTGGATTTTATTATAAAATACGAAAATCATAGCAAGGTTAAACACATCATTTATCATACTAAAATAATTTCTGATTTTGCCTCCAATAAAGCTGAAACTTCAATAAACCAAGCCATTGTAGATAAAAAAAATACATATGTTATATTAATCGGTGCAATATTTATTGTTTCATTGTTGGTATTTGTTCTTTCGTATATAATTTCGAAAAGTATAAACACTCCGATTAAAAACTTTCTTGTTGAAGCTGATATGATTTTTGCCTTACATATCGAAAAACCTGATTTAAAATCTTATAACGAGGAAGAACTTTTTAAATTTACGATAAAGGAATTGCGGCAATCTTATCAAAACATTGAACAACAAAATGAAGAAATAAAAAGCAATAACGAACAGCTTTCAAATTTTAATAAAAAATTAGAAGAAAAAGTAATAGAGCGTACTGCTGAATTGAAGGAAAGCCAGGAACGTTATGGAATTACACTAGGAGCTTTGAACGATGGACTTTGGGATTGGAATGTAAAAACCGGAAATGCATTTTTTAGCCCCCAATACTATTCTTTGCTTGAATATGAAAATGAAGAATTCGCAGCAAATTATTCATCGTGGCGGCTTTTGGTGCACCCTGATGACTTAACACTTGTAGAAAATAAACTTCAGCAGAGTATTGAAAATAGTGAGGGTTTTACAATTGATCTAAGGATGAAATTAAAATCGGGTAAATGGCGATGGGTCTGCACCCGGGGAAGGGTTATAGAACACGATGCTGGGGGAAAAGCTCAAAGAATGGTAGGTACCTTGAGCGATATTACCGAGCGCAAACAAGCCGAAGAGTTATTGAAAACCAATGAAAGACTGCTGAAGGAATCTCAATTAATTGCAGGATTAGGAAGTTATGTGCTTGATTTAGAAACTGGTTTGTGGACAAGTTCTGATGTACTTGACTCTATTTTTGGAATTGACAAAAATTATTTGCGATCGATTCAAAACTGGGTTTCCATTATTCATCCTGATTGGAAAGAAACTATGAATAAATATTTTGCAGATGAGGTAATTGGAAAACGATCCAGATTTGACAAGGATTATAAAATAGTACGCATAAATAACAATGAAGAATGTTGGGTCCATGGACTTGGTGAACTCGAATTCAATGAAAAAGGCGAACCGTTAAAAATGCTAGGAACCATAATGGATATTACCGAACGCAAAGAAGCTGAACTTTTACTTATGGAAACAAACAGAAACCTCGAAGAAATGGTTTATATAGCCTCACATGATTTGCAGGTACCTCTTGTTTCTATGGAAGGATACGCCTCTGAATTATTGGAGAAATATATTGACAAACTAGACGAAGAAGGGAAATATTGCTTAACAAGATTACAGTCCAATGCACGTAGAATGCATACGTTGGTGCTGAGTTTACTTGATATTTCGCGACTGAACACAAAAAAAAATCCTTACCAAAAATTCAATTTAAATACTATAATAGAAAAAATAATACAGGACATTACTATCACAATTGAAAAGCAACACGCAACAATTAATGTGGGAAAATTGCCTGATCTTTTTGCTGATAAAATCCGGATAGAAAGTGTTTTTAGGAACTTAATAATAAATGCGCTGAATTATGGAGGAAAATTTATATCTTTAGAATATACAAACAATATTTTGATAGTAAAAGATAATGGTATTGGATTACCTGAAAGTCAACTTGAGCGGATATTCAATGCTGGTGAAAGGCTCAAAAAGAATAATGCCGAAGGAGTTGGAATGGGTTTAACTTTTTGCAGAAAAGTAATTGAGCAACATAAAGGTAAAATTTGGGCAGAGTCTGAAGGAGAAAATAAAGGAACAACAATTTATATAAAATTACCATGAAGAAATATTTAGAAGGATTGAGAGTAAGCGAAGGGCTAAAATCGGTGTTGGCACCTATTTTAATAGTTGAAGACGAAGAAGATCACGCAAGACTGATTATAAAAGCTTTAACCGAAACGGGAAAAATGATGAACGAGATAATACATATCGAAAATGGCCAGGAAGCACTAGATTATTTAATGAAAAAAGGAAAATTTGTAAACGAGGAACTCCAGATTCCTGCACTAATACTTTTAGATGTAAAAATGCCAATGAAAAATGGTTTTGAAGTTTTAGCAGAACTTAAAGCAAATGAAAACCTTAGAAAAATACCGATAGTAATGCTCACAACCACTTCAACAAGCGAAGATATTGATAAAGCAATGGGTTTGGGAGCAAATGATTATATTGTTAAGCCTGTAAAATTTTCTGATTTCACCGAAAAAGTAAGCAAACTTGGCTATTATTGGGGAATAATAAGCGATGCAAAGAAAATATTCAGCTAATAATCTTTTAAAATCAAGTTTCACCTTTTTCTCCGATCAAAGCATTGGTCCGGATAAAAAATAATACTAATATGAACCTTTTTATTATTCAATTCTAAGCACTTTTAAAATATTAATTTTATGCAGAATTTTACAGATCACCAAATCAATGTCTTAATAGTTGAGGACAACGAAGATGATCTTTTTTTTATTAAAAAGGCGCTAATTCGTGAGCAATATATCTTAAAAGTAATTATGTCAGGTATAGAAGCTTATGAATACTTAATTAACCCCGAAATACTCCCCGACATTGTTCTGCTTGACAACAAGCTTCCAGGAATGGATGGGATTGAAATTCTCGAAAAGATTTCAGCCATAAATCAAGATTACAGTTTTATTTTTTTAAGTGTTGATAATTCCATAAAAACAGTAGTAAAAGCTATGAAAGCTGGTGCATTGGATTTTATTGTAAAATCAGTAGATCTAAAAAATGAGCTTCCTGAAAAAATTGAAAAAGTATATGGGATACATCAGAATAAAATTGAGAAAAAAAGATTAGAGCAAGAATTGATCGAAGCCAAGGAAAAAGCTGAAGAAAGCCAAAAAAAATATGAAATGCTTTTTAATACAATTACAGAAGGTGTTGCACTGAATGAAATTGTTTATAATGAAAAGCACGAAATGATAGATTATCAAATATTAGAAGTTAACAATGCATTTTATAATGTGGCAGATTATAGCTCGAAACAGGTAATCGGCAATTTTGCTACAAAGCTATACGGTATGTCACCCGAATTTATAAAATCATTTTGGGATAATCATATAAAACAGAAAGAAACTGTATATTCCGAAATGTATAGTCCAATAAGCAATAAGTGTTTCTATATTTCAACCTCCCCTTTTATTAATGATAGATTTGTAACTGTCTTTTTTGATATTACCAATTTAAAGAAAACAGAAAATGAACTGATTATTTCGAAAGAAAATGCTGAAGAAAACGAAGAAAAATATAAAAATGCAGCTGCAGATTTAAACAAAGCCCAGTCGGTAGCAAAAGTTGGAAGTTGGAAATGGTACATCAATGAAAACCGATTGGTTTGGTCAGACGAAATGTATAAAATTTTTGGCATAACTGAAAACGCTTTTACAGGTAATTTATCCGAAGTAATACAACAATCCATTCATCCTGAAGATAGGGCAAAAGTTGAGGAATCCAACAATGGTGTAATAGAAAAAGGAACTCCAACTCCCCTGGAATACAGGCTTATAATGCCCGACGAATCAATTAAGTTTGTTTGGGCCGAAGCAGGTGAACTGATTAGAGATAAAAACTTAAATCCATCAATTTTATCAGGAATTGTGCAAGATATTACAGAGTATAAAAAAACAGAGGAAAAACTAAGGCAAGCCACCAATAACTGGCAAACTACTTTTGATGCAATTGATGACCACATTATTTTGTTGACTCCAAATCACGAAATTATTGAAATCAACAAAGCAGGACTAATTTCACTAAACAAAAATCGCAACGAAGTAATAGGTCAAAAATGTTACCATATAATGCATAATTCCAATTGCCCTATTCAAAATTGTCCTTGCGATATTTCGCTGCAAGATAAAAGAGTTGTTGTAAATGAATATTTGCATGGCAATAGAACTTTTGAACTAACAGCATGGCCAGTTCTCGATGAAAATGATAATCTTACAGCATTTACACATATTATAAAAGATATCACTACACGAAAAAATTCGGAAGTGGCATTGCAAAAAAGTGAATCAAATCTGGAAGAGGCCCAACGAATTGCAAAAATTGGCAGTTGGGAATGGGATATGGTTTCAAATACAGTATACTGGTCAAAGGAAATGTACCAGGTTTATGATTTAGATCCCACTAATTACGATTTTAAACCGGAAACACTTTTAAAAGTTATCCATCCGGATGATATTGGATTGTTCACCAACAGTATGAACAACAATCTGATAAAAGGAAATTCACCTGTATTAGAATATAGGGTTATACACAAAGATGGTTCAGTACACATAATCTTTGCTCAAGGAAGCACTCAATTTGGTGAGAACGGAAAGCCCTTAAAGAGTTTTGGAACAGCGCAAGACATAACGGAGCTCAAAATAGTACAGCAAGAATTAATCAAAGCCAAGGAATATGCCGAAGAAAATGAAAGAAGGTACAAACTAATTTTTGAATCGGCAGGAACTGCAAATGCAATTTTTGATACCAAATGCATTTTAATCCTTCAAAATCAATTGTCTAAAGAATTTCTTGGCCTGGGAGAAAAGGGAGGAATTGGGCTTACAGTATTTGAAGTCTTTGGCGAAAAGGCAGGAAAAGCAGTATTTGAAAGAATGAAAAGGGTGATACAAACAGGAATTTCAGAAGTTTTCGAAACTGAGTTTGATTTACCTACAGGCAAAAATTGGTTCAAATCAACTTATCAGCCTGTTTTTGACGAAAATAAAAAAGTTATTTCTGTTCAGATAATTTCGCAAAACATTACAGAAATAAAAAAAGCAGAACAAGAGACAAAGCGGGCCTTTGATATTGTCCAAAATATACAAACAGGTTTATACATTTACCATTTAGAAAACGTTGATGATGACAGAACGCTAAGAATGGTATATGCCAATCCTGCATCTGCTCATAGCACAGGTGTTCCTGCTGAAAATTTGTTAGGAAAAACATTGGACGAAAATTTCCCGGGACTGCGTTCAAAAGGAATCCCACAGCAATTTGCCGAAGTAGTACGAACTGGGAATCTGCTTGATATTAAAGATATACTGTATGGAGATGAAAGAGTAAATGACGCTTATTTTATT
Source organism: Bacteroidota bacterium (assembly GCA_025361565.1). Lineage (GTDB taxonomy): Bacteria > Bacteroidota > Bacteroidia > Bacteroidales > NBLH01 > NBLH01. Next base: position 111,414 of record JANYKN010000004.1, on the reverse strand, counting down.
GTAAAAGCGTTTCCTTTGCCCGGTAATCATGTTGGTGTTGCATTTGATAATATTACCGAGAGTATGCAGGCAGAAGAAGCACTTCGCCAATCGGAAGACAATTACAGGCGGTTCATGGACGAATCCACTCTAGGAATCAGGATTATTACCAAACAAGGAGCTACGATCTACATCAATAAATCACTGCTTCATATGTATGGTTTTGAAAGTCTGAAGGAGTTTCAGGAAACCCCTATATCGCTGCGCTACACCACTGAAGAACAAAAACGCCATAAAGAAAGAAAAGAAAACCGGAAATTGGGCAAGGATTTAACTTCAGAATATGAAATCAACATTATTAGCAAAAATAGAGAAATTAGAAATGTTCAGGTTATCCGAAAAGAAATTATTTGGGATAAAACCATGCATTTTCAAATCATTTATCAAGATATTACCGACAGAAAAAAAGCGGAAGATGCACTTTTGATCGCTAAAAAAAGAGCTGAAGAAAGCGAGCAGCTAAAAACAGCATTTTTGCATAATATGTCGCATGAAATAAGAACACCAATGAATGCAATTTGTGGTTTTTCAAGTATGTTGGATAGGCCAAATTTATCGGAAGATAAACGAAAAAGTTTTACTTCTATTATCATAAATAATTCCAATCAATTGTTGTCAATTGTAAACGATATCCTCATCATTTCATCAGTCGAAACAAAACAGGAAAAAATAAATATTCAAAAAATTTGTATTAATAATATCATTATTGATCTCCTTGCAATTTTTAAACCGCAGGCACATAATCAAAATATTTCATTATTTGCAAAACAGGAATTAAACGACAATCAATCAGAAATTTATACCGATAAAACAAAGATAACACAGATATTAACCAATTTGATTACAAATGCTTTAAAATTTACCCACAATGGATTTGTTGAATTTGGTTATACGCTCGTTGAAACGCAAAATATTGCGTCTCTGCTTCAACAGACGCAAAATATTGCGTCTCTGCTTCAACAGACGCAAAATATTGCGTCTCTACAACAAATTCAATTTTATGTTAAAGACACTGGAATTGGAATAAAACCAGATCTTTTGGAAAAAATATTTGAACGTTTCCGTCAGGCGGATATCTCAATTAATAAAAAATACGGAGGAACAGGTCTGGGGCTGTCAATTTCAAAAGGATTCGTTGAACTATTAGGTGGTAAAATTTGGGTTGAGTCTGAACTTGATAAAGGTTCCACCTTTTATTTTTCAATTCCATATAATCCTGTTCATGAACATATTGATATAAATTTATCGGGTGAACAATCGAAAACCAAAACCACAATTCTAATTGCAGAAGACGAAGAATATAATTATCTTTATATTGAAGAGCTTCTAATTGATTTGGATCTTAAACTCATCCACGCTAAAGATGGCAGTGAAGTTGTAGAAATTTGCAGGTCAAACCCCGATATTGGATTGATACTGATGGACATTAAAATGCCAAACATGGATGGACATGAAGCAGCAAAAATAATAAAGAAGTTCCTTCCTAATGTGCCTATTATTGCACAATCGGCATATGCATTGGAACATGAAATTAAAAAATATACAGAAAATGCATTTGATGATTACATTACAAAACCAATTGATGAAGAGGTTCTGAAACAAAAAGTAATGAAATACATTGATATCAAATTTTAGTTCTACTTCTGGAATAGAATGCAATTGATTTTTTAGCTTTTTTTCTACATTCCTAAATGATGAAAAATTTCAAAATCAAAATAATTTTTAATCTGTCAAAGTTGAATTAGATAAATTTTCCAAATTACGCAATTGAAAAACAATGCTAACTGAACTGATAATCATTAAAATAGCAAGCAGAACAATGAAACAGAAATATATTGTTTTTTTCTTATTTATTTATCTTCTATCCTTTCAAAACATTCAGGCACAGAAAGGTAATGATATATATTCCATACCGTTGGATTCTCTATGGAACATTCAGATTAGTGGAGTTAGTCGTTATAAGCAGTCAACAGATAAAACACCCAATAGTGTAATTGTAATAACCGAGCAACAAATAGAGCTGCGAGGATATCAGGACTTGTCAGATGTTTTAAAAGATATTCCCGGATTTGACATATCCGATAATGCATCACGGTTTGGCGAATATCTTACTTTAAGAGGAATACAAGGGAATGAACGTATTTTGGTATTGATTGATGGCCATAAAATCAACCCTCCAACCGGCACTTTACTTTCAATAGGAAATTCGATTTCTGTGAGGTTTGCCAAACAAATCGAATTTATTTATGGTCCTGCATCAGCCATGTATGGTGCTGATGCTTACTCTGGAGTTATCAATATCATATCAAAAGATAGTTATAAAAACAAACTTAACAGCGTTCTTTCAGGATCATATGCTTCGCTTTCTTCAATTGATGCCATGGTCGAAAGTCGCATAAAAGTGAATGATCATTTATCGTTTACGCTTTTTGGAAGAATGTTTCGCTCCGATGGTTTTGATGTTGTTGGCACCGATACCATTTACGATATAATAAAGCGATATCAGCCTCCTTTTAAACCTGAATGTGAGCAACCCATTAATGATTATACTTTTTTTTTCCGTGCAGATTATAAAAATTTTACCTTAAGCTATTTCCGCCAAATGTTTGATGAAGGAAATGCTTATACTCAAAATCCGGATAAAAATATATATAGCAAAGAAAATAAATGGAAACTTAATTCAGATAATATTTGGGCAACTTATAAAAAACAAATAGGTAAATTGGGCATTTTAAGTGCTGATTTTAATATCGTTTCATTCAAACTCGACAATAATACACAGTTTACAAAATGGGTAAACGCAAACCAACCCAGCCAGGCATTTAGCCAATACATGACTGGATCTGATATGGCCTATAAAGGAACAATTAACCTACAAAAAGTTTTATCGAAAAAAATACAGTTCATTGCAGGTATCGATTATGAATATATTGTTAGTATTCCGCCTTATGCCAACGACGAGCTATTCGGAAAATCATATAAATACGAAGGTACTGTTGCTGATAGCATTGATAAATTTCTGACTTTGAAAGAAAATCGTATTTCAGGTTTTGGACAAATAATCTGGACACCCCTTAAATCGCTGAATGTTATAATTGGTGGAAGATTTGACTATTCCAACTACTATCACCAAACCTTTAATCCAAGGTTAGGCTTGACCTATAAACCTTTTGAAAAAACATTGATTAAATTTAATTATGGAACAGCATTTCAGGCACCTTCACTGTTTTTTCAATATGAACAATGGGGCAGTTCCACAACTGTTATGCTTTCAACTTCGGAAGTACAAAAGCTGGTTGATCCAAATTGGAAACTCAAAAACCAATTGGTTTCAACCTATGAATTAAGTATCGCCCAACTTATGGGCAGCGCATTTCAATTTAAAGCATCAGTATATTATAATAAACTCACTGATATTATTCAGCACATCACTTTCGACAACAGCAATAGCACTTACAACAAATATTACGACAAACTTACAAATGGAGTGCGTAACGAAAATATTGGCATTCAAACCATAAAAGGCTTCAATACAGAATTAAATTATGGCATCACCGATAAATTGGAAACTTATGCCTATTATTGTTATACAAAAGGAATATCTGAAGAAACATCTGGCGATGTTGATATACCAAGGATTTCAGAAAATAAAATCTGGCTTGGTGTCACCTATTACAATTTATTTGAAAAAATAAATATTTCGCCACGATTAAGATGGATTGGCGGCATTAACAATTCAAATAAGGCAATGTTTCCTGATGGCAAGCAAAAAGGCTACACAACAATAGATCTTTCATTATCGGTAAACCGGATTTTTGGATTTTTAAAATTCTATATGCAATTCAATAATTTAATGAACCAAAAAATTGAAAATGCAGGTTTGTATCAGCAAACAGGAGGATATTTACCAACTATAACCCAGGAAAAAATCCGGATTAAGTTTGGTTTAGAAATAAATTTTATTAAATAAAAAAATATGAACCAATTCAATTTTAATAAGTTCAGATACGAAACCTGTGAAACTGTTGAAAACACATGACTAAGTTGATCGCCAAAACCGCTTCAATAATCTCTAACAATGGAAAGTACACATAAAACATCAAAATTTTGCTTAAAAGACGGTATTTCAATACGAATTAATAATTTAAAGTTTTATCAGTGCCAACAATATGATTAAAAGCAAAATAAAATACTTTCCGAACAAATTGACAATGCTGAAAAATTTTAGACATCTTTTTTGTGCGAAAATGATTTTGCTTTTAGCTCTATTTTTACTGGATACGTATGTTATATTGTGTCAGCAACTCACCGAAGTACAAGTCAAAAGCGCATATATATATAACTTTTTCTCATCTATTGAATGGCAAAAAGAACCTGATTTAAAAGAATATGTTATTGGTTTTTATGGTGATGAGCCTGAGATGTTAGATGAATTGAATTATTTGGCAAAGACCAAGAAAGTAAAAGGAATTCCAATAAAAATAATCAGAATATCACTTTTGGAAAATAAACAAAAAATACATATACTATATATTGCAGAATCTGAAAATCAAAACATAAGAAATATTGGCCTTATCTACAATAATGAAAATACATTAATCATTACAAACGAATGCCAGGACAGGACATGGATAATGATAAATTTTGTAATGAAGGAAGATGAAAAGGTCCATTTTGAAATAAACAAGCCCAATATAGTATATGCCAATTTAAAATTATCACCAAATATTTTGTTTAAAGGTGGAACTGAATTGGATGTAGCAGAGCTATATCATCAAATGGAATCTGAAATTCAAAAACTAAAAGAAAATTCTAAGGAACAGAGCATTTATTTGAATGAACTGAATGAAAAAATTGAAATGCAAAACGGGCTCATTACTGAAAAGGAACAACAATTATCAAACATCCAACATAATTTTTATACTGTATCCGATTCATTATTATGGCTTTCGCAAGAATTTGACTTAAAAAAACTGATGCTTTACAGCAAGGAATATGAACTTGAAAAATTAAACAAAAACATTTCGCAATATAATAAGCACTTAAAAGAACAAAAGGAAGAAATCAGTGAAGGAAATCTTGAAATAAATATAAAGGAAAAAGAAATCCAATATCGGAACCTACTATTGGAAAACCAAAAAAAACAAATTGAGCTTCATAAAAACAAATTAAAGCAACAAGGCGTAACCATTCAGAAGCAGCAATATATTAATATCATTATTGCCATAATTTTACTTTTCGTAATTATTATTTTAATCCAATATTTAAGAACATTAAATAAGCAAAAGAAAACCAACAAGTTAATTTCGGTACAAAATGACAAACTGGTAATTACATCAGGAGAATTAAAAAAAGCCAAAGAAATAGCTGAAACTGCAAATCGTGCAAAAACAGATTTCCTTTCAAACATGAGTCATGAGTTGCGAACTCCGCTTAATGCCATTCTTGGCTATTCTCAAATGCTACAAAAAGACAAAAACCTAACAGATAAACAGATAAAAAACCTTATTACCGTAAATTCAAGCGGAAGCCACCTTCTTTCGTTGATTAACGATATTCTTGATTTTGGAAAGATAGAAGCCGGAAAATTAGAGATTAATAAAAAAGATTTTAACCTGAACAACTTACTCAATACGGTTTACAATATTTCTTTAGTCAAAGCAATCGAAAAAGAACTTTATCTAAGGTTTGAACCTTTTAGTGAAATTCCTGAATACGCAAATGGCGATGAAAAAAGAATCAGGCAAATTCTAATCAATATTTTGAGCAATGCGGTAAAATATACTCATCATGGAGGAATAATCTTCAAAGCGGGATTATCAAACAACGAAGCAAAAATACTTAAGGTAGAAATTGAGGATACAGGTGAAGGAATAGAATTAAACAAACAGCAGGAAATTTTCGAAGCGTTTACTCAGGTTAGTGCAAGAAAAAATTATATCGAAGGCACTGGTTTGGGTTTGCCGATTACAAAGCAACTGATAGATTTAATGGATGGACATATAAACATAAAGAGCGAACCAGGCAAAGGAAGCATTTTTACAATAGAAATTCCATTACAAATCATTTCGGAAAAAATAATCGATACAGCTACAATTAATTTACAAGTAACTGGATATAAAGGTTTAACAAAATCCATACTAATAATTGATGATAATCCTGCAAATTTATCCATGCTAGCAGATCTTTTTGAATCAATTGGTTTTGAAATTCAAACGGCTCAAAGTGGTACGGATGCTATTCAAATGCTCGGAATGAAAAAGCCTGATTTAATTTTACTCGATTATTTTATGCCCGAATTGGATGGTTTAGAAACCATTAAAATAATTAGAGAAACAAAATCATTGCAACATTTGAAAATAATTGGTATTTCTGCAACTGTATCGGAACATGAAAAACAAAAAGAATTTTTGGCTATGTGCAACGGTTTTATTCAAAAGCCAATTGATGTGAACCTACTATTTGAATGTATCAAAAATCAGATTGATATAGAATGGAAGGTTGAGAACACAAAAACTAAAAGTAGAAAAGAAATTGACAATGATACTTTGCAAGAAATTCAATTTCCGCCGGAGAACATTATAATAGAAATTACAGAATATGCAAAAATGGGCGCATTTTCAAAAATTGAAAAGATTATTAAACAATTAGAAGAATCTGGTAATTATCTTGTATTTTGCAAAAAAATAAGCTATTTCACAGAAAATTTTGATGACGACAGAATAATATCACTAATAAATCAAAAAGAACAACATTCATGAAAAAAGAAGAAAGAATCAAAATACTAATAGTTGACGATACTCCAGATATTATTACCCAACTACAGCAAATTTTGATTTCGGAAGGATACGATGCGTTTGTTGCTAACAGTGGTGAAAAGGCATTACAAAGATTAGAACTTAATAATCCTGATTTAATTTTGTTGGATATCATCATGCCCGGAATTGATGGTTACGAAACCTGTCGCAGAATAAAATCGGATCCAAGAATTTGTCATATTCCAATCGTTTTTATGTCAGCATTGCTCGAAGCTTTCGATAAAGTGAAAGCTTTTGGAACCGGAGCAGTTGATTATATAACAAAGCCACTGAATACAGAAGAACTGCTTGTAAGGATTAAAACACATATTTCCATCAGCCAATTGCAAAAAAAGCTTCGCGAGGCTAACAGTCTACTTGAAGAAAAAGTTCAGCAAAGAACAAGCGAGTTGCAAGCCAGCGAAGCCAAATACCGTAGCTTATTTGAAAATTCGCAGGAAGGAATTTGGGTAATTGATAAAAACAACATCACAACCATTGTAAATCCAGCCATGGGAAAAATACTTGGCTATACTCAAGAAGAAATGATTGGCAAACAGCTTTTCGACTTTATGGATGAAAATGGAAAAAGAATAGCAAACCAAAACATTGGTAAAAAGAATCAAGGTGTTATTGAACAGCATGATTTTGAACTTTTTAGAAAAGATGGGGAATTGATATCCACAACAATCGAAGCAGCCCCATTAATAGACGATAAGGGTGAATATATTGGTGCAATTGCCGGAGTAATAGATATTACCGACAGAAAACGTGCAGAAATGCAACTTATTAATAAAAATCAGGAATACGAATCACTTAACGAAGAATTAAAGCAAACCAATGATGAATTGCATAAAGCAAAAGAAAGAGCCGAAAAAAGTGAAGAAAGGTTTAGACTTGCCATGGAAGCCACAAGTGATGGTTTGTGGGATTGGGATATTCCAACCGGAAAAGTTTATTATAGTCCCGGTTATTTTAGGATTTTAGGTTTTGAACCAAATGAACTTGCACAACTCATAAACACTTGGCAACAGCTGATACATCCCGATGATATGGAAAATGCTGTTTCAACAAATGAAGCATGCATAAATAATAATACCCAAAGTTTTAGTGTTGAATTCAGAATGAAAGCAAAAGATGGTAGCTGGCGATGGATTTTGAGCCGTGGTAAAGCTTTCGAACGCGATTCCAGTGGAAAAGCATTGCGATTAATTGGTACCCATGTAGACATTACTGAACGTAAACGCATTGAAGAAGATCTAATTAAAACAAAAATTTTACTTGAACAATCATTTGAACAATCGCCGGTTCCACTGGTACTTGTAAGCATGCCCGATACAATTATCCGTATTGCAAATCCTGCTTGTCAACGCTTTTTAGGCATAGAAGATGAACCAACTATCGTAAATTCCAATCTAGTGGAACTTAAAGCTTCGTGGCAGGATTTTAACATGGAAGGTAATCCTGGAAAACTTGAAGAATTACCCCTGGTACGTAGCCTGATGGGTATTAAGACTGAAGCAGAAGAAAGATACATTATCCGCAAAGATGGAAGCATAAGATATGAGCTGGTATATGGTTTTCCTATCTTAAATGAAGCCGGTCAAATTATTGCTGGATACCATATAATGATAGACATTACAGATCGCAAACTGGCTGAGAATAAACTTAAAGAAAGAGAAATTGATTTATTGCTAAGGAACAAAGAGTACGAAGCACTAAATGAAGAATTGCAACAATCTAATGATGAACTTCAAAATGCCAAACGAAAAGCCGAAGAAAGCGACCATTTAAAAACTGCATTTTTGCAAAATATGTCGCATGAGATAAGAACTCCAATGAATGCAATTATTGGTTTTTCAGGCTTTTTGAACAAATCCGATTTATCGGAAGAAAAACGGAAAAGCTTTATTTCAATTATAATAAATAGCACAAATCAACTACTTTCTATTGTCAATGATATTCTTACTATTTCAGCAGTAGAAACCAAGCAGGAAAAAATAAAAATTCAACCGGTTTTTGTAAACGATATCATTGTAGATTTGCTAGCGATTTTTAAAACACAAGCACTCAACCAAAACATTTCTCTTTATGCAAAACAGCAATTGCCTGATGTTGAATCTGAAATTTATACTGATAATACAAAAGTGATTCAAATTTTGACCAATTTATTAACCAATGCATTAAAATTTACGCATGAAGGTTATGTTGAATTTGGTTACACGTTGGTAGAGACGCAAAATTTTACGTCTGTTGTAACAGAGAGGCAAAATTTTGCATCTGTTGTAACAGAGAGGCAAAATTCTGAGTCTGTTGTAGCAAAGACACAAAATTTTGCGTCTCTACAACAAATGCAATTCTACGTAAAAGACACTGGAATAGGTATTTCAATAGACCAACAAGAAAAAATATTTGAACGTTTTCGACAGGCTGATTTATCAATTACAAAAAAATATGGAGGAACTGGTTTAGGATTATCGATTTCAAAAGGTTTTGCAGAATTATTAGGCGGTAAAATATGGGTAGAATCTGAACCAGGAAAAGGTTCAACATTTTATTTTTCAATTCCATACAATCCTGTTCAAAACAGTGAAATTTCAATAACTCAGGCGAATCAAAACAAAAAAACAATATTAGTTGCCGAAGATGAAGAATTTAATTTTCTATTGATTGAAGAACTGCTTATTAATCTGAATTTTAAGTTAATCCATGCCAAAGAAGGCAAAGAAACAGTTGAAATATTCAAGTCGAATCCAAATATTGACTTAATTCTTATGGACATTAAAATGCCTGTAATGGATGGTCACACAGCAGCTCTAATAATTAAAAAACTTCGCCCCGACATGCCAATTATTGCGCAATCGGCTTATGCGCTTGAACATGAAATTGAAAAATTTAGTGGAAAAGCATTTGACGACTACATTATAAAACCCATTGATGAAAACGAATTGAAACAAAAAGTTTTAAAATATATAGAAAAAAAATAATTCAAATATCTTTAAAGTGTTAATAAAACACTGATCAAATGCAGTTTTATTATATTCAATAAGTGAATTCATAGGTGCTGTTTAATCAAAAAATTTGACCATGGACAAATTAGAAAATCAAAGAATATTAGCCAGTTTAATCGGTGAAGGCGAAAAGGATAAATCAGTTGACCTTTTACTGGAATGGGCAAGCCAAAGTAGTTTTAAAGAGGTAATATTTAATATTTTAGAACCTTTGTTGGTTCAATGGGGAAAATTATGGATGCAAGGAAAATTATCGCTTGCTCATGGATATTTAAGTGGCAAAGTTGCAGAAGAGTTTTATCTGATTGCTTCAAAAAACGAAGAATTTATGAATTCAAAAGCCAAAAATAAGGGAACAATTATTTTGGGAAATATTGAAGACGATTTTCATCCGCTTGGAAGGCGATTGGTAAATATCTTTGCTACTGCAGCAGGTTGGAACATAATCGATTTGGGCAATGATGTGCCCGCTGAAATTTTTGTTGAAAAAGCAGTTGAAAATCAGGCAAAGATTATAGCAGTATCTGCGATGATGTTTACAACAGCAAAAAATATTTTAAAAATCAGGACAGAAATTGACAGAATATTTTTATCGGATAAAATAAAATTGGCTGTAGGTGGAGCAGTTTTTAAGCTTAGGCCGGAATTGGTAGAAGAAATTGGTGGTGACGGAACAGCAGATAATGCCATTGAAGCTCCTGCCCTATTTGATTCACTTCTACTTAAATGCAAAGGATAATCTTCAACAATTTAAAAAGAAAATAATGAATAGCTTAGAAAGGATTATGGCAGCCGTAACAGGAAATGATGCAGATTATCAGCCATTTACTATGTTACTTTCATTATATGGATCAAGTTTGATTAAGTGCGATACGGTTAAATATTACCAAAATCCAAATCTTTGGTTCGAAGGGCAAAAAGCAGTTGTTGAAACATTTGATCCTGATATTTTAATTTCACCTTTTTCGTTTGCTCTTGAAGCCGAAGCATTTGGATGTGAATTGGCCTTTCTCGAAAAATATGCACCCAATAATAAAAAACCAATTATTACAGACTTATCTCAAATAGAGGATTTGAAATTGCCTGAAATGGATTCTCCCGGTATTCAGTATTTTTTAGAAGCAACCAGCTTATTGTCGGGGTTTGCGAAGGGAACCAAAGCAATTGCATCACCGATTCATTCGCCCTGCGATATACCTGCTTTGTTGATGGGATTAGAATCATGGATAGATACTTTGCTTTTTCAACCTAAATATGTGGAATCATTATTGGAAAAAACAATGGAACATTTTGTTCGTTTGGGAAACGAATTTCTTGTAAAAGGTGCAACATTCCTGATTGTTCCGGTTAATTTTACAAATCCACTGATGATTACCGAAAACATCTTAAAAAAACTGTTACCATACCTCGAAAAAGCTTTTAGTCAAATAAAAGGCCCAATAGTGGTGCATAATGGTGGGTGTATTTTGCAACCATTTCTCAAATATTTTGCAAAGCTGCCGAATGTAATTGCATTTGTACTCGATCCGAGAGAAAAATTTGAAGAAGCCCGTCAGATAATCGGCAACGAAATGGTATTGATGGGAAATTTTGACGGCCCCGGATTTGCACGTTTATCACCTGATGTGGCTAAAAATATATGTCTTAAAATATTGGATAATAGAAAAAGTGATAAACATTTTATCTTTGCTACAGCAAATGCAGATATTCCATACGAAACATCTGTTGAAACAATAAAAGCAGTGGTTGACACGATTAGAAATTATAGAAAATATTAAAATGCCAACAAATTTGGTAATAATAGCTTGCAGCATTTTTAAGTATGAATTGGAACATTTAAAAAGTAAGGGAAAAATCAATATACCAATTATTTACCTTAACTCTATGTTGCATATGTATCCAAAAGAGCTTCAGGAGCTTTTAGATATGAAAATTGAAGAATTCAACAAATTCAAAATTATACTGGTTTTTGGCGATTGTCATGCTAGAATGGTTGATTACGAAAAGAACACAAACATTACTAGAACTCCGGGAATAAATTGTTGTGAGATTTTTTTAGGTTCGGAAAAGTATAAAAAAGTGAGACGCGAAGGTGCATTTATTTTACTGCCAGAATGGGCTGATCGCTGGAAAGAAGCATTTATAGAATATATGGGATTTAAAACATCAAAACCTGCCAGAGAATTTATGAACGATATGCATAAAAAACTGGTATATGTTGATACAGGATTTCAGGAAACTAATAACGAACAGTTAAAAGAAATATCTGAATTTTTAGGTTTACCAATAGAAATTTATAAAACTTCTATTGGAGAATTGGAGAATACTATCGTTCAATTGATGGCTGAAAACAAATAAATGATTACCGATATTTGAATTGAAATGGAAGATAAAACGTATACCTATGTTTTTTATGATATTCTGGACAAAGTTCTCCAGTTATCTGAAAATCCAAGTCAATTTGCTGAATTTTTATCACATCAGATTCGAGAGCTTATTGGCACTAGAACGGTTGTGATTGCTATAAAAACCAAAACTGAACAAGCTGAAATTTTTAGTGTTTTCCCGAATAGAAAAAAAGAATGGGCCAATCAGACAGAAATATTGCAATTGGCAGAGCTTTCATTTCATTTTGAAAAAATTGAAATTCTTGATAAAGATATAACAGATAAAAAAATCGCTTCCCTTTTACAAATTTTAAATATCGAAAAAACGATTGCAATTCCACTAATAGCAGCCAATAGAACAGTAGGATCAATTCTATTGTTAGATATTATGGATTTGTATGGAATTGATTCGGTGATAAATTTATTGACACGCCTTTCCGGGGTATTTGCATTGATTATCAGAAATTCTGTTTTATATCATAATCTTGAGGATCAAGTTGCAATAAGGACCGAAGAATTAAAAAAGCGAAACAATGAACTTATTGAAAGCGAATTGCAATTGAAATCTGTAAATGAAGAATTATCCTTAAAAATTGACAACATTGAAGAAATAAATATAAAACTTGAAGAAACTAAATCCAGAGCAGAGGAAAAGGAAGAAATGGCCAAAATAATTGCAATTGATTTGAATAAAGCCCAATCAGTTGCAAAAGTTGGTAGCTGGAAATGGTATATTCAGGAAAACCGATTGTTTTGCTCAAGTGAAATGTATAAAATTTTTGGTTTATCCGAAGATATTTTTACCGGAAACTTACTTGAAATAATGCAACAAGCAATTCATCCCGATGACAAGGACAAGGCTGATGCTGCAATCCATTCAGTTTTGGAAAAAGGAATTTCGGTTTCGCTCGAATACAGAATAATTTTACCCGATGGTACAATTAAAGTGCTTTGGTCAGAAACTGGCGAATTGATAAAAGATAAAAATTCTGAACCGCTAATTCTTTCGGCTGTTGTACAGGATATAACTGAACGTAAAAAAGGCGAAGAAGAACTAATTAAAGCCAAAGAAAAAGCAGAAGAAAGTGATCGTTTGAAAACTGCATTTTTGCAAAATATGTCGCACGAAATAAGAACTCCAATGAATGCCATTATTGGTTTTTCTGGATTCTTAAATAAACCGGAATTATCTGATGAAAAACGAAAAAGTTTTACCAAAATAATAATTAATAACACCAATCAATTGCTTTCAATTGTTACCGATATCCTTACTATTTCAGCGGTTGAAACCAAGCAGGAAAAAGTAAATATTCAAACAGTTTGCATCAACAATATCATAGTTGAATTGCTTTCCATATTTAAAACCCAGGCATATAATAAAAACATATCGCTTTTTGCAAAACAACAATTGACAGATAAACAATCGGAAATTTATACCGACAATACAAAAGTGACCCAAATTTTGACCAATTTAATAACCAATGCTCTAAAATTTACCCACAATGGTTATATTGAATTTGGTTATACGTTGGTAGAGACGCAAAATTTTGCGTCTGTTGTAACAGAGACACAAAATTTTGCGCCTGTTGTAGCAGAAACGCAAAATTTTGCGTCTCTACAACAAATGCAATTTTACGTTAAAGACACAGGAATAGGTATTTCCAAAGATCAACAAGAAAAAATATTTGAACGTTTTCGACAGGCAGATATGTCGATAACAAAAAAATATGGTGGAACAGGTTTGGGATTATCCATTTCAAAAGGTTTTTCCGAATTATTAGATGGTAAAATATGGGTAGAATCGGAACCAAATAAGGGTTCAACATTTTATTTTTCAATTCCATACAATCCTGTTCAAAACAGCGAAATTTCAAAAACTAAGGCAAATAAAAACAGAAAAACAATATTAGTTGCCGAAGACGAAGAGTTTAATTTTCTATTAATTGAAGAAATGCTGATTAACATGGATTTTACAATCATCCATGCAAAAGAAGGCAAAGAAGCAGTTGAAATCTTTAAATCCAATCCAAATATCGACTTGATTCTGATGGATATTAAAATGCCCTTCATGGACGGACATACAGCAGCATTGATAATAAAGGAAATTAAACCCAATCTACCAATTATCGCACAATCTGCTTATGCTTTGGAACATGAAATAGAAAATTACCGAAATAATGCTTTTGATGATTACATAATAAAGCCAATCAATGAAGCTGAATTGAAACAAAAAGTATTGAAATATATTGAAAATCACTAACTATTTTGTTATTAAAACAAAGGAGTTAATTGAAACTTGATCCAATTAACTCTTCTATCATATTACCTTGTTTATAATTGTTTCGGAAGTTTTACTGACTATTTTTGGCATCATTAATTTAGAATCAAATCGATCCTATCAAGATAAAACTGGTTTACTTCCACATTCATATTTTTTGTAAATGATTCCATCCGAAGCTCCAACTTGTTTAAACCTTTGTTAAGTTTTACTTTTAAAGGATTAGAAATTCCCCAGTTCGACCATTCATCGGTTCCTCTTTGAGGAAAAACTGCCGCTCCCACAAAAGTTGCGTTACAATATAATGCTCGGATTCCACATTTATTATCTGTATTGATAGGCCCGCTGCCATTGGCATAACTAAATTCAATCAGATATTCACCGGAATTAGGCGCACTAATTTCAAATAAATAAGGTTTTGGATCCGATAATGTTAATTCAACAAAACCACTGCCCGAAAAACCTCCACTTTTTTGTTCTGATATCTTACCAAATTGTTCGGCTTCCAATCTTATAATTTCCTTTTCAGGATAATAGAAAACCGGCTTGCTTAAAAACGATTCCGTTCCATTTTCGCCAACTGCCAGAACCTGATATTCACCCTTCTTATTTTCAAGGCTTAAATCAAAATCATTGGTCATGAGTTCTTTATAAATCTTACCATTTAAATAAATTTTGTAGCTTTTTGCACTTTCGACCACATTCCATTTAAGTTTTTCATTTTCCAGTTTCAATTCCGGAAATTTTGGCGAAACCAAATTTTTCACTAAGCTAAATGAGCTTTCTACTATTTTACCATTCATAGTAATTGATAAGATATGTTTTCCAGTTAATGAACCACTTATTGAGTTTTGTGTGGCTTTTTTACCGTCTAGTTCAAAACTGGCAATCCCGTCGCCAAAGCCTTTTATCTGAATATCCAATATAGAATTTCGGTATTTGAAATTTGAAATTTGAAGATTGCCTGCATAAGCTTTTGGAACAAAAGGATTAAAAACAAGTTTATCAGCCTGAAAATCCATACCAAAAAGCACGCGGTAAACCATAGCCAGATTTCCGGCTACACTCCATAACTGGCGGTCTGAATTGATTTCAGTTCCTTTAAAATCTCCAGTGTTTGCAACCATATTTTCTTTGTTAGTAAGAAAAAGAGCAGCCTGGCGATAAATTGCAGCCATACCATGTTCCACAACTGCCGAATTACCGGCTTTTGCACCAGCCCATGTCCAATATGCCTGCACAAATGGCCAAACCGATTCATTATGATAAGGCGGAATGCCCGGAATTTGAGGATAAATACATGGAATGCCAAAATCAAGAACTGGAGTGTTCTTCAATACTTTTCCTGATTTTTCTATATCAGCAATACCGTACAAAAGACAAAGCGCTTCGCCCAAAGCTTCTGATCTTGGGGAACAAATTGTTTGATAATGTCCATATAAATACTGGCCATAGTAATTTTTGTTTTCGAGCCATAAGTTTTTATTGATGGCCAATTTCAGATTTTTGGCTTTTTCAGCATACAAATTTTTTACAGATAATAATTTACCCATCTCTGCCAAAAGGCTCAATGTCTGATAAAAAACTGCATTTGTGCCCAGATTTTGCGACGAATAAATATCCACCGGTTCCATCCAAACCGGATAAGTTTGTTTGCGCCAATCCAAAAATGAAGATTCCCCATAGAACAAACCAGTTGAGGAATTAAATGCCACTTTTAAGTCATCTTCCATTGAATTGTTAATAATTTCAAAAGCAGTTTTCAGCCATTCTTTATCGCCTGTGGTTTTATAAACTTCCCATGCAGCCAACGCCCACGTTTGCCTATCGGTTGAACACGGCCATGAACCACCTGTTCCGGTATCCTGGATAATCCGTTTGTTTTTCACTTTCCGCATCAGGCTGTTTTTAGCAATTTCAGGCTCCAGAATTGCCAACGAAAGCACAATGCTGTAACTGATATCGCGGGTCCAAACACCATCCCATTTTTCGCCTGCCATAAACGTTTGGTCGGTACGGATGTCTTTTAGCATTTCCTCAATGGATAGATTGTAAAGGGCATCCACTAAAATAAAACCACTTACAAAAGAGGGATATTTTGATAAATCCGAACCAATAATTTTTTCAACTGTGGCACTATTTTTTTCCTGAGCAGGGTTAAATACAAATTCGCTAGTGTAAATGCCATCTCCATCAGAATCGGTCATATCCATATTTTCGCTGCGGGGCAAATTTTCGAAATCCCACGAAAGTGGTGCTGCACTGCCAGCTATCCAAACTCCTTTAAAATCAGACTTATAAATTTTATTATTCTGTGCATCTGTGTAATATCCATCTTTTTTGAAAGCATCCAAAACCGGGTGCATATCCAGTTCAAAGCGCACTTTTGTATTTGCCGGAACATTTACCAAACCCTCCGTTGGCATTTTAGGATTTGAACGCACTCCAAAAACCGTTTTAACAACCATTGGTTGACCATTTATTGATTGCAATAAAACCACGTTACTTTCTCCCATTGGCATTTCATTGTCCTTTCCATTGATGCTGTATTTAAAATAAAGCACTGGGCTAAAAAAAGCATTGGCCGGACTTTGATAATCAGAAACCAATTTGGTTGAACTAGTTGCAACTGATTTATAAACACCTTGTTCAACCCGATTGCCATAAACGCTGAATTTTTCAGATTGATAGAGCAAACGATCATTGTTCTGACTTGAAATAAACTGGGTTAAACTCAAAAACATGCAAATAATTGATAAAGATTTGAAATTCATAAAGTGAATGTTTAATTAATTTAGGATTAACAAAAATAGAAAAATATGGAGAGAATACTATATGAATGGCACTTTTAATAAATTTAGATATCTAAGGTATTCAGTTTTTAATGGATCTTTTTTACAATTGAATGTTTTTTAAAAATATCTCATTTATAGCTACCATTTTGAATTTAAAAAGAAAGGATTATCTAGTTTATTATAGTAAAATTCATTATTTCTATAGAAATATCAATTTATTAGAATGATTGAAATCCACAAAAAAACAACAATTTTTTCCTTTCATTTATACTGAAATTAAACAAATTATCCCCATTTTTGTTTAAATTTCCTAACCATTTTTATTCTATTAACCTCTAAATTTAGGATTATGACTACCTTAAAAAAAAATTATCTCACCAGAATTATTCTCATCTTTAGTTTAATTATGATCGTTTTTGGATTTAATTCATACAAACCTAAAAAAAACGTAGGCCTGCAATTATGGTCAGTTCGTGATGTTATTAAAACCGACCTAAAAGGAACTATTGAAAATATTGGCAAAATGGGCTATTCATTTGTTGAAGCAGCCGGATATGCCGATGGTAAATTCTATGGAATGGAACCTGCTGAATTTAAAGCGCTTGTTAAAAAAAATGGTATGAAATTCTTAAGTTCGCATACCGGACAGGAATTGCCGGATTCTGCGTCGTGGGATAAAACTATGGCATGGTGGGATCAGTGCATTGCTGCCCATAAAAAAGCCGGTGTCAAATTTATTGTGCAACCTTTTATGGGCAAAGCTGCTTATGAAAATCTATCAGTTTTAAAAGCATATTGTAACTATTTTAATGCAGTTGGCGAAAAATGCAATGCTGCAGGTATTCGTTTTGGTTATCATAATCATGATAAAGAGTTTTCGAAAATTGATTCAGTGATAATCTATGATTTTATGTTAAAAAATACGGATCCTGCCAAAGTAATGTTTCAACTAGACTTATACTGGATTACAGTTGGTGGTAAAAATGCAGTTGATTATTTCAATAATTATCCCGGAAGGTTTGAACTGTGGCATGTAAAAGACAAAACAGAATTGGGAAACAATCCCACCATGGATTTTAAACCAATCTTTGAAGCTGCAAAAAAATCTGGAATGAAAAACTATATTGTTGAAGTTGAAGAATATAATTTTCCGCCACTTGAAAGCATTAAAAAAAGCCTTGAATTCATGAATAACGCTGAATATGTGAAATGATTGAATAACCCTTATGGCAAATTAAAAATCAGATTGTTTTAACCTTAATCTTTAAGGAAACAGTCTGATTTTTAGCTTTTACCAAATAAATAATTTCCAAGGACCGATTTCAGATCACAAATTAGCTTTCTCTATTTTTTTATACGATGTTAAAATCCCTTTAATCAGTGAAGAACTGAAACCATTGTGCTCCATTTCATTTAATCCTGAAATGGTATAACCTTTTGGAGTAGTAACTTTATCGATTTCCTCTTCGGGATGCAACTTATTTTGAATCAACAATTCAGCAGCACCTTTTACGGTTTGGTTTGCAATTAAACTTGCCGTTTTTGAGTCAAAACCAATTTCAATTCCACCTTGAACCATTGCCCGGATAAACCGCATTACAAAAGCAATTCCACAGGCAGCCAAAACGGTAGCCGAATCCATCAATTCTTCATTGATAAATACCGATTCGCCCAAGCCTGAAAATAATTCAACAAGTATATTCTTTTGATAATCTGTAGTTTGTGGAGCCGAAATGCATGTCATGGATTGGTTTATGGCAATAGCAGTATTTGGCATTGCACGGCACACCGTTATTTTACTTTCGGATAAACTTGTTTTGATTTTTTCGATTGAAATTCCACTAACCACCGAAACTAAAAGCTGATTATTTTGAAGATATGGAGCAATTTCTTCAAGTATCGAATTGATAACGAATGGTTTTACGGCAACAATGATAATATCGGCGCTTTTAACGGCTTCAACATTATTGGAACCAACTGTGACACCTTTTTCAGCAAATGGCTGAAGCAACACTTTATTCCTTCGAGTTAATCTAATATTTTCAACAGGAAAATCATTTTTGAGCAAACCTCCTGCTATAGAAGCCCCTAAATTGCCAGTTCCTATTATGGTTATTTTGTTTTTTGTAAGCATTTGAAAATTTTCAAATTTTAAAATGAAATCTATTTTATTGCCAGAAATTTATCAATATGCTGTGCAGCATCCCTTCCTGATGCAATTGCTCTAACAACTAAACTGGCTCCCAAAACAGTATCTCCTACTGCAAATACTTTTGGATTGCTGGTCTGAAAATTTTTATCAATAATCACATTTCCTCGATTATCATAATTAAGCTTCAATTCATTGAGCAACCCTTCGTGGATTGGTTGAGTAAAACCCATGGCCAAAAAGACTAAATCAACTTCAAAATTTATCGATTTTTTCGAATTCACAGATTTTGTCATCCGTCCGGTTTTATCTTTTTCCCATTTCACTTCCTGAAGTTCAATTTGGCTTACATTTCCGTTTTCACCAGTTATTTTTTTTGTTTCGAGGCTCCAAAAACGCTCACAACCTTCTTCATGCGAAGTTGAAACTTTTAGAGTAGTCGGCCAATAAGGCCAAGGATTTGAATCGTCACGCTTGATAGGTGGTTGAGACAATATTTCAACTTGTTTTACACTTTTTGCTTTTTGCCTGATGGAAGTTCCAACACAATCGGAACCAGTATCTCCACCTCCAATAACAATTACATTTTTGCCTTCGGCTGTAATTCTTTCCTTTTCGGGAATTGAAACCCCTGCAAAAACACGGTTTTGTTGAGAAAGGAATTCCATTGCAAAATGCACACCTTTGAGTTCTCTTCCGGGGACTTCCAAATCGCGCGGTTTCATTGCACCAACGGCCAAACAAACAGCATCAAAATCATTCAGAAGTTTTTCGGCAGGCAAATCTTTACCAACAAAAGTGTTGGTTTTAAAAATAAGGCCTTCTTTTTCGAGAATTGCTAAGCGGCGGTCAATTATTCCTTTATTAAATTTAAAATCGGGAATACCAAAACGCATCAAACCACCAATTTTTTCATCTTTTTCGAATAAAGTTACCGTGTGACCCATCCTGTTCAAGCGAGTTGCAACGCTTAATCCAGCAGGCCCAGAGCCAATTACGGCCACTTTTTTTCCAGTACGATGTGTTGGAATAATTGGTTTTATAAAGCCATATTCAAAGGCGCGCTCAATCGTTGCAGCTTCATTTTCACGAATGGTAACTGCATCATCGCTGATGGATAAAACACAAGATTTTTCACACGGTGCAGGGCAAACCCTTCCAGTAAATTCAGGAAAATCATTGGTACTATGAAGCACTTTAGCCGCCAATTCCCAATCTTTTTGATAAATGGCATCTTGCCACTCAGGAATTTTGCTGTTAACCGGACAAGCCCAATGACAAAAAGGTACACCACAATCCATGCATCTTGATGCTTGTAAAATCCGGTCCTCTTTATTCAACGTTTGTTCAACTTCTCCAAAATCAGTAATTCTTTCTTTGATAGGTCGATTTCCTGCATCTTTCCTTCTTACCTCTATAAATCCTTTTGGGTTTCCCATATTTTGTAGTCTTTGAATGAATTTTTAATATTGCTTATTGAATTATTAATAATCTCCAAACAATATCTAATTACCATTTTCTATTACAATGTCGTTTAGTTAAGGATATATTTCATGTTGGAATAACGTTTCGACAAGCTCAACGATCAGTAACTAAAAGCTGTACACTGAGCTTGTCGAAGTGTTTTTTCTAAACTAAACGACATTGTTTTCTATTATCTAATTTCTAAAATTAAAAAACGTCATATTCTGCCTCTTTAATTTTCGAATTCAACGCTACGAGTTTGATTTCGTCAATAACTTTCTTATATTCCAGTGGCAATACTTTTATAAATTTGGGCATATATTCTTCCCAATTAACCAAAATGCGCTCTGCAACACAGCTTTTTGTGTACAATAAATGCTTTTCGATTAGACCTTGTAGTTCTTTTACATCATCGTAATCAGTTAACTTACAAAGTTCTACCATATCAGTATTGCAATGGAATTCAAAATCATCATTCATATCTAGTACATAAGCAATGCCGCCACTCATCCCGGCTGCAAAGTTCCTTCCGGTTGATCCGAGCACCACTACCCTGCCCCCGGTCATGTATTCGCAGCCATGATCACCTACTCCTTCAACAACGGCAATTGCACCGCTGTTTCTTACGCAAAAGCGTTCACCTGCAATTCCATTTACAAATAATGAACCTGCAGTTGCACCGTATAAAACCGTATTTCCTATAATGATATTCTTTTCAGCTTTGATGGTCGAAGAAGCTGGTGGCACAACTGAAATTCGACCACCAGACAATCCTTTGCCCATATAATCATTTGCATCCCCTTCGAGTTTGAAATTTAATCCATTGGTTAGAAATGCACCAAAACTTTGGCCTGCTGATCCATAGAAATTACCATTAATTGTATTTTCCGGTAAACCTGCCGCTCCATATTTTTTAGCAATCAAGCCGGAAATCATAGTTCCGACAGACCGATCCGTATTTTCTATTTTTTTCGAAATCCAGACTTTCTCTTTATTTAAAATGGCTTTGTTTGTTAATCGAAGTAAATCGGTTTCCATAATGCCATCTAATTTATGATGCTGTATACCAGTGTTATATAATGAATTATATTTGGATTCTTTAGGAAATTCAATTAAAGGAGTGAGATCCAGTTTTTTTGCTTTCCAATGATCAATATCTGTGCGGATAGTCAACCAATCTCTTCGTCCAACCAAATCATCAAATTTTCGTACACCCACTTCAGCCATGTAGCCTCTTATTTCTTCGGCCAGGAATTTAAAGTAATTGACGGCATATTTAGATCGTCCAGCAAATCTTTTTCTAAGCTCTGGATCTTGAGTGGCAACACCAGCCGGACAAGTATTCAAATGGCATTTACGCATCATTATACAGCCAAGTGTAATTAAAGCAGCTGTTGCAACACCAAACTCTTCGGCACCAAGCAATCCGGCTATTATAATATCTCTTCCTGTTTTAATCTGACCATCGGTTTGAAGTTTTACCCTTCCCCTCAGATTATTCATCACCAAAGTTTGATGAGCTTCTGCAAGACCCATTTCCATTGGAATGCCAGCGTGTTTGATGGAGCTTATTGGGCTGGCACCCGTTCCACCTTCGGTACCGCTTATTACAATTAAATCGGCATAAGCTTTGGCTACTCCTGCAGCTATGGTTCCAACACCGGTTTCAGAAACCAGTTTTACACTTATTTTGGCTTGCCTGTTTACTGATTTCAAATCAAAAATAAGCTGCGCCAGATCCTCAATTGAATAAATATCATGATGTGGTGGAGGCGAAATTAAAGTGATTCCAGGCAATGAATTCCTTATTTTTGCTACAAAATTATCTACTTTATAACCTGGCAATTGACCGCCTTCGCCAGGTTTTGCACCTTGGGCAACTTTGATTTGTATTTCATCGGCATTAACTAAATAATTTGTATCCACACCAAAACGCCCTGAAGCCACTTGTTTGATTGCACTTCTTTTGTTAAGTCCGTTTTCGTCAAGCTTGAAACGATCTCTATCCTCACCTCCTTCGCCGGTATTGCTGCGCCCGCCAATTTCGTTCATCGCCACAGCAAGGGCTTCATGAGCTTCTTTACTTATCGAACCAAAAGACATAGCACCAGTGACAAACCTTTTCATAATTTCTGAAACAGGTTCAACTTCATTAACATCAATAGGTTTCTTTCTAAAATCAAGCATACCCCGTAAGAATACTGGACTCATGGTTTGCTTATCAACAAGTGTAGTAAATTCTTTAAATTTAGAATAATCGTTGTTTCGGGTTGACCATTGTAAAAGTCCAATAGTTTCAGGATTCCATGCATGTGATTCACCATTAGCACGGTAAGAATAAGTTCCAGAAGTTTCAATATTTCCATTGATTGTGTTCTCATTAAAAGCAGGTTCATGAATCATTGCAACCTCTTCAGCAATTTCATCTAATCCAATTCCACCAATACTCGAGGATGTTCCAGTGAAATATTTATCCACCACTTTTTTATCAAGACCTATCGCTTCAAAAATTTGTGCACCATGATAACTTCTTAAGGTGCAAATTCCCATTTTGGAAATAATCTTCATTAATCCTTTATCGATGGCTTTTGTAAAGTTTTCTCGTGCTTTAACGTAAGGCATTCCCAATTTATCTTGTTTGGCCATTTCTTCAATAACCGCAAAACTCAAATATGGATTGATAACACTGGCACCATAACCAAGCAAAAGAGCAAAATGATGAACTTCGCGAACTTCGGCAGTTTCGATTATGAGTCCAACCTGCATCCGTTTTTTCTTATAAATTAAATGATGGTGAACTGCTGAAACTGCTAGTATTGCAGGTATATGAGCAAGCTCTTCCGAAATGGTTTTATCTGAAAGTATTATAAAGTTGATTTTATTATCAACTGCTTTTTCGGCATCCTTACATAATTTTTCCAGCCCTTTTTCTAGACCGGCACCACGTTCTTTAACAGGAAAAACCATTGGAAGCGTAATATTGCTAAAAGATTCATGCTTAAGATCTTTAATTTTTCCCAAATCGGTGTTGGTTATGATAGGTGACTTGAATTTAATCAAGTGGCAATGCCCAGGTGTTTCGTCCAAAAGATTTTTTGACACAGAACCTATGTAATTGGTTAGCGCCATTACCAAACCTTCGCGAAGTGGATCTATTGGCGGATTTGTTACTTGTGCAAAAATCTGATGAAAATAATTGGCCAGATTTTGAGGTTTTTGTGCCAAAACAGCAATAGGGGAATCATTGCCCATTGAGCTGATTGGCTCTTTGCCTGTTATAGCCATTTGCTTAATAATCACATCGATATCTTCTTTGCTATAGCCAAATGCCTTTAAAAAAGCATCGTGTTTTTTGCCCAAATTCGATGTTACTCTGGTTTTTACATCAATCTGTTCAAGATTTAAACGGTTATCCTGAAGCCATGTTCCATATGGATTTTTTCTGGCCAATCCTTCTTTTATTTCTTCATTTGGTATGATAATGCCCAATTTGGTATCTACCAGCAAAATTTTTCCGGGACGCAATCGACCTTTTTCAAGAATTTCGTGACCTTTAAATGAAAGAACCCCAGTTTCGGAACCCATTACAATTAAATCGTTTTTGGTAATAAGGTATCTAGAAGGTCTAAGGCCGCTTCTATCCAATGTTCCTCCAATATATCTTCCATCGGTAAATAAAATTGAAGCAGGCCCATCCCATGGTTCCATAAAAGTGGAATGATATTCATAAAAAGCTTTTAAACTATTTGGAATAGGATTTCGGGCATTCCAAGATTCAGGAATCATCATACTTAATGCATGAGGAATACTTCTTCCGGTTTGTACAAGGAATTCCAGCACATTATCAAATGAGGCAGAATCGCTTTTACCAGGTTCCACAATTGGAAACAGTTTTTTAAGATCGTCGCGGAACAACTCAGACTCAAGTAAAGATTCCCTGGCATGCATCCAAAGCCGGTTTCCCTTAATGGTGTTAATTTCGCCATTGTGGGCAATATATCTGAATGGTTGAGCCAAATCCCAAGTTGGAAAAGTATTGGTGCTAAATCGCGAATGCACCAATGCAATAGCGCTAACCAAAGTTTCATCTTTAAAATCAATATAATATTTACCGAGTTGCTCTGGCGTAAACATTCCCTTGTAAACAATTATTTTAGAAGACAAACTGGGTAAATGGAACATTGCTTTTTGAAGCAGTGATGAGTTTCTCACTTCATTCTCAATCCGCTTTCTGATGATATATAATTTGCGTTCTAACTCATCCTGTTCCAGATTTGTAGAGATAAAAACCTGCTCAATTACAGGTTCAGCCGATAAGGCAATTTCGCCAAGAATTGAATTATTGACAGGAACTTTACGAAACTTAATAAATTTCAGTTTTTCATCCTTAATAATTTCAACCAAAGCATTTTTGCACCAATTGGCTTCATCTTCATTTCTTGGTAAAAAAACCAGACCAGTTCCATAAAATCCGGGTTCAGGTAGTGGAATGCCTTGTCCTGTTAAAAAATCATGAGGAATTTGCAAAGTAATCCCAGCTCCATCACCAGACTTATTATCAGCACTTTCAGCTCCACGGTGAGTCATATTTTCCAACACAGTTAAACCGGAAGTAACAATACTATGTGATTTTTTTCCTTTTATATGCGCCACAAATCCAATCCCACAACTATCATGTTCATTTTCTGGATTGTACAAACCTGTTTTTTGAGGTAAATTCATATATGCTGTATTTTATTTATGAAAAGTCTATTTTGCTATTTTTATATTAATAACCATTTTTTAAAAATATTTCAAAACCAAAATGGCTATAATAAAACTAAATTCAATTTATTTTGACTGCAAATATACTATTTTTTCTTTTTACAAAATGGATTTTTTATTCTAAATGACAAAACTGAAAATCACTCTTGAACTAACATTTTGCAAATTAGGCAATTAAAAAGAGAAAAACTATTAATGATTTCCTAAAAATATAAAATCCCTCACACTTACCATTTCAGGTAAATGAAAGGGAAGCTTTATGAATTTGTAATTACTTATTTAAAATATAATTGGTAATCCAATCACCTACTTCACTGGTTGATTTTGGATTTGTTTTAGAAATATCTTCAGTAACTTGTCCAATTTCGAGCGCTTTATTCACGGCTTCTTTAATGGATTTGGCTGGTTCAAATTCTTTTAGATATTCGAGCATCATGGCAACCGATAAAATAGTAGCCAGTGGATTTGCAATATTTTTTCCTGCGGCTTGTGGGTACGAACCATGGATAGGCTCAAACAACGCCAATTCAGTACCAACAGATGCAGATGGCAAAAGTCCCATTGAACCGGTAAGAACCGAAGCTTCGTCGGTAATAATATCGCCAAACATGTTTTCGGTCAAAATAACATCAAACTGTGATGGCCATTGAATCAATTGCATGGCAGCATTATCAACAAACATGGCAGTAAGTTCAATATCAGCAAATTCTGGTTCTTTGGCAATACGGGTAACTGTTTCGCGCCAAAGCCTTGATGTTTCAAGCACGTTGGCTTTATCGACAAGACAAACTTTCTTTTTTCGGGTTTGTGCGGTTTTGAATGCCAATCTGGTTATTCTGTCAATTTCTGCAACCGAATAGGTACAAATATCAAAAGCTACATTTCCTTCTTCTTTTCTGCCTTTTTCGCCAAAATAAATTCCACCGGTTAATTCGCGGAAAACCACAAAATCAACACCTTTGATGCGTTCAGTTTTAATCGGCGAACTTTCGTAAAGAATTTCATAAGTTGCTACCGGGCGAATATTTGCAAATAAGTTCAATGACTTTCTAATCTTCAATAATCCTTGTTCCGGACGAACTTTGGCAGTCGGATCATTATCGTATTTTGGATGACCTACAGCGCCCAAAAGAATAGCATTGGCTTTTTTACATATCTCAATGGTTTCGTCTGGTAAGGGATTTCCAGTTGCATCAATGGCAGAAGCGCCAATCTGGCCAAAAATAGTTTCAACTGAAAAATTAAATTTTTTGGCTACTGCATTTAAAACTTTAAGTCCCTGGTCAATCACCTCTGGACCAATACCATCGCCGGGAAGAACTGCAATTTTGTAATTCATTTTTTATTTGTTAATGAGTGAATGATTGAATATTTAAATGTGTGAATGATTGAATGCTTAAATGCAAGAATGATCAAATTTCTAATGACTAATTTCCAATTTCTAAAAACAAATTTTAGTGGCTGAACCCAGTCGAAGCCTAATTTCAAATGACAAATTTCTAATATCCAAATATTACAAATTATTATTTTCAATCAAATTTAGCATTTTTTCAGTCGCTTTTATAGCTGCTTCAGTTTGATCCGGATCCAACGCTTTTGTTTTGTATTGTTTATCTTTATATAACCAGCTAATGGTAGTTTCTACAAGCGCATCCGATTTTCCACCAGGCGGAATAGTTACCAAATAATCAACAAGGGTTGGATGTTCTTTGTCTAATTCCTTGTAAATTTTCCAGATTGCTTTAATAAATGCATCATATTGACCATCGCCTGAAGCAACTTGCTCGTACAATTTACCATCGATTTCGATATTAACGTTTGCGAGCGGTTTTAAACCATTTGTCAGCGAAAGCGAATAATGTTTAAAATTAATTGATTTTACGATATTTCCGTTGTGTAAAACATCAGAAATGATATAAGGTAAATCTTCGGTGGTAACGTTTTTCTTTTTATCGCCCAACTCAATAATTTTGGCTGTCACTTTTTGCAATGAATCTGCATCCAATTCTAAACCAAGCTCTTCAAGGTTTTTTTTGATATTGGCCTTGCCCGAAGTTTTTCCAAGCGCATATTGCCTAACCCTACCAAAACGTTCAGGCAGTAAATTATTGAAATAGAGATTATTTTTTGCATCACCATCCGCATGAACACCGCAAGTTTGAGTAAAAACATTGTCGCCAATCAAAGGTTTGTTTTCAGGAATTCGAATGCCAGAGAAAGTTTCAACCAGTTTACTCACTTTTGTCAATTTCGATTCCTCGATATTGCACTCAATTTTTAAGTGGTCGCTTAAAATACCTATCACACTTGCCAGTGAAGCATTACCAGCTCTTTCGCCCAATCCATTTACAGTGGTATGGATGCCTTTTACACCTGCCTTGATTGCTGAATAAACATTGGCTGTTGCCAAATCATAATCGTTGTGAGCATGAAAATCAAAATGCACTTTTGGATATCTTTCAATCATGGCTTTGCAGAAGTCATAAGCCTGATCCTGATTTAAAATACCTAAAGTATCGGGCAACATAATGCGTTCGACAGGATCATTTTGCAAAGCATCGGTAAGTTTATACACATAATCGCGAGAATGGATCATTCCATTAGACCAATCCTCAAGGTATAAATTAACGGATAAACCTTTACTCCTGGCGTATTCTATCGATTTTTTAATATCAAGGATATGTTCTTCAGGTGTTTTTCTTAATTGACTTGTTACATGGTTCAAAGAACCTTTGCACAACAGATTGATAACTTTTGCACCTGATTTTTCAATCCAATCAATAGACTGAGTTCCATCAATAAATCCAAGTACCTCAATTTTATTCAGACACTCATTCTCATGTGCCCAAATTGCCAATTTGTTAACTGCTTCAAATTCACCTGCTGAAACTCTGGCTGAACCAACTTCAATCCTGTCTACCTTTGCTTCCTTGAGAAGTAAAATTGCGATACTAACCTTTTCATGTGCATTAAAAGACACGCCTCTGGTTTGTTCCCCATCGCGCAGGGTTGTATCCATTATTTCGATTTTCATAAAGCGTTATCAATTAAAACTTTGTTCAAATACTTGTATTTCGTTTTTAATGTTCAACAAATAGTCAATATCATCATAACCATTTAACAAACAGGTTTTTTTGTAGGAATTGATTTCAAAGCTATCTTTCAAAGAACCATCTTTGGTTTGAATGCTTTGATTTTCAAGATCAACCACAACGCTGGTATTCACATCATTTTCGATCTTAATGAATAATTTAGTAAGAAAATCGTCCGAAACCTGAACTGGAAGCAATCCATTGTTGAGCGCATTGTTTTTAAAAATATCAGCAAAAAAACTTGACACAACTACTTTAAAACCAGCGCCTACAATAGCCCAGGCAGCATGCTCCCGACTTGAACCACAACCAAAATTTTTACCAGCTACCAAAATGGCACCTTTATATTTTGGATTGTTTAATGGAAAATCTGTTTTGGGAGAATGGTCGTTATTGTATCGCCAATCCCTGAATAAATTATCGCCAAAACCCTCACGGCTTGTTGCTTTTAGAAATCGTGCAGGAATAATTTGATCGGTATCTATATTTGAAATATTAACGGGTACGCAAGTTGATTCAATTTTTACTAATTTTTCCATTTTAATAATGCTTAAATGTGTGAATGCTTAAATGTATGAATTAATTGTTTCGTGTTTTGAGTTTACAGTTTTCAAACCCGAAACTCCAAATTGGAAACATCAAACTCCAAACTATCTTTTTAATTTAGAAACTCAGTTGGATCAACAATTTTTCCAGTAATGGCAGCCGCAGCAGCAACCAAAGGTCCTGCAAGCAATGTTCTTGATCCTGGGCCTTGTCGTCCTTCAAAATTTCGGTTCGAAGTGGATACACAATATTTTCCGGCTGGTATTTTATCATCGTTCATAGCCAAACAAGCGGAACATCCCGGTTGACGGAATGGAATTCCTGCAGCTTCGAAAATATCTTTAAGTCCTTCTGCAATTGCTTGTTCTTCAACAAGTTTAGAGCCAGGAACAATCCAAACAGTTACATTCTCCGCTTTTTTGTGGCCCTTGATAATTTTGGCAGCCATCCTCAAATCCTCTATCCTACCATTGGTGCAGCTTCCAATGAAAACATAATCAATTTTTTTACCGATTAACGATTCATTTGGACTAAAACCCATATAATCAAGCGATTTCTTCAAATCAGCTTTATCTGCATCGGTTGATGAACCATTTCCGGCAGGAATCAATCCGTTGATTTTCATCCCCATGCCTGGATTGGTTCCATATGTAATCATTGGACTGATATCAGAAGCATCGAATACATATTCTTTGTCAAATGTTGCTCCTTTATCAGAGAATAAAGTTTTCCAATGAGCCAGTAATTTATCATAATCAGCTCCTTTTGGAGCAAATTCTCTTCCTTTTACATATTCAAATGTTTTTTCGTCGGGTGCAATTATTCCACCCCGGGCGCCCATTTCAATGCTCATATTGCAAATGGTCATGCGTTCCTCCATTGAAAGCCTTTGAATCGCGCTTCCTGAATATTCGATAAAATATCCGGTACCTCCACCGGCTGTGAGTTTTGAAATAAGGTATAAAATAATATCCTTGGAAGTTACGCCTTTCTCTAGCAGACCATTTACAATAATTCGCATTTTTTTAGGTCGGTATTGCAACAGGCATTGAGTTGCCAAAACCATTTCTACTTCTGATGTTCCAATCCCAAAAGCAATAGTACCAAAAGCTCCGTGAGTAGCTGTGTGACTATCGCCGCAAACAATAGTTGATCCCGGTAGAGTATAGCCCAATTCGGGACCAATAATATGTACAATTCCTTGTTTTGGATGGTTTAATCCGTAAAGATCAATACCAAACTCTTTGCAATTATCATTTAATTTATTGACTTGTAGCCTTGAAAGTTCGTCCTGAATAGGAAGGTGTTGATTGATTGTAGGCACATTATGATCAGCAGTAGCCACAACCTGAGCTGGCCTAAAAACTGGAATTTTCCGTTCCCTTAATCCATTAAATGCTTGAGGGCTTGTAACTTCATGAATAAAATGACGATCAATATATAATACCTCTGGGCCATTTTCTATTTTCTTCACAACATGGGCATCCCATATTTTTTCAAATAAAGTTTTCATTAGCGAACTTTCTGTTTTAAATGATTGTTAAATATCTTGTATTCAATTGTTTCGATTAAACCTTATTATCAGCTTTGGTTTAATTTGTTTGTTTAACTGATAATAAGGAATCGCCAAATGGTATTCAATTAAAATTTACATTTCTTTTTCCTACCATTCTATCGATGTTCAATTAAGCAATATCCACCAGGGATTGCTTTTTAACTGTTCCGTTATTTTCAGCATCATCAGCTTTCTTAAAATTAAATCCATTTGCTTTTTCAATGGCATCAAGGAAAGCTTCAACCGAAGCGGTGATAATATCCGTATTGGCCGAAAAACCATAATACGAAATTCCATTGCTTTCGATTTGGACATGAACTTTTCCCAAATCATCGCTTCCGCGCGTAATGGCCTGGATAAGAAACTCTTCGAGTTTAACTTTTTTCTTTAAAATATTTTGAACGGCAGTGAACGAAGCATTGATTGGTCCATTTCCGCTGGCAGTTCCCGATAATATTTCACCGTTCACATCAAGCTGGATCATAGCTGTGGGAAGTGGAGTGGTTCCCGATAAAACATGCAAATGCACCAATTTAATTTTGTGCTTGCTTAATTTTTCCAAATCCAAGAGTACCAGTAAGTCCTCATCATTCACATCTTTCTTTTTATCGGCTATTGTTAAAAATTTATCATAAGCAATATCCAATTCTTCCTTCGATATTTTAATTCCCAGAACTTCGAATCTGTGATTAAGTGCTGCCCTACCACTACGTGCAGTTAGAACAATTGAAGATTGACTGATTCCAACATCAACCGGATCTATAATTTCGTAATTTTCCCTGCTTTTTAATACTCCATCCTGATGTATACCGGATGAATGCGCAAATGCATTTCTACCAACAATAGCTTTATTGGGCTGAACAGGCATACGCATCAAGGTAGAAACCAATTTGCTGGTAGCATATATTTTTTTAGACTGGATATCAGTTCTTAAAGGAATATCTTTACGGCATTGCAAAATCATAGCCACTTCTTCTAGAGATGTATTTCCAGCACGTTCTCCAATTCCGTTGATGGTAACTTCCGCTTGACGGGCACCATTCATAAGTCCTGCAATTGTATTTGCAGTTGCCATGCCCAAATCGTTGTGGCAATGCGTGGCTATAATGGCTTTATCGATGTTTTTAACATGCTCCATCAAATATTTGATTTTTGCACCAAATTCTTCAGGTATAGCATATCCTGTAGTATCAGGAATATTAACGACAGTTGCTCCGGCACCAATTACGGCTTCAACCACACGGGCAAGGTATTCGTTTTGGGTGCGGCCCGCATCTTCGGCATAAAATTCTACATCCTCAACATATTTTTTTGCATATTTTACAGCTGCAATAGCCCTTTCAATAATTTCATCGGGATTTGAATGAAGTTTACTGAAAATATGAAAATCGGAAGTACCAATTCCGGTATGGATTCTGCCTCGTTTTGCGTATTTGAGTGCTTCAGCGGCAACATCGATATCTTTTTGAACTGCCCTGGTCAATGCACAAATGATAGGCAACTTAATTGCTTTGGTAATTTCAACCACTGAATTATAATCACCGGGGCTCGAAATAGGAAAACCAGCTTCAATAATATCCACTCCCAGTGCTTCAAGCGCCTTTGCTACTTCAATTTTTTCAATTGTGTTTAATTGGCAGCCCGGAACTTGTTCTCCATCACGAAGTGTTGTATCGAAAATATAAACTTTGTTGTCCATAAAATTGTTTTTAATTTGTATTTCGAGAATTTTTCAATTTTTGCACAAGATTAGTGAAGAAACTATTGCATTAAAATTCAATTTTTAACACTTTTACAACAGCTAAATTTTAAATATGATTATTTGAATCGACATATATTATTGAATTTCAAATATTTAAATAAAACCATCTTTTAATAAGATTACAATGGCTAAAAGCAATTCAGACCCATTATTTCGTTTAATAAAAGCACTTACTCCTGCCGAAAAAAGATATTTCAAAATCTTTTTTTCCAATTCCAAGACTGATGAAGATGCTAAATTTATCAAATTGTTTAACCTGATTGATAAACATCAGGATTATGACGAAGCAAAAATACTGGAACAGGAAAAAAGCTTTAAATCAAGCCAATTGTCTAATTTAAAAGCACATTTGTACCGTCAGATTTTACAAAGTCTGAACAATTACAATCCGCATAATGATGTAGAAATTAAGATTCGTGAATTTCTGAACCATACCAATATATTGTATAACAGAGCGTTGTATGATCAATGTTGGAAAATGCTTGAAAAGGCTCGTCAATTAGCCGAAGCCAATGATAAATACCGGATGATGTATGAAATTATCGAATTTGAAAAACGTTTGCTAACCAAGCTGATAAAAACCGATATTAAAGAAAAAGTGCTTGATTTGGTTAAAGAATCTGAAAGCCAGCAAAAAAAGTTACAGAATATCAATACTTTCCAAAATTTATCCATTCGTCTTTACTCTTTTTATCTGCAACTGGGTTTTATCAGAAATTCTGCCGATTTTGAAATTGTAAACCGTTTCCTTTATTCCACTTTACCTGCTTTTAAAGAAGAAAACCTGACTTTTGACGAAAAAAATTACTTGTACAATTCGTTGGTTGGTTATTATTTGTTTATCCAGGATTTGGACCGAGGTTATGAATACGCCAAAAAGTGGGTAGATTTGTTTGAGCAGAATCCCCAAATGATAATCCCTAAAATTGAAAATTATATAAGAGCCATACACAATTTGCTAGTTGCACAATCGAAATTGTTCAAGTACCATGAATTTGTAGAATACACAATGAAATTCCAAGCCATTAGCCAAATGGAAGGATTAAGCATCACGAATAATATCTCATTGTCTCTGTTTAGGTATTCTTCGGTGCACGTTATCAATCAATATTTTATGACAGGTAATTTTATCGAAGGAGTTACCATTATACCAAAAATTGCGGCAGATCTCGAAAAGTATGAGGATTTTCTTGATACCCACACCGTTACAATATTCTATTACAAATTTGCTTGTATGTTTTTTGGTAATGAAGATTATCAGCAAAGCACATTTTGGCTAAACAAAATAATCAATTCCAGGGATTTGAATATAAGATCGGATATCCATGGATTTGCACGCATATTAAACCTGATAAGCCATTGGGAGCTTAAAAATATGGATTTGGTCGATTATTATATCCGCTCCACCTTTCGATATTTAATTAAAAAAGACGATTTTCATGTGTACCAAAAATCAATTTTAAAATTCCTGAAAAAACTATCGAGCATTTCGCCCGATCAATTGCGAGATTCATTTATTGAGCTAAGAGACAAATTATTACCACTTACAAGTAATGCTTATGAAAAACGGGCTTTTCTATATTTCGATATTATTTCGTGGCTCGAAAGTAAAATTGAAAATAGGCCTAACCATTTAATAATAAGGGAAAAAGCAATGGCTAAGATTGATTTTCAAAAAGGTAATTGAATCAGTGAATGGGTGAATGCTTGAATGTGTGAATAAATGAATTGCCAAATTTTACCATTTAGAAAATGCTACATGTTTAAATCCCTAATATTTGTAAAATCAATTTACTTTTTCACTTTGGAATCCTTATTGTAAGGTAACAATATCATCTAAAAGCCAAATATTATTAGATATAATGCGTTATTATTAGTAATTTTCTACTTAAGTTAATTATGATATCTATTTCAATATAATACTGATAATAAATATTTTGTATCCAAATTTCTTTATCCATTGAAATATTTCGATATCTTGAACAAAGTGAAAAATAAATTAGATTCTGATGAAAAAGTTTAAATATCTTACCATTCTCGTTCTCCTGGTTTTTCAACATAATTTGTTTGGCCAGCGGTTTGCATTTACTACTGATACTGCTTTTATACGGGAGTTGGTTGCCTTTTATCCTGTGTTAGACAAAAAAGAAGTTAACTTAATACTTGATCAATTTACTGCAGTGTGGAATTCAGGCCAGATAAATCTCAAACAAAAAGAGCAAATTATCCAGATTTCCAACCAATTGCTAAAGAAAAGGGCCAAACCAAATCCTCAATTTGACAATTATTTGAAAATTATCACAACAATAGTTAACTCAAAAACCCACTTAACTGATTTTCCGAATTATTTAAAGTTTTTTGAAAATTTCACTTTAAGAAACGATTTCAATAGCAATGCAATTAACCGGATTTTCGAAAATATTCTTTTACTTAATGATTCATCTACTTTTTTCAAATCGGCAGCTGTACTTTGGAAATACAACTCCACAAATTACAAACTGATTTATGATGTAAATGAAGAAGTCCGATTCTTTTTTAATAAAACTGACCTTATTTGTTTTTCAAAAAGAGACAGTGCGACTATTCTGAACACTTCAGGATATTACTACCCGCTTACTGACAGATGGAGCGGAAAAGGAGGATTGGTAACCTGGGAACGTGCCGGTTTAAATAAAGATAGTATAAACGCAAAACTGAATAATTACAGAATTGACCTGAAATTTCCTGAATATAAAGCAGATACCGTTGAATTTGTAAATAAAAAGTATTTTAAAGGCACCCTTGAAGGCAGACTCGAAGAAAAAATTCTAGCCAATGCAAGTGGTGACAAGGCTAGTTATCCCAAATTCCAATCATACAACGGTCGTGTTGATTTGAAAAAGGTTGTCCCAAATATTGATTATTCAGGTGGATTTAGCATGAATGGCAATAAATTTATTGGATTTGGCGACTCTTTAAATACTGCAGAGCTTTTTATCTATAAAAAAAACAACTTATTTGCAAAAGCATCATCAAAATCATTTGTTTTCGACAAAGATAATGTGATTGGAAATAATACGCAGGTCAGAATTTATATTGACGAAGATTCAATCGGGCATCCGGGACTGTATTTCAATTATTTGATCAAAAGCCGGAAATTAGCGTTAAATCGTTCTGGAACAGGAGCCTACAAGTGCAAATTTTACGATACATACCATAAACTGGATGTAGAAGTAAGTGAAATTTCGTTAAACCTCGATGATTCAACTATTCTATTCAAATCACCGCCTGCTTCAACATACAGAAAGGCTATTTTTGAATCCAGAAATTACTTTTCTGAAAGTAGCTATGATGAAATTGGCCTCATGGATTTGAAAAATCCACTTGAAGCTGTAAAAGATATTGCCCCCACTCCAGGCGAAGAATTCACTGTTTTCCATTTGGCAATGTATCTTAATAAAGCTGAATCGTATTGCGTAAATATGTTAAACCGGCTTTCAGATTACGGTTTTGTAAATTTCAATGCCGATACAAAAGTTGCTTACCCATTGCAAAAGCTTTTTGATTATGTAAAAGCCAATTATGGAAAGAAAGATTATGATGCCATTAAAATTATCTCGGAACCGGCAACAGGCAATAATGCAGTTTTAAACTTAAAGGATAATGTGTTGAGCATTTATGGAGTAAAACCATTTCCACTAAGCGATAACCGCAGGGTTGGAATTATTCCTTCAAACAGTACCATTAACGTTAAAAAAGATTTAGAGATAGATTTCGACGGAAAGCTACAAGCCGGACTGGCCAGATTATATGGCAAAGACATGACTTTTTATTACGATAGTTTCTATGTAAAACTAGAGTATGTTGACTCTTTGGCACTTTTTTATCAAAGCGATAAAAAAAACAAGGACAGTATTTACGAATATTCGCATGTAAATTCAACCATTGATAGTATAACAGGTCTATTAAGAATTGATGAACCAGAAAACAAATCGGGTGTTAAAACATTCGCCACTTATCCAATCTTTGAAAGCCACAATAAATCATATGTTTTTTACGAACTAAAAAATAAGAAAGATACCGTATATAAAAAGCAAGATTTCTTTTTCGAAAATTTTCCTTTTGAAATCGATAGCCTCAACACAATTACGAAAAACAATATCAGTATAAAAGGAATTTTTAAATCTGGGGGTATTTTTCCTGATTATAAAGAAACATTATTGGTACAGCCAGACTCCTCGCTCGGGTTTGTTCACAATCTAAGTGATACTTCCATCCAAATATACAATGGTTTAGCAAAATACAACAACACCATTACCTTGAATAATACAGGTTTAAAAGGCGATGGAAAAATTACTTATTTGAACACCAGTCTTTATTCTGCGCAATTCGATTTCTATCCGGATTCTATGAACAGTTATGCCAATAAAATGGAGATGTCCAAGCAATTAGGAGATAGTGTAACTACCAAA
Organism: Bacteroidota bacterium; assembly: GCA_025361565.1. Classification (GTDB taxonomy): domain Bacteria; phylum Bacteroidota; class Bacteroidia; order Bacteroidales; family NBLH01; genus NBLH01. The sequence continues at coordinate 74,324 of JANYKN010000004.1, read as the reverse complement.
TATCCACAAGCTCTTTCAGATTCGGTATATGTACATTGGCTACCAAAGCATGAGCAAATGTGTGTAAATACATTAAAAACACCAATTAAGGTATTTGAAGAGAAAGCATTGTTCAGTGGAAAATTTGAATTGAAACCCAAAAAATTAACAGGAAAAGGATTACTCACTTTTATTGATGCAAATTTGAAATCCGATTCCTACACTTTCTTTGATGAATCTTTCACCGCCGATACTTCAGATTTTAAACTTCAGCCTGTGTTGGGCCAGGAATCTCCTTTTCTTACCTATAATGTTAATGCCGATGTTAATTTTGATAATAAATTAGGCATATTTAAGTCAAATGGTAAAAAATCCTACATTGATTTTCCGGTTAACCAATACAAATGCTTTATGAACTATTTTTCGTGGCATATGGGAATTGACCAGATTGATATAGGAACCATGCAAAGTCTTAAAAATGATTCAATCAATAATTTGGTTCTTGCAGATTCCTCAACTGTAAATCCAGCAATTGAAAATGAAGCCTATCAGTTTGAGCTAACCGATACAAGCTATACTGCTGTAGAATTGGCTGCCAGTTCCAGGTTTCTTTCTACCAATCCACAGCAAGATTCATTAAGCTTTTATGCAACTTCTTCTTCATACGATATAAAAAACTTTATTATTAAAGCAAAGAAAGTAAAGTTTATAAATGTAGCTGATGCACGTATCTTCCCGTCAAGCACTATTATTATAGAACCTACTTCTAAAATACAACCTTTGAATAATGCACATATTGTTGCAAACAGAGAAACCGGGTTTCACAAATTTTTCGATGCTACAGTGAATATTCTGGGAGCCAAAAACTACAACGGATCAGGCGATTACGAATATATCGACAGGCTTGATAGCTTGCAGATTATACATTTTGATCAAATACTAGTCAATAGAGATTTTCAAACATTTGCAAATGGTGCTATATCTGAAAAAGACAGCTTTAAACTTAGTCCGGAATTTTCGTATTTTGGTAAAATGGACATCCACTCAGATAATCAATTTATTGATTTTGATGGATATACAAAGATGAATAATGTTTGTGGAAATAATATGGACACCTATTGGCTACATTTTAAATCAGAAATAGACCCGGACAGTATTCTGATTCCTTTGGATAGCGTGCCAAAAGACAATGAAATGCGGAAATTGCTTTCAGGAATGTATGCTACTTATGATTCAATAGGTATTTACACCAGTTTTTTAGCCACCAAACGTAGATTTACAGATTTGCCAATATTAGAAACAGGAGGAATACTTTCCTTTAACAAAAAAACAGGATATTATGAAATCACGGATTCGACCAAACTCAAAAATCCTGATAAAGAAGGGAATTACCTTGCTTTTCATAGAAACCTATGCCTTGTTTTAGGCGAAGGAAAAATGGATTTTGGGGCAAAACTCGGACAGGTAAAACTCAGTCCTACCGGAACTATACGGCAAAATCTCGATTCATGGTCTACCCAAATGGAAGTAATGTTGTCGGTTGATTTCTTTTTTACCGATGCAGCACTGGTACAAATGGCGCAGGTAATTAATGATAATATTACCCTGGAAGCTGTTGATCCGACAACCAAAGACTATCAAAAATCATTTAAAGAGCTTGTTGGAATCAAGCGTGTAGAACAGATGAATAAGGATTTCTCTCTTTTGGGAGGATTTGAAACGGTTCCGGCAGAAATGAAACACACTTTGTTTTTTTCAAAAGTAAAAATGAAATGGAACAATGAACAAACGGCATGGCAATCGGATGGCAAAATTGGCATTGGAAACCTCAATGGCACTCAGGTAAATAAAATGGTTGATGGTACTATTGAAGTAAAAAGGGTAAAAAGTGGTGATATTTTAAACATCTATCTGGAAATTAGTCCCAAAATATGGTTCTTTTTCACATATACCCGTGGAACTTTAAAAACGGTTTCATCCGATGATTATTACAATAAATTGATCATTTCGCTAAAAGATAAAGAAAGGAAATCGCCTGTAAAAGATGATGATAATCCTTATATATTTTTCCCGGCAACCGATAGGGCTAAAGAAATTTTTGCTGAGGAAATGAAAAAACAAAAAAAGGAAAGTGGTGAGGAAAAAGATATAAACATCAATAATAATGTGAAATCAAATGATGTAAATCATGAAGAAACGGAAACCGAAACAGACGAAAATGAAGTAAAGGTAATTGATGACAACAAGGAAGAAATTAAACTTGAAGATGTTGATGACACTAAAGTAAAATCGGATGAAAAAACAGAAGAAAATAAAGAGGTGAAAAAAGAGCAACCGGAACTTGAAAAAGATAAAGTCATAAAAACCGAAGATTTAAAAAAAGAAGATGTCCCGGTGATTGATCCCAACAAAAAAACAGAAATTAAAAACAAACCAAAAGAGGAAAAGAAAGAAATAAAAGAACCGGAAGATGATTCGAAGAAAAAATATCAAGAAGAAGAGGAAAAAGACAAGACAGACAATGGAGGCGGATAATTTTAATGTGTGAATTTATGAATGAGTGAATGATTAAATGCGCGAATGAGTGAATTTTTGAATATACCAATTTCAAAGTTCAAAGTTCTAATTTTGGTGGCTGATCGATGTCGAAGCTCTAATTTCTAAGTTTTAAAAATGAATGATAAAATAATAATTGCATATACCGATGGCAGTTGTCATACCCAATTAAAAACAGGTGCTTGGGCTTCGATCATAATAAATAACAATGAAAAACTAAAGCTCAATGGCCTGGAGCAAAATACCACCCACAACCGGATGGAAATACAAGCTTGTATAGAAACTATCCAGTACGTTGTAGAAAAAATACTATCTTACAAAGAAATTCATATATTCACAGATAGTCAGTATGTTGTTGGCTTATTGGACAGGAAAAACAAATTAAAGGAAGGCAATTTTTTAACAAAAAAAGGAGAATCAATACAAAACCCGGATTTGGTCCAAAAATTTATATTTTTACTGGAGAATTACCCCATTAAATTGTTAAAAGTAAAAGCCCACCAAAAAAAATCGGAACTCGAAAATTTGAATATTGAGGTTGATATGATGGTTAGGAGGCTGCTGAGGCAGGCAATAAACTAACAAAAGTATCACGGCATTTATGCCGTTTGTATGAAATTATAAAATCAGTAGCCAAACCAAAATTATAAATATGCAAAACACTAACCAATCAACTTTCAAATCACAATTAAGGTACCGTTTAACCCTTATTATAATTGTAATTCAAATTTACAATTTATCGGCACAAAACCTGATACAAAACAGTGGTTTTGACATCCAATTCAAAGGCAATGAAGATGAACTCTATACCACCAAATATTGGTATCTGAACAATGTAAATGCCTTGTATTTTAAGCCCTGTGAAACAAATTGCGGATATATTCATCCTGCAAGGTTCGGGAAGTATTCAACCATGAAAAAACCAAGATCAAAAAATGTGTTTTTAGGTTTATTTGCTATAAAAAATGATAATCAACGAGGTTTTATAAGTAGTAGATTAATTTCAGCATTAGATAGTAATCAGGTATATTATTTCGAAATGTATGTTCAGTTGGGTTTCTTCTCAACTTATGCTACAGACAAGTTGAATGTTTATTTTACAAAAGATTCAGTTGGTTTATGGGAAAAACAAAAAATCAGCACTAAAATAATATCCGAAATAGGTGGAAAAATTGGCGTTTTGACTTTGCAAAAAAGCGACAAATCCATGATAATTGAAAGGGAATGGACATTAATTTCAGGATTTTATACTGCTAAAGGAGGTGAACAATTTGTTACCATTGGTAATTTAGACTTAAACGACAAAACACCCAAAACCAAAATAATGAAAAGTGAAACTACGGATACGATGGCATTTTATTTTATGGATGATGTAAGTTTAATAAAATACGACGGTGGATTTGAATCGGCAAAAACAGGCAAACCTATGGTATTGAACAATATACTATTCGAAACTGATAAAGCGGAACTATTGCCCGAATCATTTGTAGTTTTAAATACATTACTTATTCATCTCAACAATTATCCAAAAACCAAAATAGAAATATCAGGCCACACGGACAATACAGGCAATGAGGAACACAACCAAACACTTTCGAGCAACAGAGCTAAATCGGTAGTTGATTATCTTTGTTCAAAAGGTATCAATAAAGATAGATTGACATTTAAAGGTTTTGGCAGTTCAAAACCAATTGCGGATAATATAACAGAACAAGGCAAGGAGAAAAATAGAAGGGTTGAGATTATGGTTTTAGCAAAATAAGAAAACAATTAAAACTTTAAACACAAATGAATCATTTACAAAAAACCCACATCCAAATTATAAAATCAGTAGCCAAACCAAAATTATAAATATGCAAAACACTAACCAATCAACTAAATGGAAGATTTTTATATCACCAATAAAGTACCTTATCATAATTACTTTATTATTAACCAATTGTAATATTCAAAAAAGAAAAAGTGCAAACATAAAGGCATTTGCAAAACTATATGGCTATGTGCGTTGGTTCCACCCAAGCGATGAAGCACAACAGATAGATTGGGACAAATTAGCAGTAACCGGAGCTCGAAAAGTTGAAAATGCACCTAATGTAAAAGCTTTAAGAGATAGCCTATTGCTAATTTTTAGGCCAATAGCACCAACATTAAAAATATATCTGAATAATGAAAATATAAAGTTCAATATTGCAGAAATTACACCCAAAGATACAATTGGTTATAAAGTAATTGCATGGCAACATTTAGGTGTTGAATTACAGGCTACATATTATCCCGGATATCAAAGTTCCAGGACAAATCGGTTGGTTTCCCGTTCTGAAAATAAAATGCCCCAAGTATACCGTCAGCTTGATTCAAAAGAACTGAATTATAAAAATATACGAATGAAGATTTCAATTAAAGGAACTGAAAATGATTCTATCGGTTTGTTTCTTTTACCAATGAGGAACAAATACGATTTGGAAAATATACCCACTTCAATCAAACCGGTTTATTTCAAATGTCATAATGAATGGAGAAGTCAAGAAGTAAAAGCTTATATCTATAGTGAGGAATTAGTGATATTTGGTGTTGTATACAATGGAGATAAAACAATTTTGATCGATAACTTTGAAATTGAAATGGAAGATAAGGGATCATGGAAAAAGATTGAACTTGATAACATGGATTTAAATAGTGTAATAGAGGATGGACCTGTGGGATTCTATTGTTTCTCTGATAAATTTTATAAAGTTGGATCTCTACTAATTGATAGTAAAGATTATTGTTTAAAAATAGAGAAAAATGATGAGATTAAATTGTTTGATAAATGTCCACAATTTGGAGAGATTTTAGAAAAAAAGATTTCGGACAAACTAAGTATTCAGCTTCCCATTGCATTGTTGGGCAACAATATACAAACATTTCCCGCAGCAGATAAACTGAAGCTAAAGGAAATGAAACAAGAACTGAATACCAATGAATCAGAGATATATGAACACCTAGGTGCATTGATAATCACACGGAATATATTTCAGCACTTTTATCCCTATTTTGATGTAATTAAAGTAGATTGGGAAAAGGAATTTGAAAAAGCCATAGAAGATGCATACAACGATGAAACTAACCATGATTTTTTAAACACATTACGAAAATTTACAGCAAAACTCAAAGATGGGCATATATTTATTAACCATTCATCTGATGAATGGTTTTGTCTACCAATTGCATGGGAATGGGTGGAAGATAAATTAATTATTACCAAAGTTTTAGATAATGAAAGCGGTCTTAAAGTTGGAGATATTGTTAACAGTATTGACGATATTTCTTCAAAAGATTATTTTATGGATAAACAAAAATACATTTCAGCAGCAACACCGGGTTATTTAAATTATTTAAGTCAAAGAAATACAATCCATGGTAAACAGAATACTTTTTGTTCTATTTCAATAACTGACCTATTGGGGAACAAAAAAGTTGTAAAACTTAAACATTCCCTTTGGATATCTGATTATTATCAAAAATTTGTCAATTCAGCCAAGTTCAAATTACTTAAAAATAATAATATATACATAAATCTTGACCAAATTAGCATGGATGAAATTGACAGTTTACTGCCAAAAATAATTCGTGCCAATGGTTTGATTTGCGATTTAAGAGGATATCCATGTAATGGTTTAAGTCCATTTTTAAGTAATTTACTGTCAGTTCATGACACTTGTAAATGGTTATGCACACCACAAATTATTTATCCTGATCATGAAAAAATGCAATTTAAGAATTGGGAAGGTTGGGGACTTAAACCCAAAGAACCACATATAAATGAACCTGTAGTGTTTATTACAGACGGAAGGGCAATTAGTTATGCCGAAAGCATTATGGGAATTGTAAAGCATTATAAATTAGCCACTATTGTTGGACAACCAACAGCGGGCACCAATGGAAATGTGAATACATTCGATTTACCTGGTGGATATAAAATAAATTTCACTGGGATGAAAGTTACAAAATTGGATGGAAGCCAGCATCATGGAATTGGTGTTTTACCTGATATTTATGTAGAGAAAACAATCAAAGGAGTGATTGAAGGGCGAGATGAGTTTTTAGAAAAAGCAATAGAGGTAGTGAATAAAATGAAACATGAGCATAATTAACAATATCATTTAAACCAGAAATGAACAACACTCAAAAAACCCACCTCCAAAAGTTCTATGGAAATTATATCTTTTTAATTTTTATCCTGTTTTCATTTGCACTGGCAGTGATATACAAAAAAGAAAATATTTATGGATACTACATTTTTGCAATAGTCTTATTTGCATTGCTTTTTGATTCCTCTTATGCCAAAGAATTTGGGTTTTCGATTAAAGTATTACTAGATAGAAAACTGATTTTATATTTAATCCCTAGCGTAATTCTTTCAAATTTCCTTTTGGCATGTATGAATAAGTACATTCCGGAAAATGGGCCACTATTCAACCAAAATCATATGCTACTTGGTTTTATTTTCTTAAACAGTATTCGAATTTTGGGAGAAGAAACCATATTCAGAGGATTCTTGCTAATAAAAAGTATCAAAGAGAACAATCAAACCTTTTGGATATTAAATTTAACACAAGCAGTAGTCTTTAGTTTGATTCATGCCTTTTTTATGGATAGCTTAAGGGGAAAAATTGCATTTGGAACTTTTGTGTTTGCTTTATCAATATATTTCGGATGGCTTAACCGAAAATTTAACAGCATTTTACCCAGTTTTATAATTCATTGGATGAATGGGTTGCAAACTTTGATATTCTTTTATGTCTAAAACACATTTTTACCAAAAATCTAAAAAATAACTATCTTGCAATCCATTCTAAAATGCACTAATTCTAATCAAATGAAAACAAAATCCCTTATTTTATTAAATATCCTCTGGATTCTGAACCTTTCGTGCCAAGAGCCTGTTCAACTACCCGTTGTTGTACCGTTTAACAGTTCAAACATAGAATATCAGGGTCGTATTGCTTTGAAAGATTCTGCGGCTGAGCTTTACTGGTCGGGAACTCAAGTTAAAATTAATTTTAAAGGTACTGGCCTTAAAGCTACTTTTAAAGATAACGAAGGCGACAATTATTACAATTTAATTATTGATAATGATAGCATTAGAATTTTACGAATTGATACAGTCAAAAAAGAATACGTCTTGGCTGCCGGGTTGACTGATAAGCCTCATAATATTAAAATTTACAAACGGACGGAATGGAACCGCGGAACTACATCATTTTATGGTTTTATACTTGATAAAGGATCTGTAATTCTTAATTCTCCGGTAAAAATGAAACGGAAAATGGAGTTTTTCGGCAATTCCATTACAGCTGGTTATGCAATAGAAGACAATTCTGGCCTGGATCGTTCCGATAGTATTTTTACCGATAATTACCTGACTTATGCCGCTTTAACCGCCCGCCATTTTAATGCGGAATGCAATTATACCGTGCGCAGCGGCATTGGGATTATGGTCAGTTGGTTTCCAGTAATCATGCCCGAATTATTTGACAGGTTGGACCCGAACGACCCGAACAGCAAATGGGATTTTTCGAGATATACACCAGACATAGTGGTTATTAATCTGCTTCAAAACGATTCGTGGATTGTTAATATGCCAAAAAGCAACGAGTACAAATATCGCTTTCAGAACAAGAAAAAACCAGACGAAACCCAAATTATAGAAGCTTATGCTAAATTTGTTCAAAGCATCCGCAATAAATATAAAAATGCCCAAATCATTTGTATACTTGGCAATATGGACATTACCAAAAAAGCTTCGGTTTGGCCGGGATATGTTCAAAAAGCAGTTGCTTCGTTAAACGATCCTTTTATTTATACTTTTTTTGTTCCGTATAAAAATACGCCGGGGCATCCCAACATATTGGAACATAAAAAGATGGCGGATAGTTTGATCAAGTTCATTGATCAGAATATTAAATGGTAATTCATAGAACACGAATGACGCGGATATGACGAATAAACACGAATAAAATCTGTGGAAATTCGTATCATCTGTGTCATTCGTGTTCCAATCTTAAATATGAAAAAATTTAAAAAATTATATATCGAAATCACAAACATCTGCAACCTCAGCTGCAGCTTTTGCTATAAAAGCATATTAAAGCCCAAAACGCTCACAAAAGAATCTTTCCGTCATATCCTGAACGAAGTAAAACCCTATACCGATCATATTTACCTCCATGTAAAAGGAGAACCCCTACTCCATCCGCAAATCAACGAATTTCTGGATATGGCATATGAATTTAATTTAAAGGTAAACATCACCACCAATGGCGTGTTGATAAACAAAGTAAAAGAAGAATTCCTTAACAAACCGGCAATCAGGCAAATCAATTTTTCGCTGCATAGTTTTACCGAAAACAATAAAGTGAATTATCTGACCGATATTCTTGATTTTGCGCATGAAGCGCTGGAAAAAACCAACATGATCATTGCATTGCGTTTGTGGAACTTCAACAAAGAAGACGAATCGGCAAACGAAAAAAACAAAATTATACTTAATGCCATCGAAACCCAATTTTATGGCGATAACAAACTGGAAGAAAACCTGATAACAGGCAAAGGGTTAAAAATACGGGAACATCTCTATTTAAATACGGACTATGAATTTGAGTGGCCTGATATGAATAGCAATTACCACAACGAAAAAGGTTTCTGTTATGCGTTACGCGAACAGATTGCGATCCTGGCCGATGGAACTGTGGTTCCCTGCTGCTTGGATGGTGAAGGGATTACTAAATTGGGGAATATTTTTGAACAAAGTTTTATTGAGATAATCAAAAACGAAAGATCCAGGGCTATTTACGAAGGATTTACCAACCACCGAGCAGTTGAGGCATTGTGCATGAAATGCAGGTATAAGCAGCGGTTTGATTAAGCTCGTTGCTGGCTACATGCTGGCGCGAGTTTGTAACTCGTGCCCATCTATCAAATCTCATCAATTTCAATAATTCCACGAGATCCTGTAAAATAAGCAATGCTACTATATTTTCAGTTTTATAATTTTGGCTCATCAAAACAAAGATAGTCAATTAATAGATTATCTGTATTTGAAGTGGCACGAGCTACAAGCTCGCGCAAGCGGGGAAATCAATTTTTTTCCCCAAAGCTGGTGCGAGCTTATAGCTCGTGCCCATCCCTCAAATCTCATCAATTTCAATAATCCCAGCTGATCCAGAAAAATTAGCCGCACTGCTGTATTTCCAATGATGTGGCTCAGTTACAAAACCTGCTTCAACAGGATTATTATGAATGTATTCTAATTTCTGTTGAATTGCTTTGCTTCCCCACAACTCAATTGGATGATTGCTTTGTTGCCAAAATTGTTTGCTCTTGACATTGCTGTTTTTTAATCCGGCACGCTCCATCATCCAAAGTATCCATTCCCGTCTACTTTCCTGCATATTTTCTGATATTATTTCCTGCATTTTCTTTGAAGTATAGGTTTTCAGTTCCTTAATTAATTTACCCGGATCATTGTTCCTATCGCGAAAGATTAAATGAACATGGCTTGGCAATATGCAATAGGCAAACAATTCCATTCCCTTGTTTTTCCTACAAAATTCCAAACTGTCTGTTATAACTGCAAAATAAATATCCCGCACAAAAACATCTATCCAATAGACAGTGGCAAAGCTGATAAAGTATAATCCTTCTTTGTTGTGGAATTTGTATTTTTGGCTCATCAAAGCAAAGATAATAAATTTATAGATTCATTGTTTTAGAGGTGGCACGAGTTACAAACTCGCTCCAGCGGGAGTATTTGAAGTGGCACGAGCTACAAGCTTGCGCCAGCGGGGCGGTTGAGGCATTGTGCATGAAATGCCCCAGCTGGCGCGAGTTTCTAGCTCGTGCCCATTCATATTTTCCTTTTATAAATCCTCATAAATACCCCAAACTGTTTGTACTCTTTTAAAAGTATAAAATCAGTTTTTAGTCTGTCAATTTCATTATCGCTAAAGCCATTATAAACATTGGAGTATAAAACATATTTGTCTGTATCTAAGTTTTTTTCGTGATGCTTTTGCAAATCGTCATTTAGCTCCATATACTTTTGTTCCGAAAGGTTCGGGAAATCACAACCAACATCACCAGTTTTAATCTTGTTTTCATTCAAATAATCAAGCATTTGTTTTCGTAAATGGTAATAAGGTAAATGAGCCAAAGTCGAATCCCATCCCATGGCTATTTTTTCGGGGTAAATCCACAAATTCCCAGTCAACGAACCAACAAGTAATATCGAAAAAATGATATATTTCAATCTTTCAACTTTCAGCTTTTCAAAAACAAGATAACAGGTAAATAATGAAAAAATAAGATAAACCGGCAATAAATAACGATGTCCGCTTAAGCCTTGATATAATACAAAACTTACTGATAAACAGATTAATACTATAATAAAAATGAAAAGGATTTGTATCAGTTTTTTGTCATGTATCAGATTCTTAAAATATTTAATCGTGATAATACCTGAAAACAACCAAAGAAAAACACGTCCAAAATCCAATATCCGCCAACCAAGAATTCCTGTGTTAAAAATAAAACCACTAAAATCAACCAATTGAAAACTCTGTTCCCATGGAGAATCTGCATGGTAAGCTATCCAGCCCTTTGAGTAATAATGATATAAATAATAGCTTGTGAAAACAATAAAAGCAGGAAAATAAACAATTGTCTTTTTTACCAATTGAAAAAATACAGACTTAAAATCGTCAAACTTTACATTTAGGATAATGTCTAAAATTAATAAGGAAAACGCAACCATCATGCCGCGCATACTGATTAAAACAAGCCCTGCACAAGCTATTGAAACCAATACTTTTTTGTTCCTTAGTACTGCATTTAAACCAAGCAAAAACAGAAAAACCAACACAACATCGGGGCTGATTAAAGTGGCTTGGCTTAAAAAAGTAGCATCGGCAAGAAAGAGCGTTAACGCAAAATAGATATATTTTGGATTGATATATTTTTTCAATAAAATATAGGCTTGCCATACAATCCCCAGCAAAAAAGGCAAAATGGCAAAATGACTTACCAACAAAGATTTACCGAATATTTTCCAGCAAATGGCCAAATACATTCCAAAAGTAGGAATATGTCCGCTATCGATATTATCTGGTAATAGTATGGATGAAAAATTATTTTCATAAAAAAAGAGACCATGTTTTGCTCCGAGTTGTATGGTATCCCAAAAGAAAATTTGATCGGAAACAAACCATGTGAGCAGTGTAAAAAATATAAAAAAAAGGGATAAATTTACAATATTGGTTTTAATGGAGAGTTTATCTAACTGCTGCATTTTAAGGTTTTACTATATTAAAGTCTAATTACAGCAAGAATAAAGAAAAAGCTTTATTCGTTTTGGAAATTAGATTTTTCTGCTCATCAAAACAAAGATAATAAATTTATGGATTCATTGTTTCAGAGGTGGCATAAGTTACAAACTCGCGCCAGCGAGATGAGCTACAAGCTTGCATCAGCGATGGATTAACTTCGCATTTCGAAAATATCTATTTATAAATTATTCCATTTATTGCAAAAAAAGTACTTGCACTTATTTTCTAATGCACTCTCTTTCAAAATTGAAGTTGGGATATTTTTTTTTAAGTGATTCGGGAGCGTCTCTAGTCCACTTTTTTTTTTATCGTAATACCCATAAATAATTTTACTAATTATTATCTCAGGTTTGCAATTGGATTGATCAGGTTCGAAATATTCAATATACATATTGTTTCCAATTACCAAATTCCAAAAATGAATTTTAATTTTTCCCCACGCATTTTTATCGTATACTCTGCGCTCATTATCCTGCAACTTCGAATTTGAAGGATAAACTGAGAAGATCCCTCCTTCAGGAATTTCAAAGTCTTTATATATTATACTTATACTTTTTGCTGTTTTGCTCTCAATTTTATAAAGCCACAAAGTACCTCCTTGTATTCTATATTTATTGGCTTGCTTTTTAAAATCAATCAAAGTGTCGAGAGGAAAACCAACTTTAAGACCAATATCTTTTCTTTTAATATACATTGCTTCAAAATTAGCTTCCCAATACAATGAATCATTGTTATAGGAAGGCAGCATGCATGTATTTACCTTTGAAGTATCTATTATGTCTTTATATTTGTCACTTAATGAGAATGGGACTATATTTCCTTGGCTGTTATATTCAAACTGTGCAAACAAATTGACTGTAACAGAAAATAAGCCGCATATTAATAGTATTTTTTTCATATCTACTTATTTTTTTGTTTTTAAATCGTTTACTTGTTTCTCCAATTCGATTATTTTTATAATCCACTCAAACTCCAATCTGGCGCGAGTTTGTAACTCGTGCCCATCTATCAAATCTCATTAATTTCAATAATTCCACGAGATCCTGTAAAATAAGCAATGCTAATATATTTTCAGTTTTATAATTTTGGCTCATCAAAACAAAGATAATAAATTTATGGATTATTTGTATTTGAAGTGGCACGAGCTACAAGCTCGCGCCAGCCGAGGCTAAAAGCTTGCGCCATCGCGGCACATGATATAGTTCTACTTTATTAAATCCATTCCTTGTCAAATTTATACTATTCAAAAAAATATGGTTAATATTGCAAGCAAACATCAATTCAATCATTTATCAGACTAAAAATGCAAAAGCCATTTAATTCAAATAATTACATATTTATTCTTATCCCTTTTTTCTTTCTAATTTACCTATTACTTCCAACCCAAAACTCAAGCATAGATGCTTACAACTATGCGGCAAATGTAAAATTGAACCACGATATTTTTTTCCCGCATCATTTAATGTATAATTTGCTTCCTTCCTTGATTATTAAATTTTTAGGGCTTTTAAATTTTCAACCGGATGTTTTGGCATTTATGAAAATGGTGAATGCTTCTTTTGCGGCTTTAAGTCTCTATATTTTTTACAAAATTTTAGATAAATTGCAGGAAGATAAAAAGAATATACTTCCTATAATTTTAATTGCCGCCAGTTGTTTTGGTTTTATGCGTTATGCTACTGAAAATGAAACCTATATTGTTCCAATTTTCTGGTCATTATTAGCTACTTATTTCTTTCTAAAATATATCAAATCAAATGCTAAAGCAGATATTCTTTATTCCGGGATTTTTGCCACCATTTCGTGTCTATTCCACCAGATTCATATTTTGTGGTATGCCGGATTATTTTTTGGAACTTTCTTTTACAAAAAGGACCTAAAAAGTACATTCTTTTTAGCAGCACCAGCCCTTATTCTGCCAATAGCTTATTATTTTGCTTTTAAGCAAGTTCATTTCGAATTTAACAATGCAGAAAATCTTTGGCAATTTGTGTTCTACGATTATTATTATGGAACTGCCCGTGTTCAATTTGGGTTTGACAATTTAATTCTTGGTTTTATCAGTTTTGTGCGAAGTTTTATTCAGGTGCATGGAATAATACCAGTTTTGATTAAAAAGAATTATTTATATGCCTTTGCATTTGCTCCGTTCCTATTTACTGGTTTTCAAATCATTAAGTATTCATGGATTAATAAGCTTGAGAAATTAGAATCCACAGTATTTGTTAAAACAATTTCGATAATATTCTTATTGCAATTTGCTTTTGCCATATTTTCTGAAGGAAATATGGAGTTTATGGTTATGCTTCCAATTCTTTTATTACTAATAATCAATGGGTTATTCAAAATAAAAGATAGTATTTATTTGTCTTTAGGAATTTCAATTTTTATATGGAACATCGCTTTTGGCTTATTTCCAAATTATTCCTACGATTTTCAAAATCAGCAAAAAATTATCCAAATCATGGAAAATAAGAAAAATGCAATCTTCATACTTTCAGAAAATGCGTTAGTGGAAAACATGATTTATTATAGAATGGGATTAAGCTGCAATCCAGCAATTTACAAATCGCCAACTTCGCTAATTCAGCAAAACAAATCAACCGAATGTTTAAAAACTAAAATGGATTCATGTATATTGAATAATATCGAAATTTTTACTGATTGTGTTAATGAACCAAAGGTTATAAGCAGGAAACAGTACTTTTCTAAAAATGAAAATGAGTTGTTTTTTAAAGATTTTGAGATTGTAAAAATAGATTCCATTCAAACTTTGATTGGAACGAAATATATCAGTCTCATCAAAAAATCAAAAAGCCCACAATAAAAATATTTCAAAATTTCCCCATCCGCAGGCTTAAAAACAGGCAAACTTTAAATATCTTTGCACTTCCAATCCAAAATCAACGAATGGAGCGTGGAAATGGCCATCATCGATTTTGGAACACGAACAAAACTCATAAAAACATTTTAAACCAATAATTGTGAAAAAATTTAATATCGCTGTATTTTCAATACTTATCATTGCTGCATGTGCATCAAAAAAAAATGGCCAGGTAGCTTTTAAAATAATTGATTTTGATAAAAAAATTCCACTCATCGAAGGCTCAACGGATAGTATCCATTACCATGTTGAATTTCATTTTACTGAACTAACTGGTTTTCAAAACAAAACAGCATTGGAAAAGGTAAAAAAAGAATTGAACAAACAATTTTTTAATGCCGAAAAACTTGAGTTTTCAAGCAGTCCCGAAGAAAACTTTAAAACTCTTATCAACGCCATTACTCCTGCGTATCGCGAAGAAGGTTTAAAATTAAAAAGCGAAATGGAAGAGATGAGCTATATATTGAATTATGAGCTTACTAAATCATCAAAAATTTTATATAATAAAAATAATATTTTAATTATCGAAATCGAGTCATACGTATATGCAGGAGGCGCACATGGCTTGGAAAATATGCAATATCTTCATTTCGACATGAATACCGGAGAATTATTTGGGCTTGAGCAAATTTTTGGAGCCGATTCCAAACAAAAAATAGCCTCGTTAATAGTTGAAAAAAGCGAAGAGATGAAAAAGGATGAAAATTCGGTTCTATTCGAAGATGCCAAAGCTGAATTGAACGAAAATTTCTATTTCGATAAGGAAAAGTTTTGCTTCGTTTACAATCCTTATGAAATTGGTCCTTATGCGGCTGGTTATATTACCATTGAAATACCCATTG
This sequence comes from Bacteroidota bacterium, assembly GCA_025361565.1. Taxonomy (GTDB): domain Bacteria; phylum Bacteroidota; class Bacteroidia; order Bacteroidales; family NBLH01; genus NBLH01. The sequence continues at coordinate 58,698 of JANYKN010000004.1, read as the reverse complement.
AAAAATTGCAAAGTTTGATTTTGAAAGAAGGGCCGTTGGGTTTTTTGGTAAAGAAATAGATTGTTTGTTTTATAGTAATCTGTTTTTCAAACAAAAAATAATATCCCCATCAGTAATTACCAATGGGGATAAAATCGATGCAATTAGTTTTTGTTCACCAAATTAGCCAATTCTGAATTTGCAATCTTGTGCCATTTTTCAGCAAGCTTTAAATCCTCATCAACAACGGTGAAGTCTTTTTGTATTTTAAAAAACTCGATGGATGTTTCCGGTTTTCCGGCATCGCGATAGCTAAAACAAAGTTCTATTTCATCAATTGATTTGTGATTACTCGATATCGAATTTCCGGTAAGATTTACGCCTTCAATTTTGCATTTTAAAACTTCGGGCAAACTTATTTCCGTTTTTCGGTAATCTCCTGAATTTTTATGGACATATAAAATTTTCTGTTTTTCTTTATCCATTCCAATGCATGCATCTTTCCATTGATCATATTCTACTATTTTGCACGATTTACTTTCGGCAAAGTCAGACATTACTTTTAAGAATTTCTTCTTTTTATTATTTCTTGAATTTGAAACAAGTACTGTAGGTACAATAAATGCAGCCAGTATTGTTACACCAATAATTATAACTGTTAAATCCATAATATATATAGTTATTATTTTCCATGATAAATCAATTTTATGAATTGACTCAAGGAATTATTTTATTAATAAAAAAATGTTTTTGGCGCGGAGCACCTGGGAATCAATAAAAATGGAATTACCAGAAATTATGGAACGGAAAAATAATGTCTGTTGAAGTGAAGTATTTAAAAGTAAATTTCTCCTTTAAAGTATAATTGGAGAAAGATGATAAAATAAATAGTTCTTTGGAATGCTTATCATTTATGGAATTGTGATGTTGTTTTTTTTCAAATGAATTTGGCAGCTTACTTAAACTGTTACAAGACTTCTCATTTTTAATAAGATGACTTAATAAATTAAATTTGTTATTCGAAAAGTAATTGTCCTGATTTTGGGTATTGCCATTATTCGTTATTAATTCATTGGAGAATCCAATATTACTGTTTATGCATACAGCAAAACAATAATTGATTAATAGACTTAATATTAATATTGGCTTTATTAACAATTTCATTATGCAAAAATAGAAAAATTCAATGGCAAATCAATTTCCAGTAAAAAAATAAAAAAAGACCGCCGCAGCGATCTCTTTTTAATACTAACAATTATAGGTTAAAACTTTGTCGAGTAAATTATTTATCCATTTCAAGAATAGTCTTTTTAATAATTGCGACAGCTTCTAATATTTGCTTTTCGGTTATTACCAAAGGAGGCGCAAAACGGATAATATGATCGTGTGTTGGCTTGGCCAATAAACCATTATCACGTAACGACAAACAAACATCCCAGGCAGTTTTACCAGCCATAGGCTTAATCACTACTGCGTTCAATAAACCTTTACCACGAACTAACTCAACTCTAGGTGAATCTATTTTTTTCAATTCTTCCCTAAAAATATTGCCCAAACGCTCGGAATTTTCAGTCAATTTTTCGTTCTTAATTACTTCAAGAGCTGCAATAGCCACTTTTCCAGCCAATGGGTTACCACCAAAAGTAGATCCATGCTCACCAGGTTTAATGCAAAGCATAATATCATTATTTGCAAGAACTGCTGAAATTGGCAACACACCACCGGAAACTGCTTTGCCAAGGATCAAGATATCAGCTTTAACACCTTCCCAATCGCAAGCCAGCATACGGCCTGTGCGAGCGATACCTGTTTGAACTTCGTCAGCAATAAACAATACGTTTTTTGCTTTACAAATATCGAATGCTTTTTTCAAATAACCTTCTTCAGGAACATAAACACCAGCCTCACCCTGAATAGGCTCAACAAGGAAACCTGCAACATTTGGATCTTCCAAAGCTTTTTCCAAAGCAGGAATATCATTATAAGGAATGGTTACAAAACCGGGAGTAAATGGTCCGAAATCCTTTTTTGCATCAGGATCAGTAGACATAGAAACAATGGTAATGGTACGGCCATGAAAATTATTTTCGCAAACCACTATTTTAGCCATGTTTTCAGCAATACCTTTCTTTTTATAAGCCCATTTACGACAAAGCTTAAGCGCAGTTTCATCGGCTTCGGCACCTGTATTCATTGGCAGTACTTTATCGTAGCCAAAAAATTTGGTGATATATTCTTCATATTCGCCCAATACATTGTTGTAAAAAGCCCTTGAAGTAAGTGTTAATTTTTGTGCCTGATCAGTAAGTGCTTTAATAATAGCTGGGTGGCAATGTCCTTGATTTACGGCAGAATATGCTGATAAAAAATCAAAATATCTTTTGCCATCAACATCCCAAACAAAAACACCTTCGCCTTTTTCCAAAACAACTGGTAGTGGATGGTAATTGTGTGCTCCGTAATTGTCTTCCCTATTCATGTAATCCTGTGCTTTCATCGTACTATAAGTTTATTAAGTTTAACAATATCCTGTCTATGGTTTCGAAAATGAATAATCATTTTGTTTAAATCAAAAAATGAAGATTTTTGAACCTTATATTTGATGACAAAATTAACCAATCCTCTCAAATCTTTTTATGTCGTTTTATCATGTTTAGCAATATTATCCAAAATTGAATAACAAACTGCTAAATATCAGACATCTATACATTTATTTTGATTAATTTTCTGAGATTATTCAAATATGGCCATTTCAGAATACTATATAATACAACAAAAAAGCATTTTACCCTTAACTCTTTAAATTCTTTTTTATACTGAGCTCCAACTTGTTGCCTTTTATGCTTCCAAATGTGTTCTGAAAGCTCTATCAACTATAGGATTTACAAATAAAGGAGGCAATTTAAGTTCATCAATTATTTTTTTACACGATTCAAAAGGCATTTCGGATTCATTGGAATAATAGGTATTTACCAGATTATCGATTTTTTTAAGATAATCATATCCTTCTGAAATCAAGAGATCTATTTTTACTTTTTCAGATAACGGTTCTGTCCACGAGCTGATAAGTAATTCATAATTAGTGTTTTTCTCTATCCGTTTTAATGAATTAATCAAATCAAAATAATTATCGTAATTGGGTATATCATTTTTTAAAGGAATAGAATCGGCCGTAAAAAGTATTTTATCTTCAATAAACTCAATATTCACCAGCCCTTTTGAATGTCCAGGTGAATGTATAATTCTCAAATTCAAATTTTCGTCAGCTTTTAAAATCTGATTGTGTTCAATGAATTCGTCAATTTTTACAGACTGGTCCAGCAATTCATAAAATCCGGGAACTGGTCGTTTTTTACATTGTACATCAATATGTTCGATCCATTCCTTTTCCTCGATATGGGCAAGTATTTTGCAACTGGATAATTCCTTGATTTGGGCAGCAGAACCTATATGATCCGGATGTGAATGTGATAAAATAAGTCTTTTTATTTCAGAAGGTTTTCGTCCTTGATTTTCAATATATTCAAAGATTTGGTGATATGAATTTTTTACACCAGAATCAATCAAAGTAATTTCAGAACCAAATATGATGATTGAATTAACAAACCTTGGTAATTTTTTTCCATTTGGAAAGTGGATTTCAAAAGAATGCTTAAGTAAATGGATTTTAGGTGTCAATTTCATTGTAGAGAGTTTTGAAGTAAAAAATTAAATGAGGCTGTTTCATAACTGTTTACTGGCATCATCTTAGTACTTTTGATACAGCCTCATTTTTAAATTCATAATTTTTCAATAGGAATTAGTATTCTTTTCATTAACCAGTTTTAGGTAATTGATTATTAAAATTATCAATCCTGCACTAAAACAAATAGTTCCAACCAAACCAAAAAAACCAACCACTCTAAAAATAGAACGATTACTGTAAATATTAACATTCATTTTCGAAAACAATGGAAGTCCAACTGTATAAAATAGGGACGTCAAGAGATGAATAAAAGCACCAACAGACAAAAGATAACTATCGGTATTTTGTTTTTGAACTACATAATAAACACAAACACTAAAAACAACCAATTGAATTAAAAGTCCCAAAAATGACCAAACAATGGTTAAATCAAAAGAATCTACTAAGTTCATATATTAAAGTTTAAATGAGTGAATGATTGAATGAATAAATTTCCAATATCAAATTACTAATTTCTAATTTCAAAAATCGTCAGTCAATCAAAATAATAGAATATCTGTTCATTTCTTCATCATAATCTTTAAGCACTTCGATTGGAAAATTGAATTTATGCGCTGTTTCAAAAACATCTACTCCCAGGGCTTCAGGGCAAGGTCGCGATTGTTTTTTATAATGACAGTTTTCGCGCACAACTGAGCAATCTTTGCACAATTGGCATTCATCCATAAATAAAAGAAATGCTTTTCTATATCCCAAAAGAAATATTTCCTTTTCAACCTTCAAAAGTTGATCATTTATACCTTTTCCCCATTGAACCCTATCTTCTGGTTTGTCCAATTTTTGGTTAATATGGATAAGAATAGCTCTTTGATATTCGCTGAAAAACTCCCTGCATTCTAGGATTGAAGGAACCTCAGGCGGGCATGAGGCTTTGGCTCCATATGACTCGTAACCAAACATACATTTAAACCTAACCCATTGTGCAACAACAATTTCTTTTGCATCTATCCATTTAAAATCAATAAAACCCTGATTTTTAATTATTTGGTTTATTGCCGATTTATCCATATTATTAGTTTTTAGTTAGAATGCTAATTCCCAATAAATTAATTATTCTGAATATGAGTATTAAATGCCAAAATTGAATGTTTAGTATTGAAGTTCGGTATACTATAAATTGCCAACTAATATAGTAAAAAGGTTCGAATAAAAAAAGCTGCACCTGAGCAGCTTTTTTATGACTTTTTCACTTAATTTTAATTCAGTCCGAAAGCATAATAATATTTCCCTGGAATATCCTCATAAATACCTGCAATCATAATACCTCCCTGAGCTTTTTCAAGAATTTTAACAAAATCCGAAACCGTTTTAACCAATTGATTATTTGCATGGGTAATGATAAATCCCTCATGAATCTGCGTATTTCTTTTTAAAACTCCGGCAGTCAATTTGGTTACTTTAACACCTCCTTCAATACCGAGTTTTTTTGCAGTTTTTACATCTAAATCTTTCAATTCGCAACCCAAAGTACCTAAAATTTCGTTTCCTTCAGTTTTTACTAAATCAGTTTCGCCAGCCCTGTTATTTAAAGTAATCTTAAATTCAATCTGTTTTCCTTTTCGATCGGCAACAACCACAACTTTATCGCCAGGATGGTGATTTGCAATTATTTCCTGCAAAACGGGCGATGATGTTGTTTTCTCATTATCAATTTTTAAAATCACATCACCTGGTTTTATGCCGGCAGAAGCAGCAGCGCTATTTTTCAGTAAGCTGTCAACATACACACCTTCAGTAACATCCAAATCTTTATCTTTAGCCAGATTGCCGTCAACAGAACGTATTGTAATACCTAAAACACCACGTTGTACTTCGCCGTATTTAAGTAAATCCTCTACTACTTTATTTACCATATTGCTGGGTATTGCAAAACCATAACCACTGTATGTGCCTGTAGGACTTGCTATTGCAGTATTTATTCCAACTAGGGCACCATCGAGATTAACAAGTGCGCCACCACTATTACCAGGGTTAATAGCGGCATCGGTTTGAATAAAACTTTCAATGGCATACTGATCCTTTAAAATATTGATATTTCTGGCCTTGGCGCTAACAATACCAGCTGTTACAGTAGAATTTAAACTAAATGGATTACCTACGGCCATCACCCATTCTCCAACTTTTACATCATCTGAATTGACCAATGCAATAGCTGGCAAATCCTTTTCTTTAATCTGTAAAAGAGCCAAATCAGTGCTTGGATCAGTACCAATAACTTTAGCCTTATAGTTTCGATTATCATATAAAGTAACTTCAATATCGTCGGCATCTGCAATAACGTGATTATTGGTAATTATGTATCCCTGACTATTGATAATAGCTCCGGAGCCAGTAGCAAATTGCATTTTTTCATTTTGTTTCTGATCACCCTTCGGCCCAAAAAAGAATTGAAATGGATCGTCATTAAAAAAATCTTTGAAAGGATCAGGTAATTGTCGATATTGATTACCATCCATCTGATATTTATTAATATAAGTTGATTTTATAAAAACAACAGAATTCACTACTTTATCCACTGTTTTTGTAAAATCAACAGGTTCAAATTCTCCATTTTCATTTTGATGAAACAATACCTTACTGGAAGGTGTTCCATCTAGATGCTCAATAGTAACAGAATTTTTACCATCAATCATAAATCCATACATTACTAAAAAAGAGCCTATGCTTATAACCAAAGCAACCAGGCCCGATAAAACCAGTTGTTTTTTCATCTGTTTTTGATTTAATTGTTAAATTTTATTTCGAAAAATGATGAGATTCTTTTTCATAACAAGCTTTGAATTTGTAACCATAATCAATAATTTGAATTCAAGCTATAATAAAAAATGAACTACCGGTAATCAAAGTTCCGGTAGTTTTCCAATTAAAATTCAACACACTACGAAATTTCAATATACTTTGGAGGCTTAGGTTTAGCCTCTTCTTTTTTAGGAATGTTGATATGAAGGATACCATTTTCGTACTTGGCTTCTATTTTACCTTCGTCAGCCGTTTCGGGCAAAGAGAATGATCTGCTAAATGATTGAAAGCTAAATTCTTTACGAGAATAATTATCCTCATTCTCTTCATTTTCAATCCTTTTCTCGGAAGAAATGCAAAGCATTTTATTTTCGAGATTAATTTAAAAATCGCCTTTTTCCATGCCTGGAACAGCCATATCAACAACATAGCCTTGATCCGATTCTTTTATATTTACAGCAGGCAAAGTGGTGTTGGTATTTGAAAAATGTCTGTTTGAATAATCGAAAATATCTTTATCCATAAAATCGTTAAAGAATTTCGACCAGGTAGGGAATAATTCATTTCTTTTCATGAGTGTCATAACTACCTCCGCTTTAATTGTTTAACATTTGTTTATTTGTTTTTAAATAATTCGACAAATGAAATGCCATGTCAAAAGATGTAATATTTAAATATTGTTAAATAATTAATATACAATAACTTATTACTTTAAATTCGGATACATTTACATGAAAAATCGTCAGTATGTCTACAACATGACATTTAAAATGCCAAATTGACATTTTAAAATATATGAATTGGATAAAAGATACTGAATGCTATCTTTCTTTATTCTACTATGGTACCAGAAAAATAAAGATTTTTGATTTTGAATATATTGATTTGCAATTTTTAGCAACTTAAATAGGGAATATTCCAATACTTATTTGTATTTTTAAAACTGTTTATCTAAAAATAACAAAACCTGAAGGACAATAAACATTAATTTCAGTATTAAATAATTACTTAAACTTCCTGCTATGAAAAAAAACCTAATTTTATTATTCGTATTTATTACTGCCATATACTGGAATAGTATTGTGGCTCAAGATGACAATAAAGATAAAGCTGCCGTTGAAACGCAAAATTTTTCTTTGGGTGCCGATTTTGTAAGTCAGTATATCTGGAGAGGCTTGCAATATAGTACGTCACCAAATTTGCAGCCATATCTATCATATACAAACGATAAAGGAAATTTTACGATTGGTTCTTGGGCAAGTACTTCCCTGGCTGATTATTATGCCGAAGTAGATTGGTATACAAGCCTTAACCTTGGGCCATTAACAGTATCCCTTTGGGATTATTTCACCATGAGCCAGCAAGAAAACAACAATTATTTTGATTACAGAAAAGACTCAACAGCTCATGCATTTGAAGGCACACTTTCTTATAGCGGGCCAGAATCTTTTCCCATTCAGTTAACCTGGGCTACTTTTTTTTATGGATATGATTATAATTCAAAAGGAGAACAAGCATACTCAAGTTATTTTGAAGCAGCTTATTTATTTAAATGGCGGGCAAATCAAATAAAGGTATTTGCAGGCATTACCCCTTGGGAAGGGCTTTATGGAACAAAATTCGCCATGAATAATGTGGGTATTTCAAATTCAAGAGTAATCAATATAAACGATAAATTCAGTATCCCAGTCACCGGTTCCATTATAGCAAACCCTCACCAGGAAAACATATTTTTTGTATTATCAATTGGTTTGTCAGCCAATGACTGATATTAGTTATTGGAAATTAGTCATTGGAAAAATTTCTAATGACTAATTTTCTATTTCTATTTAAACTCTCCTTGAACCAATTTAAATTCCTTATTTTCAAACTTATAATAGGCAAAACAGACTTCATCCGGACAATAAATCTTTACTCTTTGGTTTTTAACATCCAATTTAAAATTTCCTATAAATTTTGGAAGTGAAGTAATTTCGATAAAATGCCGATTCAAGGTATCAAAAACAAAATAGTAATAATCCATTCCACCTCTACTTTCTGACTTTTTATCCGGGATTACAAATTCGCAAAACCCATCAAAATTATAGTCCGAAATAATAATATCACTTTCTGCACTTGCGGGAATCTTTCCTTGTGGTAATAAAACAGTATCAAGCAAATTTTCTCCCATCAAAACTACAATTTGCTTTATTTTACTTCCTGCTAAAACAGTCTTAATTTTTAATTCATCGCAACCAAAACCTTTTATCAACGGATCAAACCCTGGCCTGATATTATATTCCCTTTTTTTAATTGATTGTAGTTTTTTTGCTTTTGAATTTGAACCGGAATTACATGCGGATATCAATAAAATACTTACTAAAGCTATTAAAATACTATATTTAAACATGTTACATTAATTTATTAGATGGTAAGAAAAATTTTAATTTATTTAATTCAAGCATATTTTAGCTAGATTTTGTATGAAATTACATTTTATACACTCTTTTTGTAAAACCCCCAAAGGATAAACATATATTATGCATACTTCCATCTAAACCATAATATTCTTTTTTAAATCCTGATTGATAATAAGTGTATTTTAACTTAATGAATCCTTGAAATTGAACTGAGTTGTGATATCTATTTGTAGTTTTTAAAGGCTTACTATAATAATTGATACTAAAGCCGGCCAATAAACTGACATCTGATTGAAAATAAATATTTTCCAATTGTGGATAATTTTGTATATCCTCGTAAGTGGGCAATAAAATAAGGGTATGAACACCTACAAATGGGTTAAAGTTAAATTGTTTAATTCCAAATACAATATAGCCCAAGCTCAAATTTGGAAAATATATATCGGCTTTCATTTCTTTTTCCCATTTAATATTCTGATATACAATTTCTTGTTTTAATTTTGCAATGCCAAGTCCAATACCAAGGTTAAGGTCAAAGTTTTTATAATTAAAATCAACTGAAAAACCAAAAGGAACATAATCTACCAAATTGGTTGATAATCCACCATTAAAAAACCCATATCCCATAAAAACATCGTATCCAAAACCAAAATCGGAAATTTTTATTTTGTAATGGATTAATCTTTTTATAAAAGGCCTGTATGGGCTTGTTGAATATTTGAGAATAAATTTATCTGATTGCACATTCAAACTATCCTGAGTAATTGAAGGATTATTTAAATCCAGTAAACAATAATTCAAATGCAATTTTAAAAAATCCTTTTCTTCTGCACTCAATTGAGAACTATTTATTAAAATCTCAAGCAGATGTTTAGATTCAAAAGATTTTTCAAGCAGGTTTTTGTATAATTCATCCGTTTCCGGAAAATTTTGAATTATGCCTTCATTTGAAGTTCTTACATCAACCTGTAAAACAGTCTGTTCGATACTGCTTAGCAATTCATCAAACTCTTGTGTCCAAAAAAGAATCAACCAATATTCCTGCACTGAAAGCGTAGGATATTCTTTATTATCTATATTATTTTTAAGATAATCTTTAATTTCCTTCATCTTTTGATAATCTCCAAGCATCAATTTATCAAGCAATAAACGCCTGGCTTTAGAAATAATTTCTGATTTTGAGTTGTGGTAATTCAATATTTCAATTTCTATGCTATCTATCTGTGCTGATGCAATATAAGAAATAAATAAGAACAGAAAAGTTAAAATATTTTTCATAAAAAGCATGCATTTATAAACTTTACAAATCTAATGAAAAAGCTTAGTAATCTATATCAATAAGAATCCATTCTTAAATTTGATTAATAAATATTTCAACGATTTAAACTTATTTTTAAAAATAAGTTCTCCTTTAACCTGAAATTTTACATTGAAATCATTTTTTAAATATATGCAAGTATCAATTAATGAAAACGATATAAGGCTAATTTATAAAAATTTGGAAAATTAATTATAAATTAGTTTTAACATATTTTACAGCAATTGAAATATTTCTAACTTAGCAGGCAATATCAAGAACAAATTGCTATGTTGGAAAAAAATTTTGTCAGCTATCTTGAGGATAGTTTCAAAAAAAACTGGGACTTCACGGCACTTTCAGATTACGAAGGTGAGTCTTTTACTTATGCCGAAATAGCCGCATTTATCAAAAAATTTCACAAGCTTTATAAAGAAGCAGGAATTTGCGAAGGCGACAAAATTGCTTTGGTTGGCAAAAATTCAGCCCGATGGGGAATTTTGTATCTTTCAATTGTAAGCTATGGTGCAGTAGTAGTGCCGGTATTGCCCGATTTTAAACCCGACGATTTGCATGAAATTGTAAACCATTCCGATTCAATTCTTCTATTCGCGGGTGGAACACTTACCAGTAAATTTGAGTTTTCGAAAATGCAAAATTTAATCGGCATCATTGCCATTGACGATTTTTCGCTGCTTCAAAGTAAATCGGATGAACTGAATGCCATATTTAAATTGAATGGTTTTGATATCGGACATCAAAACCTGATTGAAGTCAAAAATGATTTTCATCTTCCGCAGATTAGCAACAATAAATTGGCATTGATCAGCTATACATCCGGCACAACAGGTTTTACCAAAGGTGTGATGTTACAACACAACAGCCTTGCAGCGAACATTCGATTTGCGCAAAGAAATATGCCTTTAAAAGCGGGTGATAAAATCGTGTCCTTTTTGCCATTGGCGCACGCATTTGGTGCCGCTTTTGAGTTTCTATTTCCATTATCAATGGGTTGCCATATTACTATTTTAACAAAAACACCTTCACCTCAAATCATAATCAAAGCTTTTCAGGAAATAAAACCTGCATTGATTTTATCAGTTCCACTTGTAATCGAAAAAATATACAAGAATAAGTTGTTACCCATGTTACGAAAACCTCATATTAAAACTCTGCTTTCAGTTCCCGTAATCAAAAGTGTTTTGTTAAATAAATTCAACGCCAAAATGCGCGAAGTTTTTGGTGGTAATTTTACTGAACTGATAATTGGTGGTGCCCCTATCAACAGTGAAGCTGAAGCTTTTTTCAAGAAAATGAAATTTCCTTTTACAGTTGGATATGGAATGACTGAATGTGGCCCATTAATCTCTTACGAAAAATGTACAAAATTTGTTTCAGGATCATCAGGAAAAGTAGTTGATACATTAGAAATTAAGATAGATTCTGAAGATCCTGAAAATATAACCGGCGAAATTATGGTTCGAGGTGATAATGTAATGATCGGTTATTATAAAAATGAAAAAGCAACCAGAGAAATAATAACTGAAGATGGCTGGTTGCACACCGGAGACATTGGCATTATTGATAAAGAAGGGAATATCCATATTAAAGGACGCAGTAAAAGCATGATTTTAGGTTCAAACGGGAAAAACATTTATCCCGAAGAAATCGAATCTATTTTCGATAACCGCTACGCTGTTGGTGAATCTTTGATTGTGCATCGCGATAATAAATTAGTAGCACTAATCTATCCTGATTTTGAAACAGTTGAAAAGGAAAACATTTTACCAGACGATCTAATCAAAATCTATGATCACCACAAAAAGGCAATTAATCATAAACTACCTGGTTATATGAATATTTCAGTGGTAGAACTACAAAAAGAGGAATTTGCGAAAACACCTAAAAAAAGTATTAAAAGGTACTTGTATAATTAGATAAATTGACATTTAATTATACCAACAATAAATAAAAGCATCTATAAATGAGACAATTTTCCATAATACTAATTCTAACTACCATTTTCCATCTGAGCCTTTTTTCACAGCCAAAAAGCACAAAAAGAGGAATAGCTGCTGATATTACCAGCGTGGCTGACTTGAAGGTACTTTCACCCGGCATATCATGGTATTATAATTGGAATCAATATCCAAATTATAGCGTTATGGGATCTTTGGCGAGTGAAAATGTACAATATGTTCCGATGATTTGGAATGGCAATCAAAATGCCATTGATAAGGCAAATTTATACTACCCCACAGATCCAACAAATGGTTATTTAATGGGTTTTAATGAACCCAATTTCCCTGATCAGGCAAATATGACTCCAGCCGCTTCTGCCGCTTTCTGGCCAAAGCTTGAAGAATTGGCAACTACTTATAATTTAAAACTTGTGGCTCCTGTTACCAATTATAGCGCAGGTATTTATGACTCCAAGTATGGCAAAATCATGTATCAGGATCCATACTCATACTTAGATACATTTTTTTTAGATTGTCCAACTTGCCAGGTAGACTACATTGCAGTTCACTGGTATGGATATGGCGGATTGGAAACTGTTGTTAATACGATGTGGGACAAATACCACAAACCAATTTGGGTAACTGAATTTTCAGCCTGGGGCGATGATGTTGGTGCATCAATGTCCATGCAACTCGAAAAAGATTTTATGGTTAAATATGTGGAATTGTTAGAAAACAATCCAAATGTATTCCGCTATTCATGGTTTACTGGTCGTGCTGATAACAACGATTTTATTGATTTGTTGGCAAGTACAGGTCAGCTGACAGAGTTGGGCAATTTGTATGTAAATATGCCTGTTCACGATACTACTTATTTTCAAACTATCCCGGCACGGATTCAAGCTGAAAATTATACGGCTATGTCTGGCATACAACTTCAATCAACAACTGATTTGGATGGTTTTATCCATGTAGGATATATTGATGCAAATGACTACATGGAATATAAAATTGATGTGCCAGAATCAAAATTATATCCCTTAAGAATTAGATTTTCATCCATTAAAAATACGCAATTATCTATTCAAGAAGAACTTACGGAACCTACGTTGGTTAATCTTGGCAACACAAATAGCTACTCTTCCTGGCAAACAAATGAGACATCAATTTACCTTACTGTTGGGCTCCATACTTTGCGCGTTATAGCTACTAATAACGGTTTTAACCTAAACTGGATTCAATTTGGAGATATTGCAAACAGTATAGCTGAAATTCCGGAAAAAAATCAAGATTTTAAAATACAGAACAATCCGGTTAAAGATGGCATTTTGAAAATTTTGTCTACTAAAAAAACAACAAATAATTTAAACTCAAAAATTGAAATTCTTGATATTACTGGAAGAATTATCATTTCAAAAAATATCCAATTAAATTATAACAACGAATATGTTGTAAACTTAAATGAAATAGGAAAGTTAGATGCCGGTATTTATTTGGTGCGTTTAAATAATACTAACACTTTTTTTAATGAGAAATTTGTTATTGACAATTAGATAATTTTATCTAATCAAAATAAATTAGAAATTGTAAATATTTAAAACTTCAATCCATTTAACAAATTAAAATATTTTTCAATTCCATTTTTAATTTCATCTAGGTAAATAAACTCATCAGCAGTATGAGATCGTGCAGAATCGCCAGGGCCAAGCTTCAACGTAGGAAAACCAATCATAATAGCCTGATCTGATGTAGTTGGCGATCCATACCAATTCATTCCCATTTCAAGTCCGGCTTTAATTAATGGATGATCCATTTCAATACCTGAAGAATTTAACCTGAAAGATCTGGCAGTAACCTTGCTTTTTAGATTATTTTTGATGAATTCATAAGCCACTTCATTGCTGTAATGCTCATTGGTTCTTACATCTACCACAAATTTACAACTTGCAGGAACTACATTGTGCTGGTGACCAGCGTCTATTTGTGTTACGGTCAACTTAACTTGGCCAAGAATTTCAGATTCTTTTTCAAATTTGTACGTTTGCAACCAATTAATATCTTCAACAGCAATACTGATGGCATTAATCCCTTCATTTCTAGCTGCATGACCTAATTTACCTTCAGCTTCGCAATCTAATACCATCAAGCCTTTTTCGGCAATGGCCATGTCCATAAGTGTTGGCTCACCAACAATTCCAACATCAAGTTTGCCCAATTCAGATTGTACACATTCAAAACCATCAAATCCAGAGTTCTCTTCTTCGGCTGAAGCTACAAAAACACGGTTATAGGATTGATTTTCCTGTTCCAATGCTAAAAAAGTAGCCATTAACGAAACCAAACAACCACCGGCATCATTACTTCCAAGGCCATATAATTTCTCATCTTCTATCAAGGGATTAAATGGATCTTTCGTCCATTTATCGCTGGCTTTTACAGTGTCTAAATGAGAATTCATTAATAAAGTTGGTCTTCCTTCCATATAATCTTTGCTATAAACCCAAACATTGTTTTTTTTGCGATTGGTTTTATAACCTTGATTGATTAAAATATTCTCCATTAAATCAGCAACTTGCTTTTCTTCTTTACTGTAGGAAGGGATTGCAATTAGTTGTTTCAATGTATCTGTTGCCAAATTTATATATTTTTCGAGTTTTTCCATTCCTTTATTTTCAGAAATTGGAAATTGGAACTTTGAAATTAAATTATATAATTTCTAGTTTCTAATTTCTATTTTCAAATTATACTATTCTTGTTCCAGGTAAGTTATTCTTTTGAATATCAACCAAATTCCCAATAATTACTTCCACTACACCATTTTTCATGGCTTTAATGGCATTATCTGTTTTAGGCATCATTCCAGTATGAATGGAACCTCTCTCCTGCATTTCTATAATTTCGGCTTCGGATAAAGTTGGAATCACATCCATCTCATTTTCAAGGCTTCGCAGCACACCAGCCTTTTCAAAACTATAAATCAATTTTACCTTATATATTTTCGAAAGTACAATAGCAATTTCTGTTACAATGGAATCAGCATTGGTATTTAACAATTGCCCTTTTCCATCATGAGTAATTGGCGCAATAACGAGCGTAATATTTTTTTCAATTAAATCTGATAAAGCAATGGCATTCACTTCGGTAATATCCCCTACAAATCCAAAATCCAAGGTAGGATGTTTCCGTTTTGCAGATTTGATGATATTCAAATCACTTCCACAAATACCCATCGCATTTTTTCCTTTCGACTGCAATAAAGCAACTATATTTTTATTGACAAATCCTGCATAAACCATGGTTACCAGTTTAAGGTTTTCAGCATCAGTAATACGACGACCGTTTACCATTTTAGTTTCAATTCCAAGCCTGGTAGCCATATTGGTGGCTAATTTACCACCTCCATGAACCAAGAGTGCTTTTCCTTGAATACTGGCAAAAGCACTTAAAAATGAATCAAGCTCAGCTGCATTGTCGATTAAATTACCTCCAACCTTAACAATGGTCAAATCATCCATATTTTAATCAGTTGTGGTTGTTGATATCAATGCTTTTATAAATTTTTTAGCTTCCTTCATGGTAATATTTAAAGGAGGTAATAATCGAATAGTATTTGGTCCTGAAAAACCAGTAAATATCATTTCTTCAAGTATCAATTGTTTCCTAAATTCTGCTGCATTTTCCATTTCAATACCAATCATCAACCCTCTTCCACGAATATCTTTAATAAAATCCATTTGTTTAAGTTCTTTTTTAAGATATTCGCCCATTTGAAGTGCATTTTCCATTAGGTTCTCATCCTTCATAACATCCAGAACAGCAATGGCTGATGCACAAGCCAAATGGTTTCCTCCAAAAGTGGTTCCCAGCATTCCTTTTTTTGCTTCAATATTTGGTGCAATCAAAACTCCGGATATTGGAAACCCATTTCCCATTCCTTTTGCAACAGTGATTATATCAGGTTTAACATCAGCCCACTGATGTGCAAAAAATTTACCAGTTCGGCCATATCCAGACTGAATTTCATCCATAATCATCATTGCTCCAGTCTTTGTACAGATTTCCCTTACTGCTTTCAAAAATTCAGGTGTTCCTTCATATACTCCTCCAACTCCCTGGATACCTTCAATAATAATTCCGGCAACATCTTTATCCTTAAATTCCTTTTCAAGTGCTTCAAAATCGTTTAAGGCTATAAAACTGACATTATGCACTTGATTAAAAGGTGATTGAATGACAGGATTATCAGTTATAGCTATTGATCCACTGCACCTGCCATGGAACGAACCTTTAATTGCAATTATTTTATTTTTCCCGGTTTTGAAACTAGCCACTTTTAGAGCATTTTCAACTGCCTCTGCTCCTGAATTACCCAGAAATAAGTTATAATCAGTATATCCTGAAAGTTTTCCAAGCTTTTCAGCCAATTCAACCTGCAAACTATTTTGTATCACATTGGTATAAAATGCAATTTGATGTAATTGATTTTCAATAGCATCGATATATCTTGGATGTGCATGCCCAATAGAAATTACTCCATGTCCACCATAAAAATCAAGATAGTCTGTTCCTTCAACGTCTGTAAGAATTGCGCCTTTGGCTTTTCTTAAATCTACATCATACTGACTGTAAACATCAAATAATTTCATCTTTAAAAATTCCTTTGGTTATATAATTAAGTTGAATTAATAATTTATAAACATCATCTACTAAAATGCAACAGGTTTTAAATTCAAACCCGTTGTTTCATCAAGGCCAAACATCAGGTTCATATTCTGAACAGCCTGCCCCGATGCACCTTTTAAAAGGTTGTCAATTACCGAAATTATCATAATTTTTGATCCATATTTTGAAGGAAACAACAAACATTTGTTTGTATTTACAACTTGCTTCACATCCAGAATTTCATTTACAATCGTTACAAATGGATGATCTTGATAATATTGTATGTAGTTTTCTGTAATTTCGTCCTGGCTCCAATTGCATTCTGTATATGCGGTTGCCATAATCCCCCTGCTAAAATTTCCTCTTACCGGGATAAAATTAAGTTCATGATTAAAACTAGGTTGCAGTTGCTTCATGCTTTGAACAATTTCAGCTAAATGCTGATGTTCAAATGGTTTATAAACTGCAATATTGTTGTTTTTCCAGCTAAAATGTGAAGTTGAACTCGGTTTTTGGCCAGCTCCGGTAGAACCAGTAATTGCATTTACATGTATATCATTATTAAGCATTTGATGTTCTGCCAAAGGCAAAAGAGCCAGTTCAATGGCTGTGGCAAAACATCCAGGGTTGGCTATTCTTTCTGCCGATTCAATATCTTCTCTATTCAATTCAGGCAAACCATAAATAAAATCATTATCCTCTGAAATTTGCCTGAAATCGGTACTTAAATCTATTACTTTCAAATGCTCAGGGAGCGGATGGGTTTCCATAAAAACTTTAGACATACCATGACCGGAACATAAAAAAATAACATCGACGGCATTAAAATCTGGTTCACTAAATTTTAAATCTGTATCACCTATTAAGTCGCGGTGAATGGAAGTAATGTCCTCGCCAGAATGGCTATTACTTTGAATAAACTGAATTTTTGCAATTGGATGCCATAGCAGTATTCTAATCAACTCACCCGCAGTATAGCCGGCACCTCCAATTATTCCAATATTAATCATATTTGTTTTTTGAAAAAAGCTATTGATTTCATAGTGAATACAATGCCATGGTTTAAAATTAATGTTTATTTTGAGCTTTTAGAAAGACAAAAAAGCATAGAAAAAACAATTGTCAAAAATGCGAAATATAATTCGATTTATAAACTTGTTAAAGTAAATTCAGACATTTGTTCCTTTCAATAAAAAACCCTGCCAGCGCGGATACCAAAATATAATTGCAAATTTACAATTTACAATATATTTATTATCAGAACACTGGCAGGGTTAAAAAAATATTATTTATTTTTTATTATTTGGTTCATAAAGCATTCCTGTGCACAGACACATTTTCTGACTTGTTCGTTGAAGAATATCGTAGTTAACACAGCTGCTGCATCCTTTCCAAAAAGCATCTTCTTTCGGAAGCTCAGAAAAAGTAACCGGACGATATCCCAATTCCGAATTGATTTTCATCACTGGCAAACTGGTAGTTAAACCAAAAATTTTAGCTTCGGGAAATCGTTTTCTTGATAAATTAAATGCTTTTGCTTTAATCATTTTGGCCAAACCGGACTGGCGAAACTCCGGATCAACTATTAAACCAGAATTTGCTACATATTTGCCATGATCCCAGGTTTCGATGTAACAAAAACCAACAGGTTTTGATCCATTAAGTGCAATGATTGCTTTATTTTCAGTCATTTTCTTTTCAATATAGCGTGGATCACGTTTTGCTATTCCTGTACCTCTTATCCGTGCAGCTGTTTCGATCATTTCAACAATTTGCTCAGCATATTTTCCATGTTCTGGACCTGCTTCAATTACTATTACTTTCAAAGTTGTATCAATTATAGTATCAATCATTTTTTCAATTTTAATTGTAACAAATCTATTAAAAACAAAAACCTACTGAAATACTCGGTAGGCCTATATTATTTTGATATCAAAACAATAATATTAAACTACCGAAATTAAAGTCCAGGCAAACATCTGCGGCACGGGTTTTTATAATATCTGTTCATTATCTTTAATTTATTGGTTATTATTCAAAAAAAAAGCTTTCCAAATATTGGAAAGCTTTATAATATAATTACAAATCCACTTTCCTAAGTAATAAATTTAATAAAGCGTCTATACGGGTTTTGGAAAATGGATTTCATACCTAAAAATCTTAAATTATTTATAGGACAAATATAAATGCATAATTTTAATTTATGCAAATATTTATATTAAATAATGATTAAATTTGTGTTAAACTAACAAAATAACTTTATATATTATTGATATATAGATACTAATACAAAATAAATCAATAAAAATCTTTTGCATAAATATACATTAATTGTATATTATTACTAATTTATTGGAAATACATATTGAAAATAAGATTTATCACTCTCAGAATTTAAATGACAGATGGCATTTCATAAGAAAATTATCTCAGAAATAAGTTTTTGAATTCAGTTGTTGGATTGTTAATATAGCAGTCGCTGTACCTTTATTTCAATTTTTACTTTTGCTTTCTAATCTTTCCATAATCTAAGAATGAATATCTCAGAAATAAGAAAAATAAAAGCAAATGAAATAAACCATTTCCAGTAGTCTTTTCTTTCTTTTAATGAATCTTCAATTTGGGTTTGCAATTCATTCAAATTTGCAGATAAAATACTAAAATTCAAAAGTTTGTAGTCTTCAATTAGCTTTTCTATTTCATCATTTTTATAAAAATCCAGATCTGATTCCTTTCTATTGTAATTAAAAGAAAGACATTTTAAATTGTTGCTGTTCACTTTCAATAAATAATTATCGGCAAATACGATGTTTTTCATCAAGTTTAAACGGATACCTTGCTCACCAATTCCCGAAAATTGCGGAATAAAATCTGTTTTTCCTTCCAAATCAATCAAATGAAAGCTTTTATCGCCTGTGGTGGGTTTCAGGTTTAAATCTATAATATTATCATTACCAATGGTATAAAACAATCTCTCATAGGTTTGACTAAAAGCAGCAATATTATACAAGGTTGGAACAAAGAGAGAATGAACAACAAAATCGCTGTTTTCAATTGCCAATGGAAACGTAAAAGTATACACTTTACCTTTATCAAAATTGGTTTGTATAAGCAAAGGTTTGCCAGATAAGGAACTTAAAAGAATATTGCTTACTGATTGTGTACTTAAATTCACCGGAAAATAGCTTTTTATTTCGGGAAGAATTAATTTATCTTCATTTTTAATAAAAACATCCTTATAAATAAAATGCTCATAATTAATCTTTTCAAGCTGTGTAACTTGTTTTACAATTCCGTTCATCAGGTTAGCGTTAACTGAAGAAAGTAAATTATTAAGCTCAATCAAGTTTGTATTTTCGCCTGGAATACAAACCATTACACCACCATTTGAAACAAAACGTTTAAGTTCTCCAATTAATCCGGATGAAAAACCATCAAGCTCATCAAGTATAATAACCTGATAATTTGGAAATTCGGAAGTTCGCAAACTTCCTGTATTACTATTTTGAAGCACAAAGGATGAATCGCTTTTATACAAAGCATTCAGATATTTGTTTTCCGATTTATTGATAATTAAAATCGAAGTTTGTTTATTAATTTGGTAACTGAAATAGAATTTGTTGTCATAAGTAATCGGATAATCAGTGATTTCAAGCGAAGAAGGCAAAATTCCACTTTCGGTGTTTGAATAATTCAAGACCACAGTTTTAGAACTATTTGCATCTATTTGAAAATTATTTATCGCTTTTTGTCTTCCGTTTACAAATAACCGAATAGGAATATCCTGATATTCTTCCTTTCCTTTGTTTACAACCCTTACATTCAAATTTTCATTTTTATTCAAGTTTCGGCCCGGTGATGAAAACCAGCACGAGTCGATATAAATATTATTGGTCGAATTGGTTGCGAGGGGTAATAAATAAAAAAAAGTATTGGAATCTGATTCAAAATTCCGAAAATCCGAAACTACTTTCTGAAAATCCGAAATCATGTAAAATAAATGGTGATATTGTTTGATTTCATTTTCCTGTTTCATAAAATTTCTTTGAAATTGAATAAGCTTGGAAAAATCAGAAACCGCACCCGAAAGCACACTATTATTGATAAATTCAGTTATTTGCTGTTTATTGGTAATAATGCGGTGCTTTGATTCCATATCATTATCAAGGAAAAAAAACTTTTGTCGGTTATCATATGAAGAAACAATTTTTCGCGCTCTTTCTTTTGCAGCGTCAAATAAGTTTCCATGCAAACTTCCAGCATTCATACTATACGAATTATCCAGATAAATGGTAACTATTCGCTCCTTGAATGAATCTTTAGTTTTTAGAACTGGTACAAAAGGGACTGCAAAAGCAATGGTAAGTGCAACTATGGCAAGTATTCGTAATAAAAGAACTATTAAATGTTTAATTTTTGATTTTGAATCGCTTACATCCTTAATATCCTGCAAAAACTTAATATTGCTGAAATATACAGTTTTATATACACGGAAATTAAAAAGATGGATAATTACCGGAATCGCAATTAAAAACAAAGCCCAAAAAAAGGATGGATATAAAAAACTCATGTTGAATTCGCTATAAAAGCGTTTTATTCCTGGTTACTAAATTCATCAGCAATTTGAACAAGTAAATCGTGCCATGGAGGGGCTGCCCGTAAAACATTTTCGAATAATTTATCCGGATTTGCTGCAATCAATGGATATATTTTATGCATTCCATCAATACATTCTTTAAGGAAATTTATAATTTGTTCATCATTTTCGAATTCGCTCAAAGCTCTGTATTTAGGAAATTCACTTCCAATCCCACCTCTGTCTGAAGTATAAATCATTTCTGCATCAGAAATCCAGTTGGATAGATTTTGCCTGAAAAAATCACGGTACTTAAGTCGCAATTCCCTGTTAATTCCATTGGTACGAACAAGTAGATTCATACCAACGTGACTATAATGCTTTTTGGTGCTTACTTTAAAAAATCCAATATTGATACCAAATACGTATGTCATATCGCCATTTACAAAACCCAAACCGTGAAAATGCCAGTCACCTGAAATACGTTGGTGAGTATATTTTCCAAGTTTATCTTTAAAATAAGGTTTTATACCGACAAATATATCGCGTATTCTATCCCGATCAATTAAAATTTCGTCCATTCTAAAATAATTTCAAAGCATTGTATACAATTAAACAATAAATTTTCTTTTGTAATTTAGTATTTAACAGGTCTTCAAATATACTAAATTAATCCTTTATACAAAAAGACTATACAATAATAAATATTTTTATACCAAATAGAGTACCAATTATTCATTATCCGGGTTTTCTTTTTCACAATAAAAAAAGTTTGTTTTCATCAACAACGTTGAAAAAAAGGATCAATAATTAATGCCTTCTGATACTTGTATACTAGATTTTATACTACAACCAAGCTGGCTCTTTCTACTTTATGAGTCAATAACAAATGGAGCACAAAGATTGTTTCATTCTTTGTCTATGCATTAAATATATTCATTTACAAATACTTATAAAAAGACTTAAGGATTTAAGAGTTAATTAAATAGATTTGTTTATTTTTGCTTTGTTTAATCAAAACTTAATTATTATGAAAACTTCAGGATTTTTAGCTGCTTTATTACTAATTTCTATTTTTGTTGTTTCCTGCAAAAAAGATCCATCCGGATTAATAGTTGGAGAATGGAAGGCTGCCGATATAGCATATAGTCAAGAAATTTCACCAGATATAAAACAAAAACTCAAGGAAACTCTTGACGAAATGAAAGCAAGTTCATTATGGGTTATAAACGCAGATGGCACATTTACAAAGACTATTTTGGAAGAAAGCAGCATTGGAAAATGGGTTTTGAGTCCTGATGCAAAAAAATTGACGCTGACATATGAGGATGGAAATTCTGAAGTTTCTGATGTTGTTGAATTAACAAATTCGAAATTGGTCGTTTCAATAGAAATCAATGACAGTAAAAATACCATTACCTGGGAAAAACAAGCCAATAAGAAAAAATAAATTTTGTTTTACCTTTTTAATATGGATAGGCTATTATGTTTATAATCATAGTTATTATCCAATCTGCTAATCTATCATTATCAGAAGATTTTCCGGTTATCTTGATTAAAATATTCAGTTGGCCTACAACTCAATTAACAAATCTATAATACGACTTTAAAACATGAAAGACCTTTGTTTGGTTTATCAAAAAGAAAACAAATCACTTGTAAAAAAATTGGTTTCAAAACTGGAATCCGATGGTATTTCATGCTGGGTATCGCCAAGGGATTATAAGCAGGAAGAAAATGATTCGCTAAAAGCAACTGTTGAAGATTCTAAGATCTTGCTTTTAATCATCGATAAAAATTCGGTTTCTAGTAAAGAAATGATTCAATCACTTGAGTATGCACTTGATAATCAGATAGGAATTATTCCATTTGTGCTTGAAAAAATTGAGTCAAATCTTTATACTGATCATTTCTTTTACACTTTTAGCTGGGTTGCGGCGTATGAAGACACTTTCGAAGCTTCATATGAAGTATTAATTGATGCATATGAAGAATTAACGGGCGGAAAAAAATCAGTAAAAAAATCCAATTCCTCAAAAAAGAATCAATCACCGGAAACTATTTCAAAACCAATTATATATGCAATAGCCGCTATTGCTTTAGCAGTAATTTTCTACTTTGTATATACCAGTTTATCAGAAAACAATGATTCGGAAATTATAATTGGACAATGGCAACTATCTGATTATCAGGATAATTTACCAAGGAATCATATGGATAGCATCAATATAATTCAAACACTTAAAAATCTGAAAGCCAATGCCAGATTGACTTTTAATGAAGATCATACCTTTGAGCGAAAAGGATTTACACCTGAGCCACAAATTGGAAAATGGGAATTCAATTCTGAATTAAATATGCTTTTACTTGAACCAAATGGAGTTAACAGAAAAGATACAATTCACTTCGAAAGCCTAACTGAAAATAAATTTGTAATGGTTGTTAATGAAGTGGTTGATTCGAATAAAGTTACAACCAAAATTACATTCAGCAAATAGTTTAAACCAAATTCAAAATTGAATCTTTAAAATCGATAAATAAGAATTGATACTCTAATAATGTGGAATTTTCCTTCAATATCATTGCCAGAAGAATTTTTATCTTCTAAAACCAGCAAGCCTATTGGGCATTGTATGATTTGTGGTAAAAATCTACTCACAGATAATTCTCCTTATTTGATCGAAAAAGCTTTTCAAAAAAATATAAGCAGCCAAAAATTTGAAGTTATATTTGAATATGCGTTATGTTCTGTTTGTCAACATAATGCAGCTTCGGAGTTATCAGTAGAAAGTATGAAGCGCATTAAAATGTACTACGATTTGTATGTTGATTTTGATAAAAGACAAGAAAGATTAGCAAATCGGGAAAATCATAAACTTTCAGACTTCATTTCAGATTGTATTATAACTAAAAAACCGATTTTAGAATATAATTCATATCGGATTGGTGGCATGTGCTTTCAAAATCGCCTGCTTTTAGGAAATTTCCCTTTTGCCATTGGCGAAAAGGCTATTGATGAAATTCAAGAACTTATCTCTAAAAAAACCAGGGACTTTTTAGATGGTTTTAAAGAAAAAGTAATACCACCTGAAGTTCGCGATAAAGTACCCGATGATTTTTTGATTTTGATTTAGTGATTACTTCATCAATTTATTGAACCTTTTTATGATGAATATAATGCTAGAAAGGTGAAATTTTATGATTTATATTTTTAATGAAAATTAAATTTGGTTTATTACTCCGGCTTTTCCCATTTATTTTTGGTCTTGCAATTGGTCTATATTTTATTGTATTTAATATTATTGGAACATCCTTTTCACACTATCCAGGCGATTTAGGAGATGCCAGATTAAATACTTATTTTCTGGAACATGCACATTTATTTATTACCGGACAAGAAAAATCCTTTTGGAACGCACCCTTTATGTACCCTGAAAAAGATGTAATTTCATATTCTGACAATTTGCTTGGTACTGCTCCTTTTTATATTATTTTTAGGTTGTTGAATTTTGATAGAGAAACATCATTCCAATTGTGGTTTGTTTTAATGGCAATATTGTCTTATGCAAGTTGCTATTTTTTGTTGAAATTACTTTTCAAAAACAATTATGCTGCTGCAATTGGAGCAATGGTATTTGCATTTTCAATGGCGCTGCAATCTCAGTTAACACATGCTCAAACATTTCCGCGTTTTCCAATACCATTAGCTTTTGCAATGCTTGTACTATTTATCAAAGACTTTAGCCCGAAATATTTTTTCCTTACCATCTTAGTAACTGTTTATCAATTATATTGCGGCATATATTTAGGTTTAATGTTAATGATTCCAATTTCAGTAATGTTTTTATTGGTGTTCATTTTTCATTGGAAAAAATTTATTCAACATCTGAGAAACCTAAAATGGTTAGGCTGGATATCTATTTCTTTAATCATAAATGTGCTTATTACATTACCACTGATTTTACCTTATATAGCAAGATCAAAAATGGTTGGTATGAATAGCTATGAACATATTTTGCCAACTATACCAACATTTTTATCATTTTTCTATAGCCAAAAAGGTAGTTTAATCTGGGATTTTCTCTCAAATATTGGAGTTGATATTCCTGCATTTTGGGATCACCAGATTTTTGCAGGAGGATTGGCAAACATTTGTCTTATTATTTTGATGATTTTAGTTCTAATAAAAATAAGTACTAAAAATAAATTGGATCAATTTGTTATAGATGATAATTTAAAGATTTTGACACTCACTACAATCATTACCTTTTTATTGTTTATTCGTTTTGAAAACTATTCCTTATATAAATTTGTATTCAGTTTGCCAGGTTTTGGTTCCATGCGCTCAATTACAAGAATCATTAATATTGAATTGATTTTTTATGCTATAACTGTAGCTTTCATCGTAAGAAATCTATTGAACAATAAGTATAAACTTTCGATGATTTGGTTTATTTTAATTGCTTCTTTTGTTGTTGCAGACAATTATTATAAAGAAGCAAGTTCGTACCGGACTGAAAAGTTTGTAGCTCAATCAAGAGTAAAATTTTTAATGGAAAAGATGAAAGATATTCCTGAAAAATCAGTTGTTTCATATGAACCTATCGAAATAAAAACAAATTGTGTTGAATATCAGCTAGATGCTATGCTTGCTGCTCAATCACTAAATCTTATTTCTGTAAATGGATACACAGCAACATCTCCAGGCACATATACCAATTATTGGAAAAATCTTGACTCTGCTTCGCGTATGTCATGGTTTAAAGTTAATAATGTTTTAGATACAAAAGTGTATGTAATAAAGTAGTTATTTTTTTAAATATTATGTTTCAAACTAAACTATCCATAATCATTCCTGCCTTTAATGAAGCACGAACAATTCACTTAATTCTGAATAAAATATTAGCGGTAAATCTCATTGATAACGTTGAAAAAGAGATTATTATAATCAATGATTTTTCAAAAGATAAAACCAAAGAAATTGTTGAAGAATATATACTCCTACATTTAGATACCGATTTGAAAATCTATAATCAGCCATATAATATGGGAAAGGGAGCAGCATTACATAAAGGAATTGAAATAGCAACAGGCAATTACATAATAATTCAGGATGCAGACCTTGAATATGATCCGAATGAATATAACTTATTTCTTAAACCGCTTTTAGATGGCGTAGCAGATGTTGTTTACGGTTCCAGATTCATGGGTGGAAAACCACATCGCATTCTATTTTTCTGGCATTCCATTGGAAACAAATTCTTAACATTCTTGTCCAACATTTTTTCAAACCTGAATTTAACAGATATGGAAACCTGTTATAAAGCTTTTTGTTCTGAAATTATAAAAGGAATAAAGCTAAAAGAAAAACGATTTGGTTTTGAACCTGAAATTACAGCTAAAATATCAAGGGTTCCTAAAATTAGAATTTACGAAGTTGGAATTTCTTATTATGGCCGCACTTACGACGAGGGAAAAAAGATTAAGGCAAAGGATGGTTTTTGGGCTATATGGTGTATTTTTAAATATAATTTATTCTCTAAGTAAATTTTGTCCACTGAACAATTAATTATTTTAGTGAAGTATTCATACAAAAAACCCGGCAAGTTTCAGAAACTTGCCGGGTTTAAAATTTATAATTTCAATCTGCTTTTAAAAGGTAAAAAAGTCATAAAATCTGCATGATGAACAACATATGCTTCCGTAGATCGCTTAACCATATCTCCTTCACCAGCATGGGTGGCAATAATATGGCATACTTCTGCAGGAATACCACATTGTTCAGCCAATGAAACCCCAGAAAAAGGATGCCTGATATATTGCCCGTACGCTCCTTGTATTGCCTTACCATCAGTATCTAAAACATATTCCAGCATTTTACCAACATCAGCAAGAATGGCTCCTGAAATTAACACATCCATATCAACCGGCAAATCGGTTGTAAAAAATTTGTTCATCTGGTCTCCACAATCCTTTGCAATATTCACTACTGCTCGTTTGTGAGCCATAAAAGTAACTTTCAGATTAGGAACCAACAAGGTAAAAGGGATTGTATTTAAATCCTGAACTGTCAAAACACTTTTTTCTAATGCCATCTCCCAGGTTTTGGCTGTTTTATCACGTAAATCATCATCATTAATCCAAGCGAGTTCTTCGCCCCAGAGTTGTTTTACATCATCATTCATTGCTAACTATAGGTTTAAAGTATTTATTAATATGTTACAGTTTAGCAATAATAGCGTCAGCCATTTGCTTTGTTGAAGCAGCACCTTTATTAATAACATCAGGAGTACCACGCATTTTCATCATATCGTATGTTCTTACTTTACCTTCAGCAATTACCGCTGCAACAGCATTCCGGATTTTTGAAGCCATTGCTCCTTCACCAATAAAATCGAGCATCATTACTGCAGATTCAACCATTGCAATTGGATTTACAATTGATACTGCATAATCTGCATATTTTGGGGCAGAACCATGGGTTGGTTCAAAAACTGCAATTCCTGTATCAGGATTAGATTGTGCACTACATGCAAATCCCAAACCTCCTATTAAACCTGCAAATCCATCAGAAACAATATCGCCAAACATATTACCGGCAACAATAACTCCATAATCTTCAGGATTTTTGGTTAGCCACATCATTTGAGCGTCAATATTGGTATTCCAAAGCTCAATATTTGGGTAATCATTTTTTTGAATTGACAATGCCATTTTATACATCATCCCGGAAGTTTCGCGGATTACATTTGGTTTTTCGCACAATGTAACAGATTTGTAACCGTATTTTTTGGCATGTTCAAATGCGGCGCGAAGAATCCTTTCTGTAGCTTTTTTTGTAAATATTCGTGTTGAAATCGATACTTCCTCTTTAGGTGCATGCCCAAAGTTCTTCTTAAACTGAGGATGGGTCATAAAAGCATCATACACCTGTTGTGAAGGATTTGTCCATTCAACTCCGCTGTATAAACCTTCTGTGTTTTGACGATAAATAACAACATCGACCATCGGTTCTTCAATATCTTCACCTTTACCTCTTCTAATAAAATTCAAAGGATTTCCTTTATAGGTTCTACAAGGGCGAGTGCAAATATCAAGTCCAAAGTGTTGACGAAGGCCAACAATAGGGCTTGAATAGATAAGTCCTTTTGCTTTTAATTCTGGAGCTAATTCATCAAATGCTTCATCTTTTGGTTTTGAAGTTATGGCACCAAACAGGCCAATTTTATGCTTTTCTAATAATTGAATAGTTCTGTCAGGTAAAGGGTTTCCTTCACTTTTCCAGAATTCCCACCCAATATCACCTTCAACATAGTCCGCTTTAAATCCGGCAGCATTCAAAACCCTGATGGTTTCATCCAAAACTGCTTTTCCAATCCCGTCGCCGGGCATTGCTACAATTGTTCTATTTGCCATTTGTAATAAGTTTTTATCAATTAATATACAAGTTTACTTTATAGTTTTTCTAAATCAATTTGAGAATAATATATTTTCTTTTTATAGTTTTTATATTCTGTTGGTGCATTGGACTCATTAATAACATAATTACTAAATTCAATTAATTCCTTTTTCAAACCATGGTTAATTGCAATAAGATCAACTCTTTTTTCCAAAGCTGATTTATAACTTGTAAAAAAATATCCAAACCCGGTACTTATAATCCCATAAATAGATTTATGCTGATAATCAATTATATGCGCCAATTCGTGCCCAATTACACCAATTTGAGCATTTATTGGTACAAACAATAATATTGCATTTTTCAGTTTGGAAGTATCCCGGTTTATAAAAATGTTGTAAGTCCGTTTATTCTTTCTCAAAAAAATAGAAATTAAACTTGGCCTGCAAGCAAGCGATGTCCTTATATTTTTATATTTAAATACAATCTTTGTATTTTTCAATTCAGGATAATGCGATAATGCTTTAAATATCTGATATTTGAACAGAGGAATAAGCATTTTATTTGATTCAAATTGCTTAATAATACTATCATTATATGTTTGGTCATTTTGCTTTTGACTAAAACTACTATAAAAAGTAATTATTAAAAACAAAAAGCATATCAATATTTTAATGGCACTATTTCCTATCATTGATTTTCTTTTCTTGTTTATTTCAATAAGTAATTTTTTTTTGAAAGTTCAACTTCACATATCTCAAATTGAGAAAATTTATAATTCCAAAATAATTTCAAAATTAAACCTTTTTTCGTCCTCAAAACACCTCAAAAAACTGATTTTAATCATATGAAATATTACATATTATATTGATATATAAGTAATTAAAAAATATTGAATGAAGTATTTCGAATATTAATTATCTTTTTCCGCTTCAAATCCTTTATATAATTTACAAAGTTCATATCCAACACCTCTCAAATTACCATCACTCGAATAACCACTATTTGAATTATTGACATTATCCATAATTGAATTATCGGTTTTATTTTCGATCTGTGAAAAATCGAGGGTTTGATCAGGTGACTTCTCTTTGATTAAAGCATTAATAATCCTATCATTATAAATATATATTCGCCCCTGAGATTCTTTTCCATCAGGTTCACCCGATGTACTTAAAATAAAAAAGGGCTTTCGATCTTTAAAAGATATCTCGTAATTGCCATAGTAACCTTCCTCACCAATAGAATAAGTTAACAAAACTAAATTGCTCTGCTCGTCATAAAATGCGGTATAGTGAGTATTGTTCCAATAAGCAACTGAGTCAGTATAGTAAATTGAATATTCCTTTAAAGCTCCGGATTGGCGATTGGATTCAATTTTGTCGTATTCTTCCCTTATTTGTTTCATTTTTAAATCAACATCATAGCACACTTCAAAAACTGGATAACTTAAGTATCTTTCAATTATCCAGTTTCCATAAAATGCATATCCAGGCAATTCTGATAAATCTGACCATTGCTCAGGGGCATTTTCATTGGATATTTTTGAAAAATCACGTTTATCATCAATTTTTTTTTCTTTAATTAAGTCTCGTATAACTTTATGATTATCATCAAAATAAACTCTTTCTTGAACTTGAGTTCCATCTTGTCTTTTATCCTGTATGAACATAAAAATAACAGCATCCGCTTTACAACAATATTCGATGTGTCTTTCACAAGATTTGAAATTAAAAATTGCAATAAGCTTAACTAATTGGCCATAAGGTAAATAATAAGCTTCAAACTTCATTTCACTCTCACCATCCTCTGCTGGATATGTAAATAGCTTTTTTTTGCAATTCTTCAGATTCAATTCTACTTTATTATATTCTTCTCTGATTTTGGTAATTTTAGTTTCTATATCATCCTGATCAATTAATAAATTAGCGACAAACATTAAAAGGATAACAATAAATACTGTAATTTTCATTTTGTTTAGATTTAATATTTAAAACTAATTCCGGAAGATCAATTATTTAACAAACCGAACAACTATATAAAAAAAGTAAATCCACGAAAGAAATAAGATACTCCCTCCTATTGGATTAAGCATTCCAAGTTTTCCAACATCAGCGAAAGATTTAAAAAAAATAACACCCTGAAATAATAGACTCCCGGCAATGAATCCATAAGAAACATACTCAAATTTGATATCTGGAAAAAGATGAATAAATATTCCTAAAAGAATTAATGCTAAACCATGATACATAGTAAAATTGCAGGCAATCTGGTAACTATCAACCATCTGACGTTCAATTAAAGTAGTTTTTACTGCATGGCTACCAAGGGCATTCATCAAAATTGAGAAAAATGCAAAAAAAATTCCTATTGCTATCGTTGTTTTCATAAAATATGTCTTATCAATTTCTTATATAAAATGTACCTAAAAGTACAAATATTTCTTAAATTAGTTGCCTGAAATAATTATGTAGATAAGGGTTTCAACTTTCATCTTTAATAAAGCATAAAACATAAAAATGAAACAATGAGAGAATTAGAGCAACTTAAACCACAGGAAATCTGGCACTTTTTTGATAAAATTACTCAGATTCCGCGTCCTTCAAGAAAAGAAGAAAAAATCATTCAGTATTTGTTAGATTTTGCAAAAGAACATCATTTAACGGCAGAAAAAGATGAAGTTGGCAATGTATTAATCAGCAAAATAGCGAGTCCTGGCATGGAAAGTATGAAAACTGTTATCTTGCAAAGTCACCTGGATATGGTTTGTGAAAAAAACAGCAATATTATACATGATTTTGATAATGATCCTATTCAAACCTATATCGAAGATGGATGGGTAAAAGCAAAAGGAACAACCCTTGGAGGAGACGATGGAATAGGCATAGCAGCTTCAATGGCTATTTTAGCTTCAAAAAATATCAAACACGGACCAATTGAATGTTTTTTCACTGTTGATGAAGAATCAGGAATGACCGGAGCATTTGGCCTGAAACCAGGTTTTCTGAAAGGTGAAATACTTCTTAACCTCGATTCGGAAGATGAAGGTGAATTATTCATTGGCTGTGCAGGAGGAATGGACACAACGGCTATTTTCACATTTAAAAAAGAAAGTGTTCCTGATGGGTATTTTTCTTGCAAAATATCAGTTTTTGGTTTAAATGGAGGACACTCTGGTGACGATATCAATAAAGGACTTGGCAATTCAAACAAAATATTAGTAAATTTCTTGAATTTGATTGCTGGAAAAACAGATTTACGTCTTACTGAATTTAATGGTGGAAACTTAAGAAATGCTATTGCCAGAGAAGCTTTTGCAATTGTTTGTATTCCTTCGTCTGATAAAGAATTAATCCGTAAAGAACTAAATATTTATACAGCCGATGTTCAAAGAGAATATCAGGAAACCGAAAAACATTTAAATCTTGATCTTGACAGTATTAAATCTCCTGATTTTGTGATTGATAAAACAACTCAAAACCAATTATTTAATGCACTTTTAAACTGCCCTCATGGAATGATAGCTATGAGTAAATCCATTGATGGGCTTGTTGAAACATCGACCAATCTTGCCTCTGTAAAATTTGATAAAAATGATACTATCGTTATAGGCACAAGTCAGCGGAGCTCTGTTGATGAATCTATAAAAGAAATTGCGGTAAAGGTTGCCTCAAATTTCACTTCAAACGGCGCCAAAGTTAACCAGAGTGATGGATATCCAGGCTGGACGCCGAAATTGGACTCAAAAATACTCCAAGTTACTGAAAAGGCTTATCAAAAGCTATTTGGAGTAAAGGCACAAGTCAAAGCAATTCATGCAGGACTGGAATGTGGGTTGTTTCTGACCAAATATCCTAATCTAGATATGGTATCTTTTGGTCCTACCGTTAAAGGTGCACATTCACCAGACGAAAGAATGAATATTGAGACTGTCCAAAAATTCTGGGATTTGTTGATAGAAGTTTTGCAGCATATTGAAAGAACTACAGCTTGATAAAAATTGATAAAAGGTCCATCTTTAGAACTAAAAACTGAGCCTTTTATTAGAAATTAATTATAAGTTAGATGGTGCCGTTATTGATTATCAAATTAATATTTCAAAGAAATTATCAATTCAAAAATTAGCCAGATAAAGATTTTATCCAGAAATAGTATTAAAAATATAAAATGAGAAATTTTTTATAAAACAGAAAAAGCTTTTCAGTATTTAATAAGCTGAAATTCAATATTTTGAATAAATTTTTTCTAAATGAGATTCAAGGGTAATTGAATTATCTATCTGAACTTTTGCTCTTTGAGTTACGGTAAAAAGAAATTTTAACAACAGAACTAGAGCAATTGGTACAGAAAAAAGAATAATTGCAATTAAAAATAAAACCTTGGCGGCAACAAATTCTTTACCTTTTACATCTTTAATTTCATCGATTTTTTCCATAACATTCATTTTTAGATAAATAATTTCAAAATCTATTCCAATCTATTAAATTTTAAATTAATTTATTTACTCTTTATACGTAATTATTGGATAAATGTTTCAAAATGATTGATAAAAATTTCTTTTTCATTGATTTCAAAATTGGAATCTCATGACGTTTCATATGTAATTAAATTTTTTCAGAATGTGTATTGAAATTTCAATCAATCAAAATTTTATTTTTACTAAAAAGTCAAAATAGATATTTTGATTTCAAATAAATGTCAATTAAACCTAACCGTAAATAAAATGAAAAAATTATGGATGCTCATCATTATTCTATCAATTGGAATAATTATTATTTTATACAACATTTACAATACAAAAAAAAGAGATATCCATTCAGAAAATACATTTTTTAAACTTTATGCAAATGAGTTATTCGGTGAATTTGAGAAAGATGAGACCGTTGCAGGCCAAAAATATAACAATAAGATAATAGAAATTCATGGAAAAATTGGCGAAATAACTAAGAGCCAGGACAATGATATTATGTTTATATTAAAAGAAAAGAATGATGTATTTGGTATAAACTGTATGATTGTTGATAAGGATATAAAATCAAATCACTATCTTGTAGGCGATTCAATAACTATCAAAGGAATTGTACAGGGATACCTAAATGATGTAATTGTAAATAACTGTATAATAATAAAATAAGTGCTAAAATGAAAAAATTAATTGCTCTTTTTCTGTTTGTCCTACTCATTTTATCTTCTTGTACTTATTTTAATGAACAAGAATTATTTCCAAATGAAGTATGCGACACCTCAAATATAACTTACAGTGCCAATATTCTTCCCATATTTCAGCAATTCTGCTATCGTTGCCATAGTGCAAGCAGTGGTGTAATAAGGGGAAATTTTAATTTAGAAGACTTTTCAAATATTCAAAGAGAAGTAAGCAATGGTCAATTGCTTAACAATATTAAGCATGATCCAGCTGGAATACCAATGCCACAGGGAGATGCAAAATTATCGGATTGCAATATCAATAAAATTGAAAACTGGATTAATAATGGTACGTTACAAAATTAAAATGAATTGATAAAAAAGAGTTTCATATTCATTTGGCTGATAATCATTTGCCAAAGTTCTATAATGAGTGCACAAAAAAAGTTTTTTACGCGCTCAGGAAAAGTCGTTTTTTTCTCTAAAGCCCCAATTGAGGACATTAAAGCGGTAAACAACCAGGTTAGCTGTATTTTTGAAATTGAATCAAACAGAATAATAGCAAATGTTTTAATCAAAGCATTTGAATTTGAAAAAGCACTAATGCAACAACATTTTAACGAAAACTACCTTGAATCTGATAAATTTCCAAAAGCAATATTCAAAGGCAAATTACTGAACATAGAAAATCTAAATTTCAGTACTAATTGGTCAAAAAACATTGAATTTGATGGAGATTTAACCATCCATGGAATTACAAAAGATTTGAAAAGTAGTGCTTTGGTTAACTGCAATAATGGTACGTTGGAAGTTTCAACTGAATTTTTCATTCTGATAAAAGATTATAATATTAAAATTCCATCAACTGTGATAAACAATATCGCTGAAAAGGTGCAAGTAAAAGTTAGCCTAAAAATGAATGAACTTAATAATTAATATGTCATGAACCGAATCATTCTTTGTTCTATTCTATTCATTATACTTAAAATAACACCATGCAGGGCACAAAACTTAGACAGTTTGCTCCAGGTTGAAACAGATTCCAATAAGGAAAAAGAATATGTTGAAGCCACATTTAAATCAACAAGAATCATTTTAGGTCAATCCATTGAAAACAAAGCTTATGGAGAGTTAAATTTTCTTATTTCACATCATTTTGGAAATATCAGCGACGGATCTTATCATTTATATGGACTCGATTATTCGGAGATTAGGTTGGGATTTGAATATGGAATTACAGATTGGCTAACAATAGGAATTGGACGAAGCTCATTTAATAAAATATTTGATGGTAGTTTTAAATTAAAAATTCTCAGACAATCAACTGGTGAAAAAAACATTCCTTTTTCTATCTCATTTTATTCAAATATTGCCCTCAATTCTTTGCATTGGGCCAATCCTGACAGGGCTAACCGTTTCGATTCAAGATTGTCATACGCCTATGAGTTGTTGATTGCCAGAAAATTGAATTCCAGTTTATCTTTACAATTGACACCTTCAATGATTCATCGAAACTTGGTTAAAACACCTGCTGATCAAAATGATGTATTTTCAGTAGGTGTTGGTGGCAGAATCAAAATGTCAAAGAGGTTTTCTTTAAATGCTGAATACTATTACCTATTGCCAGGAAAAACAGCAGATGATTTCTATGATTCATTTTCGGTTGGAGTTGATATTGAAACCGGTGGCCATGTTTTTCAAATCTTTTTAACCAATTCAAATGGAATGATAGAACAATCTTTTATTCCAGAAACAACCGGAAGCTGGCTAAAAGGAAATATCCGCCTTGGTTTTAATATTTCTAGAACTTTTACCCTTACTAAGCACAAGATAATTGATATTAATGATTAAACAATAATATATAGAATTTGTCATGAATCATCCGAGTTTTTAAAATTACACCCACAAATAAATGATATTAAGGATGTTATATTAGACAAATAAAAAATATTTAAAATAAAACAGATGAAATCAAAACAAGCTAATTTTATTGGAATTTTAATTTTGATGGGGCTCTTAACCTCATTTACATTCGATAACAATCTGTATTATACAACCAATGGAAAAGTAAATTTTCAATCAGAAGCACCATTGGAGATCATCAAAGCAACTTCAAACAAGCTGGCAGGGATTTTGAATATTACTGATAAAGAATTTTCATTTGCTGTTCCTATGAAGAGTTTTGAAGGATTTAACAGTCCATTGCAGAAAATTCATTTCAACGAAAATTATATTGAATCTGATAAATTTCCAGATGCAACTTTTAAAGGAAAAATAATTGAAGATATCGATTTTAAAACGCCAGGAGCTTATAAAGTAAGAGCCAAAGGCAAGTTTTCGATACATGGAAAAGAAAATCCGATGACTATCCGGTGTGATTTAGATATTACTAAAAGTGAAATTCAGGTCAGTTCTTTATTTAATGTATTGCTAAAAGATCATAATATTGAAATACCTACAATTGTTAACCAAAAATTATCTGAAAAAATTGATGTCACTGTCAAATTTATTCTCAAACAAAAAAAATAAAATGTCAACTAAATGTTCCATTTGTAAAATAATATTCATCGTCGTATTAATATTACTTTCATCCAATGCTATCAATGCACAGAGCCCACATTTTAAAAATTACAATGTAGCCAAAGGAAAGAAAAATTACACGGTTAATACCATCTTTCAAGACCATTTTGGATACATTTGGTTTGGAACTTCCGAAGGACTTATCAGATACGATGGAATCAATTATTTGACCTATACAATCGATGAAAACCTGGCCGATAATTTTGTAACAGCCATTAGCCAGGATGAAGAAAACAGAATTTGGATTGGACACAAAAATGGAAAAATCAGCATTTTAGAGAATGATTCGATAAAACAATTTACGACACTCGATAGTACTTTAACTGAACCTGTTTCAAGAATTTATTTCACCAAAAACTGCATCTGGATTGGTTCCTTAGGAAATGGACTTTTTAAAATAACCGGAAAATCGGTTTCACGATATAATTCCGACAGTAAGCTAGGCGACGATTATATTTATGATATAGAAATAGATAAATCAGGTAACTTATGGATTGGTTCCGATATTGGAATTCTGAATTATGATACACAAAAAGATCAATGGAAAAACTTTTCAATGAAAAATGGTTTGCCTGATAATATAATAAAAGCCATTGAAATTGATGATGATGGAAAGATATGGTTAGGCATGGAAGATGCTGGAATTGCTATCTATAATCCTTCTAATTCGCAAATTACAGCAATTCCAATGTGGAAATTTGGCCAAATAAACCATGTTGTAATCAAAAACAAAGGTGAAATATGGATAAGTACCAGGGACGAAGGAGTTATTAAACTTAATTATAAAGATATCAATTCATTTGACTACAAGAAATTTCAAATACAAAATGGACTAATCAATGACAAAACCAATTGCGTTTTTAAAGATAAAGAAAAAAATGTTTGGATTGGTGCTGAAAATGGAGTGTCTTTGCTTACCGGAGATTTATTTGAATTTCTAAACGAGAATGAAGGATTGCCCTCAAACGAAATTTTTGGTTTTATCATTGATTCTAATTCAAACTATTGGATATGCTGTAAAAATGGATTATTTATTCTAACCAAATCAATTACCGGAGAATTTACATCAAAACGATTATTAGAAGGACCAAAGTTTGTAAATCATTCATATACTTCAGTTTATGAAGATTCAAAGGGATATATCTGGGTTGGAACATATGGTTTTGGAGTTTATCGCTTTAGCCCTCAAGCAAAGGATTATAAATGGTATAATGATAAAAATGGACTAACCAACAACAATGTTTTTTCAATATCAGGAAAAGGCAATTTAGTTTGGCTTTCCACTTTTGGAGGAGGTGTGAATTATTGTGATATTTCAACTCCCAATCTCAGTTTTGAAAATATATCGACCAACCAAGGACTTGGAAGCAATTATATATATTCGACATATACTGACAAAAAAAACAGAACATGGTTTGCAAAAGACGGTGGCGGCCTGGCCTTTAAAGATAAAGAAGAGATTAAAACATTCAATCAATCAGATTCAATCAGCAATGTAATCTATGGCATTGCAGAAGAATTGGATGGTAATATGTGGTTTACCACTGCAAATCAGGGAATACTTAAATTCGACGGTAATCATTTCATTCATTTCAATAAAAAAAACAAGCTGATTAGCAATACTTTTCAAAGCTTGATTATCGATAATTATGGTAATTGCATTTTTGCCGGCGATGATGGAATTTCTGTTTATGATAAAGAATCAAATCAATTTCAAAATTACGCAGAAGAAGATGGAGTAAGTTATACAGGGCCAAATTTAAATGCTATTTTTAAAGATAAAACGGGAGATATTTGGATTGGTACCAATCAAGGTATAATCAAGTACAATCCCCATGTTAAAAAAGAACAAAAATTATTTCCTAAAATAGCAATTACAAGTAGTAAAGCACTTGAAATTGAGTTACTTGGAAAAATAAATAATCTAAAATATGATCAAAATCATTTGGAATTTTCCTACATTGGACTTTGGTATAAAGCCCCCGAAAGATTGGTTTACAGGTACAAACTTGAAGGGCATGATTTAGGTTGGAGTTACGAAACAAAATCATTGATTGCCATTTATTCAAATCTTCCATACGGAAAATTTACTTTTAAAGTGCAGGTAAGCAATGAACCAGGAATTTGGACAGAAAATCAAACAGCGGAATTTTCGTTTGAAATAAGCCCACCATTCTGGAAGCGAACATGGTTTGTTGTCAGCCTTATACTTATCATTATCATATCGATTTACCTCACATTCAGGTTAAGATTGGCCAGTTTACGACGCGCCAAGGAAAGACTTGAGCTTGAAGTAATTAAAAGAACAGCTGAAATTGAAAGACAGCGTTATGAAATTGAATTAAAAAATAAAAATATTACTGACAGTATTCAATATGCCAGCAGGATTCAAAATGCTGTTTTGCCTCCTGATGAATACATGAATGCTACTTTGCCACAACATTTTATCTTTTTCAAACCAAGAGATATTGTTAGTGGTGATTATTATTGGATGACCCATAAGGATGGTGAAACTGTACTTGCTGTTGCTGATTGTACAGGCCATGGCGTACCAGGTGCATTTATGAGTATGTTGGGAATTGCTTTTTTAAATGAAATAGTGAACCGTGCCGAAAAATTAGTTGCCAGCAATATTTTAAATGGATTAAGAGATCACGTTAAAAAATCACTCCGGCAAACCGGCAAACAAGATGAAGCAAAAGATGGAATGGACATTGCCCTATGTGTTTTCAATAATGATAAAAAGCAACTTCAATATGCAGGTGCATACAATCCTCTTTATATCATACGCAATGGTGAACTAATTCAGTTAAAAGCAGACAGAATGCCAATTGGTATCTATCACAAAGAAAAAGAGTCATTCACCAATCATGTTGTCGAGCTTCAATCAAGCGATGTAATCTATTTATTTTCTGATGGTTATAATGATCAATTTGGCGGAAAAGAAGGTAAAAAATTCATGATTAAGCAATTCCAAAGCCTAATTATTGAAATCCATCAAAAACCATTGGATGAACAAAAACAAATCTTGAACAATACATTTGACAACTGGAAAGGTAATTTAGAGCAAGTTGATGATATTTTAGTGATTGGATTTAAAATTGCATAAACAATTGAAAGAATAGATGCGTAAATGAGTGAATGCTTAATTCGAATCAATAGTCTATTTTCAAATTATCTAGTTGCCGAGTTGTCTAGTTTCAAATTCCAATTTTCGCATATTTATTCCTAAAATATTCATAAGTTGCAATTTGAGACCGAATCTTTGGTTTATCATTTATAATCCTAACATTTTCCATATTTTCGTCAATTAGGCAGGCTTTTACATTATCGTTCAATTGCAGGGAAAGAACATCCAATATTTCCTGTTTTAAATTTTTATCATATAACGGAAAATCACATTCTATTCTTCTGTAAAGATTTCTGTTCATCCAATCTGCTGATCCTAAATAAATAATGTGATCTCCATTGTTATGAAAAACAAAAATTCTTGCATGCTCCAAAAAGCGATCTATGATACGGATAACTTTGATATTTTTACTATACTCCTGTCCTGTTTTCAAAATACAAACTCCTCTAACAATCAAATCAATTTTCACACCCTTAGAACTGGCCTCATACAATTTATTTACCATTCGAATATCTTGCAAGCCATTCATTTTTAATAATATATAACCTTTATTTCCATTTATTACTTGTTGTATTTCATTATCAATTAATTGCTCAAACCGTTCAATCATGTTAAATCGTGGAACTAAAATATGTTTAAAGTCCATTTTTAAATGTTGATCTTCCAAATGATTAAACAAGCACATAATATCATTAACTATTCCAGAATTACTAGTAAATAAGCCATGATCTCCATATAAACGTGCAGTTTTTTCGTTAAAATTACCGGTGCCCATAAAAACCTGGTTCATAATTGAAGATCCTGATTTTCTGATAACTAAGGCTAATTTGGCATGTACTTTTAAATATGGGATAC
This sequence comes from Bacteroidota bacterium, assembly GCA_025361565.1. Lineage (GTDB taxonomy): Bacteria > Bacteroidota > Bacteroidia > Bacteroidales > NBLH01 > NBLH01. The sequence continues at coordinate 18,231 of JANYKN010000004.1, read as the reverse complement.
TATAAATAATTTTGATCCCGGCCTTTTTCATTTCATGTGCATAATTCAAATTTGCTTCTTCGTCAAAGCGAGCTTTCAATTCTACAAAAACAGTAACTTTTTTTCCGTTATCGGCAGCTAGCATCAGAGTATCAACAACTTCGGAATGGCTGGCAACTCTATATTGTGTAGCTTTTATTTCTTCAACGCTTTCATCCTGGGCAGCTTGTTTAAGAAATTGAATAAAATGATCGTATGTTTGATATGGAACACTCAATAAATAATCCCTTTTGGCAACAGCGGCAGCAATTGTAGAACCATTGCCAAAGTCAGGTATTCTAATTCTCGGTAGTTTAGGCTCTTCCAATCTAGGAGTGTAAGGATTTGGAAAAACAAAAAAATCGCTAAAGTTATGATGTGTGCCACCTTTCACAGTAATTGAGGGATCAATATGCAGTGTTTTGGTCAAATAATCAAGCATCCTTGCAGGCATATCCCTGAAATATAAAAACCGATTTGGCGACCCTAGCGAACGTGAAGCCCTTATGCCTGCAATAGCCTTTATCAAATCATCCCCTTCAAATTCATCGTAATCTAAATCCGCATCTCGTGTTAATTTTATCGAATGCCAGCTTCGAACCAAATAACCAGGGAAAATTTTATGGATAAAATGCATGATCATATCATCAAGAAAAATAATCGGATATTTTCCATTTACTACCGGAAGTTCAATAAATCTCGGAATATTATGATCTGTTGGTAATTTAATTATCCCATATTTCGATTGTCGTTTATTTAAAGCTTTGAATTTTGATTCCTTGTTGTACATTTCAAGTGCAAGGTAAACCTGACCTGATTTTAAAAAAGGATAAATTCTATTTTTTACCAACAAAACTGGTTGAATTGTAGATAATACTTCTGAATCAAAAATATGTTCCAGAAAATCTCTTTGCTCAGTGGTAATCAATTCACCTTTATCAAGCAGATATATTCTATTTTTACGCAACTCAGGCACAATAATCTTTTTGAACATCTCATGAAATTCAGTCTGATGCTGACTAACAATACTATTAATCAACTTTAAAGTACCTGCAGGATTTATACTTCTAATTCTTTCGTCCATCAAGCTGTCGTTTTCGAGCAATTGCCGGTAATAACTAACCCTTACCTGATAAAATTCTTCAAGATTATTTGAATAAATAGCCAGGAATTTAATACGTTCATACAATGGAAGCGACTCATCCATAGCTTCTTGCAGAACTCTATAATTAAATGATAACCAACTTAAATCTCTGTTAAAATAAGAATATGATACCATATTTATCCAAATAAAAACCTAAAATCAAATATAAGCTTCAGTAATTAATTAATTTGCAACTGACAAAAAATTTGCGAAAGCGCTAAGTTACAAATTTTTACATACAATTAGAAAGACATGAACAGGCATTCTGATAAAACAATTAAATTTTTGTCGCTCAACCTTACCTGAACACTGAAAATAAAATAAAATTATTGAATTTTTGAACACATCCAATAAATCGTATATGGTAAATTCTTTATGTAATAAGTCTAAAAAATAGTCTTAAAATGCAAAAATCCTTCCTTTAATCAAAAGGAAGGATTTTCTTGTGCAACTATTTTAAAAACTTTTTTATTTTACTGTTTCATCAGTAACTGTTTTATTTTCAGTCGCCTTTGATGTTACAACAGGTTTTCTAGCAATCGGCTTCTTTAAAGTTGATCTTGAAACAACTGTTTTTTTCACTTCAGGTTTTACTATTGAAGATTTTGAGGCTTCCGTAACAGTTTTAACAGGTTCCGAAACTATTGGCTTTTTAACTACCGGATTTGCCCTGCTTCTTCTTTTTGGAACAACTTTGATAGCACTAACTTCTTTAATCACAGGTATTGTTTCTTCAATTTTAGTTTCACTCGTATGAACTGCTTTTTTATTATCAGCTCTAACAGTTTTGGTTTTTGAGGCTTTATGAGCTTTTCTGGCTTCCAGATATTTTTTATAAAATGTAGGATCTGAAATCTTAAACAGACTCATTAGCAAATCCAATTTACTCTTTAAAATCCGGCTATTGGCTTTAATTATTGATGTTATTTTATTACTGCATTTTTTCTTATGCAAAATTGCGTCTTTCAATTCTAAATGAGCCTCAATAAAAGCAACATTAGCAATTTCAAGTTTATCAATCATTTGGCCAGTTAAACCATAATTATGGATATTAAAGGCATTTTCCTTATCCTTTGATTTTACAGATTCAGAAGTAGCGATTGATTTATTGTACAATTTTTTAGCTTCGCGCCAGATTGTTTTTGAATGTTCAACTAAATCCAAATCTTTCGATTTTTTCAATTCATTTTTAGAAAAATTTGATTTTTTTGCCAATTCTTTTTGTTTATTTTCATTTGAAAAAGCAATGATAACATTAGCAACGGGAATACTTTCAAGAATTAAATTCTTTCGTGCGTCCGATTTTTTATCAATTAATTGCTGCAAACTCTTTTCATGATCTTCTTTGAGAATATTCAATCTATTATTTCCATCCAAAAACGATTTGTACGCTTTTTCAATTTCCTTCACTCTCGACCATATTTTTTTGTTACTATCCATAACCAAAGTCAGGGCATTGAACATATTTAGTTTATTATTCTGTTTTACTTTCATATTATAAACGCTTATAAATTAGTATTTTATTTTTTTATTTGCATAAAGTTAAGAATAAAATTGCAGATATCAATTTTTATAGGCAAATTTTGAAACGTCTATATCATTTATAATCACAAGAAAAAATCAGAATGCAATATTTTAACGTTATAAGTTAAAAGAATACTTAGATAATTGACCAGTAGTGGAATGTAAATGAAAATTTAGAATGTCTAATTTTGAATTTGAAAGTTAATAGGAGTCGAAATAAAATGAGCAAATAACATTTAAATTAAAGAACCGAAATAATTTTCAAGAATTAAATTCACGAATCAAACCGTCAACTTACCAATAATTATTTCATGCATGGCATATAAATTCAACATTTCATTTCTATTTCCCAGCTCAAAATCATTAAAATCAAAGCCAGGCGAAACAAAACATCCAACCAATGCAAATCCCTTTTGGTTGCATAAACTTGCACCAAACCAAGAACCTGCTTTTACAATTTGCTGCGGTATTTCGTCTTTTTCAGGATTCAAACCCAGTTTTTTTATAGAATAATTGCCATCTTCGTCTATTATATGAATATCAAGGACACTGCCTGCATGGAAACTCCAGATTTCGTCAGATTTAATCCGGTGAAAATGTGAAACTTGTTCATCTTTTAATAGGAAATATATGGAAGTATAGTATTTTCTATTTCCAATAAACCTTTTAGATAAACATTTCTGTTCAATTTCATCTATAGAAGAAAATATTTCCTTGTAGTATCCACCTTCAGGATGTGGCAAAAGACAAAGATGATTTATCCAATACTCAGCATTTTTATTTGCCATAACAGAATGGTTTAAAACGAAAAGCGCAAATGCATTTAAAAATTTTGCATTTGCGCTATATCAGATTTAATTATTTTAAACTTATTTATCAAAAAACTTCAATTAACGTGTAATCTGGTCTTTTGATGTGATATTTTTAAGTTTAGAAAAATCTGCACCTGCATTAATTTTTACCCATTTTTCATCAGCCTCATCATCAGGCATAATTGCTTCAACAGGACATTCTGCCTCGCATGCAGCGCAATCGGTACATTCATCAGGGTTTATAACTAACATATCGTCCAATTCGAAAAAACAATCTACAGGACATACTTCAACACAATCACCGTGTTTTTTACCTTTGCAGGCTTCCGTTACTACTCTTGGCATAATTAAATATTTTAATGTTAATAATTTGAATTTAATTCACTTACACGAAATGAATAATTTATAAAGCTAAAAATTTGATTCGCTTTTTGAATCACTAAAATAATACAAATATTTGGTTCTCCAATATGTAAATAAAAAAGATATTATTTTGCATTAGTTCCTTACTCAAAACGCTCCCTAAGTATTTGTTCGAATTTATCCATGTATTTTTGATCAAAAAGCAATGCACATATTTTAATTAAAGTCCCTTCTTTATCCATTTTTTCAATCGTAACGTCTTGCTCATGGGTGCTACTCGTCCAAGGAAGTTGATAGATAAAAACTTTAATATTATCTAGAGCTTCGATTGCATTTAAGTTCTTGTTTAGTTTTAAAACAAAATTAGCTTTTGCACAATGCTCAGAAGTCCCTGTATGAATAATTCTTTTTATAAAAAATTGATTGAAAGGAATATTAATTGTATTTGAACCATCAATTTCAAGTTCAACATCTCTGCTTCCAATTTTGATAACCTTTCCTGAAATATTGTCAAATTCAATAATCTCATTTAATTTAATGTCCTGGTTCATTTTTAAAAAAAGCCCTGCAATAAAATCCTTTAAAATAAACCATGATATCCATACAATTCCGAGTAATAGTATGAACCCACATAAACCTGAAAAAAACAGGTTTTTTTGTGCAAAAAGATTAACACCTTCAGATAAATAGGCAAACCAGGTCATTATTTCAATAAAATAAAATATCCTGCTTAAAAATAGTTTTGATTTGATCTCTGGTTTTTTGGTAAAAAAATATTGCAACAATCTGAAAATAAAATATATAATTAGGCCAGAAATAGTAAAAATATGTTCTTTGGGATTCTCTATAAATTGGGTGTAATTCATTTTATCAATTTTTATTCAATCATTTTTCAAAATAAACTATAAACAAATATACAAGTTAATTGGAAATTAATGGTAGATAAAATATTAAAATCAAAACAAATGGTTTTTAATTAGACATGCTTTCAAATATCGATTTATTTTATCTTTGCGAACCATTTTAACAATAAAAAATCTTAAATATGTTCCGTTTTATATTTGTCTTTTTATTTCTATTATTCATTGACTGGTATGTTTTTCGGGCATTCCGGAATCAGTTTTCGTCTGTGGTACCTGGTTTAAAAATAACAATTTATAGCATTTACTGGCTAATTCCGTTAATCTTTATTGCGGTGGCAATCTATTTTTCATTGATGAGAAATTCAATCGATTTCCGGTCAAATAAACTATTCATTTATCTTGGAGCTATACTTGTGCTTTGCTATTTACCAAAATTATTTATACTGTTTTTTCAGGCTATTGAAGATATTACTAAAATATTGGCATGGATTACAAAAAAATTAAGTCCAGTTGAAAGCCTCGCCTACACCAGCGCCGATGGTATTTCCAGATCGGTATTTATTAGCAGGATGGGTCTTTTTATTTCTGCGATCCCATTTTTTTCACTCCTTTATGGAATTATTATCGGAAGATTTAATTTCGTTGTGAATAAAAGGACACTATATTTTAATCATTTGCCAACAGAATTTGATGGTTTTAAAATAGTCCAATTTTCTGATTTACATACAGGAAGCTTGATTGGTCAACAAAAGGAATTTGAAAAAGCGATGGACATGATTAACCGGCAAAATGCGGATATCATAGTTTTTACAGGCGACATGGTTAATAACATTGCCTCTGAAGTTGAGGATTGGGTGGATGTACTCTCTGTTTTGAAGGCAAAACAAGGTAAATTTTCTATTTTAGGAAATCACGATTATGGCGATTATTTTCATTGGAATAGCCCGGAAGAAAAATCTGCCAATCTTGAAAAACTCAAAAAATATCATGCCCAAATGGGATTTAAATTGTTAATGAATGATTCCGAAATTTTTGAAAGAAACAACAAAAAAATAGCACTTTTAGGTGTTGAAAACTGGGGTGAAAAACCTTTTCCACAATTTGGAAGATTAGATTTAGCATTGGAAAAAGCAAAAGATATCCCTTTTAAGGTATTGTTATCACACGATCCAACCCATTGGGATTACCAGGTACTTGAAAAAACAGATATCGCTTTAACCCTTTCGGGGCATACACATGGAATGCAGCTTGCAATTAATATTGGTGGATATAGCTGGAGTCCGGTTAGTTTTAAATATAAAAAATGGAAAGGCTTATATACCGAGAACAACCAACATTTATATGTCAATATTGGTTTAGGATATATTGGTTTCCCCGGCAGGGTTGGTACCGATCCTGAAATTACGGTTTTTGAGTTGAAAACTAAAAATTCATAATAAGCATCAAAAAAATCAATTTTAAGAATATATAAAAAATTTTCAATTTTCATTATTCTACATTTGCATTTATGACAAGATGGACGCTTATCCTTATATTATCGCTTTTTGCAGGTAAAATTTATTCACAGAACGAATGGACTGTAAATGGCACAGTAACAAATAAAGAAGGAGATGCCATTGAAATGTTAAATATTCGTGTTTTGGGTTCAACCCAGGGAACAACAACTGATAAAGACGGAAATTATAGCATCAATTTTAAAGGTCAAAATAATGTGACATTAATTTTTTCAGGATTTAATTTTGTTGAAAAAGAGATTGCAATTATTGCGCAAAAAGAAATACTTAAGTTAGATATTGTACTCGAAAATAAAGACGAAGAACTTTCGGAAGTAACAATTACTGATCAAAAGGCAAAAGAAGCTGGCTTGATGAATATTGAGCCCTTATTGCTCGAAAATATCCCAAATATCTCAGGTAATCAAATACAAACTTTCATTAAAACGCTTCCCGGAGTGGCGTCAGCAAACGAAATGAGTTCTACTTATTCTGTAAGGGGAGGAAGTTTCGACGAAAATCTTGTTTATATAAATGGAATAGAAGTATTTAGGCCAATGCTTCTTCAAAGTGGACAACAAGAAGGATTGGATATGGTAAACTCAGATTTAGTTTCAAAAGTTGAATTTTCAGCAGGTGGTTTCAGTGCCATGTATGGCGATAAAATGTCTTCGGTGCTTGATATCCGATATAAAAAACCAACTGCATTTAAAGCCAGTACAAGTTTAAGTTTATTGGGTGCTTCAGCTCATTTTGAAGGAAGTAGTTTTAAACAAAAATTTACTTACTTGGCAGGCGTTCGTTATAAAAATTCGCAATATTTGCTGAACACACTTGAAACCCAGGGCGAATACAAACCCAATTTTCTGGATTTCCAGACTTTGCTTGGTTATAAATTAACGAATAAATTAAGCATAAATCTTCTAGCCTATTACGCCAACAATAATTATCTTTTTTTACCCGAAGACAGAACCACATCATTTGGAACAACAAATGAGGCTTTGAACCTATATGTTGATTTTGAAGGAAATGAAAAGGATAAATTTACTTCAGAAATGAGTGGTCTTACATTTGATTACCGGCCTTCAGATAAATTGGACCTGAAATTAACAAGTTCAGTATACAAAAACAGCGAAGCCCTGACTTATGATATCGATGGCAGGTATTCGCTCAATCAGCTCGACAAAGAACTTGGCTCCTCCACTTTTGGCGATAGTATTCTAAACCTTGGAATAGGTCGATTTATAGATCATGCCAGAAGTTATTTCGAAGCATTTATCACAAATATTAACCATGTAGGCAAGTTACAGGCTGGAAACCACTATATTCAATGGGGTTTTAAATATCAAAATGAGCAGGTTCAGGATAAGGTAAATGAATGGAAAATGATTGATTCAGCCGGATATTCTATTCCTTCTGGTAAAGACAATTTAGAACTCGCAGACTACTGGCATTCACAAAATAGTTTGAATTCGAACCGCTTAGCTTCCTTTTTTCAGGTTAACTATAAAGCAGATAAAAATATCTCATGGAACGTTGAATATGGTGCAAGAATAAGTTGGTGCGATGTAAATAAACAATTTTTAGTTAGTCCAAGAATTTCATTTGGCCTATATCCCAAAAATAACTCAAATCTGTATTTGCGGTTTGGTACTGGTTTGTATTATCAGCCAGTTTTTTATCGCGAAATGATTGACAGACAAGGAATAATGAATACAGGCATTAATACTCCATATTCTATACATTACACTCTTTCTGGCGATTATGATTTTAAAATGCTGAATCGTCCATTTCATTTTAAAGCAGAAATGTATTATAAAAACCTGAAACAAATAATACCATACAGTGTTGACAATATCAGAATAAACTATTACCCAAACAAAACTGGCGAAGGTTATGCTGGTGGACTTGACTTACGGTTAAATGGAGAATTTGTTGAAGGTACCGATTCATGGTTAAGCTTGTCATTAATGAAATCGGGAATCAATATTAATGGTGATACATTGGGCACACAACCACTTCCGAATGACCATTTGGTAAATGTAAGCCTTTTTTTCCAGGATTATATTCCTGGTAATAAGCGATTTAAAATGTATTTGGCATTATTTTACTTAAGTGGCCTGCCTTTTGGACCACCAAATAACGAAACATATTATGCACCGCTTAAAATGCCCGCCTATAAACGTGCCGATATCGGTTTTTCAATTATCCTTAAACAAGAAGAAAAACAATACACTTCTCGCTTCATTAATACATTCAAAACCGTATTGCTAAATATTGAAGTCTTTAATTTATTGGGAATTAACAATACAATTTCATATAACTGGGTTACAGTTGTTCCGAATACAGCGGTGATTGGCAACGACAATTATGCAAGTTTTGCAGTACCTAACCACTTAAGTGCAAGAAGGTTTAATTTGAGATTGTCAATGACATTTTAAAAATAGAAAACGGCACATAAATCATTGAACTTGAAATATATGCCGTTTAATTATAAATTAAGCTTTTACTTGCTTAACACATGATCAATTTTTTGTTGAACTTCCAGTGTTAATGTATCCATATTAAATTGTTTAGGATAAACTGCCTCTAAAAAATTGACTTCAATGCGGCTAAAAATCTTAGGTATTTTGCTACCTTTTGGCAAAGCATCATAAGCTCCTTTGATTGCCACAGGAATAACCGGAACATTTAGTTCGGTGCTTAAAATGGCAAAAGTCTTTTTAAATTCTCCAAGCAAACCATCGGTAGTTCTGGTTCCTTCGGGAAAAATAATAATTTTTTTACCTTTTCGTAACACTTCAGCCATTTTTTGAATGGATTCCTGTAATCCTTTATTCAAATCCATGACAATAATATTATTCTTTTTTGCCATAAACTTTAAGAACCAGTTATTTACATGCTCTTTTTTTGCATAAAAATAAGTCGCGTTCATTGTTTTTCTTTTAAGGAATACCGCAACAAACAAACCGTCAAAAAAGCTTTGATGATTAGGAGCAATAATGCAGGCTCCTTCAGGCACATTTTTATATCCATACCCTTTAAACCTAAAATAAACTTTAAAAAATCCTTTAGCCGTATTTTTAAACAAAGTAAGCGTAGGCCATGTTTTTGGCAGTTTTAAGTTCACTTTTTCTTTTAAACTCTCTGTCCAGTTAATCGATTCAATCTTATGCCATATTTTGTTATTCTTAACATGTTCAACCAATTGTTTTACAGATGGAAAGCTTAATAAATTTTCTTCATTCAGTTTTACACCAAAAGTACGCTCAATAAAATCAATAAGACTTAATTTACCTAGTGAATCAAGGGCAATATCGTATTCAATGTGGTCATCTGGAGATATTTCAGTATCTACTTCATTTTCGATAAAACTCCTTATAAGTTTATATTCTTCACTATCGGGATGTTCCTGATTTTTAGATTTTTTTCCAGTATTTTCAAGTAATTCAGCCAACTTAAAGCGCTGAATTTTTCCAAGTTTTGTTCGCGGTAATTCTTCTTTAATCAAAGAAAATTGCATAACGCGCTTGTAGGAACTTAAATCTTTATTAAAATCAGGTAAAACTTTTTCTTTAAAGTAAATCTGTGGATCTTTAATTTCATTGTCGGTCAAATATTTAAAATCAGGAACAATAACTGCATGAAGTTGCTCATGGTGCATAAATACTGCGGCTTCTTTAACAGCTGGAATTTTAAGTGTGAGCTTATTTTCAATTTCAACAGGGCTAATATTTTTACCATTGGCAAGCACAATAATATCTTTTTTTCTTCCGGTAATGTGCAAAAAGCCTTTTTTATCCATATAACCCAAATCACCGGTGTATAACCAACCATCCTTAATGGTTTCGGCAGTTTCCTCGGGTTTGTTGTAATAGCCTTGCATCACGTTATCGCCTTTGGCAACAATTTCACCATCTCGGATTTCGAGCAGCAACCCAGGTAATATTTCACCTGGTGAGCCTATTAATATTCTTCCAGGACGCGTAAAAGTAATCATTGGCGAAGCTTCGGTCATTCCAAATCCTTCAAGAATTTCAAATCCAAGCGTTTTAAAAAAGTTACAAACTTCGGGATTTAAAGCTGCACCACCAGCAATCATATATTCCAAATGGCCACCTAAGCCATCATATACTTTTTTAAATATTTTTTTAGCAAGCGATTTGCTTCCTGAAATTTTCACGATCGAATAAAAAACCCTTCCTGCCAAACTTGCAAATATCTTGGTTTTTAAGCTTTTATATAGTAATTCATATAATCGGGGCACACCAATCATGATTCTTACCTCATTGTTTTTTAAGGTTTCAAGTAAATCGGGCGATTGCATAGAAGGTGACATAACAACTGTTCCCCCAACTACAATGGGCGACATCATAGATCCAATCAATGGAAAAACATGGTGCATTGGAAGCAACATCAAAACCTGCCTGTCTTGAGTATAAATGATAACATCTTCCGAAACTGCTTTTATGTTCGATTTTATGTTTACAAATGAAAGCATTACTCCTTTGGGGCTCCCAGTAGTTCCTGAAGTATAGATTATTAAAGCCGTTTTTTTCAAATCCTTTGGTCCATCCCATAAATATTGGCTTTTTGATTCGGATAATTCCAACTCATCAAAAACAACCACATCGTTTTGGTAGGTTAATTTCTGTTTTGTCTCTAAAAGCTTGAATTTTAAATCTTTACTTGTGAAAATGAGTTCAGGTCTGCAATCGTTTAATATATAGTTAATATCATCTACAGCCGCACCTGAATCAATAGGCACAACAATACAATCATTTTGTAAAGCGGCATAAAATGCAAAAACCCAATCAGCACGATTCTCGGAAAAAATAGCAACTTTAGTATATTGCTTATTTTCAAATAATTGAGAAAAGGTATTTATTTTTGTAAATAATTCTCTATACGAAAAACTTTGATCTTTGGTGATCAAGGCCATCTTCTCTAAATTGTTTTTAAAAATCATTTCATATACATTTGCGAAAACCCAAACATTGAATTTTACTGCAATGATAAGCTTTCATCGTTAAAATACAAAATTAGGGAAATTAAATAAGAATAAAGATTATGGTTATATTTAAATATATCAATTGAATAATAAAAAATATACGCTAACTAATTGATTTATTTCATTTTAAATTTATTAATTGATAAAAATTATCCTTATTTAGATTTAAATATAATTAACGATATTTTAATAAATTTAGAGGTATAAATATCAAAATTCAAATAACAAAGCTCAAATTTCGAATTTCAAATTTAAAGTCCATAAATTAATGCAGTTTCAATCATTCCTTTTTCATATGTGGTTGTTTTATAATCGAATGCAGCATCAAATTTACTGCTGTCAAACAAATAATCATCTTCAAGTTGATAGAGCATTTCAATAGATTCTTTTACAATTGGATCGAATAAAGCAGCCATATTAATCATCCATTTTTTCAAGATCATATAATTTGGCTTACAATCAAATGCTTTGGCTGCCATTTCAACAAATTCTTTCCCTGTTATTACATTTTTATCGGTAGGCAAATGCCAAATCTGATTATAAGCCGAATCAGTATTTCCCAGCAAAGCTGTTGCTTTCCCTGCATCAGGAATATAAGTAAATGAATGGATAAATTGATCACTTATCATTAATTGTGCTCTTTTTTGTTTGGCAAATTTTTCGAAAACCATCAGTCCAATATAACTCAAAGGCGACTTACCATAAAAATCAGCAGATCTGGCAATTTGAGCTTTAAGATTACCTTTTTTACTTGATGGATTATATGGCGATTCTTCTGTCATCCAACCATTTACTTTTCCGTACATATAAACATTGTCGAAAAAAACCAATTTAGAACCATGTTTTTTACAGGCATCAATCACATTATGCATGATGATGGGCCATTTTTCGCCCCAGATTTTAGTGTTGTAAGTCAAACCAACTGTCAAATAGACTATTTCAGAACCACTTACCGCTTTTTCGGTCTGATCGTAATTTGTCAGATCTGCAACCATCAAATCATCATTTTCATTAATTTTATATGGATGACGGCTCACCTGACGTATTCTATCTGTATATTTTGGAAGTACCAGTGATATCTCATTGGCAATCACTCCATTTGCTCCTAAAATTGTTTGCATTTTTATATCGTTTATTTCAATTTTAATTGCATGAAGGTACTAAAATAAAATTGGTTTAAAATAATGTTTGTATATAAAACATTGTTCCCAATTTTGCATAATTTGCGAATCAAATAAATGTTGGGTATAATTGCAGATAAAAACATCAGATATACCGGAATTACCTTTAACTGGATTTTTGTAATTAAAAAAAATATAAATGAAAAAATACTTACCCATAATATTCCTCTTAATTAGCATCAAAATATTTGCTGCAATAACTGTAAATGAAGACTCTTTATACCTTGTTCAGCATTACAACAAAGCTGAATATCAGATACCTATGCGAGATGGTGTTAAACTCTTTACCATAGTTTATACTCCCAAGGATGAAACTAAAAAATATCCTGTGCTGTTCAACAGAACGCCTTATAATGTTGCCCCATATGGTGCCGAAATGGGATTTTCATTCCGCAGGGGATTGTTTCCAGCTTTCTTGCGCGAAGGGTATATTTTTGTTTTTCAAGATGTTAGAGGTCGTTTCATGTCCGAAGGAAATTTCAGGCATATGCCACCTTTTATCGACAACAAAAAGTCAAAAACAGATGTAGACGAAGGTTCCGATGCCTATGACACTATTGACTGGCTGATTAAAAATATTAATAACAACAATGGCAAAGTAGGTATGTGGGGTATCTCCTATCCTGGATATTATACTTCGTGCGCCGCCATTAATGCGCATCCTGCTTTAAAATGTGTGTCACCGCAGGCTCCAATAGGCGATTGGTTTTTTGATGATATGCATCATCATGGTGCTTTCTTTCTGGCCGCAAACTTTAAATTTCTATCAGCAATAGATCTTCCTAAGCACGGACTGACACAAAATTGGGTGTCTGCATATGATTTTGTAACTCCTGATGGCTACAGTTTTTTTTCAGATCTTGGCCCACTTAGTAATGTAAAATCTCGATATTTTGGCGATAGTATTGCCTTTTGGAACGAATTAGTTAACCATCCAAACTATGACGATTTTTGGCAAAAACGAAACATAATCCCTCATTTGAAAAATATAAAACCAGCAGTACTGGTTGTTGGTGGTTGGTTTGATGCTGAAGATTTGTATGGCACTTTTAAAACCTATCAAAGCATAGAAAAAAACAATCCTGGCGCTAATAATTCAATTGTAATAGGCCCTTGGATACACGGAGGCTGGGCACGCACAGATGGTTCGTTTTTAGGCAATGTTTCTTTCGATATCAAAGCATCCATGTATTATCGCGATAGTATTGAACTACCGTTTTTCAACTATTATCTTAAAGATGAGGGAAAGTTAAATCTTGCCGAGGCCAATATGTTTATGACAGGGAAAAATGAATGGAAAAAGTTTGATCAATGGCCTCCTAAAGATTTAGAAAACAGAAAATTATACATTCATGAAAATGAAAATTTAACTTTTGATCCCCCAAAATCAACCGAAAATTACTTTGATGAATTTATTAGTGACCCGCATAAACCAGTTCCCTATACTGAGGATATTGATTTTGGCATGACTAAAGAATATATGACTGATGATCAACGATTTGCCTCAAAGCGATCGGATGTACTTGTATATCAAACTAATGCACTGGAGAATGAAATCACTTTAGCAGGTCCAACACAAGCGCATTTAATGGTTTCAACTTCTGGTGGAGATGCCGATTGGGTTGTAAAAATTATTGACGTTTATCCTGCAGAATCCAAGGATAACTCCACAACACGAAAAGGAATGAAAATGGGTGAATATCAGCAAATGGTTCGTAGTGAAGTAATTAGAGGACGATTTAGAAATAGTAATGTAAACCCGACCCCTTTTACACCAAATAAAATCGAAAAAATTGATCTTGAATTGTTGGATGTTCTCCATTGTTTTAAAAAGGGACACCGTATAATGATCCAAATCCAGAGTAGCTGGTTTCCTTTGATAGACGTCAATCCACAAAAATATATTGAAAATATTTATCAGGCAAAACCTGATGATTTTATCAAAGCGACTCATCGAGTGTTTCATCAGCCAGGAAACGAAACCTATATTGAATTTGGGATTTTAAAATATAAGAATTAAATGCCACTTTATAACATTATTCATCATTATGAACAAGTTGCATTAAAAGTCGAACATAAATGATTAAATTGCCGCCTAAAGAATTGGAGTAAATTTCTACCGCAATATGCGAAAAACTGTAATTAAGTACGGCCTTTTTATTGGCATTATACTATTTATCAAAATAGATTTAATTGGTCAAATAAACGATTTTAAATATGATAGTCTGGTAAGGCTTACAAAAAGCCACATTGATACTATTAAATTAAATGCACTAAAGAACCTTACTTGGGAATGCAGATTTTCAGGTTCACTCCAAGGTTTTGAATTTGGTTTTGATGGACTTGCGCTAGCAGAAAAGTTAGGAAGAAACAATGATATAGCCGTTTTGCATAATTATATTGGGGTATTGGCCATTAAAATAAAATCATTTGATAAAGCCAAAGTTCAAATAAAGATGGCATATCATTTTGCAGACAGTTTAAATATTCCAACAGAAAAAGCCTACGCACTTAATAATTTAGGCGAAATATACAGTCTGACAGGAAATCTTGATTCTGCAATAATTTCATTAAAAGAAGCCATTGAATTATTTAAATCAATCAATAATATAAAGGGGCTTGCATATGCTTATAATCAAATGGGATTTGCAATGCTCAGCCAAAAAAAATTCGATGAGGCAGTCCTATATCATTTTTTAGCGCTGGAAATTCGTGAAAAACTAAACGATCAAGCGTTTGTTACCGGTCTATTGCAAAATATAGGTTCAGATCTACTTGAAAAAGGTAGTTTTGCAGAAGCCAGAAAATATTTTGAAAAAATGGATACTGCACAGCTTAAAATTCGCGCTAACTTTAGTATTCCAAACCGCCTAATTTTAATTGGTAAAACATATCAAGGCGAAAATAATATTGAAAAAGCGATTGACTTTTACAAGCAAGGCTTACAATTAGCAGATAAATTAAATTTGCATATCGAAATGCGCGATGCAGCCAAACTTTTAAGCGATATCTACACCGAACGCAAAGATTACAAAACAGCTTTGTCGTACTTTAACACTTTTAAAGCAATGAACGATAGTGTTAAAAGTTCAAATTTGATTGCCGAGTATAAACAACTCGATATGAAAAAAGAGTTTGATCAAAAATATAAATATCTTGAGTACAAAATGCAACAGGATATTAACAATCAAAAATTAAAACTTTATTGGAGTAAAGTGCTAATATACTGCCTATTTGGTTTTTTTGTAATCGTTTTTATTTTTATAATTGCCCTTGCGAGAAACTTTAAAACAATTGCTAAAAAAAATAAGCTTCTAATAATTCAAAAGCAGGATATTGAAAGTAAAAATGAAGCCATTTTAAAACAGCATGACGAGTTATTCCTTGCAAATGCTACTAAAGATAAATTCTTTTCAATCATTGCACATGATTTACGTGGACCAATAGGCAATTTCCATACTTTTACCAATCTGATCATCGAAAAATACCAAAATGAAATTGATGAAAAATTGATGGACATTCTTTTGGTTATAAACACTTCGTCGCAACAAACTTATACTTTGCTAGAAAACCTTTTAACTTGGGCCAGATCTCAGCAAGGTTCAATTATTTTTAATCCAGTAATCTATAATATTTACCATATTGTTGAAAATAACATTAATTTGCTTCAAGGAAAGGCCGATGACAAAAAAATATCAATCCAAAATTTGCTTTCACCTGAGCTAGTCTGCAAGTTGGATAATTATATGATTGATACCGTAATTAGAAATTTACTTAGCAATGCAATAAAATTTACGCACGAAAATGGAACCATCACTTTTTCGGCGACAATAATCAATGATTCAATTGAAATAAAAGTGAGTGACACTGGTATTGGAATGTCGCAAACCAATATAGATCAGCTGTTTAGGATTGATATCAAGCACAACTCCCAGGATGGCACAAATGGCGAAAAAGGCACTGGATTAGGCCTTATCCTATGCAAAGAATTTATTGAAAAACATGATGGCAAAATTTGGGCACAAAGTGAATTGGGAAAAGGGAGCGATTTTATTTTTACTTTGCCGCTTAATACCATTATAAAAAATGACAATTAGAGCTTCAGGACCTTACCCAACGAACACTTCCTCATTAAAAATTTCATGAATAACCGCATGATATTGACTAATGGACTGGGCTTTTTTAACTTTTTTATATACTTTTTTGCTATTCGAAAAGGAAAGACTAAAGTATTCCCAGAAACTGAGCATTTTAATTATTAAATGTCCAGGGCCAGAAAGGTTTTGCTCATAACTTTCGAATAAAGCTTGATGGAAATCACTAAAACGTTCCATTTTTTTAACAGCCGGAATTTTCAACCTAAATTTCAATTCTTCTATAAAAAATGGATTGGAGATTGCTGCTCTACCAATCATCCAACTATCAATTTTTTCAAACCGGTTTTCCAAAACCTGAAAATTTTCCAAATTTTCGATATCTCCATTATAGCTTATTTTATGTGAACAGATTTCAAGGCATTTTTCTACCACATCGGGATTGGCCGTTCCTTTATACATTTGCTTTCCTAGACGGGGATGTATGATAATTTCTGTTAAAGGAAATTGATTCAAAACGTGAAGCACTTTTAAAATATCATCGTCCTTTTCATATCCAGAGCGCATTTTTATTGATAATTTACATGGAAGTTCAGGTATTACTTTTTCCAATATCTCTCCTATCCTATCAGGAAAAGGCAATAATCCTGAGCCCAGTTTCCGTTTAGCCACCATTGAAAAAGGGCAACCTAAATTCCAGTTTATTTCGGAATATCCCAAATCATTTAAATATTTGGCCAGAAAGATAAATTCTTCTGCATCATTAGTTAAAATTTGTGGGATTATCTTTAATTCACTATTGTTTTCAGGCAAAATATCAATCAGTTGCGATTTTTTAATTGTTTTGTCATTTTGCAAACGGATAAACGGGGTATATGCCGAGTCCAAACCTTTAAAATACTGATTGAACAGGTTTCGGAAATGATAGTCAGTAATTCCTTGAAGTGGGGCTAGTGAGAATGTGTGTGTTTTCATGGTATCAATAAGAATTGAATCAAAAGTAGAAAGATAATTCAAACAAAAAATAATAAATGGAAGTATCAATTTCTAAGTTGAAATATTCAATTCGGAAAAATTCGTTTCTTTTATTCAATACCTACAATCCTACTACGCCTTTCCAAAAGCAAAGTATTGCGCCAGATTCCATCCAATCGGGCAATCTTTTCACGATAACCAACTTCCCTGAAACCTAAACTCTCATGAATCTTAATACTTGCAATATTTTCTGGAAAAATACCAGCCTGCAATGACCAGAAACCATTTTTTTCAGATTCATCGATTAATTTTTCAAGCAATTTTCTTCCAACTGATTTTCCTCTTGCGTTTTCATGAACATAAACTGTTACTTCTGCCACGCCTCTATAAACCTGTCGTGCCGATGTTGCACTCAATGTTGCCCAACCCAAAACCTGTTCATTAACTGCTACAAGTCGGCAAATTGGAAGAAATTTATGATCCCAGATTTCCCAATTGGGGCATTCGGTTTCGAATGTGGCATTTTTTGTCGCAATTCCCTGCAAATAAATAAGTCTTACTTCAGGCCAATGATTTTCAAGTAATGGGATTATTTTAAAATTCATATGGATTTGTATATTTTGAATTTATTTTAAAAATCCTAATTAATTAAGGAGATTGAGCCAACATTAAACATCATAATAGTTAAAAATTCCTTGGTTGCATTAAAATCATTTATAAAAGTATATTTTTATAACGGCAAATTTTGTTGAA
>JANYKN010000003.1 GCA_025361565.1 Bacteroidota bacterium | reverse complement strand
TCAAAAAGAAGAAGCTGAAGTCAGATTAAGACAAAAGTCGAAGCGAAAAGCACATATTGAAGTTTGTTGGAATTTTGTTCCTTTATTAAAACAAAAAAGGCTAAGACCAGGTCAACTTGACCCGAATCTCAACCTTAATTTCTATACATTATTAAAGTGAAAAATGTCTTTTCTTTACTTTCTATTTCTTTTTACTTCCTACTACTTCTTACTTCTTCCTTCACCTCACGCCTCACGCCTCACACTTCCTACTTCTTCCTTCTTAATTTTTTACTTTCAACCTCACAACCACACTCCTCATACCTCATGCCTTCTTCCCCTGCGCTCTGCGCCCTGTGCTTTTTCCTCACTCCTCATACCTCATACCTCACTCCTCATACCTTACTTCTTACTTCCTACTTCTTCCTTTCTTAATTCTTTACTTCTTCTTCATACCTCATACCTCACGCCTCAATACTTCCTACTACCTACTTCTCCCTCCTCCCTCAACTTTACAAGAAAATACTTCCCCACATTCTTCACATTTTGCCATACCAATTCCTTAGCCCAGGGTAAAGGTTTATCACTCCATCTCTGGGGGTGAAATGTCATCATTATCTTATCCGGAAGTTCTCCTCTTTCAGCAGCACGGATTATGTCGAAGGTTGTGTGGAACTTAGGAAATGGTTTGAGGTTTGCGGCATGCGGCATGCGGTTTTCTTCTCCAATTGCCTGCTGCATGTTGCCAGTTCCCTTGTCTCTGATATTAAACGAATCGCCATCCCACATTCTGCCGGTATCTGTAAGATAAAGCATGTCATCAAAATCAATATTAAAATATGGTTCGCCAATGATCCCAAAATCGCGATAATCATAATACTTCCACAACAACCTGCTATCCCATTTGCTCAATGGACTCCCGTGCATACAGATCGTCTTCACGGGCACAATCTTCCTTAGTTTCTCAAGGTTCACGGCAAAACTTCCAATTGCAATCTTTGCCAAATCTTCTTCCGCATGCCGCAAACCGCATACCGCACACCGGGCTACATCTTCGTAGTGGTAACCAACCTCATGCCCAAGTTCAGCAACTTTACGAATAATTTCCTCGTTATAGCTGCAGGGTAATGTTCTAAAGTAGTAGGATCCACTGACTCCCAAAGAGGACTCCAAACGAGCCATGTTTAGAGAATTCTCGGGCAATTTATCCACATCATGCCGGAGAATTATTACCTTCTTTCCCTGATTTTGAGTGAACCCGACAAACGATTGAAACACAAAATCCTTTTTTTGCAAGATCTCAATAAGTTTCGTGTATGTTTCAATTGTAAAATCCATTATTTAAATTTATTTTGATAATCTGGATTTTCTTTCATAATTCGGAAGCTTTCTGGAAATTTTTCCACGAACCAAATCATGAAAGCCGTAACATCGATTTTATCCCTTAACATTTTTTGCCTTCTCGATTGGAATTCATCCTTTAGATTAGGAATTCCCAATAGTTGGATAATTTTATCACACAGGGCTTTACTGTTTCCAGGTTTGATCCCAAAGGTAAGCTGATAGTTGTGTTCAAGTTCCTCTAAAACACTTAATTTACCAACGAAAGAAGATACTCTAACAGAAGGTGTTCCCAACATGGCGGCCTCACCTGCCATACTTTGACTATCACATATTAATAACTTCGCAAAATATAAATAATGGTGTATGTCAGAGGGTGAGATTGATAATTGATATCTTGAGAATTCAGGAGGAAGAATTGACTCTGAAGAAATTAAAACTTCACCAGTTGGGCAAAGAAGGTCAATTAAATTCCTTAATTCAGCTTTGCTAATTCCTTTTATTCCGATATCATGATGAGCCCCTAAATTAGTTAAGCGTATAATATAAAAGGATTTTCCTTCTAATCTTCCAATCTTACTCGAATCTGGTTTAAATTGATTTGGATGCAAATAAGCAAGTTTCATATAGCCTGAATAAGAAATACGTTTAGATGCATATCTGCCAACTCTGCAAGAAGTTGGAGTAACAATAGAAGATGTAAATGGATATGTTAGACAAGAGTAATATCCTATGGCATCAATATCGTCGTCAATACAATTTATACATGGTATTCTAAATAAAAATCCAAGTTGGGAGAAACTTGGATCTGAGGCAATTAGTAGATCTGGATTATATTTAATAATTTCCCGCCCTAAAAGGATATTTCGTTTAATTAGTGCCCACAATATTCCCCAAAAAGAGGATTTTCTTCCAGAGGGTAATACATTTCTGTAAAAAAATTCGTGTTCTTCTAATAATCTTTGAAGAACATCTTTCGTTTTTATATAGATGAAAATTTGATGTCCGTTTTCTTCTAAATATTTTATACTATTTTTCTGAAAGTGAAATTGAGCAGGATGGCCAAAATAGTAAAATATTTTCATCCTTTCAATTTTTTAATTTCAACAGCAGGAACTCCTGCAACTACAGTAAACGCCTTTACATTCTTTGTTACGACGGATCCTGCTCCAATCACTGACATTTCACCAATTATAATATTCGGTAACAATATCGATCCTGCTCCTATCCAAGAATCATGTTTAACAAGTATTTTACCTTGGATAGGAGTTATGAACTCATTCAGCTTTGACCAATTTGCACTGCTTTCCAAAATTAATGTTACTCGCGGGGCAATAGCAACTCTGTCTTCAATTTCCAACGAACAATTAGATTTTTTATTAGGCATCGTTATAATTAGACCAGATCCAATATATACCTTTTGGCCTACTTTAATACCACACATTTTTAAACCTAATATTCTGAATGCGTTTAGAGGAAAATTTGAAAATACTATTTTACCTAACTTAATTTTAAATTTTGTAATCATGATTTTCTGTAACTTTTATTTTAATATTTTCATGAAGCTTAATCCAAGGCTACCCATTTTAAATAACAAATGATTATAGATTATCATGTTTCTGCCATTTTCAACTAAATTTCCTCCAAATTCAGTTTTGTAATTTCTCACTCCATAATTCACTCCCGGTTTTCCGGCTCCCATTAAATCCAACAATTGCAGATTATTTTTAATCCCGAACTCCATTGCGGCTATTACTGCCAGATGAGTTGGATATATTTTAGTGTGATAATTTCTTAGACCACAATAATATAGAGTACAAATAGATGTATTTGCATAATAGAGGCAAAAACTCCCCCCTATAATGTTTTGCTCATGTTTCACTATAAAGACTTTCCCAATTGGAGAATGATATAATTCGATAAAATACTTTAAATCAGGTAAAGGAAGATTAACTCTCATTTTATACAATTCCACCAATATAGAATAGAGAGTTTTTACTTCATCTATGCTGTCTGCATCTTTATAGGTAGCACCTTCCCTTTTGGAAAGTTTAATCTCTCTTTTTCGATTATATTTCATCTCATTCAACAAACCATCCAGGCTTTTTGCATTAAGTTTTATCTGAATGTTTAAATGAGGTTTATATATCCAGCCTTGATTTAAAAATGAATTTTGTAAAGAAGTATAATCATTTAGATTTCGAGTTTCTAGGTATATGACTTTATTTTTAAAAGTACTATTAATAAATCTTATTAGGGTCTCTAATTCTATTTCGCAGTTCCATGCAACTACTGGTCCGCCATAAATAATTGCCCTTCTTGAAAAGTAGCCCTTCAATCCCTTTTCTTTTTGGAGAGTAACAACACATAATGCTTTAAATTCGGTTAAATCCTTAATTGCAAATGCAATTGCAGTTTGATTTGGTATTTTATTAAATAAATCATAAAAACCTGGGGATTGGAAAGGAGAATTATATTGATTCCCTTTTATGAAGTCAATCCATTCTACCCTGTTTATTTCACGATCTATAATAATTTGCATATAGGAGGAGTCGAATATTTTATCACGTCTTGGGAAGAAAACTATTACACCTTAAGTTAAAAATAAACACTATTCCTTTTTGTGTAAATATTAACAAATACATATTATTCCTTAATTACCTCCATTTTATAAATCGATTGAGGTTTGTGAATAAATACTAGTTTTAATAATGGCCTTGTTATTTTAATAAATCTTGTGAAAAGAAGGTGATATGAAGGGTAATCTTTATATGATTTATTGGCGGCTTTCATCAATTTCTCAAAGTCAGTTTTGCTAAAATCCAGTTTTTTATTAACATAATCAATCATACTTTCTTTTTTGTCTAATCGATATGGCGGTTCGTTTAACAATAAAATTCCATCCTCTCTGCTTATTTCGCCTGAAAGTATCTGTGCTGATAATGAAATTTTTCTTTTATCAATTCCAAACTTCTCATATATCCAATAGCTAATGACAAATTTCGTGAAAATATTTTCATGATGATGCCCCCCATAATACTCCCAATTGTAAGTTTTCTGTAAAAATTCTTGTGCTTGTTTTTTTTTGTATTCAATAAAATAAAATGGGTAAATACTTTTTATACTTTTAATGAAACCATGGTAGAGTAGATTTAATAAAGTGTAGTTTGGATAAGTATTAAGCTTGGTATTACCATAGGAACGATGGATTGCTATAAGTTGCTTTCCGTCTCCATATGTCCATTCAGTTGGTTGTGTTCCTTCAGACCTGAAATCATTTCCTCGAAGGATAAATTTCACTTTTTCACGGCTTGCAATTTTATAAAGTACTGCTTTTATTGCTAAATCAGTCGGTAAATCGACCCACGGTAATCCGGCAATCATATAAGAACGTAAAAGATCCTTTATTTCTTCATAATTGATTACATAAGTTTCAAGATCAATATTCAAAGCTTCTGTCATTTTCCGTATGTTCCTGACAGAAATATCACTGTTCCACCCATTATCCAGATTTACCGCCAATGGACGTAATCCGGTCTGGCTTGCAAGATATAATAGAAAGCTGCTATCAGTTCCCCCACTCACTCCGATAATACAATCATATCTTTTTTTGAGTCCTTTTTCTTTAATCTTTTTGACTATCGAGGTCCATTCATTTTGACCCTTTTCACCACGAGGATAGGCCTCAACTAATCTGTCAAATAGTTTTGCATAATTTGATACCCCATCTTTATCAAAAACTATACCCGGGATGGATTCATCCCAAAGTCCCCTGGTGCATATTTGCC